>DASSQD010000047.1:0-87865 GCA_035702665.1 Burkholderiales bacterium
CCCCGATGAAGTCAAGCTGCGATACGTTCCCCGTGCTCGCCAGCGTGATCCTGTGACCGTTGGCCAGCGTCAGCCCGTTCACCACGTCCAGCAGCGTGTTGTTCGGAACCGTCACATCCGCGTTCAGCGTCACCCCGTCGAAGGTTCCCGTGGCCCCGGCAGCCAGCACGAGTTGCGCCCCGGCGCTGCCGATCGTGCCGTTCAGAATCCTGCCGTTCTGCCCCAGCTGCACATTGCCCGTGGTCGCCGTCGGCGCAAAGGTCGCTCCGGTGTTGTCCAGCGTCCCCTGCGTGATGACCACCGTGCCCCCGGCGCCGTTGAGCCCCGCCAGCGAAGCCGTGGTGAAGGTCCCCTCCAGGTTCAGCGTCCCGCCGCCGCTGGCCAGCAGCGTCCCCGTGTTGTTCCAGTTCGTCGGCGCGATCGTCAGCACCGAGCCCGCGCCCGTGGCGCTCAGCGTCCCGCTGTTGCTCAGCGTCCCGTTGCCGTTGATCGCGACCGTCTTGCCCGCATCCGAGCTGATCGTCCCCTGGTTGGCGATCGTCGTCCCGCTGCTGACGCCGACGGTGCCGCTCTGGCCGCCCGCGCCGCTGTGCACCGTCACCTGGGTTCCGATCGTCAGCGTCTGGTTGGCGTTCAGATTCGAATTCAGGGAGTCGGCCGTGCTCGTGCCGCCGAAGATCACCTCGCCGCTGCCCCCCAGCGTCTGCGAGGCCCCGATGAAGTCAAGCTGCGATACGTTCCCCGTGCTCGCCAGCGTGATCCTGTGACCGTTGGCCAGCGTCAGCCCGTTCACCACGTCCAGCAGCGTGTTGTTCGGAACCGTCACATCCGCGTTCAGCGTCAATGCGCTGAACACCGAGGTCGTGTTTGCGCCGATCGTGATGCCGCCCGCTCCCGCGGACAGCGTGCCGCCGTTCAATGCGATCGTGGCTCCGCTGATCGTGGTCGCGCCACCCGCGTTGAGCGCGAGGTCGAGCGCGTTTCCCGCCGCGGTGGACTCGATCGTCGCGCCGCTGTGGATATCGATATTGCCGGCCGCCTGGAGGGTCAAGCTCGCCGCGGCGCCCGTCGTCTTGTTGATGGTCACGGCCCCGCCCGCGTCGGCGCTGCCGGACACTGTGATGTTTCCGGCTTCGGCGCCCGACGTCCCGGTCGTGACCGTGACGCTGGTCCCGCCGTTCAGCGCGCTCTGGATTTGCGCCGCCTGGACATTCGCGCCGGTGGCGATTGCGTCGAAGGTCGCCGTGGTCGCGTTGACGCCGGCGTTGGCGTTGTTGGAGATCGTCAGGTTGAACGGATCGAGCAGCCACCGACCCGCCGTGCCGGCAGTCGCGCCGGCGTCAACCGACCCGCCGGCATCGAGGACATTGTGGCTCGAGGTCTCGACGAACCCGCCGTTCCCGCCCCGCGCTCCGCCTCTGGCGCTGATGTTGCCGTAGAAACGCGTAACGTCGTCCGACCAGACGACGACCTTGCCGCCGTCGCCGTTCACCGTCGCATCCGCCTTGATGGTCGCGTCGGGGCCGATATAGGTCGCCGACGCGTTCTGCACCGCAGCGTTCGCACCGTGGGCGTCGCCGCCCACCAGCACCGTGCCGCCGCCCGCGCTGCCGGAGGCGTCGACGGTCGCGTGCTCCGTCAGTCCGACGAAGTGGCCGAGCAGCTTGATATCGCCGCCCTTGCCGTCGGCGCCCGTCGCCGCGACGCTGCCCGAAGCGAGCAGCGTGCCCTGCTCGGCCTGGACCGTGACGCTGCCGCCGGAATCGCCGCTCGCCGAGATCGAGCTCCCCGCATCCAGCGTGACGTCCTTGCTCGCCTTGAGGAAGATGCGCCCGTCCTCGCCGCGCACCACCTGGTCGGCGTTGATGACGCCGCCGTTGCGGAGCGTCGCCGCGTAGATGCCGATCTGTCCGCTCTTCGCGACGATCTGGCCGAGGTTCACCACGGCGTTGTCGCTCGCGGTGATCTCGACGCGCACCCCCGGAGTGCTGGTGTCGAGGATCTTCACCGACTGCCCCGCGGCGAGGATGACGTCGCCCTGCGGGCTGGTGATGATGCCGCTGTTGTTCACCCCGGATCCGACGAGGTAGACGCTGCCGCCCGTAGGCGTGGTGATCGTCCCGCGGTTCTCCACCGCGCCCGCCGCGGCGTTCGCCTGGAAATTCAGCCGCCCCGCGAGGAAGTCCTGGTTGCTGATATTCAGCGTCGACGCCACCAGGCCCGGCACGTCGATCCTCGCGCCTTCTCCGACGAGTATGCCCGAGGGGTTGATGAGGAAGACGCGGCCGTTGGAAGTGAGCGTCCCCAGCAGTACCGAGGGGTCGGGACCGACTACCCGGTTGAGGACGGCGGAGGTGCTGCTCTGCTGGATGAACCGCGTGGTCTCGCCCGCGGCGATCGAGAAGCCCTGCCAGTTGATGATGGCGCCGGGGCTGTTGGTGATGTTGAGCGTCGTCCCCTGCTGGGCGATGGAGACCTGCCCGTTGACGACCTGCGGACCGACCGGATTGGCCTTGGCGGCCGGAACGCACAGCGACAGCACGAGCGCGCAGAGCAGCTTGCGCTGGAATGGACGACCCGCGTCGCTGGTTGCGCGCAGCACTCTTGGCCCCTCCCGCCAGAGAAGCAGTGTATCAGCGCCGCGGAAACCGCGACGGTGAACTACTTGGCGGGGAAAAAGTGACATACGGCACCGTTTCCTAGAACCCGTAGTAGAGCGCGACGTGGCCGCGGGTGTCGCCCCGGCTTTCGCTCGCCGCCCCGCGCAGCACCCACGCGACATCGAAGCGCAGGCTGAGAGTTCTCTCGATGTTCCAACGCAAGCCTACGCCGGCGCTCGCAATGATCGCCTTCAGCGGATCGGTCTGCCCGGCGAGCAGATGGTTCTCCGCCCAGCCGTAGTCGTAGAACACCAGGGCGCGAAGCGGGCCCTCGCCCAGATGAAGCGGCCTGGAAATGTTCGGTGTGTAGACCTCGACGTTGCCGACGTAGCCGTGGTCGCGCGCGATCTCGCGCTCGAGGAAGCCCCGCACCGCCGTGGCGCCGGCGATGCTGAACTGCTCGCCGGACACCAGGGCGTCGCGGGTAAGCTGGGCGGCGAGCGCCGCGCGCAACAGCCAATCGCCGGCGAACGCCCGGGACTGGCTCGCGCCGATGCGCGCGAGCGAGTAATGTGCGCTCGCGCCCGGCTCGCCCGGCTCGTCGCTCGGCCGTGCGGCGCTGAAATCCGCGTCGCTGCCGTTCTTGCCGCCGGGAATATTGTGCGCATAGCCCAGGCTGATGTCGCTGACCCGGCCCGGCGTCGACCAGTTGCCGTAATACGTAAGGCTCGCCGGCCTGACCGTGACGCTCGCCCCCGTCGGGCCGCAGCCGGCCGAGCCGAAGACCCCCAGCGTGCAGGCGTTCTGGTACTGCCGCTCGTCGAGCCCGTACACGATGCGATGCGAGTATTCGCCGTGGCGCGCGAGCAGCTGGTTGTAGCGCAGGCCGTAGACGTCGCCCTTGCCCGAGAACGCCAGCGGGCCGAAGGTCGTCTGGGTCACGCCGGCGTCGACATCGGAGTACGCGGCGAAGACGTCGATCGAGTCGCCGAGCGCGTACAGCGGCACGCGATAGCTGGCGCTGTAGATCTTCACCTGGCTTACCCGGTCGGAGGTGATGAAGTTGAGGGTGGCGACGTGGTCGCGATCCCAGAGGTTCGCGTGCTGCACGCCCACCCCGAAGCGGTAGTCCCCGGTCTGCTGGTTGCCGGTGTTGTCCAGGGTGACGAAGGGCTTGAGCGGCCTGGAATCGGCCACGCCGACGCGCGCCTCGACCTCGCCTTCCTTCTCGCCGAGGCGCAGGACGACGTCGGCCTGCTTCGCCGGATTCTCGTTCGCCAGCTGCACGTTGGCGGAGATGTCGGCGGCCCGCGGCGACACGCCTTCCTTGAGCGCGGGAAGGCTCGCGCGGATGTTGGCATCCGAGAACGACTTGTTGCCTTCGACGACGACGCGGCTGATGCGCGATTCGAGCACGTTCAGCCGCACCGAGCCCTTGCCGAGTTCCTGCTCGGGCACGGTGACCGACACGGCGCTGTATCCCGCGGAGCGGTAGCGCAGCTCGAGGGCCTCGAGCGCGCGCTGCACGTCGCCGTACTCGCGGCGCTTGCCGGTGAAGGGCTTGAGGACCTCATCGATGTCGGCGGCCGGCAACAGCGTGTTGCCGACGACCTCGAAGCGGTCGATGTCGAAGCGCTCGGTCTCCGCCTGAGCGTGGGCAAGCAGCGGCACCGCGGCCAATACCGCGCATCCGATCCATCGCCGCAAGCCGGACGAAGGAACCGCCACCTCCCCTCCCTGAGATCAAGGCCCTGGGACCTTCCGGGCCCTAGTGAAAAGACAGCGTGAGGCGCGCTTCTATTCCCGCCCGATTCTAGCGCAGTTTCCGCCCCGGCCTGGCTACATAGGTTTCGACGAGTACACGATCTTCCCGCCGACCATGGTCATCAGCGGTTTGATGTCCTTGATCTGCGCTACGGGCACCGAGAGGTAGTCGCGATCGAGAACGAGGAGGTCGGCGTACTTGCCGGGCTGGATCGAGCCGAGATTGTTCTCCTGGAAGATGAAGAGCGCGTTGCTGCGCGTGTGCGCGATCAGTGCCTGCTCGCGGCTGACGGTCTGGCGGTTCACCTTGCGCCCGCCGATCATGCGCCCGGTCACGGCGAAGGAAAGCGTGTAGAACGGATTGGACGGGGTCACCGCGGTAGCGTCCGAGCCCAGGCCCCAGACGATGCCGCTGTCCTGCACGCGCTTGAACGGCGGCATGTCCCAGGCGCGATCGCCGTGCACCGCGTGCATCAGCGCGCCCTGGATGAGCGGGCGGCTGTGAAGCCCGGCGTACAGGCCCAGGCGCTTCATGCGCTCGAGCTGCGCGTCGGTGACCTGGTCGAGATGCGACAGTACCCAGCGCAGGCCCTTGATCGGCTCGACCTTGTTCACGGCCTCCATCTCCGTCAGGTAGGCGTCGATCGCGTTCTCCATCTCGACGTGCGCGTTGAGGAACATGCCGCTCTCGGCAACCGCGTTCAGGATGCGCCGCACCTGGCGCATGTCGTCGGGCTTCACCACGAAGTCGTTGCGCAGCAGCTGGGTGGTCGCGGGCAGATAGACCGACTCGCCCCAGCCGATATTGTCGAAGGTGTCGCTCCCCTGGAAGGGCGTCGCCTGCTGGATCTCGGTGAGCACCTTGTCGACCTCCACAGGCGTCGCCGGCTGCCTGATGGTGGTCCAGAAAGCGCGCGCGTTCAGCTCGCCGCGATCGGCGAGCGTGCGGTACGCCTCGTAGTGCCGCGCGTCGACTCCGCGCCCGCCGGCGTCGTACCAGGCGGTGATGCCCATCGCGTTCAGCCCGGAGACGAACTTGCGCACGTTCGCGACCCATTGCTCCTTGTCGGGCAGCGGCATCTTGGCGGCGATGAAGGCGACGCCGCCCGCGCCGCTCACCACGCCGGTGGGCCGGCCCGTGGAGTCCTTCTCGATCGCGCCGCCGCGCGGGTCGGCCGTCGCCGCGTCTATGCCCGCCGCCTTCAGGGCGGCGCCGTTCAGGTAGCTGCGGATGTAGACCGCCTGGAGCACGACCGGGTTGTCCGGCGCGATGCGGTCGAGCTCTTCGAGCGAGAAGCCGCGCGGCTCGTCGGTGAACTGGTCCTCTGACCAGCCGCCGAGCGTTGCGATCCATTCTCCGGGTCGCGCGCCGCGCACGCGCTCGGCGAGCAGAGCGAGCGCCCTCGCGTGCGAGGTCACGCCGTCCAAGCGCAGCTCGTCGTGCTCGGGGGCGCGGATGAAGTGCGCATGGTTGTCGATCAGCCCCGGGATTACCGTCCGCGTCTTCAGGTCGATCACCCTGGTTCCGGGCCCCTGGTGCTCGAGCACGTCCGCGTTCTTGCCGACCGCGATGATGCGCTCTCCGCGGATCGCGACGCCCTGTGCGAAGCTGAAGCGCTGATCGACCGTGACGATCCTGCCGTTGAGCAGAATGGTGTCGGCGCGCTCTGCCGCAAAGGCGCCCTGGAGCGCCGCGACGGCGAAGAACGCGGCGCAGATGGATCTCCTCATTGGGCTCTCTCCTCGCGCCGCATGATAACTCGGCGAGCCGCGCGGATGGCGCGCCAGACGCGCTCGGGCGTCGCGGGCAGCTCGATATGCTCCACGCCCAGCTCGGCGAGCGCGTCGACGATCGCGTTGGCGACCGCGGCGAGCGCCGGGGTCGTGCCGCCCTCGCCGCCGGCGCGTATTCCCAGCGGGTGGGCCGGCGACGGGACTTCGCTCAGCTCCGTGGCGAAGTCGGGGAAGTGGTCCGCGCGCGGCATGGCGTAGTCCATGAAGGAGCCCGACAGCATCTGGCCGCTCTGCGGATCGTAGCGGCACTCCTCGAGCAGGGCCTGGCCCGCGCCCTGCGCGAAGCCGCCGTGCGTCTGGCCGTGGAGGATGAGCGGGTTGACCGCGCGGCCGACGTCGTCGACCGCCGCGAGGCGCTCTATCCTCACGACCCCGGTCTCCGGATCGACCTCGACTTCGCATACTTGGCAGCCGTAGGGAAAAGCGGCGACGCGCAGGGTCTCAGTGTGCGCCGCCGCGAGCGGCTGCGCCGCGGCGACCTCGAAGATCCCGATCGAGCGGTCGGTGCCCTTCACCGAGAAGCGCCCGCCGTCGAACTCGATGTCCGCGGGCGCGACCTCGAGGAGCCCCGCGGCGATCGCCTTCCCCTGCTCGAGGATGCCCTCGGACGCCTTCCCGAGAACGATGCTTGCGTAGCGCATCGAGCGGCCCGAGTGCGAACCGCCGCCTTCGGACACGATGTCGGTGTCGCCCTGAGTCAGCATCACGCTCTCGAAGGGCACCCCCAGCCACTCGACGAGCAGCTGCGCGAAGCTCGTCTCGTGGCCCTGTCCGCTCGAGAGCGTGCCGATGACGGCGTCGACGCGGCCCTCGGGCCGGACCGTGATCTCCGCGCGCTCGGTGGGAAACCCCGACGTCACCTCGACATAATTGGCGACTCCGATGCCGCGCAACATTCCCCGCCGGCGCGCCTCGGCGCGGCGCGCCTCGAATCCGCTCCAGTCGCCCAATGCGAGTGCGGACCTCATCGCTCTTGCGTACGCCCCGCTGTCGTAGACGAGGCCGAAGGCGTTGCGGAACGGCATCGCCGATTCCGGGACGAGGTTGCGCGCCCGCAGCTCGACGCGGTCCACGCCCAGCTTGCGCGCCGCGAGATCGATCAGGCGCTCGATGACGAAGATCGCTTCGGGACGGCCCGCGCTGCGGTACGGCGTCGTCGGCGGCGTGTTGGAAAGCACGGCGCGTGCGCGAACGTGGGCCGCGGCGAAGCGATAAACGCTCGTGATGATGGACGCCCCCTTCGACAGCGGCACGTGCGAAGCCGAGTGCGCGCCGGCGTTGCTCAGATTGGCGGCGCGGAACGCCAGGAAATTCCCCTGCGCGTCGAGCGCGAGCGCCGCCTCGACGGTCAGGTCCCGGCCCTGGTAATCGGTGAGGAAGGCCTCGCTCCGCTCGCAGGTCCATTTCACCGGGCGGCCCAGGCGCTTCGATGCCCACGCGACCAACGCAAACTCGGGAAAGAAGCTGTTTTTCGTTCCGAAGTTGCCGCCGGTGTCGCGGGCGACGACCCGAACCGCGCCCTCTTCGACGCCGAGCATGGCCGCGAGCTCGCGCTTCTGGCGCACTACCCCGCCCGAGCCGGCGTAGAGCGTGTAGCGCTTCGCCGCCGTATCGTAGGACCCGAGCGCGGCGCGCGGCTCCATCGGCACGCCGGTGACGCGCTGCACGCGCGTCCGCAGCCGCACGACGTGCGCGGCGCGCGCGAGCGCGGTCTCGGTCGCCTGCGCGTCGCCCAGGTCCGCGTCTATGGTCACGTTCGAGTCGCGCCCCTCCCACAAAAGCGGCGCGCCCGCTGCCGCCGCGTCGGTCGCAAGCACCGCTGCGGCGAGCGGGTCGTAGTCGACGAGGACCCGCTCCGCCGCGTCGCGAGCTGCCGCAAGCGATTCCGCGATGACCATGGCGACCGCCTCGCCGACGAAGCGCGCCCTGTCCGCGGGCAGCGGATAGTGCGGCGCGATGAATATCGCAGAACCGTCCCGGTTGTGCAGCGCGATGTCGGGCGGGGCCGCGGAGAATGGACGATGCGGGATCGGCTTCAGTCCGTCCCCGAGGTAGTCCGCGCCAGTGAGCACCGAGAGGACTCCCGGCGCGGCGAGCGCCTCGCTGGCATCGATTGCCGCGATGCGCGCGTGCGCGTGCGGCGAGCGCACCATGACCGCGTACGCTTGACCGGGGAGATCGAGGTCGTCGCTGAACCTCCCCTGGCCGGTGAGCAGGCGCGCATCCTCCTTGCGCGGGACCGGAGCTCCGATGCCCGCAAATTGCTTCTCCGATCGAGACAAGGCGGCTTCTTCTGTTTTGAACCGCGGTATCATGGCACGGTCCGCTCGCCACCCGTCAAGCCATGGTCTCGTTCCCCGGAATCGCCGCCTGCGTCCTGTGCGTCGCGTTCTCGCCCCTTCTCGCCGCACAGGACTATCCGTCGAAGCCCGTCCACGTCTACGTTCCCTCCAGCCCGGGCGGCGCCTCCGACATCGCCGCGCGCCTCCTGAGCCCCCGGCTCGCCGAGATGCTCGGCCAGCCCTTCGTGGTGGAGAACCGCGTCACTTCCGGGGGGATCGTGGGCACCACGCAGCTCGCGAAGGCGCAGGCCGACGGCTACGCCATCATGGTGACCTTCGACACCTTCGCCTCCAACCCGCACCTCTACAAGGAGCTGCCGTACGACGTGGTGAAGGACTTCGCGCCGATCATGCTGGTTGCGCGCTATCCGCAGATCCTGGTCGTGCATCCGAGCCTCGGAGTGAGGACCGTTCCGGAGCTCGTCGCCTACGCCAAGGAAAATCCGGGGAAGCTGAACTACGGTTCGGCCGGTCCCGCGTCCTCCAGCCGCCTCGCGTTCGAGCTGTTCAAGGACGCCGCAGGCATCCAGGCGGCCGCGGTCAACTACAAGGGAGGAGGCCCGGCGATCAACGATCTCGTCGCCGGCACGGTCCAAGTCATGCTGATCCAGGCCGGCGGGACGATTGGACAGAGCGTGAAATCGGGGAAGCTCGTCGGCCTTGCCACGAGCGGCCGGCAGCGCTCGCCGCATTTCCCCGAGCTGCCGACGATCGCCGACTTCTACCCGGGCTTCGAGACGACGTCGTGGGTGGGAGCCATCGCACCCGCCGGGACGCCGCACGCGATCGTGGAGAAACTCAACGCCGCGCTGGCGAGGATCCTCGCCGAGCCGGACACGAAGGCCAGGTTCGACTTGCAGAGCGCCGAGATCGCAGCGAGCACCCCGGAGCAGTTCGGCGATTTCATCAAGTCCGAATCGGCAAAGTGGGGCAAGGTCATCCGCGAGAAGCACATCCATATCGACTGACCGTCTCCGGTCAGGTGCGCGCGCTCAAGCCCAGATCCTCGCCGATCGGCCTGCCGGGGTAGTGAAACGCGATCGGCCCATCGGGCTTCGCGTGCATGAACTGGTAAACGTAGGGGTCATTCGACTCGAGCACTTCGTCGGGCGTACCCTCGCCCACGACCACGCCGTCGGCGATCACGTAAACGTGGTCGACCAGCTTCACCGCCTCGCTTACGTCGTAGCTTACGACGATCGAGGTCGCGCCGAGCGCGTCGTTCAGCTGCCGGATGAGATTGGCGATGACGTTGATCGAGATCGGATCGAGCCCGCCGAAGGGCTCGTCGTACATGGCGAGCTTCGGGTCGGCGGCGATGGCGCGCGCCAGCGCGACGCGGCGCGACATGCCCCCCGACAGGTCGTTGGGCATGAGCGCGTGCGTGCCGCGCAAGCCCACCGCCTGAAGCTTCATCAGCACGATCCGCCGCAGCACGCTCTCGGGGAGCTCGCCGTGGTGCTCGCGCATCGGGAAGGCGATGTTCTCGTACACGCTCATGTCCGTGAACAGGCCGCCCGCCTGGAACATCATCCCCATCTTGCGGCGCAGCGCATAGAGGGCGCGCGTGCCGAGCTCGTGCACGTTCTGCCCGTCCACCCTGACCGTGCCGCGATCCGGCGTCGCCTGCCCGCCGATCAGGCGGAGCAGCGTCGACTTTCCCGAGCCGCTCGCGCCGAGAATCGCGACGACCTTGCCGCGCGGGATCTCCAGATTCAGCCCCTTGAGCAGCCTGCGCGGCCCGTACGAGAACTCGAGATTCGAGATTTCGACGAGGTTCTCTCGGAGCGCCATGTGGGCGCTACTCGCTCTGCAGCAGGGCCACGGTGCCCAGGCCGCCGTCGGCGCAGATGCTCACCACGGCGCGGCTCCCCTTCGGCATCGCCGCGAGCTCCGTCACCGCCTGCGACAGGATGCGCGCGCCGGTCGCGCCGAAAGGATGGCCGAGTGCGACCGACCCGCCGTGCGGATTGAGCCGCTCCCAGGGAAAGCTGCCGAGGTCCGCGTCCACGCCTGCCTTGTGACGGCGGAAGTCTGCGCTCTGGAGCGCGGCGACGTTGCAAAGCACCTGCGCCGAGAAGGCCTCGTGGATCTCCCACAACGCGACGTCGGTGTACATCAGTCTGTTGCGGGCGAGCATGCGCGGGATCGCGTAGGCCGGCGCCATCAGCAGGCCCTCGTGGAAGATGTCGACCGCTGCCACCTCCCAGTCGACGAGGCGCGCCCGCGGAATCGAGGCGGGAAGGCGCTTCATCCCCGCTCCGGTCGCCACCCATAGGCCCGCGGCGCCGTCGGTGAGCGGCGAGGAATTGCCCGCGGTGATCGTGCCCTTGCCGCTCTTGCGGTCGAACGCCGGCTGCAGCTTCGCCAGCTTCTCGAGGCTGGTATCGGCGCGGGGAAAGCCGTCGCGCCGCGTATCGCCGACCGGCACGATCAGGTCGTCGAAGAAACCCGCCTTCTGCCCCGCGGTCGCCTTCTCGTGGCTCGCGAGCGCGAGCCTGTCCTGGGGCTCTCGGGCGACGTTCCAGGTCCTGGCCATCTCCTCGCAGTGCTCGCCCATGCTCTTGCCGGTCGCGCGGTTTCTCACTTCGAGGACGTGCAGGTGAACGTCACGCGCCCTGAGCGTCCCGAGCGTCGCAAACCGCTGCGCCGCCGACCGCGCCTGGCCGAGCCGCCGCAGCCAGTCGGAAAGATTCTGCGAGAGTCCGATCTGCACGCGGCTCATGCACTCCACGCCGCCGACGAGCGCGAGCTCCTTGCCGCCGCGTCCGAGCATGCCGGCCGCCTCGAATGCCGCCACCATGCTGGTCGAACAGGCGAGCACCGTGGAGAACGCAGGAATGGTCTGGTCGAGGCCCGCTTCGATCTGCACCTCGCGCGCGATGTTCGAGAAGTGGAGGTTGGGAATCACAGTGCCCCACACAACGAGATCCGGGCGGATGCCCTCGCGGACCGTTCCGGCGCCCGGCTGCGGAATCTGCCCCGGCGGCAGGGTCTCGAGTCGCGTCATCGCCCGCATCACCGGTACCGACAGCTCGATCGCGCCGAGCCGTGCGAACGGGCCGTCGACGCGCGCAAAGGGCGTACGCAGGCCTGCGGCGAGCCAGAGATCCGGGGAGTTGGAGTTCAAGTTGCCGATTGTAAGGCTTGTTGCGTCTTGCCGACCAACGCGTGCCCGGGAATCATCGGATGGGGCGCCGGTCTATACTGAACGACTTACGGAGGACAACTAAATGGATCGTCGCGATTGGCTTAAAGGTCTGACTGGCCTGTCCCTTGCGGCATTCGCCCGGGCCGGACTAGGGCAGAAGCCTGCACGAGGAGCCGTCAAAGTGGAAGACCTGCAGAAGAACTGGAAGACCCTGCTCGCCGACGGCGCGGACGTGGCGACGAGCATGGAGCCGCTCAAGCTCTCCGACGTCGAATGGAAGAAGAGGTTGTCGCCGGCAGCGTACACGGTGCTGCGCCACGAGGGTACCGAGCGCGCCGGAACGAGCCCGCTCGACCACGAGAAGCGTCCCGGCGTGTTCGTGTGCGCGGGATGCGGCCTGCCGCTCTTCTCCTCGGAGATGAAATTCGACAGCGGCACCGGCTGGCCGAGCTTCTTCACGACCATTCCCGGCGTGTTCGGAACCTCGGTCGACCGAAAGTTCTTCATGGAGCGCACCGAATACCACTGCGTGCGCTGCGGCGGGCATCACGGTCACGTGTTCGACGACGGCCCGGAGCCCACGGGGCTGCGTTATTGCAACAACGGCGTCGCCCTGCGCTTCATTCCCAAGACGGGCAAAGCCTAGGCCGACCGGCTAGAAACAAAGCCGCGGATTCCCGCGGCTTTGTCTTTTGGGGACCGCCTTCTTGCTACAGACCGGCGGTCAGCGTGCGCTGCGATTTCCAGGCGCCGTAGATCAGCAGCAGCGTGAGGATGACCGCGGTGACCCCGAACACGGAGTAGGCCATGTTCGCGGGCGAAAGCGAGATCCCTGCGCTCGCGATCGGCTCCTTGGTCGGTTCGAGCTTTAGCGCGTACATGCCGGTGTAGTGCATGCCGCACACCGCGACCCCCATGACGAAGGCGCTGCCGAAGCGCTGCAGGTTGCCGCGCAGGTTGAACGCGAGCCACAGCGCGACCGTCGCGGCCACGATGGCGATTGCGATCGAGGCGGCGAACAGCGTCGGGTCGTAGCTGAGCTTGGCCGGCATGATCATCGCCGCCATGCCGGTGTAGTGCATCAGCGCGACGCCCAGCCCGGTGAGCACTCCGCCCAGGGGCAGGTTGATCCATCCCCCGTCGCTACGGCCGACAATGAACAGGCCGATGGCCGGCGCGAGGATCGAGAGGACCAGCGAGGTCATCGTCAGGACCGGGTCATAGGCCACGGGGAAGCCGAGGTCGGCGGCGTTCATGCCGATGAAGTGCATCGACCAGATCGCGCCCCCGCCTACCGCCGCAGCCGCGCCGATGACCGAACTGATGATCGCTCCCCAGGTGCGCGCCTGCGGGATCGCAATGGCGAGCTGCAGCGCCGTGTAGGAACCGAACACCGAGATCACATACGACAGCGCGACCAGGAACGGCTCATATTGGATTGTGTTCATCTAAGCGCCTCCATTCACTCTGATTTTAAACAACACCTTATGTAGAATGGCTAAGACCACGCCTTGGATTGCGTGCCTAAAGCCAGGAAATTATAGATCATATTCAATCTTGAAACTACACTGCCCGCTGCCTTTCGCTTTACAGGCAAGCCTCCCCACCCTGGTATTGGGGGTGAGGGGGCCTGCGTCGAGGAATCCCTGCATGAAGCCGCCGAGGAACGCACAACACGGGGCGGCGCTGGAGCAGAGTGGCCCCCCCGGGAGGTGCACCTCCGCTTCGGTCGCCTCTACCTTGGCGATCGCCTCGAGCGCAGGGACCAGCGTTCGCTTCAACGCGGTAGGCATCTTGAGCGGGCTGCCAAACGACCATTCCTTCTCGTAGTGGTAGGCGCCGATCTTCTTGCCCGCCTCGAACAGTTCATGCTCCCTGATATCCGCGCTGAAGGATTCGGCGTACGCCCGGACCAGCGCCGCGACGTCCGGGAATTTCTCCGCGATGTCCTTCACGGTCGGGGCTGACCCGGATTGGGCGCTGTCCACATCGAGCAGGCGGAACTCGGGGCTCAGGCTCTTGATCTCGGCCGCGAGCTTCTTGCCGTCGACGTGGGGCACATCGATGCTAACCCTCACCAACTTGCCGCCCGACGCAGAGTCGACGAGCTGCTGCCCCTTCAAGGGGTAGCCCTTGCGGACGAGGAAGGCCGATATCCGCGCCAGAGCGCCGCTCTTGTCGGCGCCGCTTATAGTAATCGTCACCATCTCTTTCGCTCCGCTCGCAAATATGCAACTTTCGTGCCTTCCTGGCTAGGCCTTAAGCCGCAGACCGGGTGTAACGGCAGCAACCGGGCTTACAAGGCGTTACAGAGGCGAGGTCAACACCTCGCACCTTGAGGTCGTTCTTCGGCTTGTATATCCGAGAAAGGAGCGAACCATGAAAACCATCGGACTCTTCAGCATCGTCGCCGCCGTTGCGGTCGCTACGCCCGCTCTGGCTCACGAAGGCTGGTACAGGGGCGCGCACTTCTATCCGGGCCACCGCGTCGTCGTCGTGAGGCCTCCGGTCTACGCGCCGCGACCCGTGGTCGTGGTCCGGCCGATCTACTATGCCCCGTACTACGTCGCGGCTCCGGTTTACTACGCGGCACCGGCGCCTGTGTATCGCGACTCGACCGCCGCCGCAACCGTCGGCGGCGCGATCGCCGGCGCGGCGATCGGCGCGATCGCCAGCAACGGCAGGCCCGGCGCGATCGCGGCGGGTACGGTAGTCGGAGCGGTCATCGGCAACGGCCTCGCCCGCTGACGGCGGCTTGCCTCGGCGAAAAAGTCCGCCTCCGGGCGGACTTTTCATTTCCGGAAGGCTTCGACAGGCCGGCCCGTACAATGGCGCGATGCGTTCGGAGCCGCCGTATTCAGGTCTCACCCCCGATACCGTGCTCGACGCGCTGGCGAGCGCCGGTTTCATAGGCGACGGGCGGCTTCTCGCGCTGAACAGCTACGAGAACCGCGTCTATCAGGTCTGGCTCGAGGACGCGGAGAGCGCCAAGCCCTCGGTGGTCGCCAAGTTCTACCGCCCGGCACGCTGGAGCGAGGCCCAGATCCTCGAGGAGCACGCGTTCACCGCCGAGCTCGCCGAACGGGAGATCCCGGTAGTTGCGCCGCTCTCAAGCGCTGCGAAGACGCTCCACGAGCATCGCGGGTTCCGCTTCGCCGTCTATCCGCGCCGCGGGGGCCGCACGCCCGAGCTGGAGGATCCCGACACGCTCGAGTGGATGGGGCGCTTCATCGGACGAATTCACGCGGTGGGTGCCGTACGACCCTTTGCCGTGCGACCTGCGCTCGACATCGAGACCTTCGGCCGCGAGCCGCGTGACTGGCTGCTCGCGAGCGGCTTCGTTCCACCCGATCTGCTCGAAGCCTGGAGGAGCGCGGTCGACCTGGCGCTCGCGGGCGTCGCGCGCAGCTTCGAGCGCGCGGACGGCGTACGCTCGCTGCGCCTGCACGGGGATTGCCACGCCGGAAATGTGCTATGGACCGACGAGGGCCCCCACTTCGTCGACTTCGACGACTGCCGGACGGGGCCGGCGATCCAGGACCTGTGGATGATGCTCTCCGGCGACCGCGCCTCGATGACGCGGCAGCTCGCCGATGTCCTCGCAGGCTACGAGGATTTCCACGACTTCGACCCGCGGGAGCTGCACCTGCTGGAGGCGTTGCGCACGCTACGCCTCATTCACT
Source organism: Burkholderiales bacterium (assembly GCA_035702665.1). Taxonomy (GTDB): domain Bacteria; phylum Pseudomonadota; class Gammaproteobacteria; order Burkholderiales; family SG8-39; genus VBDM01. The sequence goes on from DASSQD010000047.1 coordinate 15,335, forward strand.
ACTCGGCCTGGCTCGCGCGGCGCTGGGAAGATCCCGCGTTTCCCGCGGCGTTTCCCTGGTTCAACACGCAGCGCTACTGGCAGGACAGGATTCTGGAGCTGAAAGAGCAGATCGCACTGATGCAGGAAGAGCCGCTCCGGGTATGAGCGCTCCTGCGCGAGGCGGTGGCCTCACCGTCACCCTGGTGGTCGTATGCCAGGGCTTCAACATGCTGACGGTCGGCGGCATCGCGCTCTTCCTGCCGCTGATCCGCGAAGACCTCGGCATGAGCTTCGCGCAGGCGGGGATGCTTTCGGCCGTTTCGACCTTCACTTACGCGCTCGGCCAGATTCCCGCAGGAGTGCTCGCCGACCGCTTCGGGCCGAAGCGCCTTTTCTTCCTCGGCATCCTCGGCTCGACGCTGCTGTCGTTCAACTTCGGAACGCTGCAGACCTACTCCGGCGCGCTCGCGAACCAAATCGCCTCGGGCGTGTTTCGCGCCCTCATTTTCGCGCCGGGGCTCGCGCTCGTCGCCTCCTGGTTCCCGTCGGACCGCAAGGCGACGGCGATGGGCGTGTACGTGATCGGCGGCGTTTCGGGGAACATCCTGCTCTCGCTCTTGGGACCGCTGCTCGCTGGCCGCTACGGCTGGCGCCCGACGTTCATGGGCTTTGCGCTGCTCGGAGCGCTCATGGCGTTCGTCTACCTTCTGCTGGGAAAGGAGAACCCGGCCAGGTCAAGGCACGCGGTCGGGGTGCTCGAGGTTTTCGAGCTTTTCCGCTATCCGATCATGTGGGTTTGCGCCGGCATCCAGTTCATCCGCTTCGCCGTCACGACCTCGTTCAATTTCTGGCTGCCCTCGCTGCTGGTATCGGACCGCGGCCTGTCGCTCGAGGCCGCGGGCCTGATCACGGCCATGGGAGCCTTGCTCACGGCGGCTGCGAATCCCCTCGGAGGCTACGTTTCCGACCGCCTCAGGAATCCGCCATTGGTGATCGGCGCGTCGCTCGCCGTGCTCGCATGCACGTCGGGCATGCTCGTGGTGGTCGACGCGATCCCCCTGCTCGTCCTAGTGATCGCGGTGAACGCCGTGTTCCTGCAGTTCTACTTCGGGCCGCTGTTCGCCGTGCCGCTCGAGGTGCTGGGGTCGCGCGTCGCCGGAATGTCCGCCGGATTCTCCAACATGTTCGCCAACCTCGGTGCGCTGGTCTTCGCCTACGCGCTCGGGGTAGTGAAGGATACGTCGGGTGCGTTCAAATGGGGCTTCGTCGCGACAGCCGGTGTGTGCGTCGCCGGTGTGGCGCTGGCGGCGGTGCTCGCGCGCATGAAGACGCGCGCGCTCGACGACGGCGCGCGCCCTTAGGACGCTGGCACCGTCACCACGGGTCGACCTTGACGATATCCAGCGGGTTTCCCGAGATCGCGTCGATCAAGACTGCGGCGTCGGTACGCGCCCGCAGCGGCAGAAACTTAACGGTCTCGGGAGATCGCCCCGCCGAATCCAGATAGCTTCTGACGGCGCGCGGATCGCGCTCGAGGAGCATGTTCAAGTCCTTCGCGTGCCTGAGCGCGTTCTGCGCCTGCTGCGCATAGGGAACGTAGTACCGCGGATACAGCTGCACGTCCTTGCCTCCCAGAGCGGACATGAGAATCCCGAGCTGCTCCTTGGGATCGCGTGGCAGCACCGCGGCAATGTAGAGGGGACGCCCGAGCGGCAGTCGCCTGAACTCCGGATCCGTCGCCTTGGCCACATCCTGCGGATCGAGGTCCTTCGCGGTCACCAGAACGAATCTGTCGACCACGTACGCGATATAGACCGGCCGCGCGACATAGACGACGTGAATCCCATAGGCCAGCGCCGCGGCCTGCAGCGCCGCGATGAACGCGAGGTCGAACTTCAAGCCCTTCTTGCCGGATTTGAAGACGATGAGCGTGATCAGGGGACCGAGCGTCACATCGACCCCGGCCAGGATCAAGGTGATCCCGCTGCCGCCGGCGAGCTCGAACAGCGGCCAGCGGTACCAGACGGTCACCATGAAGGCGAGCACCACGCCGACGATGGCGCAACTCAGCAGCAGATGGATTCCAGAGGCTTTCCAGCGAGACATGTACGCTAGACCGCGACAGAACTCGGATGTTCCGCGCGGAGTATTCTTCCCGGACGGCGTTCAGCCTAGCTCGGATCGTCCGGACCTGCGACCGCGGCGCCTTCCACCCTGTGCCCGGCGAGGGACCGGGCGACGAACCCGGTGGCCTTCATCTCCTCGATGAAATCACGCACGTACACGGCTCCGGCGTCCCGGCCTCTGGGCACGGCCATCGCCTGCTTGATCACCATGAAGCGCCCGGGCAGCATGCGCACGCCGGCGACGCGCGTCGCGTCGGCCTCGAGCTGCTGCCTGACGCCCGCCGCGACCTCGAGGTTCTCCCTGATCATCATGCTCACCACCTCGGGCGATGTCGGCGCGCGCACCAGCATCGCGCGCTTGATCTCACGGGTGAGGAAGAGGTCGTAGGCGCTGCCCTTGCCGACCGCAATCCTGATTCCCTCGCGATCGACCTCTGCGTTGCTGCGTATGCCCGATTCGGCGGGCACGAGGTACGAGCCCTCGATGACGACGTAGGGCGGCGACTGGATCATATCCCTCGCGCGCTGCGGATCGATCGCCACGTACGCTACGTCCCAGGCTCCGGTCTTCACGGCTTCGACGACCCGGCCCGCTGCGGCGTACGGGACGATCTCCAGCGGAACGCCCAGGCGCCTGGCGAGCTCGCGGGACAGATCGACCGAGACGCCGCGCGCCTCCCCGGTCGCCGGATCCTTCGAGGCGAGGACCGGGTTGCCGAAGTTGATCGCGGCGCGCAGCTTGCCCGTCGGCGCGAGCTCCGCCACCGTCGCGGGCGACGGCTTCGGCGGCTCCGACGAGCACGCGGCGAGCGCCGCGGCAAGAAGGATCGCGATTCGCCGCACGGGCCTACAACGGCTTGATCTCGACTTTGCGGAACTTCACCACGCCCGCGCCGTACTGCAGCGCAATCGGGCCGCTCGCATGCTTGCTGTCGTCGACCTCGGCGGTCTTCACGCCGTTCAGCACGATGGTGAGCCGCGGCCCCTTGGCGGTGATCTCGTACGTGTTCCACTTGCCGCCCGCCTTGAGCACGGTCGAGGCCTTCGCGACGTACACGATCGCGCCGGTGCCGTAGCTCGGATCCGGCCGCTTGTCGAAGATGTTGACCTCGTAAGCGTTCTTGGCGTTCACCGTTCCGCGGTCGCCGCAGCGTAGGAAAACGCCGCTGTTGGCGTCGTCGTCGACCCAGAATTCCGCGCGAACCTGGAAATCGGTGTAGGCGTTCTTGGACACGAGGTAACCCTGGCGCTTGGCGCCGCTGTCGGCCATGACTGTTCCGTCGGCGACCCTCCAATTGGCGTTGCCGATCGCGTTCCAGTTGTCGAGATTGGAGCCGTCGAAGAGCACGACCCATCCCGAGCCGGAAGACATCGACGAGCAGGCGCCCAGCGCGACCGCGAGCAGCCCGATGGCGAGCAAGGACAGGCGTTTCATTGCGACCTCCTCCAAGAGGTGACGGCGAATACGGCGGGTTCGCGCATTCTGCACCGCTGCGCGGCGCTGTCAATCCCGCTCATTCCACGCGGATGTGCCGCTCCTTGATGACCTTGCCCCATTTCTCCGACTCTCGCCTGAGATGGGCGGCAAATTCCTCGGGAGAGCTGGCGACGATTTCGAAGCCCATCTGCTCGAAGAAGCGCGCCTGCTCCGGGGCGGTCAGCGTCTCCTTGATCCTCGCGTTGAGCAGCGACACGGTCGCCCCCGGCGTTCCCTTGGGCGCGAGAACGCCGTGCCAGGTCAGGAACTCGTATCCGGGCAACCCCGCCTCGGCGATGGTCGGCACGTCGGGGAGCGCGGGGGAGCGCTTGGCGCCCGTCACCCCGAGGACGACGAGCTTGCCGGTCTTCACGTGGGGGATCGCCTCGGAGATGTTCGGATACGTTATCCCGACCTCGCCGCCCAGGGCCGCGAGCAGCGAGGGGCCGCCTCCCTTGTACTGGACCGCGACGATGTCGACCTGTCCCAGGTAATTGAACAGCTCGCCTGCGAAATGGGGATTGGTGCCCGCGCCGGCGGCGGAGTAGTTGAGCGCGCCGGGCTTGGACTTGGCCAGCGCGAGCAGCTCGCGCACGGAGCGTGCCGGCAACGACGGGTTCACCACGAGCGTCGCCGGCGACGAGCACAGCCACGCCACGGGCAGGAAATCGGCGAAGGGATCGTACGGTACCTTGCTGTAGAGGTAGGTATTCGTGACGAAGGGAATGGTGTTGATCAGCAGCGTGTAGCCGTCCGGCCTGGCGTGCGCCACGACCTCCGTCCCGATGATGCCCGAAGCGCCGCTGCGGTTCTCGATCACCACCTGCTGCCCCAGGCGCTCGGAGAGCCTTGGCGTCAGCGCGCGCGCCACGACGTCGACACTGCCGCCCGGCGGAAACGGTACGACGAGTCGCACCGGCCTTTCCGGATAGCTCTGCGCCTGGACGAACAGCGGAAGCGCGAAAACGAGAACCGACAAGACTGTCCGCATTTCTTCTCCCTAGCGACGGAAAGTGTCGCAGTAGTCGGGCGGCCCCTGCCATTTCTGCTCCACGACCCGACCTTCGCGGAAGATCAGCGTGCGCTCGCAGCGCACCGGTTCGCCGCCGCCCGCCCCGAACGTCACGCCCGTGCCGATGCCCACGCCGCCGCCGCTGCTCATGCCGATGCCGATCGAGGGCGAAACCCTGCCGCGCGTGCCCACGCCCTCGGACACCCAGGTATAGACGTCGGCTCCGTCGGTGAGCTTGGTGCTGCGCGCGGGCGTGCCCCAGGCGCGGACGACGTCGTCGTAGCTCGCGCCGTTCCAGCCGCTCTCCGGCGCGCCGGCCGGGCCGGACGCCGCGCAGCCGGCGAGCAGCAGAACGACAAGCGGAGCGAGCCTCATCGCCGGATGATACCCCCGGCGCGCTGACCGGGCACCCACGCTCTGTATACTTGCTTCGGACTACTACAGAAACCGGAGGATGGAGATGAGGCGAAGCATTGGCGTTTTCGCGGCGGGCGCTCTTACCCTGTGGCTGAGTCTCTCGGCCGTGGCCGCAGACTACCCTGCGAAGGAAGGCGATTGGGTCGCGAAGGACTTCCGCTTTCACACCGGCGAGGTCCTTCCGGAAGTGCGGCTCCACTACGCAACGGTCGGCGCGCCGGCCGGAGAGCCGGTGCTGATCCTACACGGTACGGGCGGCTCCTCGGCGAACATGCTCACCCGGGAGTTCGCGGGAGAGCTGTACGGCCCCGGGCAGCCGCTCGACGCGGCGCGCTATTTCATCGTCATCCCGGACGCGCTCGGCACCGGAAAGTCGACGCGGCCTTCCGACGGCTTGCGCGCGCGCTTCCCGAAGTACAACTACGACGACATGGTGCTCGCACAGCATCGCCTCGTCACCGAGGGGCTGGGGATCAGGCATCTGCGGCTGGTGCTCGGCAACTCGATGGGCGGCATGCAGACTTGGATCTGGGGCGAAACGTATCCCGATTTCATGGACGCGCTCGTGCCGATGGCTTCGCAGCCGGTGCAGATGCTCGGCCGCAACTGGATGATGCGGCGACTGCTCACGCAGTCCATCCGCCGCGACCCGGACTGGAACGGCGGCAACTACACCGCGCAGCCGCGCGGCATCCAGCTCGCCCTCGTCGAGTTCGGCATCGCCACCTCGGGCGGAACGCGGGCCTACTACCGGGACGCGCCGACGCGCGAGAAGGCCGACGAGATCGTGATGCGGCGCCTCGCCCAGCCTTTCCGCGGCGACGCCAACGATCTCCTGTACCAGTGGGAGTCCTCCGAGGATTACAACCCCGCGCCGGGCCTCGAGCGCATCCGGGCGAGGCTCGTCGCGATCAACTCCGCCGACGACGAGCGCAATCCGCCCGAGCTCGGCATCATGGAGCGCGAGATCAAGCGCGTGAAGGGCGGCCGCTACGTGGAGATACCAGCGGGCGAGCACACGCGCGGCCACGCCACGACGGGGAACGCGGCGCTGTGGAAGCAGCATATCGCCGAGTTGCTCAAGGACACGCCGCAAACCGGAGGACAACGATGAGACGCCTGGTCGCAGCACTGAGCGCAGCTTTCGCAGTGAGCTTGCCCGCGCACGGGCAGTACCCCGGCAAGCCGATCCGCTTCATCGTGCCTTTCGCCGCGGGCGGCACGTCCGACATCCTCGCGCGCGCCATCGCCCCGAGGCTCATCGAGGCGTGGGGACAGCCCGTGGTCGTGGAGAACCGCACCGGCGCCAACGGCAACGTCGGGGCGGACTACGTCGCCAAGTCGGCGCCCGACGGCTACACGCTGCTGCTTTCGGACGTCGGCGCGCTCGCGATCAATCCGAGCGTGTACGAGAACATGACCTTCGACCCGGCCCGCGATTTCTCTCCCGTCGTGATGGTGTCGTACTCGCCGCACGTGCTGGCGGTGCATCCCTCGCTGCCGGTGAAGGACGTGAGGGAACTGATCGCCTACGCCAAGGCCAACCCGGGCAAACTGAATTTCGCCAACTCCGGCACCGGCGGCGCGCCGCATCTGGCAGGGGTCGAGTTCGCGGCGCGCACCGGCGTGCAGTGGACCTACATTCCCTACAAGGGCGGTTCGGCCGCGGTGACCGACGTGATCGCGGGCAACGCCAACGTGCTGTTCAACGGCATGCTCGCCACCTATCCGTCGGTGAAGGCCGGACGCCTGCGCGGCCTCGCCGTGTCGAGCGCGCGGCGCGTTGCCTCCGCGCCCGAGCTCCCGACCGTGGCCGAGACGCTTCCGGGCTTCGAGACCGGCTCGTATCAGGGCGTGCTCGCGGCGGCCGGGACTCCCCGCGAGATCGTCGCCAAGCTCAACGCAGAGCTCGCGCGGATCCTGAACACGAGCGAGATGAAGGCGTTCCTCGCGCAGCAAGGCACCGAGGTGCGCACCGGCCCGCCGGAGACGCTCGGCGCGTTCATCGCGAGCGAGAAGGCGCGCTGGGCCAAGGTCGTAAAGGACAACGGCATCAAGGCCGATTGACACAAAACAAAACGCCCCGGGGTCTCCGGGGCGTTTCGCGTAAGGCACGCCGGCCTAGCGGCGATCGGTCATCCCTGTGATGCGGAATGATCCGCTGTTCGAGGCCTTTAAGCCGGTCCTGCCTGGATGGTCTCTCACGGGATCACCTCCTTTCGAAGTTGGGAGCCGTTACTCTAGCACGCGCTAGGCGCCCGGCGCGGGCGCGCGCGGAAGGAAGATCCATAGAACGATGTAGACGGCGATGCCGAGCCCGGCGAGGAGCGCAAGAAGGACGAACGCGACGCGCAGGAAGACCGGGTCGACGTCGAGCCACTCCCCCAGGCCGCCGCATACCCCCGCGATCTTGCGGTCGGCCCTCGAGAGGCGAAGCCCGGCCGCGGATCCGTGCTGCCCTTCGCCGGCCTTCTCCGGAGCCATGATCCACAGCAGCACGTAGATCAACGCGCCGAGACCGCCGAAGAACAGCGACAGGAGGAAGAACAGCCGGAAGAATACCGGGTCGATCTCGAAGTACTCGCCGAGGCCGGCGCACACGCCGGCGATCTTCTTCTGTCCGGTCAGCCGGTGGAAAGCTCGCATCTTCTCGCCTAGGCCCGCTTCGCGGGCGCTTCGGCCGAGACGCCGCGCTCGGTGCGGTTGCGGCCGGCCCTCTTTGCGGCGTAGAGCGCGCGGTCGGCGCGGGCGATCCAGTCCACGTGGTCCGCGTCGTGAACCTCGAACTGCGCGACACCGAGGCTCGCGGTGGCGCGCACCCCCGTGTCGGGATGGAGAATGGCCGATTCGATGCGTGCGCGGATCCGCTCGGCGAGCAGCGTTGCTCCGTGGATGTCGGTTCCGGGAAGCACGACGCCGAATTCCTCCCCGCCATAGCGCCCGGGCACGTCGTGGAGGCGCAGCGCGCCACGCAGGATCCGCGCGATCGAGCGGATGACTGCGTCGCCCACGGGGTGGCCGTGGCGGTCGTTGATCACCTTGAAATGGTCGATGTCGATCATCACGACCGACGAGGGGTGGCCGATGCGGCGGCAGCGCTGGAACTCGGCGGCGACGACGGCTTCCCAGTTCGTGCGGTTGAGAAGGCCGGAGAGCCCGTCCATGCTCGAGAGCGCGGCGAGCGTCTGGTTCTGCCCCCGCACCCTGCGTGCAAGGCGGTAGGTCGTGAGGCCGATCGCGAGCGGATAGAAGACGAGCAGCGGCAGGGTGGCGATCCGTTCCATGAGCGTCGACTGCAGGTGCGGCGCGAAGCCCGGCGCCAGCGCGACGAGCGCCGCCGCCGCCGCCTGGACCGCGAGGCAGCGCGCTAGGAAGCGCAGCCCGCCGACGCTGACCTTGTCCATCACCATCATCGAGAAGATCACGGCGGAGGGCGCGGCGCTGAAGCCGATCGCCGCGATCCACGCGCCGCCGCTCGCCGAGTCGAGCATCAGGTTGCGCCGCTCGGCGCGATAGGGATCGGCGCTGCGGCGGGCGATCCAGTACGCGAGATGCGGCCAGGCGAGCGCATTCAGTGCCAGAGTCGCCCAGACGAGCGGGTGCGCGTCCTGCTCCCACAGCGCGCCGCCGACGCACACCGCGCCGAGCAAGACGCCGAGCGGACGCACGCGGTACATGCGCTGCGCGAAGCGCAGCCCGTCCTCAGGCGTGCGTCCGGAAAATCCGCTTTGACCGGGGGTCGGATTCATCCGCGGCGACTCGTTCCTGGGCGAGACTGTACGCCCGCCGCCGTGCGTCGACAATAAAGCACCCGGGCCGCCCTTGCCCGCGGGCCGGGACTGTCGGATGAGTGGAAAGGCAGCAACCACGGCGCGTCGATCGTGAAGGTGGAGCCGCTCGACTAGGTCCCCGCCCGCTCCTCGATTTCATAGCCGGCCGCGATCCAGGCGTCCAGCCCGCCGTGCAGCGGGCGCACCTTGGTGTAGCCCAGGCCGATCAGCTTCTTTGCGACCTGTGCCGCCGAGGCTTCGTTGGGGCAGGTGCAGTAGAAGACGACCTCGCGGTCCGCGGGCAGCTCCTCGAGGCGCTGCTCCACGTCATCGAGCGTCATCGTCAGCGCGCCGGGAATGAAGCGCCGGTCGAGTTCGCGTGAGCTTTGCGAGCGCACGTCCACTACCACCGGGCGCTTGCCCTGCTCTATCAGCGCGCGCAGTTCCTCGACGCCGATCCGCGCGATACGCAGCATCTTGTAGAAGCGCCGCCGCTCCCACCACTTGGCCGCGACGTACGCGGCGAGAAGGGCACCGATCGCCTCGATCGCCAGGGTCCCGAGGCCTTCGAGGCGCAGCATGAGGTCGTTGATCCCGGAGTGGAGCAGCATCCCCGCGGCGATCGCCGAGCCTGCCCAGATCGCTACGCCAAGCCCGTTCAGGAGGAGGAACGACGGCCAGCCGAGCCGCATCGCGCCCGCGAGCGGCGGCGCGATGGTCGAGAGGCCCGGGATGAACTTGGACAGCACCAGCGTCAGCCCGCCCCAGCGCTCGAAGCGGACTTCGGTCTGGCGCACGCAGGAATCGGGGGAGAGCGACATGCGGCACAGCAGCGCCATCACGCGCCGCCCGTAGCGCCTGCCCGCGAGATACCAGACGAGGTCGCCGATCATGCAGGCGAGGAAAGCGGCGCCGAAGATCGCCCACGCCGAAAGCTCCCCCTGCACCGCCAGCGCGCCGGCGACGATCAGCGTCGGTATCGCGGGAATCGGCAGCCCGACCTGCTCCAGCAGCACGTTCGCGAAGATCAGCGCGAGACCGTATTGCGTGATCAAGTGGGTCATATCAGGACCTTGCCGGAAAGCAAAACGCCCCGGGGGTCTCCCGGGTTATCCGAGCAGCTCTTGCCGTGTTCTCGGCCGTGGCCGCGTGCGGCGCCCTCGCCTAGCCAAGCGGTCCCAAAAACGGCTCTCCCAAGAACGTATCGCTCCGTCCCTCCACCGTTTCCGGCCATGTCGCATTGTCGATCTTCGGCCGCTGTGACGCGGGCCGCGGCTTTCCGTCCCACCCGACTTGCTCCATGTAGTAATAGAGCTGGAATGCGTAGCCGTCGGGGTCGATGGCGAAGGCGCAGTAGTCGACACCGGGGAAGAGGTCGGGCGGCAGGTATTTGATCGCGACACCGTTGGCCTTGAGGAAGGCGATGGCGTCCTTCAGCTGCTGGTAGCTCCCGAGCTGCAGCCCGAAGGACATGAGGGTGCTGTCGGGCTTCAGGCCCAGCTCGTCGCGCAGCGCGATCGGGTAGAGCGCGACGGAGTGGTGCTCGGTGTTGGCGCGCAGGAAGACACAGCGGTGTGATTTGTACTTGACTTCCTCGGTGACGGCGAACCCGAGGTCGTCGCGGTAGAACGCGAGCATCGCTTCCGTGTTCTCTGCGAAGAGGCGCACCGGCCCGATCTTCGCGATCTTGAACGGCCGCGCAAGCAGGATGCCGCCGACGTCGTACTTCTCCTCGCCGCCCGCGTCGAGCGCGCGGGTGCCCTTCTCGATGGGAATGCCGTCCGCGGTCGCTTTCGCCACCTCGGCGTACTCGGACAGGTGCGGCAGCCGCGGCGGCTTGGAGTAGCGCACGCCGTACATGTCGCGCGGCTTCGAGTACCCGTCCCAGCCGATCTGCTCGATGCCGTAATACAGCTCGTTGGTATGGCCGTCGGGGTCTGGCGGATAGAAGTGCCAGTTCGACCCCGGGAGGTCTCTGCCCGCGCGGCGGATCGGCTTGCCGCGCTTCGTGAACCAGTCGAAAGCGTCGGAGACTTCCTGCAGCGACCCGACCTGCCAAGTGATCTGGTTGATCGTGCCGCTTGGCGTGCGCGCGTGCGGATTGACGACTTCGAGCAACCTGCGCGGGAAGAAGACGAACGAGTGGTGGTCGGTGCCGTGTCGCGAGAAATAGCCCACCGTCGGGCCGACCTTGTCGCGCTGATCCTCGGGCACGCGCTCCCGGAAATCGATCGGATCGGAGACGCGGAAGCCGAGGAGCTTGCAGTAGAAATCCTTGCTGCGCTCCGGGTCGACCACGTTCACGCCGAAATGCCCGAGGCGCCGGATGCGGAACGGCCGCTGCAGCTTCACGCCCCCGACGGTGAATTCCTCGGTAGCCTGCGGAACACGCTCGGGCTTGTTCATTGCTCTCTCCGTGCTGGTCGAGGCATTGTACGCCCGAGATCGTGTCAGGTTTTCCCGGACAAGCCGGTCGGGTTTCTCCCGAGTTGACCCGCGCCTGCCGCCCTCGCATGATGTCCCCTCGCCTGTTCCTCGGGAGGGAACGGGTCGCAGCAATCCATACAGGGAGAAATCATGACTGCACGTCGCAGCATTGCCTGCGCGCTTGGCGCCGTCGCGCTTGCCGCGCTTCACACCACAGCCGTAGCCGACTCCGACCAGGACCGCGAGCGTGACCGGAGCAAAGACAGGACGGTCACCGTCGACTGCGCCTCGGGCGACACTGTCGCCCGGGCGCTCACGCGCGGCGACGACCGCAAGTCGCTGACGATCCTCGTCAGCGGGACCTGCGCCGAGAACATCGTCATCAACCGCAGCGACGTCAAGCTGGCGGCCGCGGCCCCGGGCGCCACCGTCGTCGGCGCCGACGCCACGCTCGACGTGATCCGCGTCACCGGCAGCCGCGTGACCATCGACGGCATCGCAGTGACGGGCGGCCGCAACGGCATTCTCGCCGACGGTGCGGCTGGGCTGATCGTGCAGAACGGGCTCGTCCAGGGCACCGGCCGCACCGGCATCGTCTACGGACATGGAGCGAGCGGGGTCGTGGACGCGGTGACGGTGGCGGGCAACGCGCGCGACGGAATCGCGATCGACTCGGCGAGCGCCGCCGTCGTCAATTCGATCGTGACGCAGAACACGCGCCACGGGATAGGCGTGTTCAACAGCGGCTCCGGGCGCATCGGCCTGGACAACCTCAACCTTCCCGGAGGAAACACGGTCAGCGCCAACGGCGCCAACGGGATCAACGTCAACTTCGGCTCGGGCGCCTTGATCGCGATGAACGCCATCACGGGGAACGGCACCATCACCGCGCCGGGCAACCCGCAGAACGGCATCGGCGTCAACAGCGCGAGCGCCGACCTGATCGGCGGAAACACCATCTCCGGAAATACCGGTCAGGGTGTCAACCTGCGCGCAAGCTCGCTGGTGGTCGGCGACACCTCGTTCGGCTTCAGCACCGTCAACACGATCACCGGCAACGGCAGCCCCGCGGCGACGGGAGGCATCTTCGCTTTTCTGGGATCCGCGATCAACATGCAGAATGCGGTGATCAGCGGCAACAACGGCTTCGGAATCGTGCTTTCACTGCGCTCGGAAGCCCAGATCGCCTCGACTACGATCCAGAACAACGTCCCGTCCGGCACCGGCAACGGCGACGGCATACGGCTCGCGTTCGGTTCGGGTTTGTTCGCCGCCACCCCGGTCGGCAATGTATCGGGCAATTCCGGGTTCGGAATCAACTGCACCGACGGCGAGTCGAGCGTCGTGAACACCGGCAACCTGGGCATCGGGACGAACGGGCTCGGAGGGGTCTCCCTCAGCTGCACCGGGTTCTGAATGTCTTCCCGGTCGCGCCCCGCTCCCCGGGGCGCGACCGGGATGCAACGCTGGCTTACGGCTTCCGTCCGAACAGTCCGACGAGCCCGGCCGAGCCCTTGGCGTGTCCCTGAAGCTTCGCGAGGAGCTCGTCGCGCGTCAAGCCCGGAGGCAGCGCCTTCGGATCGAGGTCGGTCGCGATCAGCGTTAACGTGTAGTGGTGCAAGCCCGTCGCCGGGGGCGTGCACGGCCCTTGGTAATTGCTGAATCCATTGGTGCCTTTGCCGCCGACGTACTTGTCGCTGAGCTTGCTCACCTCGCCCTCGGCGAATCCGGTGACGCTCGCGGGAATGCCGTAGGCGACCCAGTGAATCACCCCCAGCCCCGCGCGGCCCTCGGGATCGACCATCACGAGCGCGTAGCTCCTCGTCCCCGCCGGCGGGTTCGAGAAGGTCAGCGGCGGCGACACGTTCTCGCCGATGCAGTTCGGGTTCTTGGGGTTGTTTCCGGCGTTCTTCTTCTCGAGCATCGTGCCGTCCTTGAACGCGGACGACGTGAGCGAGAACACGTTCTCCCCCGTCGAGGGCGGGCCCATCATCGAGCAGGCGCCGAGTGCGAGCGACGCGATCGCGCCGCTGCAGGCGAGGTGGAGTTTCATGGACATCGAAGGTCTCCTCAGGTTGGGATTGTGCAGCGCATTGTACGCCGCCAGTAGTGGGCGAGCCTGTGGTTGAAAAGTCCCCGGTACAGGTATAGCGTGACTCGCTCCACTTCGAAAACCACCGCCGTTCTTCCGGGGAGATCAATATGGTTTTCATTTCACGTTGTTTGCGATTGGCTTGCGTCGCCCTCGCAGCGTCCGTCGTCGCGCTGCCCGCGTGGGCCGACGACGACAGGGACTGCAAGCACGGCGGGTCGCTACGACTCGTCAACGGCAGGATCCATACGATGGACGCGAGGGACCAGATCGTGTCCTCGGTGCTCATCAAGAACGGCAAGTTCGCCGCCGTGGGTCACGGGCGCGGCAACGACGACGGTGATTGCGCGCGGACGATCGATCTGCGCGGACGCACCGCAGTGCCGGGGATCATCGACAGCCACAATCACATCATCCTGCTCGGCCTTCGTCCCGGGCGCGACGCGCGCCTGGAAAACGCCAACTCGATCGGCGAGGCGCTCGCGACGCTGGCCGCGCGCGCTGCGGAAGTCCAGCCCGGCGAATGGGTGACGTCGGTCGGCGGCTTCAGCCGCAACCAGTTCTTCCGCGCTCCCCAGCCGGTCCGCTTCCCGACGCTCGCCGAGCTGACGGCGGCAGTGCCCAATCACCCGGTGTTCATCATGGAAGGCTTCAGCGGCCCGGGAGCGACGAACGCGCTCGGCAGGGCGTTCCTAATGGCGAACGGCGTCCCCGTCGGAGCCGACGGGTTCGTCGACGGCGGCGCGTTCGGCGTCGCCACGCCCTGCACCACGGCGCTCTTCCTCCTGCGCCAGATGCAGACGCCCGACTCGAAGCTGCAGGGTCTCAGGGACGCGATGCGCTACGCCGCGGGAATCGGCGTCACCACGCACCTCGACCAGGGCGGCTTCCCGTTCATCGTCCCGGGGGTGGGCGACGCGAGCGACGGCGCCGCGGACTTCGACCGCTACCGCGCGCACGACTCGGTGCGCGCCCTCTACCAGCGGGGCGAGTTGACCAACCGCATCTGGGTCAATTTCCTGCACGTCGAGGAGGATCTCAATACTCCCGAGCTTCAGGCCAGGCTGCTCAACAGCTGGAACGACTTCGGCAACAACATGCTGCGGACGCTCGGCATCGGCGAGTTCACCGCGAGCGCGTTCATCGCGCCCGGGACCCCCGCGTGGTTCAACGGCACGCGGCTCGTCGCGCAGGCGCAATGGCGCAACGAGAACCATTCGCTCAACTTCCCGGTATTCGCCCTCCCGGGATTGCCGCTCGACTGGAAAGTGATCATCGACGGCTGGCAGCAGGTGAACAACGAGATGGTCGCGGCGGGCAACCCCGACGGCATTACGAAATTGCGCTGGGTGCTCGCGCATGTGCCCGTGATCACGCCCGACTACCTCCAGAAGCTGAAGAACCTCGGCGGCGGCGTGAACGTCCTGGGCGGCTGGCGCTGGCTCACCGGAGACTCGATCAACAACGGCCCGCCGTTCCGCGACATCCTGGCGAGCGGCATACCGGTCGGCATGAGCTCGGACGGCATGCAGATCTCGACCATGAGCCCGTGGATCAACCTGTACTACGTGGTCACCGGCAAGAACGCGCGCGGCGATCTCATCAACGCGGGGCAGACGCTGGGCCGCAACGACGCGATGCGGCTCTATACCGCCGCCAACGGCTGGTTCCTCCGGGCCGAGGACAAGCTCGGCACCATCGAGGATGGAAAGCTCGCGGACCTCGTCGTGCTGAGCGCCGATTATTTCAACGAGCGCATGGTGCCCGACGAAAACATCAAGGATCTGCGCTCGGTCCTCACCGTCGTCGGCGGCAAGGTGATGTACGACGATCTCGACGGCAGATCGAGGGACTACTGGAAGGCAGGATTCCCTTGAGCGGGGTGATCGCGGGCTTCTAGGACCCGCCCGGGAGCCGCGCGCGCAAGTCGCGCAGCTGCTCCTCCAGGTCGCGCACGCGCTCGAGCAGCGCGACCGCGAGCGCGAGCCCCTGCGGGTCGAGGTCGAAATCCTTGCGCAGCCGCGACGCGCTGCGCGCGACGATCAGCCGGTCCGAGCTGAAGGTCCACTCGCGCGCGTCGGGATCGGCAGGCGCGATCGCCCCGAAGTCGACCAGGACGCGCAGCTCCGATTCCGACAGGCCCGACAGCTCGCACAGCTCCGCGAGCGTGAGCTCGTAGCGCTCGTGCAGCCAGCGGCCTTGCTCGATGCTCATTTCACCGCTTCCTCGCCGAAATGGCCGCGGGGATTGAAGGCCGAGGCGCCGGCGAGCTCCCGGTAGAGTTCCCGCTCGCGCTCGCTCGCGGCGCCCGGCACGACGATCTGGACGATCGCGAACAGGTCGCCCTCTCCCGCATGCGGCTTGGGGAGCCCGCGCCCGGCGAGGCGGAGCTGCTGGCCCGCGCGCGTACCTGACGGGACCTTGAGCTGGACCGATCCCCCGAGCGTCGGCACATGGACGGAGGTGCCGAGCACCGCTTCCCAGGGCGCGAGCGGCAAATCGAGGAACAAGTCATGGCCGCTCACGCGGAACAGCGGGTGCGCGCGCAGCGCGATGTTGAGATACAGGTCGCCGTCGCGCCCGCCGTTCAGGCCTTTGCCGCCTTTGCCCGCGAGGCGCAGGCGCTGCCCTTCGGTCGCGCCCTTGGGGATGCGCGCCTTGAAGGAGCGCTGCGCCCGATGCGGGAACCCGCGCTCGTCGTAGTCGGGCACGGCGAGATCGAGCGTGACTTCGGTTCCCCGGTAAGCCTCCTCCAGGCTGATGTTCGCGGTGACCTCGTAATCCTGTCCCGGCATGCGCGCGGTGCGGCCCTGCGTGCGTCCGCCGAATGCGGAGAACAGATCGCCGAGGTCGAGGTCTTCGAACGAGAAAGTTCCGTTGCCGAACTGTTTCTCCCAGCCGGGAGGCGGGCGGAAATCCTGCCCGGCGCGGTGGGAGCCCAGCTGATCGTAAGCCGCGCGCTTCTGGGGATCCTTCAGCGTTTCGTAGGCTTCGGCGACCTCCTTGAATCTCTCCTCGGCATCGGGCTCCTTCGAGACGTCGGGATGATATTTACGCGCGAGCTTGCGGTAGGCGGTCTTGATCTCCTCGGGGCTCGCGCTCCGCGCGACACCCATCACGGCATAATAGTCCTTGTACTTCATCGTGCGGCATTGTATCCCCGGTCCCGGGATCGGGAGGCAAGGCACCTTCGTTTGATCCGGATCAAGGGCGCGAAGTCCCGGCCGACGTATCTTGGAGCCAGCGAAAGGAGCGATCATGCTATTCAGACACATCCTGATTCCCACCGACGGTTCGCACGTCGCGACGAAGGCGGTCAAGGCCGGGATCGCTTTCGCGAAGGAGGTCGGCGCCAAAGTCACCGGCTACTGCGCCGTCGAGCCGATCTATTCGCAGATCTACGGCGAGGGCTACATGTTCGCCGGAAATTCGATCGCGTCTCAGGAGAAGAAGGCCCGCCGGATCGCCGAACGGCACGTCGCCGCCGTCGGCAAGCTGGCCAAGGCGTCGGGCGTCCCCTTCCAGGGACACGTTTCCAAGGCGGAGTCGCCCTACCTCGGCATCATCGCCGCCGCCAGGCAAAAGCGCTGCGACGTGATCTTCATGGCCTCGAACAGCCGCCGGGGCATCGCCCGTCTGGTCATGGGCAGCGTGACTCAGAAGGTGCTGACGCACACGCGGACTCCGGTGCTCGTCTACCGCTAGAGGCAGCGCCCGCGCGGGGGCCATCACCGTCGCCCGCGCTTGAAGTAACATGCGGGTCGGTTCCCGCCATGACCAGGCTGCTCATTCTGCTGACCTTGCCGGAAAAAATCAGAATGCAGTACTACAACGGCCTGCGCGACGCCTTCCCCGGGCTCGCGATCGACCTCGTCGACCATCACTCGAAGGTCGATCCCTTCATCGGCTCCGCCGACATCCTCCTCACCTTCGGCGCCCACATGGCCGACCACGTGCTCGAGAAGGGCGCGAGCCTCAGATGGATCCAGGCCCTGGGCACCGGCGTCGACGGCATCGTCGACCGGCCCGCTCTCCGCTCCGGCGTGCTCGTCACCAACATGCACGGCCTGCACGGCGACTCGGTGCCCGAAGCGGCGATCCTGCTGATGCTCGCCCTCGCGCGCGACCTGCCGCGCGCGATGCGCAACCGCAACGCGCGCAAGTGGGAGCGCTACCCCTCGCAGCTGCTTAAGGGGAAGACCGTGGGCATTTTCGGGGTGGGCGCGATCGCCAGGTCGCTCGCCCCGAAGTGCAAGTCGTTCGGCATGACGGTCGTCGGGATCAGCTCCGCGCCGCGAACCATGGAAGGCTTCGACCGTATGGTCCGCCGCGACGCGCTCGAGCAGGCTGCGCCGGATCTGGACTTCCTGGTGCTGCTCACGCCGTACACCGCCGAGACGCACGGGATCGTCGGCGCGAGGGTCCTCGCCGCGATGAAGCCCTCGGCGTTCCTCGTGAACCTCGCGCGCGGCGGCATCGTCGACGAGGACGCGCTGCTGCTCGCGCTGCGGGAAAGGCGGCTTGCGGGCGCGGCGCTCGACGTGTTCGCGCAGGAACCGCTGCCCGAAGACCACCCTTTCTGGAGCCTGGACAACGTCATCGTCACGCCGCACCTCGGCGGCTTCCACGACCAGTACGCCGAGCAGGCGCTGCCGACGGTGGTGGAGAACTTCAGGAAGTTCCTCGCAGGAGACACGGCCGGCATGATCAACGTGGTAAAACGCTAGATATGGCGACGAACGAGCGCATCAACCATCCGATCTCCACGCCCGAGCTCGAGCGCCGCTGGTCCGAGGCGCGCGCGGCGATGGCCGAGCACCGCATCGACGCGCTCGTCATGCAGTCGAACAACGACTGGATGGGCGGCTACGTCAAATGGTTCACCGACGTCCCGGCGACCAACGGCTACCCGGTCACGGTGATCTTTCCCAAGGACGAGCGCATGACCGTCATCGGCCAGGGGCCGATGGGCGTGGTGCGCGAGTTCGGCCCGCAGGACGACCCCGTGCGCCGCGGCACCGCGCGCTTCATCGGCATGCCCTCGTACGCGTCCTGTCCGTATACGGCCGACTACGACGCCGGGCTGGCGGAGAAGGCGCTGGAGAAGTATTCGGGCGGGACGATCGGGCTCCTCGGGCGCGCGGCGATGTCCTTCGCGCTCGGCGACCACCTGCGGCGCAAGCTCGCGCGCGCGAAATTCACCGACGCCTCCGACTGGATCGACGGCATCAAGGCGGTGAAGAGCCCCGAGGAGCTGGAACGAATCCGCAAGACCGCGCTGCTGCAGGACGCGGCGATGGAGGAGACCTTCGCCGCGATCGAGCCGGGCATGCGCGAGCTGGAGGTCGCGGCGGTCGCCGAGCACGTCGGCCATCGGCACGGCAGCGAGCAGGGCCTGTTCCTCACGGGCTCGGGACCGGTCGGCACCGCCGCCGTGTTCGCCAACCGCTACCAGCAGAATCGGGTGCTGCGCGAGGGCGACCAGTTCACCATCCTCATCGAGAACAACGGGCCGGGCGGCTTCTACACCGAGCTCGGCCGCACCTGCGTGCTCGGGCGCGCTTCGCAGGAGATGAAGGACGAGTTCGCCTTCGTGCTCGAGGCGCAGAAATTCACCCTGGCGCGCCTCGTGCCCGGGGCGAAAGCGAGCGAGATCTTCGCCGAGTACAACGACTTCATGAAGAAGAACAAGCGCCCCGAGGAGAAGCGCCTGCACTCCCACGGCCAGGGCTACGACATGGTCGAACGGCCGCTGGTGAGGCACGACGAAACGATGGTGATCGAGAAGAACATGAACATGGTGTGCCACCCGACCTACGTCACCCAGCGCACCTACAGCTGGTGCTGCGACAACTTCCTGATCGGCGAGAGCGGGGTCGCCGAAAGGCTGCACAAATTTCCGCAGAAAATCGTCGAACTAGGATAGAGGAGGAAAAAATGAAAGCAATCGTGCGCGTCCTTGCCGCCGCGGTATCGTGCGCCGTCCTGGGGCACGCGGCCGCCCAGGAATTCCCGAACCGTCCGGTGCACTGGATCCTGTCGCAGCCGCCGGGCTCCTCGCCCGACATCAGCGCGCGGCTCGTCGCCGACGGGCTTTCCAAAGCTTGGAACCAGCAGGTCGTCGTCGACAACCGCCCCGGCGGGCAGAACGTGATCGGCGCGGTGGCCGCGGCGAAGTCTCCCGGCGACGGCTACAACTACTACTTCGCCACCACCGCGGCGCTCGTCAGCAATCCCCTCACCTTCAAGTCGCTGGCCTACAACCCCGAGCACGATTTCGTTCCGGTGGCGATGATCGGCAAATCGCCGATGGTGATCGCGGTGAACAACGCGGTGCCGGCGAAGACGATCGCCGAGCTGGTCGCGCTCGACAAGAAGGATCCCGGCAAGCTCGCCGCCGCGAACGAGGGCACCAAGACCTTCGGCGGCATGATGAGCCAGCTCCTGAACGTCGCAACGGGCATGCGCCTGCTGCAGGTGCCGTACAACGGCGTCGCGCCGGCGCTGCAGGACACCGTCGTCGGCCGGACGCAGGTGGTGCTGGTGAGCTCGGCGGCCATGAGCCCCTACCTCAAGCGCGGCGACCTGCGCGCGATCGCAGTCACGGCCAGCAGGCGCGTCACCGGCCTCGAGAGCGTGCCTACGATGGCCGAGAGCTATCCGGGCTTCGAGTACGTCGGCTGGTTCGCGCTGGTCGCTCCCGCGGGCACACCCGAGAGCATCGTGCGCAAGGTCAACGCAGACGTCAACGCGGTGCTCGCCAAGGAAGACATCCAGAAGCGCCTGCTCGACCTGGGCGCGATCAACGAGGGGCCGGGGACGCCCGAGCAGCTCGCGCAATTCCTCAAGGACGAGCGCGTACGCTGGGCGAAGCTGGTGAAGGACATCAACCTGCAGCCCGAGTGACGCGACCGCCGCGCGCCCGGCTGGCCGGACCGGTTGTCGCGGCAGCGCTGCTCCTCGCCGCCTCGTCGTGCGCGCACCGGGCGACACCGCGGCCCGGAGATACGGTGACGCTCCGGGTCGCCCACGTCGTCAATCCGCACCTTCCGCGCATGAATCCCGGGCAGATCGGCGCCATGCTCAGGGCGGCGCGGCGCGGCGCATTGGAGAACTTCGGCGTGAACGTGGAATTCACGGAACCCGAGGAGCTGTCGCTGAAGGATTTGTTCGACCGCGCCACGCCGAGGCAGAGGCGCGAATGGAACGGGCTCAGCTACGACTTCAAGAACGGCAAAGGGGACCGGACGCGGCTCGTCCGGGGATACGCCGCGGCGCTGCGCAGCGACGAAAACAGCCTCGACGGTCTGATCGCCTACGCGCAGCCGTATCTCCTCGCCCCCGTGCGCGAGCGCACCTACCAGGGACTCGCGGAGGCGGTGACCGCGACGCTCGTCGCGCGCCTGGAGGAGCTCAAGTCCCAGAGGCTTCCCGACGGGAGCGGGCTGATCGACGGCTCGCCCGACAACGAAGTCCTCTACTGGGTGTTCATCGGCAAGCTCTCGTTTCCGTACGACGTCGTCATCACCAATCAGCTGATCGCGAGCGCGGAGTATGTCGGGTCCTCGGTGCACACCGCGATCCGCGGCGGCATCACCAACGGCATCACCACGAGCAACCCGTCCTCGCCGTACGGGACGACGGCGATCGTGAGCACCTATCCCCTGATCGGCGAGGACGGCGCGGTGCGAAGCTTGAGGGGCGGCGAGAGCTATTCGGAGGCGGACAGCGCCCGGTTCGCAGGATTCCTGCTGGTCCACGAGATCGGCCACCAGCTCTTCGATTTCGGGCACCCTTACGGCAGACGGATGTGCGTGATGGATCCGCCCGAGCTGCTCCGCTTCCGGGATTGGGTGGGGCAGCTGTCGTCCAAGGACTGTCCGGCTCGGGCGATGAAGCCATGACCCGGAGAGTCGTCACCGGACACGACGCGAGCGGCCGCGCCGTGGTGCTTTTCGACGGCGAATCGCCGCACCGCTTCGTCCTCGAGAAAGCCGGAGGCCTCGAACTCACCGAAATCTGGGAGACGCGCTCCTCGCCCGCCGACAATTCCGGCGCGGGTGACGCCGGCGACCACGAGCGGCGCATCGAGCCGGTCGGCGGCGGCAGCGTATTCCGCATCATCGTCTACCCTCCCGACAGCGCGCGGCTGAGGACGCTCGATCCCGATCGTTTCTTCCACGCGATGGGCGCGCAGGCGGCGAGCGCCGCCACGCGCAGGCACCCGGGCATGCACAAGACCGACACCGTCGACTACTGCGTGGTGCTCTCCGGGGAGATCTGGGCGGTGCTCGATGAAGGCGAGGTACTGCTGCGCGCGGGCGACGTGCTGGTGCAGCGCGGCACGAACCACGCCTGGAGCAACCGCACTGAGAAGCCGTGCGCGATTGCGTTCGTACTGATCGCCGCGAGACCCGCGCCATGAAGCGCCGGATGATCCTCGACAAGGACGTCGCCGTGCCCATGCGCGACGGCGCGGTGCTGCGCGCGAACGTCTTCCGCCCCGACACGCCGGGAACGTTTCCGGTGCTGATGACGCTCGGGCCCTACGGCAAGGACGTGCACCTGTCGCAGTTCATGCCCGAGGCCTGGGAAGCGCTGCAACGGCGGCACCCCGAGATTCTCAGGACCTCGTCGTGCAAATATCTCGTATTCGAGACGCCCGACCCGGAGATGTGGATACCGCACGGCTACGCCGTCGTGAAGGTCGATTCGCGCGGCTCGGGCAAGTCGCCGGGCCGGCTCGACGTGAACTCGCCCGCCGAGTTCCGGGATTTCTACGATGCGATCGAATGGGCGGCAGCCCGGCCTTGGTCGAGCGGCAAGGTCGGGCTGCTCGGCATCTCTTACTACGCCGCCGGGCAATGGATGATCGCGGCGGAACGCCCGCCGCACCTCGCCGCGATGCTCCCCTGGCAGGGAACGTACGACTTCTACCGCGACCGCACGCGCCAGGGCGGGATCCTCGGCGCGGGCTTCCTGCAACGCTGGTGGAACCGCAGCGTGCTGCGCAACCAGCACGGCAACCCCGACACCCCGCTCCTCGACATCGACACCGGCCTGCGCAACACCGGCCCCGAAAGCCTGTCACCGGAACAGCTCGCGGCAAACCGCGAGGACTACATCGGAAACCTGCTCGCGCGCCCGCTGAGCGGACCCTGGTACGAGGAGCGCAGCGCGAAGCTCGACCGCATCACGATCCCGGCGCTCGTCGTCGCCAACTGGGGCGGGCTCGGCCTGCACCTGCGCGGCACGATCCTGGGGTACCTCGGCATCGCCTCGCGCGAGAAATGGCTGAAGGTCCAGTCGGGGTCCTACTTCTTCACCTTCCTGCTACCGCAGAACGTCGCGCTGCAGCGAAGATTCTTCGACCGCTATCTCAAGGGCGTCGAGAACGGCTGGGAGAAGGAACCAAGAGTTGAGGTCGAAGTACGGGCGGTCAACGACACGGTGAAGCGCACGGTGCGCGACGCGCACTGGCCGCTCTCCGGAACGAAGTGGACGCGGCTGTATCTCGATGCGTCCAGCCTCGCCCTCACCTCTTGCGCTCCGCCCAAGCCAGCCAGCACGAGCTATGCCGCCATTGGCGAAGGCGTGACCTTCAGCACCGCACCGCTCGAGCGGACGCTCGAATTCGCCGGACCGATCAAGGCGAAGCTCTTCGTATCGTCCGCCACCGACGACATGGACGTCTTCGCGACACTGCGCGCCTTCGATCCGGCGGGGAAGGAAGCCACCTTCTTCTCGGCCGTCGAGCCGAAGGCGCCAATCTCGCAAGGCTGGCTGCGCGTATCGCAGCGCAAGCTCGACCCGAAGCGCTCGACCGATTGGCAGCCCTGGCACACGCACGATGAAGCGCAGAAGTTCAAGCCCGGCGAGGTCGTCGAGGTCGACCTCGAGATCTGGCCGGGAAGCGCGTCGCTCCCCGCCGGCTGGCGGCTCGCGCTCACCCTCCAGGGCAAGGATTTCGAGCGGCCGGGCGAGACCGGCCCGCAGCGAGGGTCGGGCTGGTTCCTGCACGACGACCCGCGCGACCGGCCGCCCGCGAGCTTCGGCGGCACGCATACGGTATACAGTGGCGGCGGGCACGAGGCCTACCTGCTCCTGCCGGAGAGCCTGTGAAGAAACTAGCCCATCTACTTCAATGCTTATTGATGGGCATCACGGTTAGTTCATGTGCAGCGCGTTTCGCAACTCTTCGCCTTGTGGGGACCAACGAGATCGATTCAACTCTTGAAAAGGGTCAGCAAGTCGTGGGCGAGGCCTGTGGCTATTCAATTGTGTATGTTCCGGTTCGTGCTGCCAGTGTGGAGAAGGCGATTGAAAACGCACTTCAGAAAGAGAACGGCGACCTTCTCTTGGATGTCCGCGCTACCCAGACGTTTTGGGGGATTCCCTTGGTCTTTCCCGCCTTGTATCTCAATGAGTGTTACCAAGTAAGCGGTACGGTCGCGTACGTCAAACCGAAGACGGATCGACCCTCCTCCCTTGAAAACAAAGACAGCCAGAAGTAGATGGCTGATCAGGACGGCTTCGGCACTGATGTGTTGTCTTCTTACATCGTGCTTCGGCAGCTACAACTACGGATTGATTGGAGTCGCGACTACGAGAAACATCGAACTCTCAGGGGAAACGGGCGCCCGAGTGCGTGGTGAAGCCTGCCGCTCCAGGATCTTTGTCGTTCCGACCGGGCTCATTACCATTAGAGAAGCTATCGAAGATGCCTTGAGAAAAGGCAATGGAGATTTCCTTCGTGATGCGGTCATAGAATTTGAAGACTTGGGGATCCCTTTCGTGTACGAACGAGAGTGCTGGTTTGCTGAAGGGACAATTCTCAAGCTTCAACACCCCGAGGCGGTGGGACCTAGCGCGGCGACGCCTCAAAGAACCGATACACAGCGTGATACCCCCGCACCTGGTGAGGATGTGGTCAACTGCTTTTCGGGCGGAGAGCGAAGGTGGGTACGCAGTTCGAAATGCGACTAGTAGGAGCAAGCATTGCTACCTAACCCCACTTGGAGCATGTGGGCGTTGAACGCCCTATGTCCATGAAGCAGGAGAACCCATGATCACAGGCGCGCAAGCGGTCGTCGATTGCCTCAAGCGCGAGGGCATCGACCACGTGTTCGGCATCCCGGGCACGATGAACCTGCCGATCCTCGACGTGCTGCGCGCGACGCCCGAGGTCCGCTTCGTCCTCACCCGCCACGAGCAGGGCGCCGCGTTCATGGCCTACGGCTACGCGCGCTCGCTGCATCGGCCCGCGGTCGTCACGGCCACCGAGGGGCCGGGCGTCACGAACCTGGTGACGGGCATCGGCGCCGCGTGGAAGGGCTACGTCCCGGTCATCAGCATCAGCGGCGCGCAGGACCTGTTCGTGCGCGAGAAGGATGCGAGCCAGGACATCGACCAGGTGACCCTGCATCGCTCGATCACGAAGTGGGCCTACTCGGTCCCCTCGGTCGGCAAGATCCAGGAAGCGGTGCGGCGCGCGTTCCGCGTCGCCCTGGCCGAGCCGCTCGGTCCGGTGCACATCGACGTCTCGCGGGACATCCTCCTGCAGCAGACCGAGCCCGAGGTGATCCCGCCGGAGGCGTACCGGCCTGCCTCGCGGCCGGCTTGCGCAGCGCACGAGCTCGACCGCGCCGCCGCGCTGATCGCAAACGCCGAGCGGCCCATCCTGCTCGCCGGCGGCGGCGTGCTGCGCGAAGGCGCGCTCGCGGCGTTGCAGCGACTCGCCGAGTCGACCGGAATCCCGGTCGCGACGCTCCAATACCACCCGGACGCGTTTCCGACGAGCCACGCGCTCTCTCTCGGACCGCTCGGCCGCAACGGTTATTCGAGCGCGAACCGCGCAATGCCCGAGGCCGACGTCGTCGTCGCCCTGGGCGCGCACATCGACACGTTCTCGACGAACTTCAAATACGGAATCATCAGCAAGCACGCGAAGCTCATCCATCACAGCCCGGTGGCGACGGATATCGGCGTGGTTTTTCCGGTGACGCAGGCGGTCGCCGGGTCCACGGCGAGCTTCATCGAAGGACTCACCGAGCGCCTCGGCCGGGCCAAGAAGAAATGGCAATGGGCGGACGTCGCCAGGCTGCGCTCAGACTGGGACGCCGAGCGCAAGAAGCTGCTCGATCGCAGGCGCACGCCCATCCTGCCGCCGGTCGCCGCGGCAGCGGTGCGCGAGGCTTTGCCTGAGGACGGCATCGTGATCGTCGACGCGGGCAACGCCGGCAAGCACATGCGCGTCTTCATGGACACGTTCCGGCCCGACACCTATATGTATACCGATGATTGGGGATCGGTCGGCGCGGCCTTCCCGATCGCGATGGGGGCGAAGCTCGCGCGGCCGAAGCAGCCCGTGGTCGCCGCGATCGGCGACATGGGCATGATGTGCAACCTCGGCGAGCTGGAGACCGCGGTACGAGAGCGCATCCCGGTGGTGTGCGTCGTGTTCAACGACCTCGGCCTCGGCAACGAGCGCGCCTTCCAGAAGGAGCTCTACGGCGGCCGTACCTTCGCGGTGGACTACGGTGACGTCGACTTCGCCGCGCTCGCGCGCGTGTTCGGGGCCTTCGGCGAGCGCGTGACCGAGCCATCCGAAGTTCTGCCCGCGGTAAAGCGGGCGCTCGACAGCGGCCGTCCCGCGGTCGTCGACGTCGTGATCGACAAGGACACTCACGCCGCGGTGGTGCACAAGGCCTAGGTTTTGCCTCCTCCGGCGACCATCCGCCGGAAATGCGCTTCCATCCGCGCCGCATCCGGCTTGACGCCGGTGAAGAGCTCGAACGCTTCGACCGCCTGCCACACCGCCATTCCGCCGCCGTCCAGAGTGCGGCAACCCCGCTCGCGGGCGGCGCGCAGCAGCTCCGTCTCGAGCGGGACATAGACGACCTCGGCGAGCCACATTTCCGGTCGAAGCAAGGACGGATCGAAAGGGAGCCCCGGGTGGCCCGCCATTCCCGTGGGAGTGGCGTGGACCACGCCGTCCGCCCGTTTTGCTATGGGTGCGATCTGCGTGGCGGAAGCGAGAACCCGGCCCGGGAACCGCTTGGACATTCTTTGAGTCAGCGCCTTTGCCCGTTCATCGTCGCGGTCGACGATGAACAGGCGCTCGGTTCCCGAAGCGAGGAGCGCATACGCCACGGCCGCCCCTGCGCCGCCGGCGCCGATCAGGACCACGGTCTGCTTCGAGACATCCGCGAGCTTCTCGCGAAACGGAATCAGGAACCCAGCGCAATCGGTGTTGAACCCCTTGCGCCTGCCGTTTCGAAATACCACGGTGTTCACCGCATCGATCGCCAGGGCGTCGTCGGAGAGCTCGCTGAGCAGCGGCAGCACCGCCTGCTTGCACGGGTACGTAATGTTGAGGCCGTCGAATCCCATCCCTTCCGCCGATTCGATGAGGCGTGGCAGGTCGGCGACCTTGCGCCCGTCTTGGGCGAGATCGATCAGCTCGTAGTGCAGCGTGAACCCGCAATGCCGCGCCTCCGCCTCATGCAGCGCGGGAGAACGCGATCCTTGAATTCCCTCGCCGATCAGGCCGACCAGGAACTTGGTCTTCTCGCGGCTCGGGGCCGGAGCGCTGACGCCTCCGTTCTGGCCTTCCGTCTGCGTCATTCGCTCTTCGGCTCGATCAGGAACGATGCGGTGCGGGTATGGTAAGCCCTGGCGGAGTGCCGGTCACGTTCAGGGTCAGCGCGCGATCGCCGGACGCGTTCAGGAAATTGTCGGTCGCTCTGAGGGCCAGCTTGACGTACTCCTCGACACCCAGGAGCTTCGATAGAAAGGCCCGGGGGATCTCCAGCGCGCACGGGATCGTCGGCGGGAGACGCGCCAGGATCTCGCGAACGGGAAGACCGCCTTCCCCGGGAAACAGTCGTGCAAAGCGCGCGGCGTGGATGACCTCTTCCTTTGTCGCAGGCGCCTGCGCGGGCGCATCGCAGACCTGGGCGTAGCGGAACCACTCGCGCGGCAGCTTCCCGAGGTCCTCGAGGCTCGAGCCGGAGCGCGCGAAATGCAGCGTATCGACGAGCACGCCCGCGTTGGGCTGACCCGCCGCGCGCAGCATGCTGGCCGCCGCGGCAAGGTCCGGGGTTTCCGTCCACGACACGAACTCGAGATCGATCCCCAGACCCAACGGCCGGGCGAGCTCGCACAGCGCACAGAAGCGCTCGAGGGCGCGGGCGCGGTCGGGGTCCGGGAGCTGCGTCAGAACGTGGGAAGCTCCGAGCTCGGCGCCGGCTTCGAGGATGGGCGCATAGCTACGTGCGTCCCTGTCCGGCCCCATCCGCGCGAGCTCGATGTCCAGAACGGCGACCCCGCTGTCGGCCAGCCGCGCCTTGGTCTCCGCCATCAACACGCGATCCTCGGCGAGCGCGTAGAGCGGCTCGTCCGGCGTCACCCGGTTCAGGCGCAGCCCGACGTACTTGTAGCCCGCTCGCGCCGCGACTTCGACCAGCCGCGGAGGAGAAAGCGACAGCGCGGTGAGGTGAGCGAGCGAGAACTCGCAGGGACGTTCGCGATTCACTTGGCCGTCGCGGTGCCCACGTGGTGAACCTTCCTGCCGGGCGTGTAGATGTCCATGATGTTCCAGTGCCCCGCGGTCGGAACCGGCTCGTTTTGCATCACCACGTCGATCACGCACGGCCGGCCGGACCGGATCGCCCGCTCCAGCGCCGGCTTGAACTCCCGGGCGCTCCGGATCTTCACCCCTTCGATGCCGTAAGCCTGCGCGATCGCCGCGTAGTCGGGCGAGTAGGGCTTGCCGCTCTTCTCGAAGACCGTGCCGTAGGTCGTGCCGAAATGCGCCTTCTCGAGTCCCGCGATGGTCCCGAAAGCGCAGTTGTTCATGATGACCCAGACGACCGCGATGTCCTCCTCGAACGCCGTCGCGAGCAACGACGGGTTCTGGCCGAAGCCCCCGTCGCCGACGAGAGCGACCACTGTGCGGTGGGGGCACGCGAGCTTCGCGCCGAGCGCCGCGGGCGCGCCGAACCCCATCGTGGCGTAGCCGCCGGGCGTGAGGATGCCGCCCGGCTCGTAGACGGGGAACTGCTGTCCGACGCCGTTCTTGTTCCAGCCGACGTCGGTGGTGATGAGCGCGTTGCGCGGCAGCGCCTCGCGCACGTCGGCGAGGATCCGCTCCGGGCGCATGGGGTAGTCGTCGCTCTGCGCGTGCGCGCGGTTGCCCGCGAGGAAGAGCGCGCGCGCCGCGGCGATCTCGCCCTGGCGCTCCGGTCGCCGGATCCCTTCAGGGAGCAACGAGCGGGCAACGCGGTTGAGCGCCGTCAGCGCCTGCTTCAGGTCGGCGACGGCGCCGATCTCGACCGGGAAGTTGCGCCCGATCTCGGCCGGGTCGATATCGATGTGCATCAGCCGCGTCGGCGGGAAGTTGAACGTGTACTCGGGCTCCCAGGAGCTGCAGTCGGCCTCGGAGAAGCGCGTTCCCAGGCCCAGGATCCAGTCGGCGGCGCGGCATTGGTCGTTGATGAATCGTGTGCCCCAGAAGCCCGTCATACCGAGCACGAACGGGTGGTCGTCCGGCAGCGCGCCCTTGCCCATCAAGGTGTGCGCGACCGGTATCTGCAGGTGGTCGACGAGCTCGCGGAGCCCGGCTGCGGCGTCGGCGAGCAGCACGCCGCCGCCGACGTAGAGCAGCGGGCGGTTGGCCGCGACGAGCCTGCGCACGATTTCGGCCGCAGTGTCTTCATCCAGCGCGGGCTTCCGCAGGGTCTTCACGTTGGCCGCCAGGCGCTCGAACAGGGCGACATCGACTTCGTTGGAAAAGACGTCCATGGGCACGTCGACGAGCACGGGGCCCGGCCTGCCGCTTTCGGCGAGCGCGAACGCCTTCTCGATGACTTCCGGGAAGAGATCCGGGCGGTCCACCCGCCAGGCGCGCTTCACGAAGGGCCTGTAGATCTCGAACTGCGATGCGTCCGCGTGGAGGTTCACCTCCTGGTGCGGATGCTTGCCGTGATAGTGGGTGGGCACGTCTCCGGCGATGACGACCATCGGCACCGAGTCGAGGGAGGCGTTCGCCACGCCCGTTGCGGCGTTCGTCAGACCGGGACCGAGATGCGAGAGCACCACCGCGGCCCGCTTCTTCGCCCTGGCGTAGCCGTCGGCCATGTGGGCCGCGATCTGCTCGTGCCGCACTCCGACGAACCGGACCTTGCTTCGGGACATTTCGGCGAGCACCGCGATATTGGTGTGCCCGCACAGGCCGAAGACGTGCTCGACGCCGCGGGATTCCAGGTACCTCACCAGTTGGCGGGCGACGAGTTCCTTCATCGGCGCCTCCGGCTCACGCCGCCACCGGCGCGGCGTCGGACTCGAGCGCGGCGTCGTAGAACTCGCCGAAAAGCTCCTCATCCGGCGGACGGTCCTCGGGAATGGGGACCGATACCCAGGTGGTGTTGAGGTAGTGCTTGAGATGCACGTTCTCGGAAACGACGTTTCCGCCCCACGTGCCGCAGCCCAGGCTGGAGGTCATCGGCATGCCGTTGTTGAAGGCGCCGGCGTTCGCCTTCGACTGAGGCTGGCGCACCATGATGCGGCTCACGGGAGCCGCCAGGGCGAGGCGGTGAATGTGCTCCGGGTCGAACGAGTAGATGCCGCAGGAATGCCCCTTGCCGCCGACCTCGAAGATGGCGCGCATCATCTCCAGCGCCTGGTCGAAGCCGCTGTACCGGTATACCGCGAGGAGCGTCGTGAGCTTCTCGCTCGAGAAAGGATGCTGACTGCCGATCGCGTCGCCGGGGACGACGATGAACTTGCGATCCGGGGGGATGGCGAAGCCCGCGGCCGCCGCGAGCTTCTGGGGCGCGACCGCCACGGTATCCGGAAGGCGGTGGCCATCCCCGTCCCACATGACGCGGCGAAGCGCCGCCTTTTCCGACTCGGAGGCGAGGTAGCCGCCCTCGCGCTGCAATTGCGCGACGAACCGGTCGAAGATGCCCGCCTCGATGAGCAGGTTGCCGTCGGCGGAGCAGCCCGAACCGAAGTCCGAGGTCTTGCTCAGCCGGGTGTTGCGCGCCGCTTCCTCGATGTCCGCGGTCTCGTCGATGATCATCGTCGAGTTGCCCGCGCCCACGCCGTAGGCGGGCGTGCCCGAGCTGTAGGCGGCGCGCACCATCGCCTGACCTCCCGTAGCGAGGACGAGGTCCGCCCTCGCCATGAGCGCCTGCGACATCGGAATGTTCACGCGGGTCAGGCACTGCAGCATGTCGGGCGGCGCTCCCGCGCGCTCGAGCGCCTCGCGCATCAGCCTCACGGTCTCGAACGACGTCTTTCTCGAGCGCGGGTGCGGCGAGAATATGACGACATCGCGCGCCTTGATCGCGTAGATCGCGTTTCCCGCGGGGGTCAGATCGGGGTTCGTGGTGGGCACGATGCAGGCAACGATGCCCGCCGGCTTGCCGTACTTCACGAGCCCCTTCTCGGGCAGCTGCTCGATGATCCCTACGCTCCTTTGGCGCAGGGCGTCCCGCAGCACGCCGCGGATCTTCAGGCGCTTTCCCATGCGGCTCTCGGCGTCGCCCAGCCCGCTTTCGGAGATTCCCATTTCGACCAGCCGCGAGAACGTCCGCTTGTTCGCAACGGCCCAGGCGACCGCGCGGCACAAACGATCGACGTCTTCCTGGGTGAATTTTTCGGCGGCGGCCAGCGCTCTCCCCGCGCGGACGAAGGCCTCGTCGAGTTCCTGCCGCTGCTCGTCAGTGAGTCGCTTGTCGACCATGAGTGGAAACTCTCCCGGCAAAAACCCACCCCGCTCACCCAACGCACCGCAGCACGAGGTGTGCTCTCCGCCGAACGAAATCCGTCGGCGACAAAATGGTAGGTGCGCGCGTATCCTTGCGTCCATCGCCTGCGGGCGCTAGTGCGCGATAATCGGCCAGTGGGGAGCGCCTTTCGCGCGCTTTTTGGGAGGAGCCATGGGAAAGAAACCGGCGCTGGACAAGCGCGACTGGATTGCCGGCCTTGAAAAGGGCCTGCGCATCATCGAGTCGTTCAACGACACCCATCCGCGGCTGACGCCCTCCACCGCGGCGTGGCGGACGGGGATCACGCGCACGGCAGCGCGCCGCTACCTGCGCACGCTGCACCACCTCGGCTACGTGGAGAGCAACGGCCAGATGTTCTGGCTGACCCCGCGCGTGCTCAGGCTGGGGTGGTCGTACTGCGATTCCGCGAAAGTTCCGCGCGCGGTGCAGCCCTTCCTCCAGCAAATCAGCGCCGAGCTCGACGGCGCCAGCTATTTCGCCGTGCTCGACGAGGACGACGTCGTATGCGTGGCGCGCGACGGCTCCACGCGCGTCCACAACGGTTTCGTCATAGGCGCACGCGTCTCCGCGAACATCTCGTCGGCGGGAATCGCGCTGCTGTCCTGCCTTCCTGCCCGCGAGGTGGACCGTTGGCTCGCCGGCCGCACGTTCATGCCTTATACGCCCTACACCGTCACGACCCACGACGGCGTGCGCGAGCTCATCAACGCCGCCCGCCGCAAGGGGTACGCACTCCTCGAGCAGCAGCTCGAGCGCAAGGTACGCGGCATCGGCGTTCCGATCCGGACGCGCAACGCCGGAGTGGTCGGCGCGATCGGCATCAGCCTGGCGATGGAGAAAGAAACCACGGAGCACGCGGTGGCCCGGGCCCTGCCCCTCCTTCAGGAAGCCGAGTACTCGCTGCGCACCCTGCTCTAAGGGTCCTCGCGCACTGCCGGACGCCGCGCCGCAGCGCCGGCACCCGTTCCGAAAGCGGGCGTTTATCGACCGATCTTGGGCGATTAACGCGCACTAGCGTGCTTGCGCCCATTTGGTTCCGTGGTCCCTCTAAATACCATCCGCAGTGCTCGTCGCGATTGAAAACGAGCCAACAAAGGAGGGAGCACCATGAAAAGAAGCAAGATCGCGCTGGCGCTCGGCGCGCTGGCATTCACGTCGGCCGGCGTTGCCCACGCGCAGACGCTGAGCATCAGCAAGGACGGGGCCACGCTGACGGTATACGGCGACGTGGACTACTACCTGAGCTACATGACCAGCAGCTCGGGCAGCAAGTTGATCGCGCTGCAGGACGGCGCATACCTGCGCACCCGGCTGGGGTTCAAGGGCGACAAGGACCTGGGGAGCGGCTACGCCGTGAAGTTCAACGCCGAGCAGGGCCTGAACGAGACCAACGGCGCGCAGGCCGACGCGACGCGTCTCTTCGACCGCCAGCTCTGGGCGGGGGTCGCGACTCCGTTTGGCGAATTCCGCTTCGGCCGGCAGAACACGGCGATCTTCTACCGCGGCGGATACATCGACTTCACCGCGCGGACCCTGGGCTCGGTCGTGAACAATTTCGGCACGCCTTCCCGCTACGACAGCGACATCGCCTATATCTCGCCGCGCTGGGCGGGGTTCCTCGCGGAGGCGCACTATTCGATCCAGGGATCCCAGCCGCAGCACACCACCAACCAGGCGGTGTACCAGGGAGCGCTGGACTACGAGCATGGACCCTTCCGCATCGGCTACGCGGGAATCGCGGGCAAGCCGCCCGAGGGCTCCGTGGTGGACAAGACCGTGTCCTACAACACCTTCTACGGCAACTGGGATTACGGCAAGGGCAAGGTCTACCTCGTGTATATCCGGTCGAACAACCAGAGCACGACCGCGGGCACCGTTGGAACGCTCAACAATGGCGGCAACCCGCTCGGGACCACGGGCGCGCTGGTGACCGGCACCGACCCCGGGGCAAACACCTACTACAACATCTCCCAGGTGTCCGCCGACTACTGGATCCATCCGAAAGTGCGCATCGGCGCCCTCTACGGCAAGATCAAGGACGCCACCAACGACGTCAAGAACGCCGACGGATGGGGCGTCGGCGCCTACTGGGACGTCACCAAGGAACTCATGGTCTACGGTCTCGGGAATTCGATCTCCAACGATCCCGGAGCGGGGTTCCGTCCGTCGGGCTCGGCCGGCCTGACCAAGACCTTCACGACGGCGGCCGACGTCAACGGCCAGCGGATCCGCATGGCCGCGGTCGGCATGGTGTACAAGTTCTGAGCTTGTGAGCCGAGGGCCCGGGCGTCGGTGCGCGAAGCGGCCGACGGCCCGGTTCCGGCAGGTCCTTGGCCAGCGCGAGTCGAATGGCGGCGGGAGGCAGCTCGCAGACGGCGAGTACACTCTTTTCATGAACCGAATCGTTGACGGCTTCTGTCGCGCGGTGGAGGTCTTGATCGCGGCGTTTCTGGCCGTGATGGTCGTCATGGTGTTCGGCAATGTCGTCCTGCGCTACGGATTCAACTCCGGCATCATCGTTTCGGAAGAAGTCTCGCGCTGGCTGTTCCTGTGGGTGACCTTCCTCGGCGCGGTCGTCGCGCTCAAGGAACACGGTCACCTCGGCACCGATGCATTGATCTCTCGCCTGCCGGTCCTGGGCAAGAGGATCTGCCTCGTCCTCGGGCATCTGCTGATGCTGTACGCCACGTGGCTCGTGTTCTCCGGCGCCCTGGCGCAAGTGCGCATCAACCTCGACGTGGAAGCGCCGGTGACGGGAGCCTCGATGGCTTTCGTGTACGGCACGGGCGTCGCGTTCGCCGTGCTCGCGGCGCCGCTGCTGCTGCGCGACCTGTGGCGCATCCTCGCCGGGAAGCTTTCAGAGGCCGACATGGTGATGGTGAGGGGAACCGAAGAGAAGGGCGAGGTCGACGCTCTGCAATCCAAGCCGGCCGAAGAGAAGACCGCAGATTCGGATTCTCGCGCCCGCCAGGAACCGAAATGACCATCCTCGTCTTTCTCGGCTCCCTGCTCGGCGCCATGGCGCTCGGGATCCCGATCGCTTATGCGCTGCTGGTGAGCGGCATGGCGCTGATGTGGCATCTGCACCTATTCGACGCCCAGATCCTGGCGCAGAACCTGATCGAGGGCGCCAACAGCTTCCCGCTGCTGGCAGTGCCGTTCTTCCTGCTGGCCGGCGAGATCATGAACGTCGGCGGCCTGTCCAAGCGCATCGTCAATCTGGCCCTGGCGCTGGTCGGCCACGTCAGGGGCGGCCTCGGCTACGTGACGATCATTGCCGCTTGCCTGCTCGCGTCCTTGTCGGGCTCCGCGGTCGCCGACGCCGCGGCGCTCACCGCGCTCCTGCTGCCGATGATGGTCAAAGCGGGCCACGACAAGGCCAGCTCCGCCGGCTTGATCGCGGCCGGCGGCATCATCGCGCCTATCATCCCCCCGTCGATCGGCTTCGTGATCTTCGGCGTCGCCGCCAATGTATCGATCACCAAGCTGTTCCTGGCCGGCATCGTCCCGGGCCTGCTGATCGGCGGCGCACTCTGGGCAACCTGGTGGTGGATCAGCCGGCGCGAGCGCATCCCGGTGCCGCCGCGCAAGTCGCTCGCCGAGGTGATGCGGGCGCTGCGCGAATCCGCCTGGGCGATGGTGCTGCCGCTGATCATCCTCGTCGGCCTGCGCTTCGGCGTGTTCACGCCCACGGAAGCGGCGGTGGTCGCGGCGGTGTACGCGCTGTTCGTCGCCACGGTGGTCTACCGCGAGCTCAAGTTCTCCGACGCCTACAGGGTATTCGTGGGCGCGGCCAAGACCACCGCGGTCATCATGTTCCTGGTCGCGGCGGCGCTGGTCTCGTCCTGGCTCATCACCGTGGCGCAGATTCCTCAGCAGGTGATCGCGCTGCTCGAGCCTTTCATGGGCAACCAGATGCTGCTGATGATCGCAATCATGGTGCTGGTGATGGCGGTGGGCACGGCGATGGACATGACGCCGACCATCCTGATCCTGACCCCGGTGCTGATGCCGGTGGTCAAGGCCGCGGGCATCGACCCTGTGTATTTCGGCGTGCTGTTCATCATCAACAACGCCATCGGCCTCATCACGCCGCCGGTGGGCACCGTGCTCAACACCGTGGCCGGCGTCGGCCGCATCAAGATGGACCTGGTCACGCGCGGCATGCTGCCGTTCATGTGGGCGGAGTTCGCGATGATGTTTCTGATGGTGCTGTTTCCGCAGCTCGTCACCGTGCCGGCCAGGTGGTTCACGGGCTGAGAGGAGAACAAGATGAAAAAGCGTTCCGCATTCACTGCCTGTCTTGCGGCATTGCTCGCGTGGGTCCCCGTTCATGCGCAGGAGCCGCGCACGATCCGCTTCGGCCACCTCAACAACCCCGATCACCCGATCAGCCTCGGGGTGAAGCGCTTCGCCGAGCTGGTGGCGGCCAGGAGCGGCGGCAAGCTGGTGGTGCAGGAGTTCCCGGCCAGCGCGCTCGGCAACGAGCTGCAGCAGCAATCGGCGCTGCAGGGCGGCATCCAGGAAATGACGGCGCCTGCGCCGTCCTCGCTTGCGGGCATCGTGAAGGAGTTCGGTCTGCTGGACTTTCCCTTTGTCGTGAGCACCCCGCAGCAGGCCGATGCCCTGACCGACGGCCAGGTGGGCAAGCTCCTCTTCGCCAAGCTGCCGGAGAAGGGCCTTGTCGGGCTCGCGTTCTGGGACCTGGGATTCCGCAACGTCACCAACAGCAAACGCCCGATTGCCCGAGTGGAGGACTTCGAGGGCCTCAAGCTGCGCGTGATCCCCAACCCGGTGTTCCTGGAGACCTTCAAGACCTTCAAGGCGAACCCGGTGCCGATGCCCTTCGCCGAGCTCTATTCGGCCCTCGAGACTCGCGCAGTGGACGGGCAGGAAAATCCGTTCGCGGTGATCCTTTCGAACAAGATATTCGAGGTGCAGAAGTTCCTGAGCGTCACCAACCACGTCTACACCGCCAATACCATCCTGGTCAGCAAGGTCTTCTGGGACCGCTGCTCGCCTGCCGAGCAGAAGCTTCTGCAGGAGGCGGCGCTCGAGGCGCGCGATTACGAGCGCAAGCTCAGCCGCGAGGCGGCGCAGAAGGCGCTCGGAGAGCTCAAGGCCAAGGGCATGCAGGTGAACGAGGTCGCGCCCGCGGAGATCGCGCGCATGCGCGAGATGGTCAGGCCCGTCTACGACAAGTTCACCGCCGCATACGACCCCGCGGTGGTGAAGGCGTTCCGCGCCGAGCTCGACAGAATCCGGGCGCAGAACTAGACGGGTTGAATTCTTTCCACTAAGAGGAGAAGCGTATGAAACGGCAATCCGTGGTCATTGCATGCCTTGCGGCGCTGCTCGCGTGGGCGCCGGCGCAGGCGCAGGAGTTCAAGTTCGCGACGCAGAACCCCAAGGGTCATCCGCTCGTGACGGGAATGGAGAAATTCGCCGAGATCGTTGCCGCCAGGAGCGGCGGCAAGATGAAGGTCGATCTGTTCCCGGGCGGCGTGCTGGGCAGCGATCAGGCCAACGTTTCGGCGCTGCAGGGCGGAACGCTCGATATGGTGGTGCTGAACTCGGGCATCCTTGCCTCGCAAGTGAAGGAATTCGGGATCTACGACTTCCCCTTCATGTTCGCCAATTCGAAGGAGGCGGATGCGGTCGTCGACGGGCCCTTCGGCAAGATGATGCACGCGAAGCTCGAAGCCAAGGGAATCGTGGGCCTCGCCTATTGGGAACTGGGCTTTCGCGACATCACCAACAGCAGGCGCCCGATCAACAAGGTCGAGGACATCGCCGGCCTGAAGCTGCGGGTGATTCCCAACGCGATCAACGTCGACTGGGTCAAGGCGCTCGGCGCCAATCCGACGCCGCTGCCCTTCCCCGAGGTCTACGCGGCGCTCGACCAGAAAGCGATCGACGGACAGGAGAACCCGCCGACGGTCATCAGCGCCAACAAGTTCTACGAGGTGCAAAAGTACATCGTGCTGAGTCACCACCAGTACAACCCGCAATCATTGATCTTCAGCAAGAAGGTCTGGGACACGCTTAGCGCTGCGGACAGGAAGATCCTGGCCGATGCCGCGGTCGAAGCCTCCAAGTATCAGCGCCAGGTCGCGCGCGAGGCGGCGGGTACCGCCATGGAGAACCTGAAGAAGAACGGCATGCAGGTCACCGAGCTCTCGGCGGCCGAGCTCGCCAAGTTTCGCGACGCAATGAAACCCGTGATCGCGAAGCACTCGGAGGTCGTGGGCCCCGAGACCGTCGCCGCCATGCAGGCCGAGCTCGCCAAGCTGCGCAAGTAGCCCCACCGCCGGAGGACTCATACCCCGCTGGTCTCCGTTCGGGACGGGACCAGCGAATCTGCACTGACGGAAGCCTTCGCCGAAGCCGCAAAGACCGGCCGTGTCGTACACTTGCCGGACAACCGAGAAGCTGCGAGGGCCTCCATGAAAGTCCTGGTACTGCACGGCATCAACCTCAACATGTTCGGCAAGAGGGATCCGGCCCAGTACGGGACCATCACCCTTGCCGAGATCGACGCGCGCCTCAAGGCGCTCGCGAGGGAGCTGGGCGTCGAGCTGGAGATCCTCCAGACGAACAGCGAGGCGGCCCTGTGCGAGCGCATCCACCGGGCCTACGACGAGCGGGTCGACGCGGTCCTGATCAACGCCGGCGCCTGGACGCACTACAGCTACGGCATCCGCGACGCGCTGGCGATCCTGAAAGCGCCGATCGTCGAGGTGCACATGTCGAACATCCACGCCCGCGAGGAATTCCGCCGCCATTCGGTCGTCGCGGCGATCGCGAAGGGGCAGATCTGCGGCTTCGGGGTCGACAGCTACCTGCTCGGGCTGCGCGCGGCCGTGTCGGCCGCTCACAGCGCCAAGTAGCGCCCCACGGGACCCGCGATGACCATCAGAGAACCCACCCCCGAACCCAACAACCCGCTCGGAATGGACGGCATCGAGTTCATCGAGTACGCGACCTCGCAGCCGCAGGCGCTCGGGTCGGTGCTTCAATCCATGGGCTTCGTCCCGGTCGCCCGGCACCGCTCGCGCGAGGTGACGCTGTACCGGCAGGGATCCATGAACCTCATCGTCAACGCCCATCCCGACGCGCTGCCCGGCATGAGCGCGCCCAAGGCCGCGCCGGAGCTGAAGGCGATCGCGCTGCGCGTGCGGGACGCCGGGTTCGCGTGGAAGCGGTCGCTCGACCTCGGCGCGTGGGAGATGCCGACGCGCGCCTCGGCGATGGAGCTGAACATCCCGGGTGTTCACGGGGTCGGCGACAGCCTGATCTACTTCGTCGACCGGTACCGGGATTTCTCGATCTACGACGTCGACTTCGTGCCCCTGCCCGGCGTGGAGGCGCGCCCGCTCGCGCTCGCGGGGCTGCACTACTTCGGCATCGTGCAGTCCATTCTCGGGGACCGCACCGCCGACTGGCTTCAGTTCTACGAGCAGCTGTTCGGCTTCACGGTCCTGCCCGAGGGCAAGTACTTCGGCGTCATGCCCAAAGGCACCCTGCTCGAGAGCCCCTGCCGGAAGTTCTACCTGCAGCTGGTCGAGCCGCCGCCCGGCGCCGAGGATATCCACTGGGAGGAGAGCCTCGTGCGCATCGGCCTGGGGGCCCCCGACGTGCGCGCCGCGACGCGCGTCCTCAAGGAGCGCGGCGTGGTCTTCATCGACCGAGGCTCGGTGCAGCCCAGCGAAAAAGGGGCGCTGACGCAGGTGTACCTCGGCAACGTGACGTTCGAGCTCGTCGTGAGCCATCTGAAGCCGGGCAAGCCGTGAACCTCGAGAACTTCGGCATGGACACCATCACGCTGGCCGGCTCGCTGGAGGGGAAGCTGCGCGCGGTCCGCGAGGCCGGATTTGGACAGATCATGATTTCCGCTCACGACCTCGTCGAGCATCCTGGCGGGGAAGCCGCAGCGGCCTCGCTGGTGCGGCAGAGCGGGCTGCGAGTCACCGGATTCCAGGTGCTGCGCGACTTCGAGGGCCTCTCCGGACACCTGCACGCCTACAAGATCGACATCGCCAAGGCCATGCTCGGCATGTGCCGCGAGCTGGGCTCCAAGCTGCTGCTGGTGTGCTCGTCGACTTCGGCGCACGCCACGGGCGACTCGGAGGTTCTCGCGCGCGACCTGCGCAAGCTCGCGATGCTCGCGGTACCCCTGGACAT
This sequence comes from Burkholderiales bacterium, assembly GCA_035702665.1. Classification (GTDB taxonomy): domain Bacteria; phylum Pseudomonadota; class Gammaproteobacteria; order Burkholderiales; family SG8-39; genus VBDM01. The sequence continues at coordinate 54,616 of DASSQD010000047.1, forward strand.
ACGCATCGCTTACGAAGCGCTCTCCTGGGGAAAGCGCGTCAAGGAATTCCCGCAGGCCTCGGAGCTCGTCGGTGCGGCGGATTCCCCCAACCTCGGCCTCGCGCTCGATGCTTTCCACCTCCTCGCGACCAAGACCGAGCTCGACCAGCTCGATCTCGTCGATCCCCAGCAGGTGTTTCTAGTGCAGCTCTCGGATTTCATGTGGCGCGAGCTGCCCTCGATCGAGGAGCGGATCAACACCGCCAGGCACTTCCGCGTCTTTCCCGGAGAGGGGCTGCACGGCGCTCAGGTAGCCGAATTCGTCCAGAGGCTCGACGAGAAAGGCTACCGCGGAGACTACAGCTTCGAGGTATTCAACGACGACTACACCCAGCTGCCGCCCGCTGTCGTCGCCCTGCGCGCGCGGCAGTCCGCAAAGTGGATCACGGACCACGTGTCCCGCCGCAGCCTCCCCCTGCGCCGGCCCGGGCGCGAGGCGCGAGGCTAGAGCTCCTCGGCGTCGATCAGCACGAAGGCGATGCGGCAGCTCTCCTGTCCGCGATTGACCCAAGCGTGGCTGGTCCCGCGCTGCACCAGCACGTCGCCCGCCTCGAGGTGCACCTCCGAATCGTCGAGCAGCATGTCGATCTCGCCCGAGATCACCACGGCGTAGTCGACGCTCCTCGTACGATGCATGGTCGCGTGGCGGGGATCCGCGCGGCCGCCGGAAAGCCCCATCTCCTTCAGCATGGCCGCGTTGTCCACCGCGCCGGCTTCCGAAGCGGGAGGAAAGTCGACCACGCGGAAGACCGAGCCGCGCGGCGGCGGCGCGACGCCGATGTCGCGGTCGGCGCCGTCCTTGTTCCCCGAGTTGTCCGCAGGTGACCCGTCGGTCACCCAAAGCAGCGTCGAGGTCAGCCCGGTCGCTTTCCTCAGCTTCGCGTTGGGGGCCGCGCCGTCGATCAGCACGACCGCTTTTCCGGATGCGTCGTGGCCGGTGACCACTCGCCGCGTCGGCCGCATGCCCCGCTCAGGCGGCTATCGGACGGAAGCGGAATTCGGAGCCCGCGGGGTGCTGCCTCTCCGAGACGCCCCAGTGATCGGTGCGGTTGCCCGGCCACTTCCAGTCCTCGGGCGTGCCGACCTTGTACTTGGGACCAACGCGCTGGACCTCCGCCGTGTACTCGACAGCCGCGCCGAACGGCGCCAGGAAGTAGGCGAACACGTTGTTGCCGGGTCCGTGGCGTCCCGGCCCCCAGAACGTCTGGAAGCCCGCGTCCTTGAGCCTGCCGATGCCGCGCATCACCGCGTCGATATCGGTCATCTCGAAGGCGATATGGTTGAGCAGCGAGTTGTCCGCCTTGGCGTAGGCGATCGCGTGATGCACGCGGTCGCAGCGCACGAAATTCATGAAACCGGTGCGATCGGACAGCCGGAAGCCGAGCACGTCCACCGCGAAGCGCGTGCAGGCCTCGCGGTCGCGCGCGTTGAGCACGACGTGCGTCACCTGCATCGGCCGGTCGCGGTCGGCGCGCAGTTTCTTCGCGCGTTTTTTCTCGGTGACGAAACGGAACACATGGCCTTCGGGCCCTTCGACGAGGCACCCCGAGCCTTCCCCAGGCTCGTCGAAGCTGCGGATGGGGCCGACCTTGGCGCCGGACGCCGCCGCGCGCTTGCGGATTTTTTCGATCTCCGGCCTGGAGCCGGAGAACGTCACCGCCGCGATGGCGGGCGCGTTCGCTCGTGCGACCGAGACCACGTACGGCAGATCCTCGGTGCCCCGCAGATACAGGGTACCGTTCCGCTCTCCGGCGTCGAGCAGTCCCCAGGTACCCTCGAGGAACCGCGCCGCCGCTTCACGATCGGTTACTTCGAGCTCAACGCTGCGCAGTCTCATCTCGGCGCTTCTTGTCAACCGGAATCGTGCGCAGTGTAGGCAGAATTCGCACCTGCCGCAAGACGAGCGAGCGCCGCCGCGCCCCAAATCGATGCGCCGTCGGAAGCATTCGCGCGTTGCAGCGCTGCCCACTGCGGAATCCGGCTACAATCCGAACGCGTTGAGAGGGGGCGATGAAAAAAGGCCGGACCTTCGGGCCCGTCGAGGTCGATCACCGGAAATCCCTGTCGCTGCTGCGTGCGACCCTCGAGTCCACGGCCGACGGGGTGCTGGTCGTCGACAACCTCGGCAAGATCACCACCTTCAACCAGCAGTTCGCCGAGATGTGGCGCATTCCCGCGCAGGTCCTGTCTTCCGGAAACGACGGGGACGCCCTCGAGCACGTGCTCGACCAGCTCAAGGACCCCGAGCAGTTCCGCAAGAAGGTCGGCGAGCTCTACGCCCATCCCGGCCAGGAGAGCTTCGACACCATCGAGTTCAAGGACGGCCGAATTTTCGAGCGCTACTCCAGGCCGCAGCTCGTCGAGGGGCAGACGATCGGAAGAGTGTGGAGCTTCCGCGACGTCACCGAGCACCGACGCGCGCTCGAGCAGCTGCGCGAGAGCGAGGAGCGCTTCCGCCTCATCGCGGAGAACGTCGGCGACCTGGTCGCCCTGGTCGACACGCGCGGGCGCCGCATCTACAACAGCCCTTCGTACCGCACCCTGTTCGAGCACGACGAGATCAAGCCCGACACCGACTCCTTCAGGGAGATCCATCCGGGCGACCGCGAGCGCGTGAAGGCCGTCTTCCAGGATACGGTCAAGACCGGGATCGGGCGGCGCATCGAATTCCGCTTCCAGCTGAAGGACGGCAGCACCCGCCACGTCGAGTCGGAGGGCCGCGTCATCCGCGACAGCCGCGGCAAGGTGACGAAAGTGGTCGTGGTCGAGCGCGACATCTCCGAGCGCAAGCGCGCCGAGCAGCGCGAGAAGATGGAGCACGCGGTGACGCGCGTGCTCGCCGAATCGGAGACCTTGTCCGAGGCCATTCCCAGGATCGTCCAGACCATTTGCGAGACGCTCAGCTGGGACTGCGGGGCGCGCTGGAGCATGGACGAACGCAGGAAGATGATCACCTGCGTCGAGGCCTGGAGCGTTCCCGGCAGGGCGGTGACCCAATTCATTTCCGAGGTCCGCAAGCTCACCTTCCAGCCCAGCAAGAAGGGGCTGGTCAGGCAGGTCTGGGTGAGCGGCACGCCGCACTGGATCCCGGACGTGAGCCGCGAGGAGGGTTTCGAGCGCGCCCAGCTGGCCGCCAAGGCGGGCCTGCACGGCGCGTTCGCCTTCCCCATCCTCGCCGGAAACGTGACGCTCGCGGTGCTCGAGTTCTTCTCGAGCGAGATCCGCAGCCCGGACCCGTCGCTGCTGCAGATGGTGCGCGTGATCGGCAGCCAGATCGGCCAGTTCATGGCGCGCAAGCAGGCCGAGGAGAACCTGCTGTATGTCGCGACCCACGACACGCTCACGGGACTGCCGAACCGCTACATGTTCAACCAGCGCTTCGCGCACGCTCTGCAGAATGCGCAGCGCTACAAGAAGAGCATGGCGCTCCTGTTCCTCGACCTCGACCGCTTCAAATTCATCAACGACACTCTGGGCCACCCCTACGGCGACCGCCTGCTGCAGGAGGTCGCGGGACGGCTGCGCCTGTGCCTGCGCGAGAGCGACACCATCGCGCGCTTCGGCGGCGACGAGTTCGTCGCGCTGATCGAGGACTTCGCCGCGCCAGGCGACGTCGTGAGCGTCGCGCAGAAGATCCTGCACGCGCTGCGCTGGCCGTTCATGCTCGAGGGCGAGACCAGCCACATGAGCGCGAGCATCGGCATCAGCCTCTTCCCGAACGACGGCGAGGATCTGGCGAGCCTGCTCAAGAACGCCGACATCGCGATCTACCGCGCCAAGGAGCAGGGCAAGAACAACTACCTCTTCTACTCGGAGGAGATGAACCACCACCTGTCGGCGCGGATCGCCAAGGAGACGCGCCTCCAGGGCGCGCTCGAGCGGAACGAGTTCATCCTGCACTACGAGCCCAAGGTGGAGATCAACACGGGCCGGATCACCGGTATGGAGGCTCTCATACGCTGGCAGCACCCCGAGCTCGGGCTGCTGCCGCCGGTCGAGTTCATCGGGCACGCCGAGCACTCCGGTCTCATCGTGCCGATCGGCGCCTGGGTGCTGAGGACGGCATGCGCGCACAACCAGACGCTCCAGGGCCGGGCACCCTCGCCTCTCACCGTTTCGGTCAACCTGTCGGCGCGCCAGTTCGAGGACAAGCACCTGTTGCGCGAGATCGAGCGCGCGCTGGCCGAGAGCGCGCTCAAGCCCAACTGCCTGGAGCTCGAGCTCACCGAGAGCATGGTGATGCGCGACATCCAGACCTCGAAGAAGATCCTCGACGGCATCAAGTCGATGGGGATACGCCTCGCGATCGACGATTTCGGAACGGGCTACTCGTCGCTCGTCTCGATCAAGCGCTTCCCGTTCGATTGCATCAAAATCGACCGCTCGTTCATCAAGGATATCCCGCAGGACCCGGACGACGTCGCGATCACGCAGGCCATCATCGCCATGGCGCACAGCCTGAGGCTCAAGGTGATCGCCGAAGGCGTGGAAACCCAGGAGCAGCTCGATTTCCTGACCGAGCACGGCTGCCACGAGTTCCAGGGGTATTTCTTCCGCAGGCCGCAACCGGCGGAGGATTTTTCGAAGCTGCTGCGCGACAACGCCGCGGCGGCCGCCGCCGGCTGAACCTCTACTCCGGCTTGATCCCCGCGCCTACGAGTATCTTTCCGTACTTGGCGTAGTCGCGCCTCAGCAGCGCGGCGAACGCTTCGGGCGTCCCGCCGGTGATCTCGAGGCCGCCGTCGGCGAAGCGCTTGCGCACATCGGGCTGCTCGAGTACCCACTGGATATCCCGATTCAGCTTCTGCACGATGTCGCCGGGGGTCGCAGCGGGAACCATGACGCCGTGCCAGGTCACCAACTCGAAGTCGGGGATCGTCTCGGACAGCGTCGGCAGGTCGCCCAAGGGGCCCGAACCGCGCTTCGCGCTCGTGGTCGCGATCGCGCGCACGCGCCCCGCCCTCACCGGCCCTTGCGAGGTATTCACCAGATCGAACATCAGGTTGACCTCGCCCCCCATCACGGCGTTGAGCGCCGGCGCGTTGCCCTTGTACTGCACCATGATCATGTCGGCGCCGGCGTAGGATCGCAGCATCTCGCAGCCGACCTGCGGCAGTGCGCCGGAGGCGGCGCAGCTGACGCTGCCGGGCTTGGCGCGCGCCTGCGCGATCACCTCGGCCGCCGTGCTTGCGGAAAACGCGGGATTCGACAGCAGCACCATCCACGCGCTGTCGAGGTGGATCACCGGCGCGAGCTCCTTGAACGGATCGATGCTCGCCTTGAGGAAGTAGGGATTGGTGACGATCGCCGGGACGACGAACAACACGGTATAGCCGTCGGCCGGCGACTTGGCCGCGGCCTCGTGCCCGACGTTGCCTCCCGCGCCGCCGCGGTTCTCTACGATCCCCGGTTGCCCGACGCGCTCGGCGAGCTTGCTCGACACGATGCGCGTCACCACGTCGGCCGGCCCTCCCGGCGGAAACGGCACGATCCAGCGGATCGGCTTCGACGGCCAGTCGGTCTGCGCCTGCGCGACAGACGCGAACATCGCACAGGACACTGCCAGGATTGTCGCCTTCATCGCCCCTCCGCGCTCGATCACGGAGGTATTGTAGCCGGGCGGCAACTCGCGCCTACTGCGATGGCGATGGCGGCGGGGGCGGCGGAGACCCGCCGGGCGGAGGCGGCGGCGCGTAGGAAGGAGAACGAGGCGGAGGTGGCGGTGGCATGTAGCTCGGGCGGGGCGGAGAAGCGAGCCGCCCTGACACCGGTACCCTGTGGCCCTTCGCGTACATGCATTGCACGTACGCGTTGTCGTAGCGCCGCTGAAGCGCGTAGGCCGAGCTCTCTCCGGTGCCCGATCCCACGGCGAAGCCGGTGAGAAGGCCAAATCCGGCTCCGATCGCGGCGCCGCCTCCGCCGCCGAATGCCGCGCCTAGGCCGGCACCCACGGCGGTGCCGAACGCGGCGCCTTTCGCGGCGCCCGACCTCGCGACCTCCGAGGGCTCGACGCCGCCGATGTGGTCGTTGGCGAAATTGCGGCAGAACCAGTCGTCGTCGCGGAACTGCTCGGCGGTCTTCGTCGTTCCCGGAAGTGCCATCACGCTGGGTCCGGGGGGAATGTTGACGCACGCCCCGACCAGGAGCGCCGCGCCCAACACCGCCGAGGCACGGAGAAGCTTCATCCGGACCGGACGATCAGCCGCCCGGCGCCGTTTCGGGCGATGATTGCGGCCTCGCGTGCGGCGCCGCGGGTGGAGCCGCCCGAGGCGTCGCGTGCGGCGCAACCCGAAGCCACCCCGCCGGACACTCCTTGACGTACGGATAGTAGGTCTTGGACGCCTCGCAGTAGTACCAGTAGGCGGGCGCGCTCTGCGCGGGCGCGCTGCCCTGCTCGACATAGGTCGTCGGCGTGGGCGGCGAAACCACGACCGGATACGGCGGATAGTAGTAGTAAGGCGGGTAGTACCAGGGATAGAAAGGAGCGCCCACGAACACGCCGAATCTCACTTGCGCGTGGCCCCAGGCGAGCGCGGGCGCGCTCGCCGCCGCGCCCAGAAGAACGGCAACCAACGTCAAGACCGCTTTCAGCCGGTTCATGATCGTCCTCTCCGTTTCATTCGACCGCCATCGTAGCAAAGGCGTTTCGATGCCGGAGTAACGATTTGTCACAAATTGTGACCGCGAATCAGTCGATCTTCGCTCCCGAGCGCTTCACGACCTCGGCCCATTTCGCCGAGTCCCGGCGTATGGTCTCGGCGAATTCCTCCGGCGTGCCGCCCGCGGGCTCGTCGCCGATCTGCGCGAAGCGCGCGAGAAACGCCGGGCTCGCGATCGCCTGGTTGATCGCGGCGTTGAGCTTGAGCAGCACCGGCCTGGGCAAGCCGGCCGGGCCGATCACTCCGGTCCACGTCGCCGCTTCGTAGCCCGGCACGCCCGCCTCGGCGATGGTCGGCAGGTCGGGAAATCCCGCAGAGCGCTTCGCGCCGCTCACCGCGAGCGCCTTGATCTTGCCCGAGCGCGCGTACGGCGAGATCGAGTTGAGGCTCTCGAACATCAGCTGCACGTGCCCCGCGATCAGGTCGTTGATCGCCATCGCTCCGCCCTTGTACGGAACGTGAACGATGTCGGTCCCCGTCATGTACTTGAACAGCTCGCCGCCGACGTGCCCCGGCGAGCCGTTGCTCGAGGAGGCGTTCATCAGCTTGCCCGGATTCTTCTTCGCGTACGCGATCAGCTCCTTCACCGAATTCACCGGCAGCGAGGGCGACACCGCGAGCAGCAGGTGCCCCTTCGCGACCAGGGCGATCGGCTGCAGGTCGCGCTCGATGTCGTAGGGGAGCTTCGCCACCATGTGGCGCGTGATCGCCATCGCGCCGATCGGCCCCATGCCGATGGTGTATCCGTCGGGCGCCGATTTCGCGACGAGATCGATGCCGATGGTGAGCGCGCCTCCCGGGCGATCCTCGACGACCACCGGCTGGCCGAGCGGCGCGGTCATCTCCGCGGCGAGCAGCCGCGCGACGGTGTCGGTGGCGCTCCCGGCCGCCTGCGGAACGATCAACCGGACGGGCCGCTCCGGATATTGCGCGACCGCAGTGCACGCAGACGCGGCAAGAAGCGCAAGGAAACTTCTCATTCCGGCTTGATGCCGGCTGCAGCCGCGACCCTGGCCCATTTTCCCCCCTCCGATTTAATGAAAGCGGCGAACTCCTCGGGACTGCTGCCGACGGCTTCCGCGCCGTCGGCCGCGAGGCGCTTGCCCACGTCGGGGTCGCGCAGCGCGCGCACGATGGCGCCGTGGAGCCGCGCGACGATCTCGCGCGGCGTCCCCGCGGGCGCGAGCACGCCGTACCACTGCGTCGAGTCGTAGCCCCGGACGCCGGCCTCGGCGACGGTGGGAACGTCGGGCAGGGCCTCGCTGCGCTTCGCGCTCGTCACCGCGAGCGCGCGCAGCTTGCCCGACTTGATGTGCGGCAGCGCCGTCAGCACGTTCGGCGCCATCACCAGCACCTGACCGGCGAGCAGGTCCACCACCCCCGGCGCCGTGCCCTTGTACGGGATGTGGACCATGTCGATGCCCGCCATGCTCTTCAGCAGCTCGATCGACATCTGCGGCGAGGTGCCGATCCCCGCGGAGGCGAAGTTGAGCTTGCCGGGATGCGCCTTCGCGTACGCGACCAGCTCGGCGACCGACTTCACCGGCAGCGAGGGATGAACCACCAGCACGTTGGGCAGCGTCGCCGCCTGGGTGATCGGGGCGAAGTCGCGCACCGGATCGTAGGGCACCTGCCTGTACATCACCGGATTGATCGCGAGCGTGCTCGCGGCCATCAGGATGGTGTAGCCGTCGGCCGGCGATTTCGCAGCGAGCTCGATGCCGATCATCTGGCCGGCGCCCGGCCGGTTGTCGACGACGAACTGCTGGCCGAGGCTTTCGGCGAGCTTGAGCGAGATCGCGCGCGCGATGATGTCGGTCCCGCCGCCGGCGGCCGAAGGCACGATGAAGCGCACCGGGTGCGACGGGTACTGTCCAGAAGCCGCACTGGCGAGCGCCCAGAGCGCGAGCGCCGCTACGGCAGCTCGAGCTTTCTCGCCGTGACTACCTTTTGCCATTTCTCGATCTCCGCAGACACGCGCTGTCGCATCTCCTCGGGATTGCTCGCGCTCGGCGTGCCGCCCCACTCCGCGAATTTCTGCCCGATGTCCGGAAGCGCGAGCACCCGCCGCACCTCGCGGTTGAGCCGCTCGACCACGGGCCCCGGCAATCCCGCCGGTCCGGCGAGGCCGAGGAAGGAGCTTGCCTCGTAGCCCGGAACGCTGTCGGCGACCGTCGGCACGGCGGGCAGCGCGGGCGAGCGCGCGAGCGAGCTGACCGCGAGCGGCCTGAACTTGCCCGCCTGGATCTGCGGATAGGAATTCGTGAGCGCGTCGATCAGCAGCTCCATGCGCCCGGAGAGAACCTCGGTCAGCGGCTCGGAGCCGCCCCGGAACGGCACGTGCTGCATGTCGATTCCCGCCATCGAGACGAACATCTCGCCGGCGAGGTGATAGAGCGTTCCCATGCCCGGCGAAGGATAGTTGACCTTGCCCGGGTTGTTCTTCACGTAGGCGATGAATTCGTCGAGGCTGCGGAAGCGGGAGTCCGAGCGCACCGAGAATACGAGCGGATAGGTGACGATGGTCGAGATGAACGAGAAGTCGCGCAGCGGATCGTACGGAAGCTTCTTCATCGTCGCCGCCTGCGTGACGAACGCGCCGCTCACGACGAGCAGCGTGTAGCCGTCGGGGGCAGACTTGGCGACGAACTCGTTGGCGATGATCGAGCCGGCGCCGGTGCGGTTCTCGGGAAGCGCCTGCTGCGAGAGGCCCTCGCTCATCTTCGCCGCGACGATCCGCCCCACGACGTCGACATTGCCGCCGGGCGGAAAGCCGACGATCAGGCGTATCGGCTTGGACGGGTACTCCTGTGCTGCGCCCAGCCCGAAGGCGAGCAGGCCGAGGAGGAGCGCCGCGGCTCTCATTGCTTCTGCATCTGCGCGAGCGGCTCGAGGTGCATGGCCCAGCCTAGCGCCGAGCGGCACCAAATCTGCTTCTTCGGCGGCAGGCTGGCACGCTGCCTGACCGTTCCCACCCGGATATTGAACACCTGCGGATCCGTGACATCCGCGGAATAGATCGGGCTGCCGCAATTGCCGCAGAAGCCCTGCGCGCGCTTCCTGCCGCTCTCGCCGGTCTTGACGTAGACCTTCGGCTGCCCGGCAAGCTTGAATGCCTCCCGTTTCGCCGCAACGACGACGCGGAACGCCGACCCGGACAAAGCCTGGCAATCGGTGCAATGGCACACGGACACGGTCTCGGGATCGATCTCGGCCTCGTAGCCGATCGCGCCGCAGTGGCAGCCGCCGGTGATCTTCATGGAAAGCCTCAGTCCGCCTTGATGTTGTTGTCCCGGACCACCTTGCCCCAGCGCTGCATCTGGGAGTCGAGCCACGCCGCCAAGCCTTCCGGAGTGCCCACGACGAGGTCGATGCCGAGCGTATCGGTGAGGAGCTTGCGCACATCGGGCAGGTTGAACGCCTTCACGAGCTCGGCGTGGAACTTGTCGATGACCGGCTTCGGCGTGCCCGCGGGGGCGAAAACGCCCCACCACGCGAGCGCGGAAAAGCCCGGCAGGCCCTGCTCGGCGAGCGCCGGCACCTCGGGCAAGGCGCGCGAGCGAGTGTCGCCGGTGACCGCGATCGCGCGCAGCTTGCCTCCGGTCACGTGCGGCGTGATCACCGCAACCGAGCCTATCGCCAGGTCGATCTGGCCGCCGACCGCATCGGCCGTCATCGGGCCGCCGCCCTTGTAGGGAATGTGGATGAGGCTGATGCCGGCGGCCTGCTGCACGAGCACCATGGTCAGGTGCCCCAAGCTGCCGCTGCCCACCGAGCCGATGCTGATGGTGCCGGGCTTCGCTTTCGCCGCGGCGACCACGTCGCCGAACGTCTTGTAGGGCTTGGCGATCGCGGTCGCGATCGCCATCGGCGCCGTGCCGATCAGCATCACCGGCGCGAGATCCTTCACGGTGTCGAAGGGCAGGTTCGGGATCAGAAACGGGTTGACGGCGTGATAGTCGAAGACGAACACGTAGGTGTAGCCGTCGGCGGGCGACTTGGCGACGAAAGCCGTGCCGATCGTGCCGGAGGCGCCGGAGCGGTTCTCGACGACGAACGGTTGCCCCAGGGAATCGGTGAGCTTGGCGGCGATCAGGCGCGCCATGGGATCGGTCGACCCTCCGGGCGGATACGGCACGACGAACTTCACCGGCTTGGTCGGCCAGGCTTGCGCGTGGGCGGCAAGCGCGGATAGCGTCAGCACGACCGCGGCAGCGGCGCGAACGACGAAGCGCATCATGATCCCTCCTCTCCTCGAACGAGAGGCAGGTTACCATTGCCGAGATGAAGATCGCAATGATGGGATCCGGCGGCGTGGGCGGGTTCTTCGGAGGACGGCTCGCTCGCGCAGGGTACGACGTGAGATTCGTCGCGCGCGGCGCGCACCTCGCCGCGATGCGCGAGCGGGGCCTGCTGATCGAGAGCGAAGCCCACGGGAACATCCACGTTCCCGAAGTGCATGCCACCGACGATCCGGCCTCGATCGGTCCGGTCGATCTCGTCATCCTGTCGGTGAAGCTGTGGGACACCGAATCCGCGATCCGTCAGATGCGGCCGATGCTAGGGACCGGCACCGCTGTGCTGTCGCTGCAGAACGGGGTGATCAAGGACGACATCCTGCGGCGCGAGTTGGGCGAGGCCGCCGTCATGGGCGGGGTATGCTATGTCGCGACGACCATCGCACGGCCCGGCGTGATCCTACAGACGGGAACGATGCAGCGCGTCGTGGTAGGCGAGTACGACGGCAGGATTTCGGAGCGCGCACGAGTCCTCCACGAAGCGCTCGCCAAGTCCGGAGCAAGCGCGGAGCTCTCCACCGACGTGCGGCGCGCGATCTGGGAGAAGTTCGCGTTCCTGGTCGGCATCTCGGCGACCACCGCAGCGATGCGCACGACGATAGGGCCGATCCGCAGAAACGCGCGCGCGCGCGCCTTCCTCCTCGAGATCTTTCGCGAGACCGTCGCGGTGGGGCGCGCCCTGGGCATCGCCCTCCCCGCCGACTACGCCGAGGCGTGCCTCGCGCGCGCCGACGGCCTTCCCGGGGAAATGGCCGCTTCGATGGCGCACGACCTGCAGCGCGGCAACCGGCTGGAAGTCGAGTGGCTCTCGGGCGGCGTGGCGCAGCTCGGTGCCGCCGCCGGAGTCCCGACGCCGGCCAACCGCGCGGTGTGGGACATCCTGGCGCTCTACGCCGAAGGGCGAAAGCCCGCGTGAGCGATCCGCGCCTCACGCTGCGCGGCATCCGCGCGCGCGCGGTCGACGTGCCGATGAAGCTGCCGCTGGGTACGAGCGCGGCGACGATACGCAGCGCACCCCTGATGCTCATCGACATCGAGACCGAAGAGGGCATCACCGGCCGCTCCTACCTCTTCTGCTATCTCCCCGCCGCGGGCGCGGCGATCGCGGCGATGCTCGGCGAGATCGAGCGAGCGGTGAAGGGCGATCGGATAGCGCCCGAGCGGCTATGGGCGAAGCTCGCGCGGCGCTTCAGGCTGATCGGCGTCCAGGGCATCGTGCGCATGGCGATGTCCGGGCTCGACTGCGCGTGCTGGGACGCGTTGGCGATCGCCGCGGCAAAGCCACTGGTTGCGCTGCTCGGGGGAGCGCCGCGGCGCATCCGCGCGTACAACAGCAACGGTCTGGGGCTGATGGAGCCCGGAGCGGCGGCGGACGAGGCGGAGAAGTTGCTCGAAGGCGGTTTCCGAGCGGTCAAGCTCCGCCTCGGATACCCGACGCTCGCGGCCGACCTCGCCGCGGTGCGCGCAGTACGGAAACGGCTGCCCGACCGAATCGAGCTGATGGTCGACTACAACCAAGCCCTCTCCTTTGCCGAAGCGCTCGAGCGCGGCCGCGCGCTGGAATCCGAGGGCGTCGCGTGGATCGAGGAGCCGATCCGCCACGACGACTTCCGCTCCTGCAGCGAGCTCGCGCGGGAGCTGGCGACGCCGATTCAGATCGGCGAGAATTTCTCGCTGCCCGAGCAGATGAGCGAGGCGCTGCTCGCCAAGGCCTGCGATTTCGTCATGCCGGACTTGGAGCGGATCGGCGGGGTGACGGGGTGGCAACGCGCGGCGGCGCTCGCGGCGGAGCGCAGGCTGCCGATGTCCTCGCATCTCTTCCCAGAGACGAGCGCACACCTGCTCGCCGTGACGAGCACCTGCCACTATCTCGAGTACGTCGACTGGGCCGACGCGATTCTCGCGGAGCCGCTGAAGATCGCGGACGGCGAGGCGGTCATTCCGGACCGGCCCGGAACCGGAGTGAGCTGGAACGAGGACGCTGTGAAGCGCTACCTGATCGCCTAGGCCGTCACTTCCGTCCCGGGCTCCACGCGCGACGCGCGCCGGCGCTCGTGCTCCTGCAGGTGGCGCTTGCGCACGCGGACCGACTTCGGCGTGATCTCGACCAGCTCGTCGTCGTCGATGAACTCGACCGCAAGCTCGAGCGTCAGCTTGATCGGCGGCGTCAGCAGGATCGCCTCGTCTTTTCCCGCCGCGCGGATGTTGGTGAGGTGCTTCTCGCGGATCGGGTTGACGACCAGATCGTTGTCGCGGCTGTGCACGCCGATCACCATGCCCTCGTAGACGCGCTCGCCGGGGCTGACCAGCATTCTGCCGCGTTCCTGCAGCTTCCACAGCGCGTAGGCAACCGCCTCGCCCTGCTCGGCCGAGACCAGCACGCCGTTGCGCCGCGACGGGATCTCCGCCTTCATCGGGCCGTACTCGTCGAACACGTGGCTCATGAGGCCGTTGCCGCGGGTGAGGTTGAGGAACTCGGACTGGAAGCCGATCAGCCCGCGCGCCGGGATGCGGTAGTCCAGGCGCACGCGCCCGCGGCCGTCGGGCATCATGTCGATCAGGTCGGCGCGCCGGGCCCCGAGCGCTTCCATCACGGGACCCTGGTGCTGGTCCTCGATGTCCACCGTGAGGATCTCGAAAGGCTCCTGCTTGACGCCCTCGATCGTCTTCGTCACCACGCGCGGCCGCGAAACCGCAAGCTCGTAGCCCTCGCGGCGCATGTTCTCCAGCAGAATCGTGAGGTGCAGCTCGCCGCGCCCCGAGACGCGGAACACGTCCGCATCCGCGGTCTCCTCGACGCGCAGCGCCACGTTGCCCTGCAGCTCGCGAAACAGGCGCTCGCGGATCTGCCGGCTGGTGACGAAACGCCCTTCCTGGCCGGCCAGCGGCGAGGTGTTGACCTGGAAATTCATGGTGAGCGTGGGCTCGTCGACCCGCAGCATGGGCAGCGCTTCGGGCTGGACCGCGTCGGCGAAGGTCACGCCGATGGCCGTTTCATCCACGCCCGTGACGAGCACGATGTCGCCGGCGGCCGCCTCCTCCATCGGAAGGCGCTCCAGGCCCTGAAAGCCCATCACCTGGCCGACCTTGGCCTTCGCCGGCTCGCGGCCCTCGTGCAGCACCACGATTTCCTGCGCGGGCTTGATCCTCCCGCGAGCGATACGGCCGATGCCGATGCGGCCGACGTAGCTCGAGTAGTCGATGTTGCTGATCTGCAGCTGCAGCGGGCCGTCGGGATCGCCCTGGGGAGCCGGAACGCGGTCGAGAATCGTCTGGAACAGCGGCCGCATGTCGACGCCGGGCTTCGACAGATCGAGCGTCGCGGTGCCGAGCAGCGCCGACGCATAGACCACCGGGAAGTCGAGCTGGTGCTCGGACGCGCCGAGCTTGTCCATCATGTCGAAGGTAGCGTTGACGACCCAGTCGGGCCGCGCACCCGGGCGGTCGATCTTGTTCACCACAACGACAGGGTTCAACCCCAGCGCCAGCGCCTTGCGCGTAACGAAGCGCGTCTGCGGCATCGGCCCTTCGACCGCGTCGACGAGCAGCAGCACGCCGTCGACCATCGACAGGGAGCGCTCTACTTCGCCGCCGAAATCGGCGTGCCCGGGCGTGTCGACGATGTTGATGTGCACGCCCGCGTAGTCGATCGCGGTGTTCTTGGCGAGGATGGTGATCCCGCGCTCGCGCTCGAGGTCGTTGGAGTCCATGACCCGCTCCACGAGGTGCTCGTGCGCGGCGAAGGTGCCCGACTGCCGTAGGAGCTTGTCGACCAGCGTTGTCTTGCCGTGATCGACGTGGGCGATGATCGCGAGGTTGCGGATGGAGCGGGGCATTGCGAGAAGCCGATGGCGCGAAAAGTCGCGCATTGTACCAGTCCCTTACGTCGAAAGGGCCTTTTCCAGCGCCGCAACCAGCGGGCCGAGCTTCGGCGGGCTCGCCTCGAGGGTGACGTTCACGCCGTGGCCCCTCAGGGCGGCGCTGCACACCGGACCGATGGAAGCCACCACCACGCGGTTCAGGCTCGCCGGGAGCGAGGCTTCCCCGCCGGAGCGGCGCGCCAGCGCGAACAGGTTGTGCGCCTGCGACGCGCTGGTGAACACGGCGGCGTCGACCTCGCCGCGCGCCAGCGCCGCGACCAGCGCCTCGAGCGGCCGGGTGTCCTGCGGGAGCGCCCAGCGGTAGGTCGGGATCTCCACCACCTCGGCGCCCATCGCCCGAAGGGCGCGCTCGAGCTCGGCGTTCGTCTCGCCGTAGCGCTGCACCAGCACGCGCCCGCCGCGCAAGGGCAGATCGCCGAGCGCTTCCAGCACCTGCGCGGTCGTGTAGGGCTCGGCGGCGCTTCGGTCGATGCGCACGTCGCGCGAGCGCAGCACGCCGGCGGGCTTGGGGCCGCGCGCAACCACCGCGCACTTCGACAGCACGGCGAGCATCCGCGGCGTGACCCCGAGCATGTCGGTCGCGTCGAAGAGCGCCCGGGTTCCCACGCCGGTCTGGAAGATCGCGGCGCGCGGGGGTCGCGATTCCAGGTCACCGGAGAGACGCTCGATCCTTGCAGGATCGATGTCGGGAACTTCCGCGAGCGCCGGAGCGAGCATTGCCTTGCCTCCGTGCTTCTCGACGAGTCCGGCGAGCTGGGCGCCCAGCCGGCTCTCGAGCACGGCAATGGTCTTGCCTTTCAGAAGTAGCGCACCAGCATGACGACGGCGCACAGCGCCGCTGCGGCCGAAGTGCAGGCCAGGAGCCACCCGGCAGGCACGGGGTGGGCCTCGACCAGCCTGTCCAGGTTCATGTGCAGATCGTCCCAGCCGCGAACGACGCGGCGCGACACCCAGCGGTCCGTGAACGCCTCGAGCCTGCTTTCGGCGTTCGGAGCGAAGAGCAGCATCGCGCCGACCACGACGCCTGCGACGCTGCCCACGATGAGGAGCCACCTCACCCAGTCGAGCGCGGTCGCGACGAACTCCACGGCGCTTCCTTCGGCGAGGATCCTGCCGAGCGCGGCGACGTCCACCGCGGCGGCCAGGCCGAAAGTGGCGATCAGGCCGCCGAGAACGAAAGCGCCGGCGAGCCAGCGCTGGTACGTGTGCGTGCCTTCAGGGCGCGCCTCGCGCTGCGCCAGCCGTCGGTTCAGGCTGCGGAAGAACTCCGAGGTCGTCCGCGTGGACAGCATCAAGCCCACGCCGACGCCCAGCCCCGAGACTGCAACGGCCAGGAATGCGACGATCAGGATCTGGCTCAGGACATGCCACATTCGGTCGGCGGCTAGCTGCGCTGCCAGGACGCTCGGCGGAAGCGCTTGCGCCGCGACGGCGTCGCCTCCTTCTTCTCGGCGAACTCGCGAAGGCGGGCGGTCATGGCCGCCCGGATATCCTCCGGAAGCGTGTGCGACGCCGCGTCGAAGCGGGACACGAGCGGATCGTCCTTGGAGGAATCCCTGGAACCCAGCACTTCCTTCTTGCCGGATTTTCCAGCCTCGACTCCGTCGAGAAAGAATCCGCCGCGCTTGTGCCACACCAGGGCACGCTCGCTGGAGTCGATCCCGTAGCAGAGCTGGAATTGCACGAGCTCCCCGCCCCCGGCCTGCCATACGAAGAGGTCGAAGTAGTCGTCGTGAAACCAGCGCCGGTGAACTCCGGGCTCGTCGGTAACGCCTAGAATCTCGTTCATCATGACATCCGCATCGCTATCAGACTTCTTCTTGGACAGGCCCGGCACGAGACGGTTTCGTTTCCGGGCATATACAATGTAAGGACCCAATGATTTTACGCCGCCTCCGGCCCTTCCTGCTCGCCTGCCTGTCGCTCGCGGTCGTGGCGGCCGCGCCTGCCAGGGCTCAGCCCTTCCCCTCGCACGCGGTCAAGATCGTGGTGCCGACCTCGCCAGGCGGCGCGACCGACGCCTTCGCGCGCGCGCTTTCGGCGCGCCTGTCCGCGGCGTGGGAGCAACCCGTCGTAATCGAGAATCGCGCCGGTGCCAACCAGATCCTCGGCGCCGATTTCGTCTCCAAGTCCGCGCCGGACGGCTACACGCTGCTCGTCTCGGACGCATCCTCGTTCGTGATCAACCCCCATCTGTACAAGAACCTCCCGTACGACGGCGTCAACGGCTTCACGCCCATCACGGTCCTGGTGCGCTTTCCGTGGGTGATCGCCGTGAACGCCTCGGTGCCGGCGAACACCTTCCAAGAACTGGTCGCCTACGCCAGGGCCAACCCCGGGAAGCTCTCCTACGGGTCGTTCGGCCTCGGCTCCTCGGCGCACATCAGCGTTGACTACCTGAAGAACTTGCTCTCGATCGACATCGTGCACGTCCCCTACAAGGGAGCGGCGCCCGCCGTGACCGATCTGCTCTCGGGCCGGATCCAGATGATGATGGTGACGCCCCTCCTCGTCGAACCCCACGCGCGCTCGGGGAAGCTCAGGCTCGTGGCGGCCGCCACTGCGCGGCGGATTCCCGGCCTCCCCGACCTGCCCACGGTGGCTGAATCGGGCGTGCCCGGATACGAAGCCGGGACGTGGTTCGCGCTCGTAGGGCCCGCGGGGATCCCGCGCGAGATCGTCGCGAAGATCTACTCCGACACGGCGAAGACGCTCGCGGACCCCTCCTTCCGCGACCAGTACGTGACGCGCCAATGGTTCGAGGCGGTGGGGAACACGCCCGAGCAGTTCGCCGAGTATCTCAAGGCCGAGTACGCGCGCTGGGAGCGGCTGATACGGCTGTCGCGCGTTTCGGTCGAGTAGATGCGCGTCGAGTAGGACTCAACCCCAGGTCTCGCGGGCGACCTCGACCACGAGCTCGAGCTTCCTCCACTGCTCGTCCTCGGTCAGCAGGTTGCCGTGGTGGGTGCTGGCGAAGCCGCACTGCGGGCTGATGCACAGGTCCTCGAGCGGAACGTATTGCCCCGCCTCGTCGATGCGCCGCCTCAGATCGGCTTTGCTTTCGAGGACCGGGGTCTTCGTCGACACCAGCCCCAGCACGACTTTCTTTCCCTTCGGCACCAGGCGCAGCGGCTCGAAGCTGCCGGCGCGCTCGCTGTCGTACTCGAGGAAATAGCCGTCGACCGCGGTCTCCTGGAACACCGCGCGCGCCACCGGCTCGTAGCCGCCCTCGGCGAGCCAGGTGCTCTTCCAGTTTCCCCGGCAGGTGTGCATCACGATCGTCATGCCCGGCGGCCGCTCCGCGATGGCGGCATTGACCGCCTCGGCGTACATGCCCGGGAGCGCCTCGGGATCGTCGCCGCGCGCTCGGCAGCTCGCGCGGAATTTCTCGTCGCACAGGAACGAGAAGCTCGTATCGTCGATCTGCAGGTAGCTGCAGCCCGCCTTCGCGAGGTCGCGGATCTCCTCGCGGTATACGCGCCCGACGTCGCGCCACAGCTCGGCGAGGTCGGGATAGGCGGTCGCGCTGATCGCCGCGCGCCCGCCGCGGTGATACAGAATGGACGGCGAAGGCATCGTGAACTTCGGCGTGGCGTGCGCCACCGACTTCAGGTATTGGAAGTGGTCGAGCATGATGGGCCGCGCGCGGCCGACCCTGCGGCGCACCTGCGGCGTGTAGCGCGGGTCGTCGGAACCCGCGAACTTGTAGGATTTCTGGTCGAGCTGGATCTCGACGCCGTCGATCTTTCCGAGGAAGTCGTGATTCCACCAGCCGCGGCGGTACTCGCCGTCGGTGACGCTCCGCAGGCCGATCGATTCCTGCCGCGCGACGGCGGCGCGGATGCAGCGATCCTCGACTTCGCGCAGCGCCTGCGCGCTCATCTCGCCGCGCTCGACTTTCGCCCGCGCCTCCCTGATCTCGGGAGGCCGAAGCAGGCTTCCGACCTGGTCCGCCCGGAACGGCGGGCGCGCATCCATCGCTTCAGCCCGGATTGACCGCGAGCGTGCCCCAGTTGACCATGAAGCCCTCGGAGCGCTGCAGGAAGCTCGTGAGCACGGCGAGCATGCGCTCGGGCTGATCGACCTCGATCGCGTGCGCCGCATCCCAGATGTAGACGAGATAGGCGTGCGGCAAGCGGCTCTTCAGGAGCTGCACGCTCTCCTTGGGGATCATGCGGTCGGCGGTGCCGTGCAGGATCAGAGTGAGCTGGTCGATCGAGGGCAGACGCGCGAGGAGTTCCTCGTCCGTGTCCGGCGAATAGCCGTAGTGCGGGAGCATCTTGCGGTTCGCAGCCTCGATCTCGGCGCTCTTTGTTTCGGGCGGAAGCTTTTCCGGGTGAAGAAACAGGAGCTTCTTCAGCTCCTCCGGGTCCGGCGGCCGTCCCCCATGGCCCTTGGGACGGAAGCCGGCCGGGCATTCGAGCACGAGGTGATCCACGAGGGCTGGCCGCTGCGCAGCGAGCCAGGCGGCGAGGTAGCCGCCGAAGGAGCAGCCGATCAGGTCGCAGGCACCGCCGACCGTCTTCTCGATGAACTCGGCGGCGAGCGCGGCCAGCGCCTTCATCGACTTCACTGAGGTGTGCGCCGGCGTTCCATCGAACCCGGGCATGATCGGCACCCGCAGCTTGAAGGACTTCGCTAGTTCGTCCTGCACCTTGGTCCAGCGCACGCCGCCCGCGGGATGCAGATACACGAGCGGGCGCCCCTCGCCCGCGGCGTAGAAGCTGAGCTCGCCGGAGGACAGGGCTATCTTGCTCGCTTGAGGTTGCATCACAGGTCCCGGACCTGCGGCAGCACGCGGTCGCGGAAGAGCTCCATGCCCTTGCGTATAACGTCGTCGGGCAGCGTGCCGACCTTCACGGTGAAATTGAAGACTCCGTGGCCGAGCTCGGCGTGGATGCGCTTGATCTGCTTCACGACCGTCTCGGGACTGCCGCACAGCACCGTGCCGCGCTCGATCTGCTCGTCGAGCGTGAGCGTGCGGCGCTTGTCGAGCCGGCTCTTCCAGCGGTCGCGGCTCTCCTCGCTCTCGAAATAGCGCGTCTTCTGCAGCACGATGCGCTGCGAGAGCTGCAAGCCGCCCATCAGCACCTCGTCGAAATACTTCAGTCCCTGGCCGAGCCAGCGACGCGCCTCCTCGTCGGTCTCGGCGATGCAGGTGTGCATGCCGACGAGGATGTTCTCGGGCGCCGGCTCCCAGCCGCCTGCTCTGGCCGCCTCCTTGTAGATGCGGATGCAATCCCTGCCGCTCGGCAGGTCGGCGAGCAGCACCATGCCCATGGTGGCGCGCATCTCGGCGGCGAACTTCGCCGAGTCGGCGTTGCTCGCCGAGATCAGCAGCGGCGGATGCGGCTTCTGCATCGGCTTGGGCCAGATCGACACCTGGCGGTACTGGAAGTGCTTGCCTTCCCAACCGAAGGGCTCGGGCTCGGTCCAGGCCTTGAGGATCAGCTGCACCGCTTCGCGCTGCCGCTCCCAGGACTCGCCCGGCGGGATGTTGTACGCGAGGTACTCGTGCGGAATGCCGCGCATCAGCCCGGCGACCAGACGCCCGCCCGTCATGCAGTCGAGCATCGCGTATTCCTCGGCTACGCGAATCGGGTTGTTGAGGGGAACCAGGTTCCCTGTGATGGCGATCTTCGAGCGCTTCGTGGAATACGCGAGCGCGCCGCCGATGAGGTTCGGATTCGCCATCATCCCGTAGGGGCTGAAGTGATGCTCGTTACAGCCCACCCAGTCGAATCCGCAGGACTCCGCGTGGATCATGCTTTCGACGTACGTGCGGTAGAGCGCGCTCGCCTTCGCCGGGTCGAAGTAGCGGTTGGGGAACGGCCACTCGTGCGATTCCAGCTCCAGATGCGTGTAAGGCATCAGGTGGAAAAAGGAGAATTTCAATCCGGTCCCCGCTCGTGTTTGAGCGAGAGAATACAATAGATCAGTATTGCTGGCGCCTTCCGCGTACGTTGGGCAGCTGCCCAAAGCCGCAGCACGTGCCGCGGACTAGCGCCCCTTTCCGTTGCGGGAGGCGAGGAGCGCCCGATAACGCTCTTCCAGCTCGCGTGCCTGCGCTTCCGATTTCAGGCGCTGGGTGACGTCGTTGACTACGGCGAGGCGCGCGGGCTTGCCGTCGAACTCGAGATTGAAGGACACAATCTCGACGTCGATCGCATCGCCGTTCTTCTTGCGGTGCCGCGCCGCCCGCTGCATGTACGAGCGGCTCTGGTCCTGGAAATCCCGGAGGAGCTTGGCGATGTCCTCCGGGTATCGGAGCTGATCGGCACTCATCGAGAGGAACTCGTCCCCGGTGTAACCGTACTGGGCCACTGCAGCTTGGTTGACGGCGAGAAAGCGCAGCGTCTTGGCCTCGACCACCCACATGGGGTG
The DNA here is from genome assembly GCA_035702665.1 of Burkholderiales bacterium. Lineage (GTDB taxonomy): Bacteria > Pseudomonadota > Gammaproteobacteria > Burkholderiales > SG8-39 > VBDM01. The sequence goes on from DASSQD010000047.1 coordinate 75,877, forward strand.
GGGATGGATCTCGAACAGCATCCGGTAGCGCTGCTCGCTGTCCTCGAGCGCTTTCTGCGCCTGCGCCCTCTCGGTGACGTCCTTGCCGATGCCGTGGTAGCCCTTGAACCGCCCCTGCGCGTCGAAGATCGGCTCGCCGGTCACGCTCAGGTAGCGCGGCTCACCCTTGCCGTCCGTGCTCACGTAGACGAAATCGGTGAAAGGCTCGTGCCGCTCCAGCTTCTCGCGATGCTGCTGCCAGACTCTCTCGGGAAGCGGCGCGATGCCGGGGAGCTCCCACCGCGTCTTGCCGGCGAAGAATTCCTGGCCGAGGCCGCGCTTTTCGACGCCGGGCAGCTCGACGAAGCGGAAATTCTCGTCCTGAGTCCAGTACCAGTCGGAGCCCATCTCCACCATCCGACGGAAGCGGGCCTCGCTCGCCCTGAGCGCCTCCTCGGCGAGCTTGAGCTCGGTGATGTCGTGGATCAGCGCGACGGAACATTGAGGCGTTCCCGATTCGTCCCTGACCAGCGTGCCCGTTATCCTCACCCAGACTGTCGACCCGCTCTTGTGCAGGTAGCGCTTCTCATAGACGCGCGATTGCGAGGTCGAAAGAAGCTCCTGCTGAAATTCCTCGGACGCCTGCCGATCATCGGGGTGCGTGATTTCCTCGAAGGACTTCTCAAGCAGCTCCTGCTCCTCGTAGCCGAGCAGGCGGCACAGCGCCTCGTTCACGCGCAGGAAGGTCCCGTCGAGCGAGCCGACCGCGACGCCGACCGCGGTCTGCCCGAAGAGCGAGTAAAAGAGCACCTCGCCGTCAGGAACGACGAATTCGCGATGACGATCGGGCCCGTTCATGGTTCCCTGGTTCTCCTCAGGCAAGGACGCGTCTTCTCCGCCCGCGTGCCGGCACGTTTTAGAGAAGCAAGTCTCGCACCGGGCACAGCGCAGGGCAATGAAATATATTACGAAACAAAGCTCACGACGCTTGCCCGCATGCTTCTCGGGCCTTCCAGGCAGGATGCGGCAACTCCGTGCATTAATGCACAGGCGCGCCGGCGTTCGGCAGATTCCAGCGCCCCTCCCTTTCCCCGCCCAGGACGTCGTTGAGCACGCGTGCGAGCCGCACCCCGGCCTTCCGGATCTGGAGGTCGACCACCGGCGCGGCGTCCACGTAGTAGCTCTCGCCGATCTCGACCACGCCCCGGATCCGCTTGCCGCACGAAACCGCGAGCGGCGCGTAGACGCGGTCGCCCGCGAGCGCGTGGCTTTCCGCGATCCAGTCTGGGATCGATCCTTGCTCCCAGGCTTTGCGATCGGCCTCGGCGATCGGAGCCGAGACGAAGGCGCGCTCTCCGCCACGCTGGCGGACCCGCCTCGCGAGGATCTGCACATCCCAGACCGCGTGCAGATTGAGATTGCCGAAAGGCGGGTTCTCGCGCTCCCCGAAGAACGACACCTGCACGAGGTTGCCGCCGCGGTCGCCGCGGTTGGCGGCGTGCAGAGGTTGATGAATGTCGCCGACCAGGTGCACGACCCACTTCAGCGCTTCGTTTCTGGCCCTCGGCCTTGCGCGCGGATCGGCAAGCACCTCGATCTGGCGCGCGAGCTCCGCCGACGCGCAACGCCCGCGGCGGCAATACCTTGCGTACTCCGCCGGGCCGCACAGCGAAACGTCGTCGTAGTGCCACGAGGCGCGGCGCCTGCCCCATTCGAAGTCCTTGATCTCGTCCGCCCAGTTCGCGATATCGCCGAGCGTGCTCCGCCCCGAGGGCTCGCCGCCGGGCAAGCGGTCATACTTGAGCAGTTCGGATACCTGCGCGCGGGTCTTCGAGCTGAGATACCGCGCGGCAATGTCGCCCACCATGCGATGGCCTTCCGGACCCCAGGCGAGGGCCGGCGGCGACAGAGCGAGGAGAAAGATCCAGGTGGCCGCGCCGAGCCGCCTCACTGCGGCTGAAACCCGATGTCGCGCGCGAGCTTGCCGTATTTCGCGTAGTCGCTGCGGATCATCTCGCCGAAGAATTCCGGGGACTCGGTGACGATGATGAGACCCACGGCGACCATCTTGTCCGCGACGTCGTGCAGCTTCATTGCGCGGTTGATCTCCTCGTTCAGCACGCGGATGACCTCGCGGGGCGTGCCTGCGGGTGCGACGTATCCGAACCAGCCGCGCGAATCGTATCCGGGAACGGCGTCGGCGAAGATCGGCAGCTCGGGCTTGTTCGGCACGGGTACGGGATTGGTCACGGCGATGAGCCGGAGCCGTCCCGAGAGCACGTGCGGAGAGAGGCTGGTGTAGGCGCCGATCCCGAGCTGCACCTGTCCCCCGATGACGTCGGTGGCGATCTGCGCCGCGCCCTTGTACGGGATGTGCTGGAAGGTGAAGCCTGCCATTGCCGCGAGGTTCTCGAACGCAAGGTGCGGAAAGCCACCCTCGCCGTTGGTCGCGAGCGTCAGCTTCCCGGGGTTCGCCTTGGCCCAGGCGACCATCTCGGACGCCGTCTTGAAAGGGACATTGGGGTTGGCGACCACCGCGAGGTAGTTCGTCGCGAGCACCGCGATCGGCACGAAATCCTTCAGCGGATCGTACGGAATCTTCTTGTAAGTGTGCGGCGCCACCACGAGATTGCCGCCCTGACCGACTCCGATGGTGTAGCCGTCGGCAGCCGCGTTCTTGAGGACTTCCATGCCGATCTGGCCGCTGGCGCCGGGTCGGTTCTCGACCACCATCTGCTGACCGAGATGTTCGGACGCTTTCGGCCCGATGAGACGCGCCAGGATGTCGGCAGCATCGCCGGGCGGGTACGGAACGATGACCTTGATCGGCCTCGTCGGGTAGTTCTGGGCCGTGGCGGTACCGGCGAGCGCGATCAGCGCAAAGCTCAATGCACCAAGCAGTCTCATGACGTCCTCTCCCGTTCTGCGTCCATTCTAAGGCCGCCGCGCCTAAAGCTGCAGCGCTCCGTGCAGCCAGCTCGCGACCAGAGCCCCGACCGCCTCTTCGCGCCCGTTGTAAAAATGGTCGCAGTCGGGGACGATCTCCACCGTGCACGGACCGCCGGCGCGGGCGCTGAACTCCTCGGCCGGATACTGCTCGCGCGGCTCCTTATCGCCGCGCACGAATAGCGACGGGCACTTCACCTTCGAAGCGAGCTCGAGCGTGTCGGGCGTCTCGGTCAGGCGGTCGAGAAAGCTCTCGGCGCTGATCGCATACCACCAGCCCGGCATCAGCATCAGCTCGCGGCCGCGCCCCGCCGTCACCATCTCTCTCGCCCGCGCGGCGAACTCCTCGACGCGATCGCCGACCATCAGACCGCTTCTCGCCCCTTTCTGAACGATGTCCTTGCCGCCGCCGTGGGCCGACAGCAGCACCAGCGCCGGAGTCTTCGGGCGATCGGCGACATGGCGCACGGCGAGCATGCCGCCGTTGCTGTGGCCGATCACCACCGGGGTATCGAACCCGCGTGCGGCGAGAAAGCGCGCCGCGAGCCGGTTGTCCTCGATGCCTTCGGCGGCCGTCTGGAATGCGCCGCCTTCGGCCATTCGGTTCGAGCGCGTCGAGAGAACGTCATGCCCGCGCCGGTTGAACGCGAGGCACGCGAGGCCGATGCGGACGAGCACGGGCGGCAGGAAGCGCAGCGGCCCGGTGTAAAAGTTCATGGTGTTCCCGTGGAGCAGCAGCGCCGCCCCCTTCGCGCGCCCGCCTTCGGGCTCGTAGTACAGGCCGTCGAGGGGCTGCGCGGCTGTGGGAATGGAGACCAGCTCCGCGCGCATGCGGCTACTTCGCGGGGATGACCGGCAGGAGCAGATGGGTCTGGCGCTTCGCGCCGAAATGCAGGGTGACTTTTCCACCGAAAATGGAGAGCGGCCGGTCGGTCGGGTCGTCGTGGATGAAAGGCCCGCAGCCGCGCATCGGGTTCTTCATGTTCGTGAGCGAGGCCGCCTCGCCCCCGTGGTCGTAGTCCTTGCCGCGTATTGTGAGCGCGATGCGCCAGCCCCTGGGCACGACGATGCAGGTCGGCCAGATCTCGACGTCCAGCTCGTAGGTCTCACCCGGAGCGAGCGGCTGCTTCTCGTCGTGGGTGTGGAAAGGCCGGTAGGGCAGCGAGCGCCTCGGATCGAGCTTCCTGTGCGAAGCGCGCAACCACCCCTGCCCGACCGGCGTCTTCGGATCGAGCGCGCCCTGGAACGAAACCTCCTTGCCCTGCGGATCGAACACGCGCAGTACCGCGAAGATGTCGGCGTCGGCCGTCGAAGAGGACACGAAGAGCTTCAGCGCCGACGGGCCGGTGATTTCCGTCTCCTTCTCGAGCGGCGGCGTGGAGAACGTCACCCCCTCGCCCATCGCTTCGTAGGCGATCGAAGCGTCCGCCGCGGCGGATCTCTCGGACAGCTTCAGTCCGTTCGGATCGAGATAAAGGCGTGTCCAATTCGTGCGCGCGAGTGGCCATTCGTTCTCGTGGCGCACCACGAACTTCTCGCCCGGATGGCGCACCTGGAGCTGCACCCGCGGCTGCCCGTCCCAGCCGTTGTCGGCGCCCTTCAGGAAGTGATCGAAGAAGCGCTTCTGCAGCTTCACGCCGTAGTCGGTGTAGAACGGCGCCCAATGCGAACCGCCGTGCGCTTCCAGCCATTTCTGCTTCGATCCCGCGCCGACGAAGCCCTCGAAGTTGCCGCGCGTGTGCAAGCCCTGCCCGCCCCAGTTCGCCGCGGACAGCAGCGGCACGGTTACCTTGGAGAGATCCGGGCTGCGCTCGGCGTAGTAGTCGTCCCACAGCTCGCGCGACAGGAACGACTGCCACATGTCCTCGCGGTTCCTTTCCAGCTCCGCAGGCGACAGCGTCTCCGGGCCACACACCAACTCGCCGGTGACGCGGCTCTTCGCGCCTCGCTCGCCCTGACCGTGCTGCACCGTCTTCACCTGCATGTCCTGCCAGTTCTTGCGAAAGGCGCAGATGATGCCTCCATGGCGCGCGCTCTCGCGGTAAGCGTCGTTCCAGCCCTCCCAGACGCAGATCGCGGCGAGGTGCGGTGGATGCGATGCGGCGGCGCGCCACTGGTTGCTCGCGTAGTAGGAGATGCCGTTCATTCCCACCTTGCCGCTCGACCAGGGTTGCTTCGCCGCCCACTCGATGCACAGATGGATGTCTCGCGTCTCGCGCGGATTGTTGTGGCACAGATACCCGGGCGAGCGGCCGGCACCGCGCGAATCGATGCGCACGCAGACGTAGCCGTCGGGCACCCACTTCTCGGGATCGACGACTTCCCAGTTGGCGTAGCGGTTGCTGCTGCCCGCGACCGCGTCGGGAGTGTCGCGCGCCATGATCTCCCAGTTGCCCTTGTAGCCTTCCTGGAAAGCGAGCCCCTTGCCGTACGGGCCATAGCTGAGGATGACGGGATAGCGGCCCTCGGCCTCGGGTCGGAACACGTCGGCCCGCAGGGTGAGGCCGTCGTCCATCACGACCGGAACGTCCCAATCGATCTTCATGCGGTCAGCGGGTGAGGCGCGCGTTTGCGAGCTCCAGCCTGTCGGCGAGGTTCCGGACCAGCGCGCGCGTCAAGTAGAGCTGCGCGCCCAGGCTCATCCTGCCGACGGCATCCGGCCGGTACTTGGCGAGCAACAGGTCGGTGGCGGACTCGACCGTCGCATTGCGCGGCACCTCGCCGCCGCGGATATACGCCATCTCGCCGAAGCACTCACCCTCATTGATCATGTTGAGCAGCCGCCCCTGCCGCGTGACCTTCGCCTGCCCCCGGCCGATGAAGTAGAAGCTCTTTCCCTTCGCGTTCTCGCTCACGATCGTCTGCTTGGGCGACACGCGCGCCCAGTCCCCGGCTCGCGCCAGTTCCCAGAACTCCGTATCGGAGAGGCCCGCGAGCATCTCGACCTTCTTGAGAACCATGTATTTCTCGGTGTCGGGTATCGCGTCCGGCGGCAGCACTTCCTGCACGGCGTTCGACAGCGCCAGCGCGAACTCGCCCCAGGTCGGGAAGCGGTGCTCGGGTTTCTTCGCCATCGCACGCGCGACGATCGCGTCGAGCGATTTCGGCAGTCCGGCCCTCGCTTTGCTCGGTGCAAGCGGGTCCTCGCCCCGGATCTTGAGGCTCAGTGCCTCGAGTGTGTCGGCCGTGTACGGCTTCTTACCGGTGAGCAGCTCGTAGAGCACCACGCCGAGAGAGTACATGTCGCTGTGGAAGCCGACCTCGCGATCCGTCACCTGCTCGGGGGACATGTAGTAGGGCGACCCCATCGCGGCGCTCTGCACCGCGTGGCTCTTGCGCAGGTAGGCCGCGCCGAAATCCGAGATCTTCACGTCGGTGCCCTCGGAAATCATCAGGTTCGCCGGCTTGATGTCGCGGTGGACCACACCTTCCTTGGCTGCGTACTCGAGCGCACCGCAGCACTTGAACGCGATCTGAAGCACGTCGGCGACCGGCAGCAGCTTGTCTGGCTTGACGTGCTGGGAGAGGTCGCCGCCCTTCACGTACTCCATGGCGATATGCCCGGATTCCTCCGCCACCACGGCGTCGAGGATGGCGACGATGTGCGGATGCCGGAGCTTGCCTGCGAGCGAGGCCTCGTTCTTGAACTGCGTTCGGTAAACCGACCCGAATTCGGGATCGCGGAACACCTCGGGCTCTATCGTCTTGAGCGCGACCTCCCGCCCGGTGAAGGTGTCTGTGGCGAGGTACACCGTCCCGGTCGCGCCCTTGCCCAGCGCCCGCTGGATCTCGTACTTGCCGACCTGAAGGGTCAGGTCCAGCTGAACCGCAGGTTCCGGCACGCCCACTCCCGTCTGCACCGCGACATCCCGTCAGGGCGCTGATTGTGTCACATCCAAGCGTAGAATCGAAGCGTGAAACTCTCCCCCATCACGGCCGGTTTTCTGGCCGCGGCGTTCTGCGCCGTGGCCTCGGCGCAATACCCCGTCCGTCCGATCCGCCTGCTCGTCCCCAATCCGCCCGGCGGGGCGACCGACACTATCGCGCGCGTGGTCGCGCCCCGGCTGGGCGAGGCTCTGGGCCAGCCGGTCGTCGTGGAGAACCGTCCGGGATCCAACGGCAACCTGTCGAGCGAACTTGCCGCCAGGTCGGCGCCCGACGGATACACGCTGCTCCTGGGACAGGACAGCCAGATCGTCATCAGTCCGCACCTCTACCCGAACCTACCGGTCGACACATTGAAGGATCTGGCTCCGGTCGCCACGCTCGTCACCACGCAGATGGTCCTCGCGGTGAATCCATCGCTGCCGGTAAGGGACTTTCGCGAGTTCCTGGAGTACGCGAGGCACGCGCGGCCGCCCCTCGCTTACGCCTCGATCGGCAACGGCAGCCAGCACCATCTCACGATGGAGATGCTGAAGGCACGCGCCGGCATCCACCTGGTGCACGTGCCGTACAAGGGCGGCGGGCCCGCGACGGTGGCGCTGCTCGCCGGAGAGGTGCCGGTCATGTTCGGGGGAAATTCCGTCACGGCGCACATCAAGGCGGGCAGGCTGCGCGGACTCGGCGTGGCCGGGAAGAAACGCTCGGCGGCTTTGCCAGAGCTTCCGACGCTGAGCGAGTTCTACCCGGGGCTCGAGGTCACCGCGTGGATCGGAATCTTCGCGCCGGCGGGCGTGCCTAGGCCGGTGCTCGCGAAGCTGCACGAGGAGATCAACCGCCTTCTCGCCGGGACCGAACTGCGCGACAAGGTGCTCGGCGTGGGCGGCCTGGAGCCCTTCGTCTCCACGCGCGAGGAGTTCGCCGACCTGATCCGCGCCGAATACGCCAAGTACGGAGAGGTGGTCAAGGCGACCGGAGTCAGGATCGACTAGCCTTCCAGGCGTTCGATTTGCCGTTCGACACGACCGTCCCCTCGATCGAGTTCCCATTCACGCGGCCGCGATACTCCGACCCGCCGGCCAAGAAATGGATCTGGTCGCCGCTCAGGCTGCCGCGCGAGATCGGCGCGGAGACGTTTCCGTTCTTCAGCGTTCCCGAGACCTTCTGAAAATCCTGCTTCAGAACCAGCTCGCCCTGCCCGCTCTTCCAGTTGCCCTCGACGCGGGCGGGCACGATCCACAGGTAGGCCGTGCAATAAGTGTCGCAGCCGAGCTCGGCGGTCTGATCGGGCTCCCACTCTCCCATCCGGAACGTGTTGGAGACGATGCGGGTTCCGGGCTTGAGGGCGAGTATCGTCGGCCGGAGCCGGAGGTTGAGATCGGTCAGAAGGAACATCGAAATGACGGTGGCCTTGCTGAGGTCGGTCTTGAAGATGTCGGCTTCCACGAAGCGCGCCTTGTCCGTGACTCCCGCCTTCTCGGCATTGCGCCTGGACAGGGCGACCATGTCGGGGTTGTACTCGACGCCGAGCGCATTCGCGCCGCGCTTTGCGGCGGTAATCACCGTGCGCCCGTCGCCCGAACCGAGATCCATGACGAAATCCTTGGGCGTAACCTTCGCCATGTCGAGCATCTTGTCGACCAGCGCCTGCGGCGAAGGCACCCAGACCACGTCCTTGCCCTGTTGGCCGATCTCGGGCTGGAACTCCGTCTTGGGCGACTGCGCGAACGCGCACGCGACGATCGCCGAAAGAGCCAGCGCTGACAGCCATAGCCTCGCGGCACGCGATTCGGACATAGTTCTCTCCGGTTGGGGAAAAGCGACCTGCGTTGCACTGCGAGGCCAGATGATGGCCCCGCTACGCTGCTGCCGTCAACCTCTGCAACTGGAGGGTAGGAATTGCACCGGCACGTCTGTGAGGTCGATCTGCGCGCCGCAGCGCCATCTCGTCACCGGTGCACCGTTGCCCGACGGCAGGTTTCCGGTGTTGTCGAGCGGCGCAAGTGTCAGCGTGTGGAAATCGATCCGCAGGTCGTTGAAACCCTTCAGCGAGATCTTGATGATTCCTTCGTCGGTAGTCTGTACCGAATCAACGTATTGGGACACGTTGCTCGTGATCTCGCAGCCCCAACTGTTCGCTCCCGGCGAGTCGCCCGCCGCTCCGTAGACTTCCGTGACGAGCGCACGGCAAGGTCCGAATGCGAGCATCGCCTCTGTCATCCTCGCGCGCGCGGCGTTGGATCGCATGTTCGGCAGCACAAGCGCCACCAGTACGCCGATGATCGTGACGATGATCATCAGCTCGATGATGGTAAAGCCGCTCTCTTTGCCGTATCTGCGCATGCCCCCTCCGGCTGCAAGCGCCGTGCCAGATGGCCGGCGACCAGATAAGCTTCTGATATACATTATCAAACAGGCCGTCGTCCCTTTGCAAGATACCCCGCCGGGTGCCGGGCCGCTGGCTGGATTTCGTCAGAAACTGACGCTGAGTGTCGGTCGGAGAGCCGTTTCGACGCGTAGAGCGCCTAGCGTGCAGCGAGGTCGTTTCGCACGACCAGCCCCCCTTTCATCACGAACTTCACCTTCTCCATCTCGGCGACGTTATCGAGCGGGTTGCCCGCGACGGCGATGATGTCGGCGAACTTGCCCTTCTCGATCGATCCAATGTCCCTTTCCCAGCCGTAGTTCAGCATGCGGGCGGCGGGAAGGTAGGCCGTCTGCAGCGCCTGCGCGGGGGTCATTCCCCATTTGACGAAGTAAGCGAACTGGTCGGCCTGCCTTCCGTGAGGAATGGTCGGCGAGGTGGCGCCGCTGCCGAACACGATCGTGACGCCGGCGGCCAGTGCCTTCTTGAACGCCTGCTCCATGAGCTTCAGGCGCGAGTTCCTTCCGCCGGTTTCCCGCAAGTCGGGTTTCTCGAGCGAGATCAGGTCGTCGATCGTGGGAACGAAGTAGAGCTTCTTCTGCAGCAGCAGCTTCAGCCCCGCGTCGTCGAGCTCGAGCAGGTGATTGGGCGAGTCGACCCCCGCCTTGAGGCAGCTCGCCATGCCTTCGCCGCCGTAGGTGTGGCAGGCCACTTTCAACCCGAGCCGGTGCGCCTCGTCGACGATCGCCTCGACTTCCTCGAACGTCAGCGACGGGCTGGCGACGAGCGTCGCGTCGGCCTTCCACATGTGGACCGGCCCGACGAAGTCCTGGGTCGTGTAGATCTTGATCCAGTCGACGCCGTGCAGTTTCGCCTCGCGCACCGCGGCACGGGCGAGCCAGGGAGAATTGGTGTTCTTGTTCTCCGTGAATCCCTCGTAGTAGCGCAACGATTGCAGGTCCGGGTAGTAGTTGGTGGCGCGCTGGTTGATCGATTGGCCGACGACCTGCATTCGCGGCCCGAGGAACATGCCCGAGTTGATCGCGTCGCGAATATCGACCGTGTTGAATCCGCCGCGCGAATCCATGTCTAGAACCGTGGTGAATCCCGCCTCAAGATCGACCTGCGCGTTGGCGAGCGCGATCAGCGCACGCTTGGCGGGCGTGTTGGGCGCCTGCAGATTGAGGTGAACGTGCCCGTCGATCATGCCGGGAAGCACCGTCGCCTGGCCCAAGTCCAGCACGCTCGTGCCGGCCGGAACCTGCACTCCCGCGCCGACCTCGGCGATGCGATCGCCGCGGACGAGAATCAGCTGGTTGGCGAGCATCTTCCCCGACCTGGCGTCGAACAGCCGACCGGCGCGGATCGCGACGAGTTGGCTGGCCGGCGCGAGGAATTTCCGCGCTTCGGGAGACGCGGACGGTGTTCGCGCGCCCGATCCGGACCCCGATCCCTCCTCCTGAGCGTATGCGGCGCTCGCAAACGCGGCGAGCATGGCGGCGAGCGCCGCAACGAGACTGGCTCGAGTACGCATGTCTCCTCCTTTTCGGGTGCGCCGGCCGGCGCTGACAACCGCACGAAATTTTGTCATAGTCTGCCCGGAGTTGGGTACGTGGACCGAACCAAGACGCGCGAATGAGCGACCTGGACTTCACGAAGCCGAAGGAATCACCGAAGCCGGCCACGGCCCCCGCCGCGGCGCCGGCTTCGATCTACGATCCGGCGATGGCAATGGAGTTCTTCAGCTCGACCGGCAAGACGGAGACCGTGGCGCCGGGCACTATCCTCTTCGCCGAAAACGAGAAGGGAAGCCGGCTCCTTCTCAAGAGCGACAAGATGTACCTCCTCCTCGACGGCGAGGTCAGCCTCACCGCGAACGGCAAGACCCTCGCCACGGTGAGGAAGGGCGAGGTCTTCGGAGAGATGGCGTCGATCAGCCAGATGCCCCGCAGCGCGAGCGCCGTCGCGAAGGTTCCCTCCCGCGTGATTGCGCTCGACGAGAGCCAGTTCCAGGCCGCGCTGCGCAGGAAGCCCGAATTCGCGCTGATGCTGATGAGCGTCATGATCCGGCGCATCCGCGACGCGCTCGGAAAGCGCGAGCCCGGAGACGCAGCGGCACCGGGCAAGCTGAAAGAGTCGGCGGTGTTCGACAAGTCCGCGCTGGCGGTGCTCAACCGCGCCCTCGGGCAGACCTCGGTGCGCTACGAGCGCGGCAAGACCGTATTCGCGGAGGGGCAGGCGGGCGTGCTGATGTACGTGGTGACCGAGGGCCGGCTCGCAGTCTCGATCAAGGGCAAGGTCGTGGAGAAGATCGGGCCCGGCGGCGTGTTCGGCGAGATGGCGCTGGTCGACCGCACCACGCGCCTCGCCACCGTCGCATGCGAGACTGATTGCGGACTGCTCGCGATCGGCAGGAACACCTTCCTCGACCTGGTGAAGGCGAGCCCGGATTTCGCGATGTCCCTTCTCAACGCGGTCGGCGAGCGCGCGAGGTTCGTCGCCTCGCGCGGCAAGTGACGCGCGACTACGGATTGGCGAGATAGTCGCGCTTTGCGAGCTCGACACCGTTGTGTCGGAGGATGTCGTACGCGGTCGTGACGTGGAAGTAGAAATTCGGCAGGGCGTGCCCCAGCAGGTACTGCATCCCCCTGTAGTCCACCTCGCGCTGCCCGAGCTTCAGGTGGATGTTCTTTTCCTCGCTGCCGTCGATCTGCACGGGCTTCAGCGTCTGGATGAAATCGATCGTCTTGGCGATCCTCGCTTTGAGGTCGGCGAAGGTCTCCTCCGTGTCCTCGTGCTTGGGCACCTCTACCCCTG
>DASSQD010000048.1:0-42045 GCA_035702665.1 Burkholderiales bacterium
CTGGACGATCAAGGTAGTGGACGGTTTGGCGGGAGACACGGGTACGCTGACCGGCTGGGCGATCAGGGTCTACGGTCACTAGGCCTCGGCGCACGCTCAATCCTGGAGGAATGATGAATTTCCGAATCGTAGCGCTGAGCCTGCTGTTGATAGCTCCTGCGGCTCTTGCGCAGAAATATCAGAGCTCCGGCAAGCCGGGTGGCACCGACCGCGCGGCGATGCTCAAGTCGCTCGAGCGCGGCAAGACGCTCAAGGGAAGCGGCGACCAATACCAGCAGTTGCCGCAGGTTTTCGCCGTGACACTCGCGAATTCCAACGAGCAGCCGCAGGCCGCGATCGCGCGCACCAGCGACAGCGGCGCGCAGCTGGTCGAGACGAAGGGGAAGCTGGTGCTCTATCGTTCCGCCACGTCCAGGCCGGCGGTGCTGCAGAGCGCCGGAAGCGCGAGCGTCTTTCCCACGGTGGTGAACACGCGGACCGGAACGCTGGGCGTGCTGACGGGGACTCTGATTGTCAGGCCGAAGAAGATGTCCGACGCCGACGCGATCGCGAGCAGCCACGGGCTGCAGAAGTCGAAGGCGTACGAGCAGCTCCAGACGGTGTTCTACAAGGTCAAGCCGGGCGCCGACATCGCCGACGTCTCGGCGGCGCTGCAGGCCGATCCGCGCATCGAGATCGCCTACCCGGAGATCATCGAGCACGTGCGCGTGCCGAAGTGAGTAGCGAAGTCGGAGCCGGAATGAGCACGCCTCCGTATCACGAGGGTATGCGGCGGCTGCAGGACCGCTTCGACACGCGCCGGCTCGCCGACCGGCTCGACGAGAAGCTCGGGCGCACGGCGTTCACGGGCGAGGATCGCGAGTTCATCGAAAGCCGCCGCCTGTTCTTCCTCGCGACGGCGGACGCGGAGGGGCAGCCCGATTGCTCGTATAAGGGAGGCGAGCCGGGATTCGTCCGCGTGACCGCGCCGGACGAGCTGGCGTTTCCCAGCTACGACGGCAACGGCATGTTCCGCAGCCTCGGCAACGTGCTCGTCAATCCGGCGGTCGCGCTGCTGTTCATCGATTTCGAGCGGCCCAACCGCCTGAGGGTCAACGGCAGGGCGTCCATCGCCGAAGGCGATCCGCTGCTGGCGGCCTTCGAGGGGGCGCAACTGGTCGTGCGCGTTCGCGCGACGCGCATTTTCCCCAACTGCCCGCGCTACATTCATCGCATGGCGCTGGTCGAGGCCTCGCCCTATTCGCCGCGGCCGGGGCATACGCCGCCGGTGCCGAAATGGAAGCGCTTCGAGGCCTTCTGCGACGTGCTGCCGCGCGACGATCCGGCGCGGCGCTGAGCGGCTATCCGATCCTGAAGAGGCCGCGCTCCACGCGGTGCATCCTCTCGAACCCGTCTTTCGTCACCAGCACCAGCTCTCCGACCTGCACGCCGGCCTTCTGATCGGGCGTGATCACGTTCGGCTGCACCACGCAGGTCATCCCCGCTTCCAGCGTCATCTCCGGCAGCGGTCCCGCCGGCCGGCTTTTCGAGCCGAGCACGGGAGGGAAGTATCCGCCGCCGAAGCCGTGCATGAGGTCGTCGTAGACGGTAAACCCCGCGTCCTCGATGACGCCGGCCGCGTCGACGATCTGCCGCATGGTCGTGCCGTGGCGGATGACCTTCGTGACCGCGTCGAACGCGGCCTCGGCGGTGTCGTAGAGGCGGCGGAACAGCGGCGTCGGGTCGGACGCGACCGTGAAGCTGCGCAGGATCTGCCCCGGATACTCGAAGAACTGCGCGGTGATCTCGGTGGCGACGACGTCGCCCGGAAGCAGCTTCCGGCTGGACTCGATCTGCCGCGGCACGCAGTACTCGGGGGCCGCCATGGGCGTCGCGAGAAAGTAGTGGATGTAGGTCACGCCGCCGTGCGGATGGTAGGCCGACTCGCAGATCGCGCCGAGCTCGCGCTCGGTCATGCCGGGGCGAGCGTCGCGCCGCAGCGCCTCGATGGCGAGGTCGGTGAGGGCGGCGGCGATCCGCATCCACCGGATCTCCTCGGGCGACTTCACCAGCCGCAGCCGCACGTACTCGCGGTTCAGATCGGCCAGCGGGCCGAACGCCGCCTCGAGCTTCCTGCAGCGCGCGTAGCCGAGCGCGCCCATGACTCCGACGCGCTTCGCGCCGCGCCGCTTCAGGTCGTCCAGCACCTTGTCGAAGCCGCGGTGCTCCCCCCAGAGCACCTCGGTGTCGCGCGCGAGCTTCCTCGCGAGGGGCCAGTGGTTGTACCACTCCATGTACATCACCTGCGGCTCGCGCGGAGCGACCAGCACGTAGGCCTCCACCGTGGTCGGCCACGAGGTCAGCCAGCCCACTCCGGTGCCCGCGCGCTGCTCGCCGCACATGAGCAGGTGGTCCACGCCCGCCTGTTCCATCACCGCGTGGAGGGCCGTCCGGCGCCGCGCCATCTCGGCGTCGGAAAAGCGCGGGTACTCCGCGGAGTGGATGGCGGCGAGCTGCGGATCGAGCGCGAGCGGAATCGGCATGAGGTAGTCCGGCTGTCGGGAGCGCAAGTGTAGCGCGCGCGCCGGCGCACTCGCGAAGACTTTCCGGGAAACTATGCAGGCTGTACCCTGTCACAGGTCCGTATTCCCCGTCACCCAAGGAGCGAAGTCATGAACCAGAACAAGAGAGGGCGCAGCGCCCTGTACGCCGTCATCGCCGCCGCCGCGGCGCTGAGCCTCGGCGGGTGCGACCAGATCCGGTCGTGGTTCTCGAGCGAGCCCCCCGCGAAGGCGCAGCAGGCGCCCGCCCAGGGAGCGGTCGAGGTCGCGAAGGCGAAGCCCATCGAGGCTCCGAAGCCGGTCGAGCCGCCGCCGGTCGACGAGAACAAGATTCTGGCGGGGAAGGTGAAGTCCGCCCTGAGCGCCGACCCGGCGCTCAAGATGCTCGCGATCGACGCCGGAGCGTCGGATGGCGTCGTCACGCTCTACGGAACGGCCAACAACAAGCGGAATCGGGACAAGGCCGGCAAGGTCGCCGCCGGCGTGCCGGGAGTCAAGTCGGTCACGAACAACCTGGTGATCGTCGCCGGGTCGTAGTTCGCAAAGCTGCGGGTGCTCCGGAATACCGGGGCGCCCGTTCCCCTCACCCTTCCTTCGTCCAACCCGTGTCGGGTTTGTCCTGACACGGATTGTCGGACTACCCCGGCAGCAAATCCCCTAGCCTCCTGATTAGATAACGTTAGGCGCGGTGCAATAGGGCGGAGCCGGCCAAACCGCCCGCATCTTGCGCGGCACCTCCGGTTCTCGGGCACCCGTCTCGCTGTTCGCGGCCGTGAAAGGAGGGCGTGGAGCGCTCGAGTCTATTTCTACGGCCCCAGGCCGGATACCCGTATCGATACCAAAGCAACCAGCCGGACGCGCTCCGATCGAGCCCGTCCCGGCGGTTCCACGATCTCACAGGAGGAAACATGCTAGCGAGAATCACAGATCGACCCGTTGAACGGGTGATCGCGGCGATTCAGGCCCTCGACCTCGATCCCATAAAGCTCAAACTGATGGACCGCGAAGAAGGCCATGGCTGGTCGCGTGATTACGCCGACAGGATGGAGCTGGCGTACAAGCGCTTTCTGACGCTGCTGGCGATCCATCCCGAGGAGACCCTCGCTCCGGGCAAGGATGTCGACAATTTCTGGCACGGGCATATCCTCGATACGCTGAAGTACGCCGACGATTGCGAAAAGATGTTCGGCAATTTTCTGCACCACTTTCCCTACTTCGGCATGCGCGGCCCCGAGGACGCAGCGAATCTTGCGAAGGCGGGAGAGGCGACGCGGCGCCTCTACCAGCAGGAATTCGGCGGTACGCAAGATCAAGACGCCGGTCGTTCCGGAATCTTCGCAAAACCCGAGACTGCAGCGATGTGCGGTGCGGCGGTCCGAGCCGGCGGTGCGGCGATGTGCGGCGCAGCGATCGGAACCGGAGACGCGGCGATGTGCGGCGCGGCGATCCAGCACAGCGGATTGGCGCGACCCACGCTAGCCGCATGCTGATACGGCAGGCGCCCTTTTGAGCGAAGGCTGTCTTGAAGGCCGGAGCAATCCGGCCTTTTCTACTGTGATGGCGGCGAGTAGTATCAATCCAAGGGGCGGCGATCCGCGTACGACATGAAGATAAGCAAGGTCTTGAAGGGAGCGACCAGGCCGGCCGTGCTGCCATGGCTGGTCTTGACCGTCGGGGTCGTGGCCTCTTTTCTGCTGTTCGCGCTGCTCCGGGATTCGGTCGAGAATGTCGCGCGGCTGCGGTTTGAACGCGAGGCGACGGACGCAAACAGCATCATCGAAGGACGTCTCAATTCCTACAGCAACGTTCTATACGCGCTGAGGGCGCTGTTCGCCAGCGAGGACTCGGTCGACCGGGTTCGATTTCATCGTTTCGTCGACTCGCTCGATATCAAGCGACGCTACCCGGGCTTCATCTCTCTCAACTATGCCCAGTACGTTCCAGGCAGCCAGAGGAAGCGCTTTGAAGAAGCGGTGCGTCGCGATACCAGCAGCGACCCGCGAGGCTACCCTCAGTTCGCGATCCGCCCCCCCGGAGAGCGCAGCGAATATTTCGTGATCATCTACCTCGAGCCGATGTCCGGCTATGAATTCGCGTTCGGGCTCGACCTCGGGGTGAGCCCGTTGGCTGCACACGCGGACAAGGTGGGGGCGGCCATGCGCTCGGGCCGGGACAGCGGAAAGCTGATCAGCTCCGCGCAGCCTCTCCGGGTAAAGCGTGCGAAGGAAGCCATCTATCTGGCGATGCGGCTGGCTACATACAGGAAGGGAATGCCGGTCGACACCGTGGAGCAGCGGCGGGCGGCCTACGTCGGTTCGGTCGGCTCGGGTTTCGATGTCGAGAATCTGATCAGAGGGGCGCTCGAGGAGGACATGCTGCGTTACATGCGCATCAGGCTGTCCGACGCCGGCCCCGCCGGCGGGGATCACTCCGAATCCGTCGGGAAGAGTCTGCTGTTCGACAGCGGCCCGTCGCCTGCGGAATCCTCCGCGCAATCGGCCGCAGCCGATCCCGGGTCGACATTCGTTCATGTGGTGCCTCTGGAAATCGCCAGCAGGCTCTGGGAACTGGAATACAGCGCGCCGAAAGAAATAATAATCGGCCGCCTCGACTCTCTCTGGCCTTCATGGGTGCTGGCGGGCGGCCTGTTGTCGAGCTTCCTGCTTTTCGGCGTGCTTTATTCCCTGTCGCTGTCCCGCAACCGCGCCCTCGCGCTCGCCGAGCGAATGACCAGGACCGTGCGCGAGAGCGAGGAGCGCTTCCGCCTGATCGCCGAGAACGCCTCGGATCTGATCACGGTGCTCGACCCCAAGGGCGTGCGGGTGTACGCGAATCCGGCCTTTTGCCGCCTGTTCGGCGGCGCCGAGGCCCCGCTCGGCACCGACGCGTTCCAGGACATTCATCCCGACGACAGGGAGCGCGTCCGGCGGTCGTTCCTCGGAACGGTCGAAAGCGGCGAGAACAGCCATTCCGATTTCCGCATTCTCGTGCGCCGCGGCGAAGTGCGCGATATCGAGACCTATCGCAGCGCGGCGCTCGATTCCCAGGGCCGGGTCGAGCGGGTGGTCTCGGTGTCGCGCGACGTCACCGAGCGGCGCCGGACCGAGGAGGCCTTGCGCGCGCGCGACGTCCAGCTCCAGGAGGCGCAGGCCATCGCCAATCTGGGCAGCTGGGAATGGGATCTGCGGACGAACTCGCGCACCTGGTCGGATCAGCTGTCGCGCATCTTCGGACTCCGGCGCGACCAGATCCCCTCGAGCTTCGACGGCTTCTATCCGCTGGTGCACCCCGACGATCGCGAGCGCACCTCGCGGCTCGCCCAGGAGGCGCTGCGCACCGGCAAGAGCTACGAAAGCCAGTTCCGCATCGTGCGGCCCGACGGCGTCGTGCGCACCGTTCACAACCAGGCCCGCGTCGACCGCGACGAGACCGGCAAGGCGGTGCGCGTCATCGGCGTGTGCCAGGACGTCACCGAAAGGAAGCTCGCCGAGGAGCAGGTGCGTATCTCCCAGGAGCGCTTCCGCATGATGGTCGAGAACGTGCGCGACTACGCCATCTACATGCTCGACATGAAGGGCTACGTCACCAGCTGGAACCTGGGAGCGGAGCGCATCGAGGGCTATCTCGCCGACGAGATCATGGGCAAGCACTACTCGCGCTTCTTCCTGCCCGATCACGCGACCCGCGGCGACCCCGGCATGCAGCTCCAGTTCGCTTCGCTGCAGGGGCGCTACGAGAGCGAAGGCTGGCGGGTGCGCAAGAACGGATCGCGGTTCTGGGCGCACGTCATCCTGACGCCGCTCCGCGACGAAACCGGAAAGCTGCGCGGCTTCTCGGAGATCGTTCACGACATCACCGACCGCAAGCGCGCCGAAGAGGACCTCCACAGCTACGCCGACCGGCTCAAGACCACCTCGCGGCGCCTGGTCGAGGTGCAGGAGTCCGAGCGGAGGCTGCTCGCGACCGAGCTGCACGACCGGGTGGGGCAGAACCTCACCGCGCTCGGCATCAACCTGTCCATCGTCGCGGGAGGACTCCCCGCGGGCACGAAGCCGGAGCTCGCGGCGCGACTCGAGGACTGCAACGCCCTCGTCGAGGGCACGGTCGACGCGATGCGCGACGTCATGGCGGAGCTGCGTCCTCACGCGCTCGACGACTACGGGCTGCCCGCCGCGCTGCGCTCGCTCGCCACCGGCTTCTCGCGCCGCACCGGAATCCAGGTCGCGTTCGAGAAGGAGGGCAGGGGAGCGGACCTGCCCAAGCCCGTCGACCTCGCGATGTTCCGCATCGCGCAGGAGGCGCTCAACAACGTCGCCAAGCACGCCCGCGCCAAGCGCGTGGAGATCGCCATCCGGCGCAAGAACGGCAGCGCGGTCCTCTCGGTGCGCGACAACGGGGTCGGCTTCGATCCGGAGCGCGTCGACGGTCCCCGCGCCGAGGCGGGCTGGGGCCTGCTGATCATGAGGGAGCGTGCCGAGGCGGTCGGAGCGCAGTTCAGCCTGAAGGCCGGTCCCAACAGCGGCGTGCAGGTCGTGGTGGAGTACAACGCTTGAAGCAGGAGGCCTCATGCCGGTTTCGGTGATGCTTGCGGACGACCACGCGGTCGTCCGGGACGGATTGCGGGCGCTGCTCGAAGGAGGCAACGACCTCCAGGTGGTCGGGGTCGCGGGCAACGGCCGCGAGGCGGTCGCCGAGGCGCTGCGCCTGCGCCCGGACATCGTCATCATGGACATCGCCATGCCGGAGCTCGACGGCGTCGAGGCGACGCGCCGCATCGTCGAGCGCTGCCCGGAGACGCGCGTCCTGATCCTGTCGATGTATCTCTCCGCCGAGCACATCTACCGCGCGCTGCAGGCGGGCGCGCAGGGCTACGTGCTGAAGGAATCCGCGGGAGAAGAGGTCGTGGACGCGATCCGCGCGCTGCGCGCGGGCAAGCGCTACCTCAGCCATCGCATCACCGAGACGGTCATCGACGACTACCTGCGCGAGGGCACCAACGTCAGCCCGCTCGACAGCCTCTCCCTGCGCGAGCGCGACGTGCTGCAGCTGGTGGTCGAAGGACGCACCAACGCGGCGATCGCGCAGGCCCTGTCGCTGTCGCCGAAGACGGTCGAGACCTACCGCGCGCGGATCATGAAGAAGCTCAAGGTGCGCGACACCGTCGAGCTGGTGAAATTCTCGATGAGGCACGGACTCATCAGCTAACATCGGGGAATGAGCCGATACCGGGTCCGGCGCTCCCTCGTTCTCGCCCCGTTCCTGCAGCATGGCGGCCGGCTCGCGCTGTCGGTGCTGGCGATCGCGCTCGGCGTGGCGCTCGGCTACGCCGTCCAGCTGATCAACCGGGCGGCGATCAACGAGTTCGGGGCCGCGGTGCAGACGCTGTCGGGCGAGGCCGATCTCACTGTGCGCGGGGCGAGCCCCGGGTTCGACGAGGGGCTCTATCCGCGCCTCGCGGCCCTGCGCGAGGTCGCGGTGGCGAGCCCCGTGCTCGAGGTCGACGCCAGGATTCCGGGACGTCGCGAGCCCCTCCAGATCCTGGGGATCGACATCTTCCTCGCCGCGCGCGTCCAGCCTTTCCTCGCCGCGGGAAGCCCGGGCGACCGCCTGGATTTCCTGCGCCCGGACCGGGTCTTCCTGTCGGCGGCCGCGGCCGAATGGCTGGGCCTGAAAAAGGATGACGCGCTCCCCGTCCAGGTGGGGCTGCGCGTGCAGTCGCTGAAGGTCGCCGGCGTCATCGGCGAGGCCAAGCGCCAGCGCTTCGCCGTCGTCGATATCGGCGCGGCGCAGGCGCTGTTCGGCCGGGCCGGCTTTCTCAACCGCATCGACCTGCGGCTGCGGCCCGGCGCCGACCCGCAACGCTTCGCGGCGCGGCTGCAGGCCGAGATGCCCGCGGGCACCGTGGTCGAGCGCCCCGAGGCCGACGTCGAGCGCAGCGGCGCGCCTTCGCGCGCGTACCGCGTCAACCTCAACGTGCTCGCGCTGGTGGCCCTGTTCACCGGCGGTCTCCTGGTGTTCTCGGCGCAGGCGCTCGCCGTCGTGCGCCGGCGCGCGCAGCTCGCCCTGCTGCGCGTCCTCGGAGTCACGCGCCGCGGCCTGGTCGCGATGCTTCTCGCCGAGGCGGCGGCGGTCGGCGCGCTCGGCGCGCTCGCCGGCATCGCGCTCGGCCATGCGAGCGCGGGCGTCGTATTGCGGCGCTTCGGCGCGGAGCTCGGCGGCGGCTACTTCCGGGGGCTCGTGCCCGAGCTCGCGCTCGACTGGCCGGCGCTGCTCCTTTTTCTCGTCCTGGGAACTCTGGCCGCGGTGCTCGGCAGCCTCGCGCCCGCGCTGGAGGCGGCCGGCGCCGCCCCCGCGTCCGCGCTGAAGCCGGGCGACGAGGCGCGCGCCTTCGAGCCGCTGCAGAGCGCCTGGCCGGGCGTCGCGGTGGTTCTCGCCGGCGCGGTCCTCACCCAGGCCGGGCCGGTAGGCGGTCTGCCGCTCGCGGGCTATCTCGCGATCGCGCTGCTGCTCGTGGGCACGGTGATGCTGATGCCGCGCATCGCGGTGCTCGCGTTCCGGATCGCGCCGGCGCTCGGCCCCGCGTCGCTGCGGCTGGGGCTCGCGCAGCTGCGCGGAGCGCCGGGGCAGGCGGGGGTGAGCCTGGCCGCGGTCGTCGCGGCGGTCAGCCTGATGGTCTCGATGGCGATCATGGTCGCCTCCTTCCGGCAATCGCTCGACGAATGGCTGGAGCGCATCCTGCCCGCGGACCTGTATGTCAGAACCGGACCCGGTTCGGACACGGCCTACCTGTCGACGGCGGAGCAGCAGGCGATCGCGGGGATCCCGGGGATTCGCCGCATCGAGTTCCTGCGCATCCAGCGCGTCTCGATCGATCCGGACAAGCCTCCGCTCGCGTTGCTCGCGAGAGCGGTCGAAGCCGAGGGCAGGGTGCCGCCGCTTCTCGGCGCGCCGCACGCGGTCGGGCCGGGCGAGCCGCCGCCGGCGTGGGTGAGCGAGATCGCCGCCGCGATCTACCGCTGGAAGCCCGGCGAGGTGATCGAGCTTCCCCTGGGCGGGCGCCGCGCGCGCTTCACCGTCGCCGGCGTGTGGCGCGACTACGCGCGGCAACAGGGCGCCGTGCTGATCGAGCGCTACGAGTATCTGCGCTACACGGGCGATTCGTACGCCAACGACGCCGCGGTGTGGCTCGTCCCCGGCGCGGATCCGGACAAGATCAAGCGGGACATCGAGGCGCGGCTCGCGGGCGGCGCCAACCTCGAGATGAGCGGCCCGGAGGAGATCCGCGAGGTCTCGCTCAGGATCTTCGATCGCACCTTCGCGGTGACCTATGCGCTCGAGGCCGTGGCGGTGATCATCGGGCTGTTCGGGCTCTCCTCCAGCTTCGGCGCGCTGGTGCTCGCGCGTCGGCGCGAGTTCGGCGTGCTGCGGCACATCGGCATGACCCGCGGTCAGATCGGCGTCATGCTCGCCGGAGAAGGCCTGCTGGTGAGCCTGCTCGGCCTCGCCGTCGGCCTCGCGCTCGGCTGGCTCGTCAGCCTCGTGCTCATCGACGTCGTCAACCCCCAGTCGTTCCACTGGGGCATGGAGCTGCACATGCCGTGGCGGCTGCTCGGCGAGTTCGTGGCGGTGATGCTCACCCTGGCGACGCTGACCGCGATCGCGAGCGGCCGCCAGGCGATGAGCGCGGAGGCGGTCCGCGCGGTCAAGGAAGACTGGTGAGGATCCTCCTTCTCCTCCTGATCTGCCTGCCGCCGCTCGCGGCGGGCGCGGCGGAGGGGTATCCGCCGGTGCGTCCGGGCGCGGCGCTGCGGTTTCCCGGCGACACCGGCAGCCACCCGCAATTCCACAACGAATGGTGGTACGTCACCGGCTGGCTCAGGGCCGAGGACGGATCGGAGCTCGGCATGCAGATCACGTTTTTTCGCAACCGGCCCCGCGTCGCCGAGGATGTCGCCAGCCGCTTCGCCCCGCGCCAGCTGCTCTTCGCCCACGCGGCGCTCTCGGATCCCGGGCGGGGCACGCTGCTGCACGACCAGCGCGCCGCGCGCTCGGGGTTCGGTCTCGCCGAGGCCCAGGAGGGCCGCACTGACGTGGCGATCGGCGACTGGTCGCTGAAGGCGGAGGCGGAAGGCTATGCCGCCGAGGTCGCGGCGCGGGATTTTCGCTACCGCCTGCGGTTCGCGCCGACGCAGGGGATTCTGCTCGAAGGAGAGCGCGGCTTCAGCCGCAAGGGTCCGGGCGCGGCGCAGGCGAGCTACTACTACAGCCAGCCGCATCTCGCGGTGAGCGGCAGCGTGTCGATCCAGGGCCTGGAGCGCCGCGTCTCCGGCGAGGCCTGGCTCGATCACGAATGGTCGAGCGAGGCGCTGGCCGAGGAAGCGGTCGGCTGGGACTGGGTCGGGGTCAACCTCGAAGGCGGCGGCGCGCTGATGGCGTTCCGCATGCGCTCCCGCGACGGAGGGACCTTCTGGGCGGGCGGGACCGTCCGGCGGCCGGACGGGAGCGTGCGGGTGCTGAAGCCGGCCGAGGTGCGCTTCTCCGCGCTGCGGCGCTGGCGCTCGCCGCGCAGCGGCGCCGACTATCCGGTCTCGGTTCGCGTGGAGGCGGGCTCCATCGCTCTCGAGCTGGAGCCGCTCATGGACGACCAGGAGCTGGACGCGCGCGCCAGCACGGGGACCGTTTACTGGGAAGGGGCGGTGCGGGCAAAAGGGGAGAAGGGTGCCGGACGCGGCTACCTCGAGCTGACCGGATACTGGAAACCGCTGAAGCTTTAGGTACACTGGCGGCTTGTCCGCGCAGTCCGATCCCTTCTTCGTCGTCGTCCAGGGCCACAAGCTCGAAGTCCAGCGCATTCCCGGGTCGACCCGCACTCTGGTGTTCCTGCACGAGGGACTGGGTTCGGTGGCGATGTGGCGGGACTTTCCGCGCGACGCGGCGGAGGCGACCGGCTGCGCGGCCGTCGTCTATTCGCGCTACGGCTACGGCCAGTCGGACGTGCTGCGCGAGCCGCGCGGCGTCGACTACATGCACGTCGAGGCGCTCGAGGTCCTGCCGGAGCTCCTGGGGAAGCTGGAGGTTCCGGATCCGATCCTGGTCGGGCACTCCGACGGCGGCTCGATCGCGCTGATCCACGCCGCCGCGCACGGCGGGGTCAGGGGCATCGTGGCGATGGCGCCGCACGTCTTCGTCGAGGACATCAGCGTGAAGAGCATCGCCGAGGCGAAGTCGGCGTTCGAGACCACCGACCTGCCGGACAAGCTCGGCCGCTACCACGCCGACGCGGCGAAGACCTTCCGGGGATGGAACGACATCTGGCTGCACCCGGATTTCCGCGCCTGGAACATCGAGGAGATGCTGCCGCGGATACGCTGCCCGATACTGGCGATCCAGGGCTTCGACGACGAGTACGGGACCATGGCGCAGCTCGAGGCGATCTCCAGGCAGACCGGCGGCCCGATCGAGCTGCTGCGCCTCGCCGCCTGCCGGCATTCCCCGCATCGCGACCAGCCGAAGGTCGTGCTCGAGGCGATGTCGCGCTTCGTCGAGCGGCTCGACGCCGGCGCATGAGGGAGACAGGCCGCGGGCGGCTGAGGCACAATACCGCGCGCAGGCGAAACCGCAATCCGAGGACTCCATGAATTCCGATCTGAAAGTCGACATCTTCCCGCACATCTTTCCGAGGGCGTTCTTCGAGCGCATGAAGGAGATCGCCGCGCAGAGCCCCTCGCTCGCGGCGCAGATCAAGCGCTGGCTGAACATTCCGGTGCTGTGGGACCTGGACGCGCGCCTGAAGATGATGGAGCGCTTTCCCGGCTACAAGCAGATCCTGACGCTGTCGCTCCCCGCGATCGAGTTCCTCGCGCCGCACGACCAGTCGCCCGATCTCGCGCGCCTGGCGAACGACGGCATGGCCGAGATCGTCGCCAAGCATCCGCTCCAGTTCCCGGCGTTCGTCGCCTCGCTGCCGATGAACAACGTCCCGGAAGCGCTGCGCGAGATGGACCGCGCCGTCGGCGAGCTCGGCGCCAAGGGGATCCAGATCTTCACCAACGTCAACGGCCGGCCGCTCGACGACCCCGAGTTCTATCCGATCTTCGAGCGCATGGTGAACAAGTACGACCTGCCGATCTGGGTGCATCCTACGCGCACCGCCAAGTTCGCCGACTACGCGAGCGAAGCCAAGTCGAAGTACGAGATCTACTGGCTCTTCGGCTGGCCCTACGAGACGAGCGTGTTCATGGCGCGGCTGGTGTTCTCGGGCATGCTGGAGAGGCTTCCCGAGCTGAAGATCATCACGCACCACCTCGGCGCGATGGCGCCGTTCTTCGAGGCGCGCATCGGCTACGGCATGGACCAGCTCGGCTCGCGCACCTCCGACGAGGACTACACGGTGATCCTGAAGCGCATGGGGAAGCGCCCCGTCGAGTTCTTCCGGAAGTTCTACGCGGACACGTCGATCAACGGCTCGAAATCGGCGACGCGCTGCGGCCTGGACTTCTACGGCGCGGATCACGTGCTCTTCGGCACCGACTGCCCTTTCGATCCGGAAGGCGGGCCGCTCTTCATCCGCGAGGTCATCAAAGCGATCGACGGGCTGAAGCTCAAGGAAGACGACCGGCGCAAGGTGTATTTCGGCAACGCGATCCGCATGCTCAGGCTGGCGCTGCCGGCTCCGGCAAAGGCCAGGGCGGCGCCGAAGAGGCGGAGCGCGCCGAGGAAAGCGAAGAAGCGCAAGTGACCATCCCGCGCGAGCGCGTCGCCTACTCGGCGATCGTCGACCGGCCCAAGCTCAGGCTGCCGGCCGGCAAGCGCATCGTCGTCTGGACCATCGTCAACCTCGAGGTCTGGGACATCGCGCGCCCGATGGCGCGGCAGGTGCTGCCGCCGCCGACCGGCGCGTCGCTCCTGCCCGACGTGCCCAACTGGAGCTGGCACGAGTACGGCATGCGCGTCGGCTTCTGGCGCTTCCACGCGCTCTACCGGCGCCTGAAGATCAGGCCGACGCTCGCGATCAACGCGCGCGTCTGCGTCGACTACCCGCGGGTCGCGAAAGCCTGCCTCGACGCGGGCTGGGAGTTCATGGGGCACAGCTACGAGCAGGGGCCGATCCACAACGAAAAGGACCAGCCCGCCATGATCCGGCGCTGCCTCGATACCCTCGAGCAATTCACCGGCAAGCGCCCGGTCGGCTGGCTAGGCCCGGGGCTGACCGAAACCTACGATACGCCCGAGCACCTGACGGCGGCCGGGATCAGGTACATCGGCGACTGGGTGTACGACGACGAGCCGACGGTGATCTCGACCGCGAACGGGCCGCTGGTGACGCTGCCGTATACGGTCGAGTGCAACGACATCCCGATGATGATCATCCAGCACCACGAGGCCGCGTACTGGACGCAGAAGTGCCTCGACACCTTCGAGCGCCTGTACAAGGAAGGATCGGAGCGGCCGAGGATCATGGCGATCGCCATCCACCCCTACATCAGCGGCCAGCCGTTCCGCATCAAGTACCTCGAGCGCGTCTACGACGCGATCGCGAAGCACAAGGGCGTGCTCCACTGGAACGGCGAGCAGATCCTCGACTGGTACTCGAAGGCGAGGACGGCCTAGCTCACTGGGCGGCGCCCGGCCCTCTGAAGAGGTAGATCACCGCGCTCTTCATCTCGGCGTCGGTGAGATCGGCCATGCCGCCCCGCGCCGGCATGCCGCCGTGCCCGTTGATCGCGGAGCGCACGGTGCTGTCGAGGCCGTTCTTCAGGCGCGGGATCCAATCATCGCGGTTGCCGATCTTCGGAGCGCCGCCCTTGCCTGCCTCGTGGCACTTGATGCACTGGGCCTTGACGATCTGCTCGCCCGTGCGCGGCGCGGGCAGGGCGCTCTTGTCGACCGGCTCCCTCCACTTGCCGCCGGACTGGTTGACCATGTAGGCGACGGCGCGCTTGATCTCCATGTCGGAGAGGCTCTGGTTGCCGCCGTGGGACGGCATCCCGCGGATGCCCTTGAGCGCGTGGTCGGTGAGGCCCGAAAGGCCTTGAGACGCGCGCTTCTTCCAGGCCTTCGTGTCGCCGATCTTCGGCGCGCCGTTGGCGCCCGATCCGTGGCACTTGGCGCAGACCGCGTCCACGACTTCCTTGCCGCTCAGGGCGGCGGCTTGGGCGAATGCGCCTTGCGGCGCGGCCGCCGCGGCTGCGAGAAGCGCTGCGAGGGCTGCTGAAAGCTTCATCATGGTGTCGGCGCCGGATGCGGGAATGTCATCGAAGGACGGTATTCTAGACCGGCGCGACTCCCTTGATCCAGATCAAACGGGTGTCACCGTGCTCCGGTGTAGGCGTCGGCCTCGATCTCGACCAGGATCTCCGGGGCGATGAGGCGACGCACCTCGACCATGCTGGTCGCCGGGCGTATGTTCCCGAAGAACTCGCCGTGCGCGCGCCCCACCTTTTCCCAAGCCGCAATGTCGACCACGTAGATGCGCGTCCTGACCACGTCCGAGAGCGAGGCGCCGGCCTTCCGGAGCGCGGCCTCGATGTTGCGCAGGCACTGCATCGTCTGGGCGTGAGGATCGTTCAGGCCGACGATCGCGCCGCGCTCGTCCGTCGCAGTCGTGCCGGACACGTGGACATGGGGGCCGACTTTCACCGCTCGCGAATAGCCGACGATCGGCTCCCAGACGGTTCCGGAGGAGTAATTCTCCCGGCTCATGCGCGGCTCCATCGCCGCGCGAGCAGCATGGCCGCCGCCGCGACCGCGGCGTCCAGCGCGCAGTAGAACGCCCCGACCACGCCGGGCGGATTGGTGGTGACGAGCGTCGTCGCAGGAACCTCGCGCGCCCAGTTCCAGTTGCCCAGCCAGGTCCCGTAGAGCTCGAGCAGCAGGGAGAGCACGAAGGTGCTCGCGTAGAGAGCCCGCTGCCTCGGCAGGCCGAGCGCCGAGACCGCGAGAACCAGGAACAGCGCGACGCCCAGCGTATCGACGCCGGCGACCGCGGCGGCGAGCGAGTACAGCGCCGCGGCGCCGAAGATCGCCCAGGCCGCGCCCTGCGGCATGACGCGCGCGAGCGACAGGCCGAGCAGCAGCATCAGCACGTGCCCGGGCGGGACGAACATGGGAATGTTGCCCAGGCGGTACCTGTAAAGGCCCCAGACCAGGGACATCACGACCTCGCCGGCGGTGGCGATCACCAGGCAGGCGACGAGGGCGCAGCGCTCCAAGGGCGAGGCCTGCCTCAGGACGTAGAAGAGCACGACCCACACGGCGGCGCTCAGCAGCATCTGGCCCGGGATGTCGGTGAGCAGGTCCACCCGCAGGCCGATCGCGAGCGTCGCGACGATGACGAGCGCGTCGGCGGCCGGCACCCCGGGCCGGGGGAGCGCGGCGCTCATCGCTGCTTGCGGACGTCCACGCACACCGGCTCGCGGTACAGCGGCGACAGGAAGCTCGTTCCCGGGAGCTGCTCCTCGATCGCCATGAAGAGCGGCTCGAGGCCGATGTCGACGAAGGTCCCCGCGATCTCGTCGTGGTGGGCCGGGAGGTAGAGCCGCGGGTTGTAGAGCTGGATGATCGGCAGGGTCGCGGCGATCTGCCGTTTGGCGACGTACTGCCCGATGTAGCCGACGATGGCGACGTCGGTCTTGCCGCCGATGCGCTTGATCGCCGCGCGCTCGGCGTCGGTGATCGGCCCGGCGCTGTTGCGGAAGATCAGCCTGAAGCCGCTGTCGAACGTGAACAGGTAGGCGATGGTTCCCTCGGTGATGACCTTGGGATCGAAGGTGCCGCGCTTGAGGATGGCGGCCTCGGCCGCGGCTTCCTCGCTCGTCGGCGCGCCGGCCGCGGCGGCGATCGCCTTGCGGAAGGCGTCGAGCACCTCGGGGGCCAGCGTGCTGTGGCGCGCGAGGATCGCCTCCACCGTGAAGCCCTTGTACTTCAGCGCCTCGCCGCCGCGCACGGTGACGGCCTGCTTCGCGGGCAGGCCGAGCGAGATCGCCGTCTCGGTCACGGTCGGAGCGCCGACCACCGCGGCCCCGGTCTGCGCGCCTACCGACGCGGCGTCCGCCATGTGGTCGAAGTGCGCGTGGCCGACGAAGATCTCGCTCGCGCGCTTCACGTCCCTGGGCGCGAAGCCGATCGGCCGGTTGCGCGGGCCGCGGTCGTAGTAGGCGTCGAGCAGGACGACCTCGCCCCCGTAGGCGAGCTCGAAGTTCGTCGTTCCGAGCCAGCGGATCGCGAGAATGCCCTCGGGCGGCATCGGCCCGCCGACCGCGGCGGGCGTGCGCTCGCGGCAGGCGGGCACGTCGGGCGACACGACGAAGCTCTTGTCGGCGAGCGCGGCCGATGGGAGGAAAAGGGCCAGGGCGAGGCAATAGGCGTGCTTCATGGTGCTCCTCCTTGAGTCCGGGTCAGCTTCGCGCGACCAGCATGCGAAGGAGGTGCCGGTGGCAATGCTTTTCCTCCTCCGCGCAGTGGCAAAGCAGCGTCACGTTGCCGCGCTGCGCGAGGCGCTTCACGAGGCGCAGCGTGAACTTCTGGCCGTGGTTCTTGATGGTGCGGCTGCGCCGGTCGACGGGGCCGTCGAGGAACAGCTCCTTGCGGTACTCGCGCGCGAACTGCGCCCAGGAGATCGCGCCGCTCTGCATGCGCCGCAGCAGCTGCTCGCTGGGACCCAGGCTCGGCATCCACACGTCGTAGCGCGATTTCGGCAGCCCCCGCCCGCGAAAGCGGGCGGCGAGAATGCGCAGGCCGTCGCCTTTGCCGCCGATCCTCGTCCATACGCTCTTGGTCTTAAGCATCGGATTGTCTTGCGCTCAATGTAGTCCCGCGAGGCCCAGCAGCCACGCGCGCTGCTGCCACAGCGCGAGAATACCCGCAATCAGCATGACCAGCACCGTGAGCTGCCGGAAGAGCCTCGAATCGAGGTGGCGCAGCCAAGTCCGGCTGATCCAGATGGCGAGGGCTGCGCCGGCGCCGGCCGAAAGCCCGTGGCGCAGAAGATCCCAATCCAGAGCGCCGAGCGCCGCATAAGCTCCGATCTTCACGACCTGGATCGAAAGTGAATTCACCGCGCGGGTGGCGATCATCCTTTCCTTCACCATCCCGTAGTTGAGATAGAAGGGGTTGGCGAGCAGGCCGCTCGCGCCGACCACCGCCGAGGTGAGCCCGGAGACGAAGGCCACCGCGGGAAACCAGCGCAGCCGCATCAGGAAGGAGCGTGTGCGCTCGCCCGCGCGGTACTGCCACACGGTGCTGATGAGAAACAGCGCGACACAGGTCTGCACGATCTGCGCGCTGAGGAGCGTGAATATCCAGCTGCCGAGCAGCGCGCCGGCCACCGCGCCCGGCAGGTACCACCGGGCGACGCGCCAGTCGATGTGTTCCCAGAAGAGCGCCATGCGCGCGGGAGCAGCGACGAGGCTGGTGCAGGTGACCACCGGAGCGATGGCGTGGCCGCCGAGCATGGCGCTCGCCGCAGCCACCATGAGCATGCTGCCTCCCCCTGCGGACAGGGTACTGATCGCCCAGCTGACGAAGCCCGCGATGAACAGCCCAGCGTCCTGCACGATCATGGTCTAGGCATCGCTGTCCTGTTTGTACGTCTTCAGGATCCCATAGCCGAGGAGAGCGAACGCGGCAGCGACGACGCCGAGGAAGGTCCAGAACCACGCGAAGCCCTGTCCGTCGGCGCGCTGCGCGGGGTCGGCGATATCGCCGAGCGAGCTGAATCCGCTGATCGCGACGCCGAAGCAGATCGCCGCGAACACCACCGAGATGACGACGCTGACGCGCATCGAGATCTGCATGGTCAGTCGCGGCCGTCTTCCTGCAGGAACTGCAGCACCGCCACCTCGTCGCGGCGCAGCGCCGCGGTCGGCGTCGCCCTGCGGGCCCGCTGGGCGAGCGGCTGGGGGGCGAGCGGCGCCGTGAGACCCTGCAGATACGCGCGCACCAGGCCGGGATGGACATAGTACTTCCTGCACACCGCGCGCGTGTTGCCGAGGCGCTTCGCCACGGCGTCGATCGCGCGGATCATGTTGCGCTCGGCCTCGCGCTGGCTCTTCGCCGGTCCGAGCGCGAACAGCTCCTTGGCCGCGAGCATGGTGCCGGCCCAGGTGCGGAAGTCCTTGGCGGTGATGTCGCGGCCGGTGATCTCGCGCAGGTACGCGTTGACGTCGTCCGAGGAGATGGTCTGCCGCTTCCCGGCCTCGTCGATGTACTTGAACAGCTCCTGCCCCGGCAGGTCCTGGCACTGCTGCACGATGCGCGCGAGGCGCCGGTCGGTGATCGCGATCGCGTGCTCGACGCCGCTCTTGCCGCGGAACGAGAAGTGCAGCTTCGCGCCCTTCACCTCGACGTGACGGCCGCGCAGCGTCGTGAGGCCGAAGGAGCGGTTCTCGCGGGCGTACTCGTCGTTGCCGACCCGGATGAGCGTCTTGTCGAGCAGCATCACCACGGTGGCAAGGATCTGCCGGCGCGTCAGATCGCGCGCGCGCAGGTCGCGCTCGACGCGCTCGCGGATGTCCGGAAGGATCTCGCTGAACTCGAGCATGCGGCGGAACTTCGACTTGTCGCGAGTATCGCGGTACAGCGGGTGATAGCGGTACTGCTTGCGGCCGCGGGCGTCGCGCGCCGTGGCCTGGATATGGCCGTCGGGGTCGGGGCAGATCCACACGTCGGTCCACGCGGGCGGGATCACCAGCGCCTTGATGCGCTTCCTCTCCGACCCATCGGTGATGAGCTCGCCGCCGGGGCCGTAGAAGCTCCAGCCCTTGCCGTTGCGCTCGCGCCGGATGCCGGCGACGCCATCCGTGACGTAGGCGAGGCCGGCGCGTGCGGCGGCCTCGCGGTGCTCGTCGACCCGGGGCGAGATCATCGGTCCCGAGTTTAACCGGTTCAGTCGGCGGCGGCTTTGATCGAGTCCGCGGCCTGGATCCGGGCCACCGGGACGGCGGTGAAACGATTGATACAAAAAAAGATCAGACCTTCGCGCTCGGCCGGTCTTCGCGCCCGTCCGGATGCCGCGCGAACCGCGGCGAGCTGTCGTGCACCGGTGCCTCGTCGGGCCAGGGCCAGCCGCCGAAGCGGGTGCGCTGGTACTCGCCGAAGGTCTGCGCGATCTCCGCCTGGGTGTTCATCACGAACGGCCCGTATTGCGCCACCGGCTCGCCGATCGGCCTGCCCTGCAACAGGAGGAGCTCCGAAAGCTCGCTTCCGTTTCCGATCTCCGCGGCGAGGTCGGACGGCAATTCGACCGCGGCGGGCCCGTGCACGGTCTGCCCCGCGATCGTCACCGAACCGCCTTTGAAGAAATACAGGTTGCGGATCGTGCGCGCTCCGCTCGCTGCCGGCAACGTCCAGCGCGCCTGCGGGTCCATGCGGATCGTCCAGATGGCCAGATCGGCGTCGGCGCGCGCGGCCCAGGAATCGGGGGGTGGAGCGAGCGGCGTGCGGGCGCCGGCCAGTGCGCCGGCGACGAGGACGATCTCGGTGTTCCGGCCGGATTCGTCGCGCACCAGGCGATGCGGAATGCTCTCCGACCAGAACATGGTGAAGTACGGCGCCGCCATCTTCGACGCGGCGGGGAGGTTGAGCCAGATCTGGAACAGCTCGACCGGATTGGGCGCGGCGCGGTCGATGAGCGGAAACATCTCGGCGTGCACCACGCCGCTCCCGGCGGTGAGCCACTGCACGTCTCCGCCTCCGTAGCGCGCCGCGGCGCCGAGCGAATCCGAATGGTCGATCAATCCTCGTCGGACGATCGTGACCGTCTCGAAGCCGCGGTGCGGATGCGCGGGAAAGCCCGGGACCACGGTGCCGTGATACATGCTCCAGCCGTCTTTGCGGCTGAAGTCCTGTCCCAGATCGCGCCCGTCGAGCGGCGCGTCGGGGCCGAGTCGCGCGTTGGCGCGCGGGTAGGCGTCGTCGTGGTGCACGCAGAAGAGAAATGGATCGACCGTCTCCCACGGGAACCCCAGCGGCTTGACCCGCAGCGCCACGTCTCAACCCTTGCCCGGATGCACCGCCCCGCACTTCGAGCAGGTCCGCAGCTTCTCGCTCGCGTAGAACTTCTCGAACAGCGGCGGCAGGTCGCGCACGATGCTCACGAGCTGCACCTCGACGCGGTGCAGGAGCGCGTGGCACTCGAGGCAGTACCACTCGAAGCCGTCCTTCACCCCTTCGGGCCGCGTGCGCTCGATGACGAGGCACAGGCTTCCGGCTTCGGGCCGCTGCGGCGAATGGCGCATGTGCGGTGGCATGAGAAAGATCGCGCCTTCCTTCAGATCGATCCTCCCCGGCTTGCCGTTCTCCATGACGTTGAGGAAGGCGTTCCCCTTCATCTGGTAGAAGAACTCCTCGTAGGGGTCGTCGTGGAAATCGGTGCGGTGGTTCGGGCCGCCCACGACCGTGACGATGAAATCGGCGTCCTCCCAGATCTGCGCGTTGCCGACCGGCGGCTTGAGCAGATGCCGGTGCTCGTCGATCCACCTCGGGAAATCGAGAGCTTTCGGCACGGCGCTACAGCTTGATGCAGATGTTCGTCGGCTCGGAGTAGAAGTTGAGCGAGTGCAGCCCGCCCTCGCGGCCGATCCCCGAGAGCTTCGCGCCGCCGAAGGGCGTGCGCAGGTCGCGCAGGAACCAGCAGTTCACCCAGGAGATGCCGACTTCCATCGCCTGCCCGACGCGGTGGCCGCGCGCGAGGTTGGTGGTCCACACGGTCGAGGCGAGCCCGTACGGCGTGTCGTTCGCCATCGCGACCGCTTCCTCTTCCTTGTCGAACGGCGCGATGTGCGCGCAGGGCCCGAAGATCTCCTCGCGCACCGTGCGCGCGGTCTCCGGCAGCCCGGTCCACAGGGTCGGCTGGATCCAGGCGCCGTTGTCGCGCACGTCGCCGAACTTCGGCACGCCGCCGCCGGTCACTACGGTTGCGCCTTCCTTCCTCGCCAGCTCGTAGTACGAGAGGACCTTCTCGCGGTGCTGCTTCGAGATCAGCGGTCCCAGGTTGGTGGCCTTGTCCTGCGGGAACCCGAGCACCAGCGCCTCGGCTTTGGCTTTCAGCGCGGCGACGAACTTGTCGAAGATCGGCCGCTCGACATACACACGCTCGGGCGCGAGGCACACCTGGCCGGTGTTGGAGAAGATCGCGTGCGCCATGCCGGCGGCCGCGGCGTCGAAGTCGCAGTCGGCGAAAACGATGCCGGGGTTCTTGCCGCCCAGCTCGAAGGAGATCGGCTTCACCGTCGGGGCGACCGCCTTCATGATCGCGGCGCCCGTGGCGGTCTCGCCGGTGAAGGTGATGCCGTTGACCTCGGGGTGCGTGGTGATGAACTCGCCCGCGGAATCCGGTCCGAAGCCGTGGACGACGTTGTACACGCCGGCAGGGACCCCGGCGTCGTGCATCACCTCGGCGAGCAGCGTCGCGGTCGAAGGCGTCTCCTCCGAGGGCTTGGCTACGATCGTGTTGCCGCAGGCGAGCGCGGGCGCGAGCTTCCAGGTGAGGAGCAGCAGCGGCAGGTTCCAGGGCGCGATCACGCCGATCACGCCCAGGGGCTTTCTCATGGCGTAGTTCACCGCGCCCTTGCCGTCGGGCGTGTCGAGCCAGTAGGACTCGGTGCCGTACGTCCTGACGATGTCGGCGAACACGCGGAAGTTGGCGGCGCCGCGCGGGATGTCCAGGTGGCTCGCGAGCGACACCGGTTTTCCGGTGTCGGCGACCTCGGCGGCGAGGAAGTCGTCGAAGCGCTTCTCGACGCCTTCGGCCACCTTCCGCAGGAGATCGACTCTCGCCTGGAGCGCCATCTTCCCCCAAGGGCCTTTGAGCGCCGCCTTCGCCGCGCGCACCGCCGCGTCGACCATGGCGCGGTCGGCCTCGTGCACCTGGGCGACGACGGTGCCGTCGACGGGATTGATCTTGGCGAACTGCTTCGCGCCGGTCCTGAACTCTCCGTTGATGTAGCACTTGCGTTCGGCGATCTTCGTGGTTGCGTTCATGGATTGCTCCGCGAGGGGGGCTCGGACCGCGGGCACGCCCCGGAAAACGTAGGCAGGCCCCGGAAAATAGGTGATACTTTACCAAAAGCGATGACTCTCGTTTCCAAGGAACGCGCGATCCTGTTCGCCGACGTGAGCGGCAGCACCGCGCTCTACGAGCTGCTCGGCGACAAGCCCGCCGCCAAGGCGATCGACGCCTGCCTCGGGGCCCTCAAGGAGGTCATCGCGACGCGCGACGGGCAGGTGGTCAAGACGATCGGCGACGAGCTGATGGTGGTGTTCAACAACCCCGAGGCCGCGTGCGAGGCCGCCCGCGAGATGCAGCAGCGCATGGCCACCTGGCCGCCGATCTCGGGCGCAAAGCTCGCGATCCGCATCGGCTTCCACCACGGCCTGGTGCTCGAGGACAAGGGCGATTTCTGGGGCGACGGGGTTAACACCGCCGCCCGTCTCGCCGGCCTCGCCAAGGCGGGACAGATCCTCACGACGGGGGCCACGGCGAACGCCCTGCCCGGGCTCCAGCGCAGCAACCTGCGCGACCTGGACGCGATCTCGGTCAAGGGCAAGCACGACGCGGTGCGCGTATTCGAGCTGATGTGGGGGGACACCGAGGACGCGACCCAGGTCGCGCGCATGGGCGCGAGCGCCGGGGTGGAATCCCGCCTGACCCTGGAAGTCGCCGAGCGCACCATGGGCTTTCCGCCGGAGAAGTCGGTCATGGTCCTCGGCCGGGAGAACACCTGCGACATCGTCGTGCGCGAGAAGACGGCGTCGCGACGGCACGCGCGCATCGAGCGCCGCGGCGCGCAGTACGTGCTGGTCGACGAGTCCACGAACGGCACCTACGTCGCGATCGAAGGCGACCGCGAGATGCTGCTGCGTCGCGACAGCGTGATGCTGCGCGGCCGCGGCAAGATCGCACTGGGCATCTCGACCGGCACCGCGCTCGAGCTCGTCCTGTTCGACTGCTCCTGAGCTAGAATTCCTTCTTTTCGAAGAGGTCGACGTGGATCTATCGGCGGCGCGCTCCGCGGTCGCGGGCAGGGAGCACTGGACCCACAAGGGCGGGGCGGGCAAGGAGAGAGTCAGGCTCTTCCTGTGGCAGAAGCCGCAGGCGTCGAGCGGGCCGAAGCGCGGCACCGTGCTGTTCGTGCACGGCTCGTCGATGGCCTCGCAGCCGACCTTCGATCTCGAGGTGCCCGGCCGCCCCGACTCCTCGGTGATGGACTGG
This sequence comes from Burkholderiales bacterium, assembly GCA_035702665.1. GTDB lineage: Bacteria > Pseudomonadota > Gammaproteobacteria > Burkholderiales > SG8-39 > VBDM01. Next base: position 23,752 of record DASSQD010000048.1, read on the forward strand.
TTCGCCGCGCGCGGCTTCGACACCTGGTGCATGGACCACGAGGGCTACGGGCGCTCGGACAAGTCCCGCCCGATCAACTGCGACATCCCCAACGGCGCCGACGATCTCGCCGCCGGCAGCGACTACATCCTGAAGGCCACCGGGGCGAAGAAGCTGCTCGTCTACGGCATCTCATCGGGGGCGCTGCGCGCGGCGCTGTTCGCTCAAGTGCACCCCGAGCGCGTCGCGCGCCTCGCCCTGGACGCCTTCGTGTGGACGGGCGAGGGCAGCCCGACGCTGGCCGAGCGCAGGAAGAAGCTCCCCGAGTTCTCCGCCAAGAACCGCCGCCCGATCGACCGCGCCTTCGTGCACAGCATCTTCGAGCGCGACCACCCCGGAACGGCCGACAAGGCCGTCATCGACGCTTTTGCCGACCGGATCGTGGCGCTCGACGATTCGGTCCCGACCGGGACCTACGTCGACATGTGCTCCAAGCTGCCGATCGTCGACCCGGCGAGGATCACCGTGCCCACGATCATCATGCGCGGCCAGTGGGACGGCATCGCCGGCTTCGACGATCTCGTCGAGTTCTTCAAGCGGCTGCCGAACCCGGACAAGCAGTTCACGGTGATGGCCGGGATCTCGCACGCGAGCTTCCAACAGAAGAACTACCTCATGGTCTACCACATCCTGCACTCGTTCTTCACGCAGCCCGAACCGTCGTACCGGGGCTGATCGATGCGCGCGCTCGCCGCACTGCTCGCCGCTTCGCTCGCCGCGCCCGCGTGGGCGCAGGGCTATCCCAGCCATCCCGTGCACATCGTGATCCCGCTTTCCCCGGGCGGCACGACCGACGTGCCCGGGCGGCTCGTCGCGCAGAAGCTCTCCGAGACGCTGGGCCAGCAGTTCTTCGTCGAGAACCGGGCGGGGGCCGGAGGCATCATCGGCTCCGATTTCGTCGCCAAGTCGAAGGCGGACGGCTACACGCTGCTCCTCACCGCCTCACCTTTCGTGATCTCGCCGCACGTGTACAAGAAGATGCCGTACAACGCGCTCGCCGACTTCGCCCCGGTGATCCGCATCGCCACCGGGCCGTACGTGCTGGTGGTGCATCCCTCGCTGGGCGTGAAATCGGTGAAGGAGCTGATCGCGCTCGCCAAGAAGCAGCCGGGCAAGATCGACTTCGCGAGCTCGGGCAACGGCGGGGCGCAGCACCTGGTCACCGAGCTGTTCATGTACACGGCGGGCATCAAGATGAACCACGTTCCGTACAAGGGCAGCGGGCCGGCGCAGCAGGACCTGATGTCGGGGATCGTCAAGGTGAGCTTCGTCGGGACGCCGATCGCGATCCCCCACATGAAGTCGGGCCGGCTGATCGCGCTGGGCGTCTCCACCGCGCAGCGCTCGGCCGAGATGCCCGAGGTGCCGACCATCGCGGAGGCGGGCGTCCCGGGCTTCGAGGCGCGCGTCTGGATCGGCCTGCTCGCCCCGGCCGGCACGCCGGGGGAGATCGTCGCCAAGCTGAACGGCGAGATCGCGAAGCTGATGCGCACCGAGGAGGTGAAGAAGCTCCTCGTCCCGACCGGCATGGAGCCCGACACGGACAGCCCCGAGCGGTTCGGCGCCTTCCTCAAGGAGGACTACGACAAGTGGGGCAAGGTGGTGCGCGAATCCGGAGCGACGGTGAACTGAAGCCGGCCGCGTCCTGAAAGAAGTCATATTCCTGCTGGCGCTCGCCAGCGCCAACGGCGGCATCGCGCTGCGCGCGGTCGAGCCGATGCTGCCGCGCCTCGCCTCGGAATTCGGCACGAGCGTGTCGCAGGCGGCGGCGATCATCTCGGCGTACGCGGTGTCGTACGCCTGCTCGCAGCTGGTCTACGGGCCGCTCGGGGACCGCTTCGGCAAGCTGCGCGTGGTAACGCTGTCGCTCGCGGGGGCGGCGCTCGGCTGCTTCGCGTGCGCGCTCGCGCCCGACATCGCGGCGCTCGCGGCGACGCGCCTGTTCACCGGGCTGTTCGCCTCGACGCCGGTGCTCCTCGGCATGGCGTACATCGCCGACCGCGTGCCGGCGGCGGAGCGGCAGCCGGTCATCGCGCGCTTCATCGTCGGCACGATCACCGGGCAGGCGCTCGGGCCGGCGATCGGCGGCGCGGCGACGGACCTCCTCGGCTGGCGCGGAACGTTCGCGCTGATCGGGGCGGTCTATGCCGTCGTCTGCGCGATCCTGCTCGGCCGCACGCGCGGCCAGTGGGCGCAGGAAAAGGCGAGGGCGTTCGCCGGCCATCCCTTCGCCGTCCATCTGCAGCTGCTCCGCTCCTCGCGCGTGCGGCACGTCGTCGCGGTGGGGTTCATCGAGACCTTCATCTTCTTCGGCGCCTTCTCGTTCCTGGGGGCGTATCTGAAGCTGCGCTTCGACCTCAGCCTCACCGCGATCGGCGCCATCCTCGCCGGATTCGGCGCCGGCGGCATCCTTTACACGCTGTTCGTGAAGCGGCTGCTGCGCGGCTTCGGGCAGCGCGGGCTGGTCCTGGCCGGCGGCGCATCGGCCTTCGCTTTCTACCTGCTCGCCATGCTGACGCCGATGTGGGGCCCGTTCGCCGTCTGCACCGTCGGGCTCGGCTTCTCCTTCTACCTGCTGCACAACACGCTGCAGGTCAAGGCGACCGAGATGGCGCCCGAGGCGCGCGCCACGGGGCTCGCCCTGTACTCGGCGGGCTGGGCCCTCGGGCAGGCCGCGGGCGTGGGCGCGATGGGGCTCGCCGTCACCGTCGCCGGATACCGGCCGTCGATCGTCGCCTTCGGCGCGTGCTATCTCCTGCTCGGGCTGTGGATGAGAAGGAACCTCGGCAGGCTTTGATATGATTTCTCCCATGAAAAAGCGGCTGTACGCCGCCGTGCTGGTCGCAGGCCTCGCCTGCGCGGGGTGGATCTACGCGACGGCCGACGAAGGTCCCGATCTCTCCGGCGCATACCAGATCGTCGTCGTCAACGGCGTTCCCACGGCGATCGCGCCGAACGAGTCCAAGGCGTACGTGAGGGACGTGCAGCGCTTCGGGGGAAAACTGGGGCTCGTGTTCGACGATATCGGCCGCTGGTGGAACGGGCTGTGGCACGGGAAATCGCTCGCGCTCACCGTGGCCTGTCTCACCGTCGCGGTGTCCTTTGCGCTGTATTTCGTCGCCCTCGCGATCGAGTAGTATCATCTCTCCTTTTCCGACCGGTTCGACCTCATGAACACCCGTGATCCAGCGCTCGCCAAAGCGCGCGAGCTCTCCCACTTCGTCGGCGGCAAGCACCTGAAGGGCGAGAGCGGCCGCTTCGGCGACGTCTTCAATCCCACGACCGGCGCGCTCGCGAGCCGCGTGCCTCTCGCCTCGAAGGCGGAGGTCGAGCGAGCCATCGCGAACGCGAAGGAAGCCTTCGCCGGCTGGTCGGAGACCTCGCCCGTGACGCGCGCGCGCGTCATGTTCCGCTTCAAGGAGCTGGTCGAGCGCCACATGGACGAGCTGGCGCTGCTCGTGTCCTCCGAGCACGGCAAGGTGCTCTCGGACGCCAAGGGCTCGGTGCAGCGCGGCCTGGAGGTGGTCGAGTTCGCCTGCGGCATCCCACACCTCATGAAGGGCGAGTACTCCGACAACATCACCGCGGGCATGGACCTGTACTCGATACGGCAGCCGCTCGGCGTGTGCGCGGGCATTACGCCCTTCAACTTCCCGGCGATGGTGCCGATGTGGATGTTCCCGGTGGCGATCGCCTGCGGCAACTGCTTCATCCTGAAACCGTCGGAAAAAGATCCGTCCTGCGGGTTGCGCCTCGCCGAGCTGATGCTCGAGGCGGGCGCGCCTCCGGGCGTGCTCAACGTCGTCAACGGCGACAAGGAGGCGGTCGACACGCTGCTCACCGACCCGCGGGTCGCTGCGGTCAGTTTCGTCGGCTCGACGCCGATCGCGAAATACGTCTTCGCCACCGGGTCGGTGAACGGCAAGCGGGTCCAGGCCCTGGGCGGCGCCAAGAACCACATGGTGATCATGCCCGACGCGGACATCGACGGCGCGGCCGACGCCCTGATGGGCGCGGCCTACGGCTCGGCGGGCGAGCGCTGCATGGCGGTGTCGGTGGCGGTGCCGGTGAGCGAGCGCACCGGGAACGAGCTGATCGAGGCCATGGTCCCGAGGATCAAGAAGCTCAAGATCGGGCCTTCGACCGACAACGCCTCCGAGATGGGGCCGCTCGTGACGCGCGAGCACCGCGACAAGGTGAAGGGCTACGTCGACCTGGGCGTGAAGGAGGGCGCGAGCCTCGTGGTCGACGGGCGCGATTTCCGCGTCCCCGACCAGCCGAACGGCTTCTTCCTCGGCGGCTCGCTCTTCGACCGCGTGCGCGCCGACATGCGCATCTACAAGGAGGAGATCTTCGGCCCGGTGCTGTCGGTGGTGCGGGCAAAGAACTTCGAGGAGGCGCTCGCGCTGCCCTCGGACCACGAGTACGGCAACGGCGTCGCGATCTTCACCCGCAACGGCGACGTCGCGCGCAACTTCACGCACAAGGTCAACTGCGGCATGGTCGGCATCAACGTGCCGATCCCGGTGCCGCTTGCCTTCCATTCCTTCGGCGGCTGGAAGCACTCGATCTTCGGCGACATGAACCAGCACGGGCCCGAGGGCGTGCGCTTCTACACGCGGACCAAGACGGTGACGTCGCGCTGGCGCGAAGGCGTCAACCCGGCGGCGAACTTCGGCATGCCGATAATGAAGTGACGAATGAGCGAACGCGAATTCGTCATCCCGAGGAGCGGCTCCATCGCGACGAGGGATCTCGCGTATCGGGATCCCTCGCTGCGCTCGGGATGACAGGACGCTAGCATGGTTGACCTCCACGACATCCGCTACCTCCGGATCGGCACGCCGGATCTGGACTCGGCCGTGGAGTTCGCCACCCGGATCGTCGGGCTTCAGCTCGCGGGGCGCGAGGGCAGGGCCGCCTACTTCCGCAGCGACAAGGTCGCCGTGCGCGGCGACACGCGCGACCACACGCTGGTCTATTTCGAGGGCGATCCCTCCGACCACGTGATCGGCTTCGACTTAAAGAACCGCGAGGACTTCGACCGCGCCGGCGCCGAGATCGAGCGTGCCGGGCATCCGGTGCGCTACGGGACCAGGGCCGAGTGCGAGCTGCGCCGCGTCCAGCAGTTTCTCGCCTTCGAGGATCCCTCGGGGAACAAGATCGAGATCGTCGTGCGCCCCTCTTGCTCCGGGCCGAGGTATTTCCCGGCCCGCGACGCCGGCATCACGCACTTCAGCCACATCGGCCTCAAGACCTCGAACGCGCCGCGCGACGAGGCGTTCTGGACGAAGCTCCTGAACGCGCGCGTGTCCGACTGGATCGGCGAGGCGCCGCTGCTGCGGATCGGCACCGTTCACCATTCGCTGGCGCTGTTCCCGTCGCCGCACCCGGGCGTGCAGCACATCAACCACCAGGTCGAGGATTTCGACGACGTGATGCGCTCGTACTACTTCCTGCGCGAGAAAGGCGTCAAGATCGTCTTCGGTCCCGGCCGCCATCCGTCCTCGTCGGCCTGCTTCCTTTATTTCGAAGGCCCCGACAAGATGGTGTACGAGTACTCGGTCGGGGTGAAGCACATCCTGCCCGAGGAGGAAGCGAGCTACCGCCCGCGGCAGTTCCCGTTCGCGCCGGAGTCGTTCTGCATGTGGGGCTCGCGCCCGGACATCCCGGAGTTCCGCTCCGACCAGAAAGACAAGAAGCCGCCGCTCAAGACCGTCGCGTGATGGAGCAACAGCAGATCGTGGTGCGCAAGATGGCGCGCGCGCTCGCCCGCGCCGGGCTGGTGACCGCGTTCGGCCATTGCAGCGTGCGCCTCGACGACAAGTCGTTCCTCGTTTGCGCGTCCAAGCCCATGGGCACCATCAAGCCGGGCGAGCCCGGGACGGTGGTGTCGACCGACGCGCCGCTGCCCGAGGGCGTGCTCGGCGAGGTCAGGATGCATCAGCAGATCTACAAGCGCCGCCCCGAGATCCGCGCCCTCTGCCGCTTCATCTCGCCCAACGTAGTGACGCTCGCGGCGCTGGGGCTGGCCCCCAGGGCGCGCCACGGCCAGGGCGCCCATTTCTATCCGCAGGTGCCGTTCTGGCCCGACCCCGGGCTGATCCGCAACGATCCCGCGGCGGTCGGCGTCGCCGAGACGCTGGGCAAGGCGCCCGCGGTCGTGGTGAGCGTGAACGGCGCGGTGACCGGGGCCGAGACCCCGCAGCAGGCGGTGGCGCTCGCGGTGTTCCTGGAAGATGCGGCGCGGATCGAGCTCGCGGCGCTCCACGCGGGGCTCGCCGACAAGGCGCCGCGCATGAGCGAGGAGCAGGCGAGGGAGCGCGCGACCTGGCAGGGGCGCATCGCCGAGCGGATGTGGGATCATCTGACCGCGAACGATCCGGAGTGAGGAGGAGAGATGAGCAAGCTCGATAGGCTGGTAGCCGTAGCGTCGCTGTTGGTCCTCGCGTCCTGCGCGGGCGGGCCCTCCGGGCCGCACGCGCCGGCCTCGCCCAAGTCCGCGGCCGCGCCGCCCGCGCCTCCATCGCTCCAAACCGTCAACCTGATCGTCTTCCCCGGGGGGTTCAACTGGCCGATCTGGGTGGCGAAAGAGAAGGGATTCTTCGAGCGAAACGGCATCGACGTGAAGATCACGCCGACGCCGAGCTCGGTGTTCCAGCTCACCAACCTCATCGACGGGAAGTTCGACATCGCCATGACGGCGATCGACAACCTGATCGCCTACCGCGAAGGGCAGGGCGAGGTGCCGAAGGAAGGGCCCGACCTGTTCGCCTTCATGGGCGGGGACAACGGCTTCCTGCGGCTGGTGACGGTCCCCGAGGTGAAGAGCTTCAAGCAGCTGCACCACAAGACCCTGTCGGTGGACGCCATGACCACGGGCTACGCCTTCGTCCTGTTCGAGATCCTGGCGCGCAACAAGATGCACGCGGGCAAGGACTACAAGGTCGTGACCGCGGGCGGCGTGCTGCAGCGCTACCAGGCGCTGCTCGAGAAGAAGCACGCCGGAACGCTGCTGCTCTCCCCCTTCGAGGTGCAGGCCGAGGAGAAGGGCTTCCACCGCCTCGCCAACGCGACCGACGTTCTCGGCCGCTACCAGGGCCTCGTCGGCGGCGCGCGCAAGAGCTGGGCGGAGAAGAACAGCGACGCCGTGGTCGGATACATCCGCGCGTTCAGCGACGCGGTCGACTGGCTCTACGATCCCTCGAACCGCGAGGAGGCGATCGCGATATTCCTCAAGAATCTGCCGAACGCCACGCCGCAGGGCGCGCTCGTCGCGTACGGCATCCTCCTCGATCCGGTCGACGGCTTCCAGAAGAAGGCGAAGATCGACCTGGAGGGCGTGAAGACGGTGCTCGCGCTGCGGTCGAAGTACGCCAAGCCTCACAAGACGCTCAAGGATCCCTCGCAGTACTACGACCCGAGCTTCTACGACGCAGCGATGTTCAAATGACGGCGATCACGGTCAACGGCAGGCGGCACGAAGTCGCGGCGGCGCCCGACACCCCGCTCCTGTACGTCCTGCGCAACGAGCTCGCACTGAACGGTCCGAAGTTCGGCTGCGGCCTCGCGCAGTGCGGCGCCTGCACCGTGCACATCGACGGCAAGCCGGCGCGCTCCTGCTCGGTGCCGGTATCGGCGGTGAAGGGAAGCGTGACGACGATCGAAGGCCTGGGAACGCCCGACAAGCCGCATCCGGTCCAGGCGGCCTTCGTTGCCGAGCAGGCGGCGCAGTGCGGCTACTGCATCAACGGCATGATCATGACCGCGAGCGCCTTCCTCGCGCAGAACCCCAAGCCGACGGAGCAGCAGATCCGCGCCGCCCTGGACGGAAATCTCTGCCGCTGCGGCACGCACATGCGCATATTGCGCGCGGTGCGAAGGGCCGCTTCGGAGATTGCGTCATGAACATGGATCGGAGAGAGTTTCTCAAAGGCGCGGGCGCGCTGGTCGTCTCGTTCACCATCCCGGAGCTGGGATCGGCGCAGCAGGCCGACCCGAAGCTGCAGCAGCTCGACGCCTGGCTCGCGGTCGGCGCCGACGGCCAGGTCACGGTGTTCTGCGGCAAGGTCGAGCTGGGGACGGGCGTGCAGACGGCGCTCGCGCAGATCGTCGCCGAGGAGCTGGACGTCGCCTTCGCGCGCGTGTTCATGCTGATGGGCGACACCGCGCTGTGCCCCAACCAGGGACCGACCGTGGGCAGCCAGACCGTCTACCGCGCCGGCCCGCAGCTCCGCCAGGCGGCAGCCGAGGCGCGCAAGACGCTGCTCGAGATGGCCGCGGCGGGATTCAAGGTCGAGGCCGCGCAGCTCAAGGTCGTCGACGGCATCGTCTCGGCGCCGGAGGGCGGAAACGTAAGCTACGCCGAGCTCGTCGGCGGGAAAAAGATCGACCGCGCCTTCTCAGGTTCGGCCAGGCCGAAATCGCCGGACCAGCACACCGTCGTCGGCAAGCCTATCCCGCGCGTCGAGCTGCCCGCCAAGGTCTTCGGGACTCACGTCTACATCCAGAACCTGCGCATGCCCGGAATGCTCCACGGACGGGTGGTGCGCCCGCCGATGCCGGAGGCCCGTCTCGACGGCGTCGACGAGGCTTCGGTGAAATCGCTTCCCGGCGACGTGCGCGTCGTCGTGAAGGGGAATTTCGTCGGCGTGGTCGCCGACCGCGAGGAGCAGGCGATTCGCGCGGCGCGCGCGCTCAAGGTGCGCTGGACGCAGGCGGTCGAGCTGCCGAAGATGGAGGACATGCCCGCGTTCACGCGCGGCACGCCGGGCCGGCCGAGGGTGCTCGCGACGAGCGGCGACGTGGAGGCGGCCTTGAGCGGGACGGCGAAGTCCCTGCGGGCGCAATACTACGTGCCGCATCAGATGCACGGCTCGATCGGCGCCTCGTGCGCGGTCGCCTCGGTCACCCCGGAGGGGGCGACGCTGTGGTCGCCGACGCAGAGCTCGTTCAACCTGCGCGACGCCGTGGCGCTGGTGCTCGGCATGCCGCGCGACAAGGTGAGGCTCGTGTGGATCGAGGGCTCGGGCTGCTACGGCCACAACGGCGCCGACGACGTCACGGCCGACGCCGCGCTCATGTCGCAGGCGGTGGGACGCCCGGTGCGCGTGCAGTGGATGCGCCACGACGAGCACGGCAACGAGCCCAAGGGCGCGGCGATGGTGATGGAGGTCGCGGGCGCCCTCGATCCCCGGGGCAACGTGGCTGCCTGGGACTACCAGGTGTGGAGCCCGGGGCACGCGGGACGGCCCGCGGCGAACGGACCGGGCAACACGCTCGCAGGCGCGCAGCTCGGGCTGCCCGACAACCTCGCGCCCGCCGGCGCCGACCGCAACGCGCGGCCGACCTACGTCTTCCCGAACAGCCGCGTGCGGCTGCATCTGCTGCAGTCGACGGTGCTGCGGGTGTCGTCGCTGCGCGGGCTGGGCTCGCCGCAGAACACCTTCGCGAACGAGTCGTTCATCGACGAGCTGGCGCACGCGGCGGGCGCCGACCCGATCGAGTACCGCATCCGCCACCTCAAGGACGAGCGCGCCATTGCCGTGCTCGAGTCGGTGGCGAAGCTCGCGCAGTGGAGCCCGCGGCCCGCGCCGCGGGGCGGACGCGACGCGGGCCCCGCCCATGGGCGCGGAGTCGCCTTCGTGCACTACGACAACTACAGCGGCTACGTGGCGATCGCGCTCCAGGTGCGCGTCGAGCGCGCGACCGGGAAGGTGTCGGTCGAGCGGGTGGCGGCGGCGCACGATTGCGGCCTGATCGTGAATCCCGACGGCCTGAGGAACCAGATCGAGGGCAACATCGTGCAGACGCTCAGTCGCGCGCTGCTCGAGGAGGTGAAGTTCGACACGGAAAAGGTGACCAGCATCGACTGGCAGCGCTACCCGATCCTGCGCTTCTCCGACGTTCCCGAGGACATCGCGATCACGCTCATCAACCGCCCGGACAAGCCGTCGGTCGGCGCGGGAGAGCCGGCGGCGGCGCCGGTCATGGCGGCGGTCGCGAACGCGATCTTCGACGCGACCGGCGTGCGGCTGCGCAGCGTGCCGTTCAGCGCCGAGCGTGTCAAGGCCGCTCTGGCCTGAAGGTTTCCAAAACGAAGAGAAAAGGAAGACGTGAATACACCATTCAAGGTCCTGGGCCTCTGCGGAAGCCTGAGGCAGAAGTCCTACAACCTGATCGCGCTGAAGACCGCGGGAGAGCTGATGCCCGCGGGCATGAAGCTCGAGATCACCCGCTTCGACGACCTGCCGATCTACAACTTCGACGTGCAAGAGAAGGGCTTCCCGGCGGCGGCCACGCGGCTGCGGGACGAGATCCTCGCCGCCGATGCGCTGCTCTTCGCCTCGCCCGAATACAACTGGTCGGTGGGGGCGCCGCTCAAGAACGTGATCGACTGGATGTCGCGCTTCCAGCCGCAGCCGTTTCTCAACAAGCCCGCGGCGGTCTTCAGCGCCACCACCGGGCCCGTCGGCGGCTCCCGGGGCCAGTACGACCTGCGGCGCATCATGGCGGGCCTGGGCGTGCACTGGCTGGCGAAGCCCGAGGTGTTCATCGGCATGGCGGCGGGCAAGTTCGCCGACGGCAAGCTCACCGACGAGACGACGCGCAAGTTCCTGACCGACGAGATGGTCGCTTTCGAGGACTGGATCAAGCGCATCAAGCGCGCATTCGCCTGAAGAGGAGACTATGAGCTACAAGCTGCTGAGTTACCGGTCGGGAAAGGAGGCGCGCGCGGGGCTGCTGGTCGGCGGGCAGGTGTACGACGCGGCGCGCGTCACGGGCAAGGCCGCGTGGTCGTCGGTCCTCGGCGCGCTTCAGGAATGGCCGAAGGCGCAGCGCGAGTTCGCCGCCTTCGCCAAGCGCGCCGCCTCGGGCAGGAGCAAGGCGAGGGGGACGCCGCTTTCGCGCGTGAAGCTGCTAGCGCCGGTGCTCTATCCGGGCAACATCTACTGTGCCGGGGCGAACTACACCGATCACATGGCCGAGATGGCGCGGGCCCAGGGCAAGGAGCCCGGGCCGACGATGAAGGACCTGGGCGAGAAGCCCTGGCACTTCGTCAAGACCTCGAGGAGCTCGGTGGTGGGGCCCGGCGCGAAGGTCGCGCTGCCGGCGTATTCGCAGAAGGTCGACTGGGAGGTCGAGCTCGCGGCCGTCATCGGCAGGAGCGCGAAGGACGTGCCCGCCGACAAGGCGCTCGCCTGCGTCGCGGGGTACACCATCGCCAACGATCTCTCGGCGCGCGACGCGATGAAGCGCGACAAGAACCCGCCGAGCTCGCCTTTCCACTACGACTGGGTCAGCCAGAAATGCTTCGAGGGCTCGTGCCCGCTGGGACCCTGGATCGTCCCGGCGGCGGAGATCGGAGACCCGCACCGGCTCGGCATACGCCTGTGGGTCAACGGCGAGCTGATGCAGGACTCCAATACCTCGAAGCTCATCTTCGACACCGCCGAGCAGATCGCGATGCTGTCCTCGCGCGTGACCCTGCATCCGGGCGATCTCGTGCTCACGGGGACCCCGGCCGGAGTGGGCATGGGCCGGGGCCGGTTCCTCAAGGCCGGCGACACCGTCAGGCTGTGGATCGAGAATATCGGCGAGCTGGCTCACGCCATCGCCTGAACGAAAACCATCGAAAGGAACCGCAATGATCAAGGAGCTGTGGGACAAGGGCCTCGCCGTGCGCAAGGAAGTGCTCGGCGCCGAGTACGTCGAGCGCAACCTCAAGAACGCCGACGACTTCAGCATGCCGATCCAGGAGTACACGACGGAAGCCTGCTGGGGGACGATCTGGACGCGCACTGCGCTGCCGCGCAAGACGCGCAGCCTGCTCAACCTCGCGATGCTCTCGGCGCTGAACCGCCCGCACGAGTTCAAGATCCACGTCAAGGGCGCGCTCACCAACGGCTGCTCGCGCGAGGAGATCCGCGAGGTGCTGCTCCAGGTGGCGTGCTATTGCGGCGTGCCCGCGGGCGTCGAGGCGTTCAGGCTCGCTCGCGAGGCGATGGCCGAATACGACCAGGGCAAGAAGAGCGGCTGACCGCGCTCAGGGCGTGCCCCGGTTCCCGTCGAGGAACAGGATCTCCTGCAGGCGCTGGGTGCCCCTCACCGTGCCGGCGGTCCGGTCGAAGAGGACGTTGAAGAACATGTAGTTGACGTCGTAGTAGCGCCAGGTCCAGGTTTCCTCGTCGCGCCTCGGGAAGACCCAGATCTCACGGGGACGGCCCAGCGCGCGGGTCACGTCCTCGCGCGACATCCCGGCCCGTATCGTCGAGAAGTAGGGATCGCTCAACGCCTGGTGGATCTCCCGCACGCGCTGGTCCGGGCCGAAGCTGATGATGAACGTCTGGGTGGCGTAGTAGCCGCGGGGATACTGCCAGAGCTCCGAGCCGTCCGGGTTCTTCCACACGGCCACCGGCTTGCCGACCTTGTCGGCGACGTTGATGGTCGAATCGCCCGGCGCGACGCTCGAGAAGTCGGCGCATCCGGCCGCGAGCACGGCGAGGGCGAGGGCGCTTGCGCGAAGCAGAGTCGGGAGCATGGGCGCCTCAGCAGTCCTGGTCGAGGAAGAGAATTTCCTCCAGCCGCTGCGTGGTCCTCACCGTCCCCGCGCTGCGGTCGAACAGCACGTTGAAGAACATGGGGTTCGCCTGCTGATAGCGCCAGGACCAGACCTCCTCGTCGCGCGCGGAAAACACCGAGATGTCGCCGGGCTTGCCGAGCAGCTGGCGAACCTGCTCGCGCGACATTCCCGGCCGCACCTGCGCGAAATACTCGTCGCTCAGGACCTGGCGCACGTCCTTCACCGTATGGTCGGGCCCGACGGTCACCATGTAGGTCTGCCGTCCGGCCGGTCCGAAGGGATATTCCCAGGTCGCCGAGCCGTCGGAGTTCTTGTGCACGGTATCGGGCTTGCCCATCCTCGCCTGGACCTGCATCTCGTCCATTCCGTTCTTCACGGGCGAGAGGGTGCAACCCCACAGGCAGGCGAGCGCCGCGAGCACGGCGGTGGGCAGGACTCTTCGCATGGCGTCTCCGCGATGAGGTACGATCACAGTCTGAACTCAGGCCGGATCACTGTAAACATCGCCCTGTTCGCCCCTATTCCTGGTTACAAAGCTGCGAATAACCTGACAAGGCCCTGAAAAATGCAGCGCCGGATACCTTGCGTGCTGATGCGCGGCGGGACCTCGCGGGGACCTTATTTCCTCGCGTCCGACCTGCCCGCGGATCCCGCGAAGCGCGACGCCGTGCTGCTCGCCGTCATGGGCTCGCCGCACGCGCTGCAGGTCGACGGGATCGGCGGGTCGAACACGCTTACGAGCAAGGTGGCGATCGTCAGCCCGTCCCGGCAGAAGGGCGCCGACGTGGACTACCTTTTCGCTCAGGTCTCGGTGAACGAGGCTTTCGTCGACACCAAGCCCAACTGCGGCAACATGCTCGCCGGGGTCGGCCCCTTCGCGATCGAGACCGGCCTGGTGAAGGCGCAGAGCCCGACGACGCTAGTGCGCATCCACAACGTCAACACGGAGACCCTGATCGAGGCGATCGTGCAGACCCCGGGAGGCGAGGTCCAGTACGAGGGGACGACGCGCATCGACGGCGTCCCCGATCCGGCGGCGCCGATCAAGCTCACGTTCCTCGACGCGCTCGGGGCGGTGACCGGCAAGCTTCTGCCCACCGGCAACGCGCTCGACACGATCCAGGGCGTGGAGGCGACCTGCATCGACATGGCGATGCCGCTCGTCATCATGGCGGCGGAGGACTTCGGCAAGACCGGGCGCGAGTCGCCCCAGGAGCTGGACGCCGACCGCGCCATGATGGAAAGGATCGAGGCGATCCGCCTCGAAGCCGGCAGGCGCATGGGTATGGGTGATGTGTCGAAGCTGGTCGTCCCCAAGCCGGCGCTGGTGTCGCGCCCCGCGCAAGGCGGCAACATCGCGTCGCGCTATTTCACGCCCCACGCCTGCCACAAGGCGCACGCGGTGACCGGCGCGCTCGCCGTCGCGACCGCCGCGGTGCTGCCGGGCACGGTGGCGAGCCGCTTCGTCGAGCCGCGCGGCTTCTCCGGAGGCGTGCTCGCGATCGAGCATCCGTCGGGGAAGATCGAGGTCGACCTCGTCACCCGGCGCAACGGATCCGCGCCGGTGGTCGAGCGGGCCTCGTTCGTGCGCACCGCGCGGCGCATCTTCGACGGGCACGTGCACGTGCCCCGGGCGCTGTTCGATTGAGGATACAGGGAGGATCGTCATGGATCTGGGTCTCAAGGGAAAGAACGCCGCGATCAGCGGCTCGAGCCAGGGCATCGGGTTCGCCATCGCGATGGCGCTCGCCAGGGAAGGCTGCAACGTGGCGCTCTCGGCGCGCGGCGCGCAGGGCCTGGACGCCGCGGTGAAGGAGGTCCAGGCGCTGGGCGTCAACGCCGTCGGCGTCGTCACCGACTTCGCGACCGAGGACGGCTGCAGGCAGTTCGTGGACGGGGCGGCGCAGAAGCTCGGCGGGATCGACATCCTGGTGAACAACGTCGGCGGGCTGGTTCCCGGGTCGCTCGAGGCCCTGACCGCCGAGCAGTGGGACAAGATCCTGAACCTCAAGTTGATGGCGGCCGTGCACACCACCAAGCACGCGCTGCCGCACCTGCGCAAGGCGAAGGGCGCGCGCATCCTCAACGTCTCGGGCGTCACCGGCCGGCAGCTCCTGCCGGGCTCGTGGACCACCACGCTGACGAACTCCGCGATCATCGGGTTCTCCAAGCTCGTCGCGGCGGAGGTCGGCGCGGCCGGCATCACGGTCAACAACATCTGCCCGGGATTCACCAACGTGAAGTCGTGGGCGCCTCGCGCCGAGGCGATGGCGAAGGCGCGCGGGACGACGGCGGACCAGGTGCGCGCGGGAATCGCCGGGCAGACGCTGCTCGGCCGCTGGGCGGAGCCGGAGGAGATCGGCAACGTCGCGGCTTTTCTGGTGTCGGCGAAGAACAGCTACATGACGGGAACCACGGTCGAAGTATGCGGCGGCTTCACCCGCTACATCTGAGCCTGCCGGCGCTGGCGCTGGCGCTCGCCGCTCCGGCCTTCGGGCAGACCCATTCGGCGGGCTCAGGGCAGGCCTGGCCGGCCCGGCCGATCACCCTCATCGTTCCGTTCGCCGCCGGAGGCGGAGTCGACACGAGCGCGCGCATCCAGGCGCAGAAGCTGGGCGAGCTGCTCGGGCAGCCCATCGTCGTCGAGAACATCGGCGCCGCCGCCGGCACCGTGGGGAGCGCGCGCGTCGCGAAGGCCGAGCCCGACGGCTACATGCTCCTCATCGGCAACACCGGCACGCACGCCTACAGCCAGTCGGTCTACAAGAAGCCCCCGTACGACTCGGCGACCGACTTCGCGCCCGTGGGCCTGGTCTCGGAATCGCCGCGCGTCCTGGACGTGCGCAGGGACCTGCCGGTGTCGAACCTCGAGGAATTCGTCGCCTACGTCAAGGCCAACCACGCGAAGATGCAGTTCGGCTCGGCCGGCGTGGGCGCGGGGACGCACCTCCCGTGCGTGCTGCTGAACATCGCGATGGGCGCCGACGTCACCCACATTCCCTACCGCGGCGAGGGCCCGGCCCTGCAGGACCTCGTCGCCGGGCGCATCGACTACATGTGCAACACCATCCAGACGGGCGTCGCACAGGCGAGGGCGGGCAAGGTGAAGGCGATCGCGGTCATGGCGCCCAGGCGCTCGGCGGTGATCCCGGAGCTGGCGACGAGCGGCGAGCAGGGGCTGCCGGGGGTCGAGGCGAGCGTGTGGAACGCGCTCTTCTTCCCGAAGGGGACGCCGAACGCGATCGTGCAGAAGATGGCGAAGGCGGTGAACGAGATGCTCGACGACCCGGCGGTCCGCAAGCGGCTCGAGGATCTGGGCCTCGAGATCGTGCCCCCCGAGCGCCGCGGCCCGGAGTACCTGGCGAAGTTCGTGCCGGAGGAGATCGAGCGCTGGGGGAAGGTGGTCAAGGCGGCGCACATCGTGCCGGAGTGAGGTCGATTCTTCAGGAGGAGCCATGAACGCAGCAGATCGCAGGCGCTTTATCACGGGCATTGGCGCGGCCGCCGCGGCCGCCGCGACGGGAACGCTGAGCCTCGCGGTGCGAGCCGCGATGGGGCCGAACGACAAGTTCGACCTGGTGATCAAGGGCGGCGAGCTGCTCGACCCGGGCCAGGGGCTGAAGGGCAAGCGCGACATCGGCACGCGCTTCGGCCGGATCGAGGCGATCGAGGCGGACATCCCTGCGGCGCGCGCCAACCGCGTGCTCGACGCATCGGGCAAGCTCGTCATCCCGGGGCTCGTCGACCTGCACGCGCACGTCTATCCCTACGGGTCGGCGATCGGCATCCCGGCCGACGAGCTGATCCCCTTCCAGGGCACGACCACGATGGTATCGGCGGGCGACGCGGGCGCGAACAACTTCGCGGCGCTGCGCCGCTACGTGATGGCGCAGACGCGCACGCGCCTCTACGCCTTCGTGCACATCGCGAACATCGGGCTCGCGGGCTTCCCGGAGCCGGAGCTCTTCCACCTCGGGTTCGCGCATCCGGAGGAATGCGGCAGGACGGTGGCCGAGAACGCGGACATCGCGATCGGCGTGAAGGTGCGCATGTCGGAGAACGTCATCAACCAGGCCGGCATCGAGCCGTTGAAGCGCGCGATCCGCGCGTGCGAGATCGCGGGCGGCGGCGCGAGGGTCATGTGCCACATCGGCGGGGTCGCCACGCCCGGGCTGATGACGGAGATCCTGGAGACGCTGCGCCAGGGCGACATCCTCACGCACTGCTTTTCGGGCTTCCCGAACAACGCCGGCAAGTTCACCAACATCGTGCAGGAGGGCAAGCTCCTGCCCGCGGCGCTGGCGGCGAAGAAGCGGGGCGTGATCTTCGACATCGGCCACGGCGGCGGCAGCTTCGACTTCACCGTCGCGGAAGCGGCGATGCAGCAGGGCGCGATGCCCGACACGATCTCCTCCGACATCCACGTGTTCTCCGGCAACTCGCCGGGGATGCCCTACCTCACTTGGGTGATGAGCAAGTTCATGGCGCTCGGCTTCACTCTCGAGCAGGTGGTGCAGATGGCGACGGCCGTCCCCGCGCGCATCATCAACCGCATGCCGAAGCTCGGCTCGCTCGCAGTCGGCGGGCCCGCGGACGCGACGCTGATCGAGGTGGTGCAGGGCCCGGTCGAGTTCGTCGACACGCGCAACAACAAGCGCTCGGGCAAGGCGTACATCAAGCCGGTGCAGGCCGTGCTCGGCGGCGTGCCCTTCGGCCGGCCGTACCAGTCGCCGTTCTCGGTGCGCTGACTTTGAGCCCGTGGAAGCGCTGGCTTTCGCTGCGCGGCTACGGGCTCGTCACCAGCGCGCTCTTCGGAGCCTCGACCCCGCCCCGGACGATGCGCGCCCGGTTCGAGCGGCTGAGCCGTGTCCCGCGCGAGAAGATGCGGCGCAAGTTTCCGAAGCTCGTCTTCGGCGACCACGCTGCGGGCGCGGTGCCGGTCGAGTCGGTGCGTGCGGTGGATTCGCCGGCGCGCGTGATCCTTTACCTGCACGGCGGGGCGTTCTTCATGGGCTCGCCCGCCTCGTACCGCAACCGGGCGATGCGCCTGTCCTACCGCTGCGGCGCGGAGGTCTTCGTGCCGGACTATCGCTTGGCGCCGGAGCATCCGTATCCTGCGGCGCTTGAGGACGCGCTCGCGGCGTGGAAGCTCGTCCGGTCGTTGCGGAAGGACGTGCCGATTTTCATCGCCGGCGACTCGGCGGGCGGCGGACTCGGTATTTCCCTGATGGTGAAGCTCCGGGATCTCGGCCTCGACCTTCCCAGCGGGGCGTTCCTGCTCTCGCCGTGGACGGACCTGACCACATCCGGCGCGTCGGTGGACGGCAACCGCGGCAAGGATCTGTGGTTCACGCGCCGGCACCTCGAGACCTGGGCGAAGTACTACGTCGGTGGCGCCGACGCCAGATCACCCTACATCTCGCCCGCGTTCGCCGATCTCAAGGGGCTTCCGCCGCTCTTCCTCCTCGCCGGCGAGAAGGAGCTGCTGCTCGACGACGCGCTGCGCGTGCGCGACGCCGCGAAGGCCGCGAGCATCGAGGTTCGAGTGTTGGTGGGTGAGGGCATGCAGCACGACTGGCCGCTCACGCTGCCCTGGCTTGACGAGAGCCGGCACGCATGGAGCGAGATGCGGCGGTTCGTGGACGAAGAATCTTAAACAAGAAGAGGAGCTT
>DASSQD010000049.1:0-26599 GCA_035702665.1 Burkholderiales bacterium
TGACCCTGGATCCGATCAGCATCGCGCACTAGGACATCCATGCGAATTCTTTCCGTCCTCGTGCTGATCTGTACGCTCGGCGTCGCCGCGTGCAGCAAGAGCGAGACCAACTCCAGCGACGGCTCGGGCGGCGGCACCGCGTCCGCCCAACTCAACTGGGACCAGGGCAACTGGAATCAGGCGAACTGGCAGTAGGGCTTGCTCGAAGAACGCTCATGCCCACTTCCCGCCGTGCCATGCAAGGTACGTCCGCGCAACCGTGAGAACGCTGATTGCAGCAGTAATGTTGTCGCTAGGTCTCGCCGCGTGCAGCAAGAGCGAAGTCGGCGCGAACAGCAGCACCACAGGAGCGGCGGCGCCAACCCAGCTCAACTGGGACCAGGGCAACTGGAATCAGGCGAACTGGCAGTAGGCGGCCGGGGATTCACGACATGATCGGTTTCCGAAGGTCTGATCTAGACGGTCCGGTCCGCGAGGGCATCATCACGGAGCAGCAGGCCGACCGGCTCTCCGCATACTTCAGCGCGAGTGCCAACGCCGCGCCCGACGAGCGGCCGCGCTTCACGCTGGTCCACGTGCTCTACTACCTGGGCGGCATGATCGCGATCGGCGCGATGTCGCTGTTCATGACGCTCGGCTGGAACGCGCTCGGCGGCTGGGGCGGCTTCTTCATCGCGGTGTGCTACGGCGCGCTCGCCCTCGCGCTCACGCACTGGCTCCTCGAGCGCAAGCGCCTGTTCCTGCCCGCCGGGATCCTCGCGACGCTCGCCGTCGTCATGGTGCCGCTCGCGATCTTCTTCGCGCAGATGGCGCTCGGCTACTGGGGGGCGGACAAGCCCTACCGCGACTACCACTACTTCATCGACTGGCGCTGGATCCTCATGGAGTTCGGCACGCTCGCGATCGGAGCGATGCTGCTGTGGCGCTATCGCTTCCCGTTCATGCTGATGCCGATCGCAGTGACGCTGTGGTACATGAGCATGGACCTCGTTCCCTTTCTCCTCGGCCAGGAGCGCGTCTACGACTGGGAGATCCGCAAGTTCATCTCGCTGTGGTTCGGCCTCGCCATGACGCTCGTCGCGTTCTGGGTGGACCTGCGCTCGCGCCTGTCGCGCGACTACGCGTTCTGGCTCTACCTCTTCGGCGTGCTGACCTTCTGGGGCGGCTTGTCGCT
The DNA here is from genome assembly GCA_035702665.1 of Burkholderiales bacterium. Classification (GTDB taxonomy): domain Bacteria; phylum Pseudomonadota; class Gammaproteobacteria; order Burkholderiales; family SG8-39; genus VBDM01. The sequence goes on from DASSQD010000049.1 coordinate 1,175, forward strand.
CATGGATTCGGGGAGCGAGCTCGCCAAGCTCGCGTACTGCGGCATCAACGTCGCGATGATCCTGGTGGGCGCGGCGCTCGGGAGGCGCGTGTTCGCCGTATTCGGCGGCCTGGGCGTGGCCGGCTATCTCGGGCACCTCTCCTGGCGCGTTTTCAGGGACAGCATGATTTTCCCGCTCGCGCTTTCGGCGGTCGGCCTGGGGATCATCGCGCTCGGCATCCTGTGGCAGCGCCGCGAGGCGGAATGGTCCGCGCGTCTGCGGGGCTTCCTCCCCGCGCCCCTGCGCGAGCTGATCGAGGCGCGCGCGCTCCGCTGATGGCGTGCTGGCGCGCCTCCTCGACCGGGACTACCACCAGCCGAAAGTCGGCGCCTGCCGGCCGGAGACTTTTCCGCCGGCGTTGAAGAACACCGAACCCGGGCCGATTCCCGGATAGACGTAGTACCAGACCAGGGCGCCGTCGATGCGCAGCACCTTCTCCGGCGCGCCGAGGAGCACCTGCACGCGCTCCTGCGGAACTCCCGGCTCGACCCGCGACCAGTTCTGCTTCAGCAGCATGAGCGCGCCGAGCTGCGTCGCGGAAGGGGAGTCGGTGCGCGAACCGACGGGCTGGGCGCCGCTCCGCTGCTCCAGCGCCCGGATGCGGGCCTCGGTCCCTTCCAGGTCCTGCCGCTGCTTCGCGGCCTCCTCGCGCAGGCGGTTCAGGTCGTCGCTCTGATCGGCCCGGGCGGGAAGCGCGCTCAGCGCCGCCGCGATACTGCACGCCAGCAGAAACGGCCGGAGAACGACGGCGCTCATCTCGACGTTGCTCCTATTTGGACGCCAGGAACGCGGCGACCGACTCCATCTGATCGAACGACATCTCGGTGCTGATGTTGTGCATGAGCACCGCGTTGCCTCCCGCGCGCTGCGAGCTCTTGAACAGAACCAGCTGCTTGACGAGGTATTCGGCGTGCTGGCCGGCCAGTCTCGGGAATCCGGCGTTGCCTTCGGCGTTCGCGCCGTGACAGGTCGAGCACGGCGGCACCTTCGCCTGGGGAATTCCTCCTTCGAAAATGGACTTCCCGGCTTGCACGAGCTTGGGATCCCCCGTCTTCCCTTTGGGCGGCTTCTGACCCGAATAGAACGCGGCGAGCTGCTTGATCATGTCGTCGCTGAGCTGCGAGGTCATTCCCCACATGTAGGCCTGCGCCATCGGATCGGCGCGCGTGCGGTCGCGGAACGCCTTCAGCTGGGCCTCGAGGTAGTCGGCGCGCTGGCCGCCGATCTTGGGAAAGCCCGGCGAGATGCTGTCGCCCCTCGGACCGTGGCACGAGGAGCAGACCTGGGCCGCGACCCTCGCGGCATCCTGCGCCTGGGCGGGTGCGACGAGCGAGAAGACGGCCGCGGAAACCGACAACGAGATTGCAAGCTTGGATTTCATGTTCGTGTGCCTCACCTTGAGATCGCCGTTCAGAACGCGAACCACGCAAGCAGGTACGTCGTGTTGTTGTCCTTCGCGTTCCTGCCGTTTCCGTCGTAGTTGGTGCTCGCGCCGTTGAACTTCTGGTAGGCGGTGTATTGCAGCAGGATCTTCACGTTCTGCCAGGGCACGTAGTCGAGCTCCCCGATCCAGCCGTTGCTGTTGGGACTGCCGTTGGCGAAGCCGTTCACGGAAGTCGGCGCGTACAGCACGTTGTCGGAGCTGCCGCTGGTCGAGAAGTAGCCGAGCCCCGCTCCGTAGTTGCGCTCGTAATACCAGCTGCCACCCAGCCTGTACGTCTTCAGGTCGTTGCTCGCGTTCTGCGAAAGGCCCAGCCCGAAGCTCCCGTCGAGGTTCTGCTTCTCCTTGATGTAGGTCGTCTGCAGCGAGAAGATGTGCTGGTCGCCGATGAATTGGTACTGGGCGTCGAGCGCGGTGTCCGTGAACTTGTCCGTGGCGCTGCCGACCGGGACGATCGTAGTGGGGGGCGGGCCTCCGAAACTGGCAGGACTGATCTTCGAGGTCATCCCGTAGGCGCCGACCATCAGCGAATTCTTGTCCCATTGGTGCTCGTACGCGAGCCGCCAGTACGGCGCCCAGTTCGTGAGCACGCCGCCGGAAGCGCTGTCGAGCGGGCCCGAGCCCGCGGTGCCGCCGACTCCCTGCGGCGCGGAGCGGTAGAGCCCCAGCTCGCCGTAGATCGAATTCCTCCACCATGCGTACGCTGTGAGCCCAGCCACGCCGCGCCCCGCGAGCGTACCGTCGATCTGCGTCGCCGCGCCCGGCACGGGCGCCGCGCTCGTCTTCTGGTCGAAGGGCGTCTGCCATGCCGGGGTGCTGTTCCACGCGTCCTGGACCGTGGGGTTGTTGTTGAGGGTAATGCCCCAGGTCAGGGGATCCTGCAGGCCGGCGACCTGCTTCGCGTAGCGGATATCCGTATTGTCCCAGTGAACGTTCCCGGCCTCGCTGTCGTAGGTGATCTGGACGAAGGCTCCCAGACCCGGGGCGATTCTTCCGGCATAGAACAGACTCGCCTGCTGAGGGAAGAGCACCTGGCCGTTCTGCGCGTTGTCCGCCGGACTCTGGGAATCCGGCAGCGCGGTCTTGGTTTTCGTATACGAGGTCTGGAACATGAACGACAGCGGCGGCGTCTGATTCAGCAGCAGGTCGTAGTCCTGCGGAGACCGCATACCCTGCACCTGCGGAAGGTTGTCGATCTGATAGCCGTTCAGCTTGAACGATCTCCCGAAGGGCGTGAGCTCCGGGAAGACGGTGTGGCAGCCCTGGCAGGCCACGCCGGTCTGGCGGGCATACGATGGAACGGCTTCGGCCGCACCGCTGAAGCACAGGCCGACTATCATGGCGCCGAGCGCGCCCGCTAACTTGAAGACCGCTCCGAAGTGCGTTTCCATGGTTCCCCTTTCAACTGACTGCAAGACGTTTGTGCTGGTTGAGAAAGTAGGGGACAGCCGACGAGTCGCATTTGATGCAGGTCAATCCGGCGCGCATCCAACCTTGCGAAAAGCTGACAACCGGAAGACTGATATGGAGCACTGCCTTCTGCCTGCGCTAGTAGCGTTGGGAGCGGCGATTCGAGCGCTCGCGCTCGCCTGTGCCCTGACCGCGAGCGCGCTCGCGCAGCCTTGGCCGAACCGGACGGTCCGCATCGTCGCGACCAGCCCGCCCGGCGGCTCGGTAGACTTCCTCGCGCGTGCGCTCGCCTCCGACTTCGGCGAGGCTTTCGGCCAGCCCTTCGTGGTGGAGAATCGCCCCGGCGCCAACGGCAACATCGGCGTCGAGGTAGTGATGAAGGCGCCGGCGGACGGCCACACGATGTTCGTGTCGCCGCCGGGACCGTTCTCGATCAACCTTCACCTGATGACTGCGATGCCTTTCGACCCCGGGCGCGACATCGCGCCGGTGGCGATGCTCGCCGTCACACCGCTGCTCCTGGTCGTGCACCCTTCCGTCCCCGCAAGAAATCTCCCGGAGCTTCTTGCGTGGCTGCGCGCGCAGAACGGCGCTGCGACCTACGCCTCGCAGGCGATCGCCTCGACCGGGTATCTCGCGATGGAGCTGATGAAATCGCGCACCGGCGTCGAAGCGACGCACGTGCCCTACAAGGGGTCGGCGGCGCAGGCGGCCGCGGACTTGCTGGCGGGACGCGTGTCGATGGGCTTCATCAGCAGCAGCACCACGCTGCCGCACGTCGCGAGCGGCCGGCTGCGCGCGATCGGCGTCGCCGAGCTCAAGCGCATCCGCGCCGCGCCGGACATCCCCACGCTGGACGAATCCGGGCTGCCGGGATTCGAGGCGACGCCGTGGCTGGGGTTGGGAACCCGCGCCGGGACCCCGCGCGAGATCATCGACCGCCTCGCCGGGCGCGCGTCGCTCGCGCTGGCCCGCCCTGAAACGGCGAAGCGCATGGCGAGCCTCGGCATCGAGCCGCGGCCGATGGGACCGAGCGAATTCGCCGAGTTCCTGCGCGCGGATTCGGCGAAATGGGCGGAGATCATCCGCCGCTCGGGGGCGAAGCTGGAGTAGCTACAGAGCGTCGCCGCGCAGCCCGAGCACGGTCGCCTGCAGTCCCTCGGGCGTGACGTCCTTCGCCGCTACGGCCGGCGCCGCGACCAGCGCGATGCGCGAGTAGATTCGCTTGACGATGCGGTCCCACTTCGTCATCGCCGGCCCTCCGCGCCGCGAGAAGAAGCTCCCCCACAATCCCCGCAGCGCGAGCGGCACCACCGGAACCGGCGTACGCTCGACAATCCGGCTGATCCCCGGCTTGAACGGGTTGAGGATGCCGTCGTGCGTTATCTTGCCCTCCGGAAAGATGCAGACGATGTCGCCCTCTCCGAGCGCCTTGGCGATCGCGTCATACGCGTGCTCGAGCGCCGCTGGGTCCTCGCGCACTGGCGCAATCGGTATCGCCCGCGCCGTGCGAAAGATGAAGTTCAGCACTGGAATCTTGAAGATCTGGTGGTCCATCACGAATCTGGGCGGGCGCGGACAGGCTGCCGCGATCACGAGCGGGTCGACGTAGCTCACGTGGTTGCATACCAGGATTGCCGGCCCGGACTGGGGGATATGCTCCAGGCCGGATTTCTCGAGGCGGTACACCGTGTGGACCAGCAGCCAGATGAGGAACCTCATCAGGAACTCGGGCACCAGCGTGTAGATATAGATCGCCACCGCGGCATTGAGCAGCGCCGCGACGAGAAACAGCTGCGGAATGCTCATGCCCAGGCCGAGGAGCCCGATCGCCATGCCGGCGGCGGCCACGACGAAGAGCGCGTTGAGGACGTTGTTGCCGGCGATGATGCGCGAGCGCTCGCTCGGCTCCGACCGGGTCTGGATGAGCGTATACAGCGGCACGATGTAGAAACCGCCGAAGACCCCGACCAGCGCGAGGTCGGCGAGGACGCGCCAGTGCGCGCTCTCGCGCAGGAACTCCGCCGGGCCGAAGGGGGCGTGCGCGGCGAGTCCCGCGCTCGCGAAGTGCAGATCGATGCCGAACGCGGTGAGGCCGATCGAGCCGAACGGCACCAGGCCGATCTCGATGCGGCGGCCCGAGAGGCGCTCGCACAGGAGCGACCCGACGCCGATACCCACCGAGAAGATGGCGAGCAGCATGCTCACCACCTCCTCCCTGCCCGAGAGGATGTCCTTGGTGTAGACCGGAAACTGCGAGAGGTAGACCGCGCCGAGGAACCAGAACCAGGAGATGCCGAGCACCGAGAGGAAGACGACGCGGTTGCGCCGCATGAACCCGAGGATCCGCCAGGTCTCGGTGAGCGGGTTCCAGTTGATCGCCAGGTCCGGCGCCGCCGCCGGCGAGCGGGGTATGCCGCGGCTGGCGAGGTAGCCCAGCACCGCGAGGATCAGCACGGCCGCCGCGACCGGTCCGGCCTCGCCGCCCGCGATCAGGAAGCCGCCCAGCAGCGTCCCGACCAGGATCGCTAGGAAAGTGCCCATCTCGACCAGCCCGTTGCCGCCGGTGATCTCCTCCTGCCCGAGGTGCTGCGGGAGGTACGAGTACTTCACCGGCCCGAACACGGTCGAATGCAATCCCATGAGGAACAGGGCGGTCATGAGCAGATCGAGGTTGCGCAGGTACAGCCCCGACGCGCCCAGCGCCATGATCGCGATCTCCGCCAGCTTCACCCAGCGGATCAGGCGCGATTTCTCGAGCTTGTCGGCGATCTGCCCGGCGGTCGCGGAAAACAGGAAGAACGGCAGGATGAAGATGGCCTGGGCGAGGTTCGACAGCGTCGGCGCGCTCAGCGTGCTCAGGCTCGCCGCGTGAAACGCGACCAGGATCACCAGGGCGTTCTTGTAGACGTTGTCGTTGAACGCGCCGAGAAACTGCGTCACGAAGAACGGGAGGAAGCGCCTCTGCTTGAGCAGCTGGTACTGGCTGGCCTGGCTCATGGTCCTCCGGAACGCCCTCCGCCGGGCTTGCGCCGAGTATATGTCAGGAGTCCCGCGCCGCCTTCACGGCGCGGGAGAGGCTCTCGGCGAGCGCGCGCGCCTCTTCCAGCGTGACGTGCTGGGAGAAGAAGCGCTCGATTGCCGCCTTGTAGAGGGGCCACATCTTCCTTCTCGTCGCCAGCCCCGCGGCGGTGACGACGCAGTGATAGCCGCGCCGGTCCTGAGGGGCGTCCTCGCGAACGATGAGCTTGGCGCTCTCGAGCCGGTCGGCGAGCCGCGTGAGGTTGCTCCTCGAGAGCACGATCCGGCGCGCAAGCTCGTGCATGCGCAGCCTGCCGCCTTCCGCTTTCTCCAGCTCCCACAGCACGTCGTACCAGGCGAGCGGCGGCAGCCCGGCCCCCGAGAGCGCGGCCTCGATCTTCTCGACCAGGGTCGCGTGCGCGGTGAGCAGCACCGCCCAGGCGTGCGCCTTGATGTCCGGATTCTTCGACACGGAGGGCATTATCGCAAAGATGTAGTTGCAAATGCAACTAAGGCCTGCTAGCATATCGTTGCATATGCAACTATCTGCGATGCGAACCCAATCCAAGGAGATACCATGATTCAGCAGATCGACCGCGACACCCTCGTCCGCAAGCTCGCCGGAGCAGCCCGCCCGGTGCTCGTCGAGGCGCTTCCCGAGAAATACTTCAGCGACTGGCACTTGCCCGGCGCGCGGCACCTGCCGCACGACGACGTGGCGCGGCTCGCCCCGACGGTGCTGCCGGACAAGTCGGCGGAGATCGTCGTCTATTGCGCCAACCGCAGCTGCCGGAATTCGCACGCGGCCGCCGCCAAGCTGGCTCAGATGGGCTACGGGAACGTCTCGGTCTATCCCGGCGGCAAGCAGGAATGGTCGGAAGCCGGCCTCGCGGTCGAGCGCGGGGATGTGGTGACGACCTGAGCGCCTCGCGAGCGCGCCGGCTTCGGTATCATTCGGAGCCATGGCCAAGGAACTCACGCGCCTTTCCGCCGTCGAGCTGGCGCGCCTGGTGCGCACGCGGAAGCTGAGTCCCGTCGAAATCGCGGAGGCGCATCTGGCGGCGATCGAGCGGATCAACCCCGCGGTCAACGCTTTCTGCACCGTGGTTCCGGAAAAAGCGCTCGCCTGGGCGCGCCAGGCGGAAGCCGCCGTCAAGAAGCGCGGCAAGCTCGGTCCTCTGCACGGGGTGCCGGTCGGGATCAAGGATCTGACGATCACGGCCGACATCCGCACTACCTTCGGCTCGACCCTGTTTCGCGACCATGTGCCCACCGAGGACGCCGAGGTCGTGCGCAAGATCAAGGCCGCGGGGGCGATCGTGCTCGGCAAGACGAACACGCCGGAGTTCGGCGCCGGCGCGAACACCGTCAACAAGGTGTTCGGCGCGACGCGCAACCCCTGGAACACGGCGCTGTCGGCATCGGGCTCGACCGGCGGCGGAGCCGCGGCGCTCGCGGCGCGCATGATCCCGCTTGCCGAAGGGACCGATTTCGGCGGATCGCTGCGCACGCCGGCGGCGTTCTGCGGCGTGGTCGGCCTGCGCACCACGGCGGGCCTGGTAACCAAGCATCCGGCGGCGCTGCCCTGGCACGACCAGAGCGTGACCGGTCCGATGGCGCGCTCGGCGGAGGACTGCGCGCTGCTGCTCGATGTCATGACCGGGTTCTCGCTCAAATCGCCGCTCTCGGCGGCGCCCCCGTGGAAGAGCGCGCGCGATGCGGTCGCCAAGGCGAGGAGCCTGCGTGGCCTGCGGCTCGCCTATGCGCCGGACATCGGCGGTATCGGCGTCGATCGCGAGATCGAAATGCTCTGCCGGTCGGCCGCGCTCGAGCTGCGCGACGCGCGCGCGACGGTCGACGAGATCGAGATCAACATGTCGGACGGCCGCGACGCCTTCCTCGCGCTGCGCGGCGAGGCGATGGTGGGCAACCACCTCGACAGGCTCGAGCGCATCGGCGAGCTGGGCGACAACCTCGCCGGAAACATCCGCGCCGGCCTCGCGCTCACCGTGACCGAGATCGCGCGCGCCGAACGCAAGCGCGCGGAGATCTGGCACCGCTGGCGGAGCCTGTTCGAGAGCTACGACCTGATCCTCACCCCGGTCGCGCCCGTGCCGCCGTTCCCGGTGGAGAAGAACTATCCGGACGTGGTCGAGGGCAGGAAGCTGCAGAACTACATCGACTGGATCGCGCCGACCTTCCTGGTGTCGCTCGCGATCCTGCCCGCGGCGAGCGTTCCCGCCGGGCTCACCGCGGCGAAGCTCCCGGTGGGCCTGCAGATCGTCGGTCCGAGATTCTCGGAGCCGACGATCCTCTCGGCGGCGAAATTCGTCGAAGAGGCGCGCCCGATCGGGCCGCCGCCGAACTGCGCGTGACAGCGGGCGCTACGGTTTCACGGCGACCGCCGTGATATTGCCGCCGGAGAGCGTCAGCGCCGCAGGCATCACCGTACCGGAGGCCGCGCTCACGCCGTTAAGGATGTAGAGCGTGCCTCCGCCGATCGCATAGAGGCGGTCGTTCGGCACGTCCAGGACGATCTTCGATATGTTGGTCGGGAACGTCATGGTTCTTGACGGCGTCGCTGCGCCGGCCGTGTCGTTCGCGGCGCTGGCCCCGGTGAACGCCATGACCAGGGAGCTGGTGGCTCCGCCCGCCACGTAGAGAATGTCATTCGTGGCGTCGAGAGCGATGCCGCCCACCGGTTCGGCGGTACTCGATAGGGTCGGCGTGATCGTGCGGTTCGGTGCATCGGCATTGTTCACAGTGCCCGCGTTGTCGAACACGCTGACTTGATAGCTGGGACCTGTCGTGGTGTTGGATACATAGAGAATATTCTTCGCCGTGTCGACCGCGACGCCGAGTATCTGAAAGCCCGCGCCGAATCCGGTGAGCGTTCGATTGGCGGCGGGTGCGCCGTTGGCCATGCTCGCGGCGTTGAAGACCTGCACTCCCGCGGTGTCGTTACCCACGTATAGACGGTCGTTGGTGGTGTCGAGGAACAAAGATCCCGTATTGCCCGTAATCGTTATGCGGCGAGTGAAGAAGGGGTAGCCGTTCAAGCCGCTCGCGCCGTCGAATTCGACTATCGAAGTGCCAGTTCCCGCATACAGGCGGTCGCCCGCGGCGTCGAGGGCGAGGCTTCCCATGTTGCTCGAGAGCCCCGCATAACCGAACATGTCGGTGATCATGCGATCGGGCGCGAGCATTCCCGCGGCCGGATTCGGGTTGGCGAGCGAGCCGATCGCCATGTTCATGGAGTCCGCCGCGAACAGCTTGCTCGGACCGACACCGGCGACGGGCATGTTGCCGCCCCCGCTGCCATAGCCGCTGCCGCCGCAGGCGGCGAGCCCGGTCGTTACGAGGATCAGCAGCGCCGCAAGCGGCCAGCCGGAGGGAAACCGTTCAGGAAGGGTACGCATCGCTGTCTCCTTTCGCGCGCGCAGGAATTGGACGTCTAAGCGCGAACACCCCTCCTGCGGGCGATATTCCATCTTGACGCTGTCATATTGTCTGTCGTTGTCTCTCTACAGCGACACGCTTCCTTCCCGGCGGGCGTGCGCTTACACGCGGTTACATCCCCGTCACGCACTGAAATCCGGGAACGGCGATAATCCCGGCGAAGCATCTCGAAGGAGAGGTTCGTGACGAAAACCGGGAGCGCGTTGACGGCTATGCTCGCGATGGCGGCCGCGCCCGTGCTCGTCTCCTGTCACGGGACCGAGGCGCAGTACTCGATCGGAGGGGATATCTCCGGAACCACCGTGCCCGTCGTGCTGAAGCTCAACGGCGGCAACGACATTTCGATGAGTGGCGACGGGAGCTTCAAGTTCGACAAGAAGCTTCTGAAGAACGACACCTTCAACGTGCAGGTCGTCGACACCAAAGACCAGTGCACCGTGGTGAACGGCGCCGGCACCGTGAACATGTCGAACATCAACGACGTCGGCATCACCTGCATTGCGCAGGCGTCGCAGAACCCGCAATTGGCGATCCTCCGCATGGCGAATCTCGACGGGTCGCAGGAATTCCCGCCGGTGACGACCGCCGCGAGCGGAGTCGGAGGGATCATCGTCCTGCCGAGCACCACTCAGCCGATGCAAATCACGGGCGGCATAACGTTCTCGGGGCTCGCCCCGCTCGGAAATCAGATCGGCGTCTTTCTTGGAGCGCCCGGAACGAACGGCCCGCAGCTTTTCGCCCTAGTATTGGCTTCGGACGGCCTGACCGCCGTCGTGCCGCCGGGCACGACTCTCAGCCCTACGGCGCTGACGTCCTTGCTCAGCGGCAATCTGTACTTCAACGTTCCCACCGCAGCGAATCAGAACGGAGAGATCCGCGGTGCGATCCAGCTGCAGGGCGGCGTGGCCGCCAGCCTCACGGGGCTGGATAAGTCCCAGGTCGTGCCCCCCACGACCTCCGGCGCCTTGGGGCTGGGAACGCTGCTGGCGGACCGCGCCACCGGCAGGGTGCTCATCTCGTACATCACGCACACCGTCACCGGGACGACCGCGGCCAGCCTCAACACCAGCTCGGGCGCCGGGGCCGTCATCATCGCGTTCCCGAATCAGCGCAGCAACATCGACGGGGCGCTGACGAACTTGGCGAACCCGGCGTCGACGGCCGTCCTGAGCGCGCAGAGCCTTTCGGACTTCGACAACAGTCTGCTGTACTACAACGTGACCAGCGCCGGCTTTCCCAACGGGGAGATCCGCGGCAACATCTCGCCGCTGGCGCAATAGGCGGCGGTCAGCCCCAGGGCCCGAGGTAGGGCTCGCCTGTATACGTATCGGACTTCGGCTCGACCGCTTTCGGCCAGTCGGCGACGCGCTCGGGGGCGCGCCTTCTCCCCAGACGCGGGCGCCCGTCCCAGCCGATCTGCTCCATGTAGTAATAGAGCTGGATCGCGTGGCCGGCGGGGTCGAGCACGTGTGCGCTGTAGTCGATGCCCGGCGAGAGCGCGCTCGGGATCTCGACGAACCTGCAGCCTCGGCCCTCGAGGAAGTCGACCGCGGCGCGCAGCTGCCGGTAGGTGGCGACCTGCACGCCGAAGCTCATGACGGTGGTGTGGGGCGAGAGCCCGAGCTTTTCCCGCAGCGCGATGGGGTAGAGCGCGAGCGAGTGGTGCTCGGTGCCGCAGCGGAAGAACACGCAGCGATGCCCCTTCCAGCCGATCGCCTCGGTGCGCGTGAAGCCCATGACGCCGGCGTAGAAGGCCTCCATCTTCTTCATGTCGCGGGCGAAGAGGCGGATCGGGCCGTGGCGCACGATCTTGAAGGGGCGCGGCAGCATGATGCCGTCGACGTCGTATTTCGCGGGCATCTTCTCCGGGTCGCGGAAACCCGAGCCGAAATCGATGCCCTTCGCGCGCGCCTCCTCGACCTCCTGATACTCGGGCATCTGCGGCAGGGGCGGGCGCTCGCGGAAGCCGCGCTCGTGCATCGCCTTCGGCTTGGACAGCCCCGTCCAGCCGATCTGCTCCATGCCGTAGTAGAGCTCGTTGCGGTGCCCCTCGATGTCGTAGGGGTAGCAGTGCCAGTTCGACCCGGGCATGTCGCGCCCGGCGCGGCTGATCCGCACGCCGTTCGCGTTGAACCAGTCGATCGCGCCCGAGATTTCCTGCAGGCTCGAGACCTGCCAGGTCATCTGGTTCACGGTGACGTCCGGGGGCACGTCGCCGCCGCGGCCCGCGGCGTTGTAGATGGCGCCGTTGGCGAGCACGATCGAATGATGATCGGTGCCGTGGCGCAGAAAATACATGTTGGTGTCGCCCATCTTCTTCAGCTCGTCGCGCTTGGGGTGGCGCTCGGCGATGTCGAGCGGATCGGAGACGCGGAAGCCGAGGCTCTCGCAGTAGAAGTCCAGGCAGGCCGCGGGGTCCGGAACGTTCAGGCCGAAATGGCCCAGGCGCCGTATCTTGAAGGGCTGCGGCAGCATCACGCCGCCGACGTCGAAGCGGGCGGCCTTTTTCTTCGCCATGGCGTTACTCCTTGTAGTCGGGAAACAGCTTCTCGGCGAGCGCGATGCTCGCCACCCAGTCCCGGCTCTGGTGGTCGTACTGTCCGATGCGGCCGAACTTCCTCGCCCGCTCCTCGCATACCTCGGGCGCGGGCACGATGACCTCGGCGCCGCCCGCGAGCGCGCCGACCTGAGCGCGGCAGGCCAGCTCGAAGAAGTGATGGTAGATGTAGGCTTCGGCGAGCGAGGTCCCGCACACGAGCGCTCCATGGTTCTCGAGGATCATCGCCCATCTGTCGCCGAGCGCGCGCGCCAGCGCCGCGGTGCCTTCCGGCGTCGTGTCGTCGACCTCGTTCGGGTAGTAGGCGATGCGGTCGTAGAAGCGCATCGCCTGCTGCGTTATCGGACGCAGGCCGCCTTTCTGCGCCGACACCGCGAGGTTCGCGGGCGAGTGCGTGTGCACCGCGGCGACGATGTCGGGCCGCGCCTTGAGCACCGCAGCGTGGAGGTTGTAGGCCGCCGCGCTCGCCTTGTAGCCGGAGGCCATGACCTGGTTGCCGTCGACGTCGTACTTGACCAGATTCGACGCCGTAACCTGCTCCATGAAGACGTTGTCGGCCTTGACCAGAAAATGGCGCGGCTCGCCCGGGACGCGCACCGAGATGTGGTTGTACGTCAGATCGACCGATACGAAGTGAGAGACCAGGCGGTGGGCGGCGGCGAGCTCCTGGCGCAGCCGCCATTCCTCGGCGCTGACGCGCTCGCGCACGGGGCGCTCGGGCTTTTCGATTGCAGCGGTCATAATGCGCGGATGAAGCGGTGCTCCAGGACGGCGGTGCTCGTGCTTGCGATTCTAGCAGCGGCGGGAGCCGGGGAGGCGTGTGCGCAGGGATATCCGAGCAGGCCGGTGCGCATCATCGTGCCGAACGCGACGAGCGGCCTCGCCGACATCTGCGCGCGCCTGGTCGCGGCGAAGCTCGGCGAATCCCTGGGGCAGCAATTCCTGGTCGACAACCGCCCCGGTGCGGGCGGAACGCTGGGCACCGCGGCGGCGGCCAAATCCCCGCCCGACGGGTACACGCTGCTGGCCGTGTTCGACAGCCACGCCACCAATCCCTACCTGTTCAAGGATCTTCCCTACGACACCCTCGCCGACTTTGCGCCGGTCTCGCTCCTCGCGCGCGGCCCCCTGGTGCTCGTCGTGAATCCGAAGCCCGGCCTGGACACGGTCGGCGATCTGGTGGAGCTCGCGCGAGCGAAGCCCGGATCGGTCAACTTCGCGACGGTGGGCCCCGGCTCGCCTGCCCGCCTGCTGCTGGAGCTGCTGAAGCTCGAGGCCGGGATCGACGTCACGATGGTGCCCTACAAGGGCGCGGGGCTCGCTCTTTCCGACCTGGTGGGCGGGCAGGTCGACGCGATGTTCGCCACCGTGACCAGCGTCAGCTCGCACCTCAAGGCCGGGCGGCTTCGCGCGCTGGCGATCACTTCGGGGCGCAGCGCCGTTCTTCCGGGCGTTCCCGCGATGAGCGAGAGCTATCCGGGCTTCGTGTCCGAGTCCTGGGTCGCGCTGCTCGCGCCGGCGAGAACGCCGCCCGCGATCGTCGCCCGCCTCAACGCGGAAGTGGCGAAGGCCGTCGATTCGGCCGACACGAAGGCGCGCTTCGCCGAGCTGGGCCTCGAGACTGCATCCGGCCGGCCCGAGGAGCTCGACCGGTGGATACGCCGTGAGATGGAGCGCTGGGGCCGGGTCATACGCGAGCGGGGAATCACCTTAGAATAGCCACGGGATCCGCATGGCCTACGAAACCATTCTCGCCGAGACGCGCGGCCGCGTCGCCCTCATCACCCTCAACCGTCCCAAGCAGCTGAACGCGCTCAACGACGCGCTCATGGACGAGCTCGGCGACGCGCTCGCGAAGTTCGACGCCGACGACGGCATCGGCGCGATCGTGCTCACGGGAAGCGACAAGGCCTTCGCCGCCGGGGCCGACATCGGCGCGATGAAGGACTGGGGCTACATGGACGTCTACAAGAGCGGCTACATCAGCCGCAACTGGGAGCGGATCAGGTCGGTGCGCAAGCCGGTGATCGCCGCGGTCGCGGGTTTCGCGCTGGGCGGGGGCTGCGAGCTCGCGATGATGTGCGACATCATCGTCGCCGCCGACAGCGCGAGGTTCGGCCAGCCCGAGGTCAAGCTCGGGGTAATGCCGGGCGCGGGCGGCACGCAGCGCCTGCCGCGCGCGGTGGGGAAAGCGAAGGCGATGGACCTGGTGCTGACCGGGCGCATGATGGACGCGCAGGAAGCCGAGCGCGCGGGCCTGGTCTCGCGCTTGGCCGCGGCCGACAAGCTGCTCGACGAGGCCCTCGCGGTCGCGGCGCAGATCGCCGAATTCTCGCTTCCCTCGGTGATGATGGCGAAAGAGGCGGTGAACCGCGCCTACGAGGCGCCGCTTTCCGAAGGCATCCTCTTCGAGCGCCGGCTGTTTCACGCGCTGTTCGCCACCGAGGACCAGAAGGAAGGCATGGCGGCGTTCGTCGAGAAGCGCAAGCCGAAGTTCAGGCACAGGTAGCCGCGACGAGATCCGTGACTCGAGCTCCCGCCTGGCGGGTCATCGTCTGGATGTGCGCGGCGCACGTCGCGAGCATGCTCGGATTTTCCGCGTACGCGACGCTGCTGCCGCGGCTGCAGGACGAGTGGGGCATGAACAACTCGGAGGCCGGGTTCATCAGCGGGATGTTCTTCGCCGGCTACATGGCGGCCGTTCCGGTGCTCACCGGCCTCACCGACCGCATGGACGCGCGTCGCATCTACCTCGCCTCGAGCCTCGTGGCCGCGGGCGCCCTGACCGGATTCGCGCTGTTCGTGGAGGGCGTGAAATCGGCCGCCCTGCTGCAGCTCGTGGCCGGCGCGGGCATCGCCGGAACCTACATGCCGGGCCTGCGCGCGCTGACCGACAACGTCGAGGGCACGCGGGCGCAGAGCCGCGCGGTCGCGTTCTACACCGCGTTCTTCGGCCTGGGCAGCAGCCTCTCCATCCTGCTCTCGGGGATCATCGCGGAGGCTCTCGGCTGGCGCTGGGCGTTCGCGCTGACCTCCGCGGGGCCCGTGCTCGCGGGGCTCATGGTGGTGCGAGGGCTGCCGCCGCGGCGCCCGCAGCCCTCGCACGCGGCGCACGCGCTCGACTTCCGGCCGGTGCTCGCCAGCCGCGAGGTGCGGCCGTATATCCTGGGCTACGCGGTGCATTGCTGGGAGCTGTTCGGGTCGCGCTCCTGGCTGGTCGCCTTCGTCGTGTTCGCGCAGGGGTTGAGCGTCGCACAGGGGGCGGCGTCGCCTGCGCTGTCGGCGGTCACCGTCGCTGCGGTCGCCAATCTGTTCGGGCCTCCGGCGAGCATCTACGGTAACGAGGTCGCCATGCGCCACGGCCGCGAGCGGCTGATCTGGAAGGCGATGCTCGCCTCGGGGGTGCTGACCTGCGCGTTGGGGTTCGTGTCCTTCCTTCCCCTGTCCGCGCTGGCCGGCCTGATCATGCTGCACATGTGCCTGGTCATGGGGGATTCCTCGGCCCTCACCGCGGGCGTGGTCACGCGTGCGAGCGAGCGAATCCGCGGCGCGACCATGGCGGTGCACTCCATGCTCGGGTTCGGCGCGGGCTTCGTGGCGCCGCTGGTCTTCGGCGCGGTGCTCGACGTTGCCGGAGGCAAGGAGAATCCTCGCGCCTGGGGCCTCGCCTTCACGACGCTCGGAGCGGGGGCGATCCTGATGGCGGGCTATATTCGCTCGCGCGCGCGGGCGGAAGCGGGCCCGGCAGAGCCGCTTTGAAGCTCTGCGCCGGCTCGCCGCCTGCTCGAGCCCGCGACCCGGGTGATTGACGCCAACGAGGAGATCATCGGCTCCTCCCGAGATTCAGAATTCCGCCGGCCGGCCCGTAGCGCGCCTGGGCGGGGCAGCCTAGAATTCGGGCCGGGAGAGACTACGTTGAAAAAAGACCCGCAAGTCATCGTCGCGGGCGCCGGTCCGGTGGGACTGCTCACGGCCCTCGCGCTCGCAGCGCGGGACGTACGAGTGCTGGTGCTCGAGGCCGAGCCGGCGCTGACCATCGATCTGCGCGCCGGCACCTACCATCCGCCCTCACTCGAGATGATGGCGCCCTACGGCATCACCGACGAGATGCACAAGACCGCGATCAAGGTGCCGCGCTGGCAGATCCGCGACCGGCGCCAGGGCGTCATCGTCGAGTGGGACCTGACGGAGATCGGAGACCTGACGCCCTATCCCTACCGGCTGCACCTCGAGCAGCACCGCCTGACGCCCATCATCCTCTCCAAGCTCAAGGCCTACCCGAACGCCGAGGTGCGCTTCTCGCACAAGGTGGTCGACGCCGACCAAACGACCGACGAGGTGACCGTCAACGCCGAGACGCCGGGCGGAACGGAGATATTCCAGGCGGAGTGGCTGGTGGGCGCCGACGGCGGCCGCAGCACCGTGCGCAAGTGTACCGACGTCGGCTTCGACGGATTCACCTGGGACGAGCGCTTCATCGTGGCGAGCACGACCTACGACTACGCGCCGCACGGATACACCCTCAACGCCTACCTCGCCGACCCGGAGGAATGGGCGGCGCTGTTCAAGATGCCGGACGAGGGGCCGCCCGGGATCTGGCGGGTGATTTTTCCGGTGCCTCCTGAGGAAGAGGAGGCGATCACTCTCTCCGACGAGATGGTCGAGCGACGCATGCAGCGCTTTCTCCCGCGAAAGGAGCGCTACCAGATCAAGTACAAGAGCATCTACCGCGTGCACCAGCGCGTCGCCAAGGAATTCCGCCTGGGCCGCATCCTGCTCGCGGGCGACGCGGCCCACCTCAACAATCCCATGGGCGCCTTCGGGCTGAACGGGGGTATCCACGATTCGTTCAACCTCACCGAGAAGCTGGCGAAGGTGTGTCGCGGCGAGGCCGACGAATCCCTGCTGGACGCGTACGTGCGCCAGCGACGCACCGTGAATCTCGAGTACGTCCAGGAGCATTCCATCAGGAATCTGAGGCGGCTCAACGAGAAATCCGAGGAGAAGCGCCGCCAGAATTTCGAGGAGCTACGCCGTCAGGCGGCGAGCCGCGACGGCAGACGCGAGTTCCTGACGGTGAGCAGCATGATCGCGAGCGTGCGGCGGGCAAACGCGATAAGGTAGCGGTCGGTCCGCCGGAACGGGTCCGGGGTCGGTCACGCGCCCGGCAGAAGGCGCGCGAGAGGAGGGTGCCATCGAGAAGATCTGGCAGCGCCATTACCCGCCGGGGGTGCCGACCGAGATCGACTACGGGCAGTACCGCTCCACCGGAGAGCTGTTCGAGAGCGCGACCGAGAAATACCGCGACCGGCCCGCCTATACCAACATGGGCCGGACCATCACCTTCGGCGACCTCGAGCGCAGCACGCGCGCCTTCGGGGCGTGGCTCCAGTCCAGGAGGCTGTCGCGCGGCGCGCGGGTCGCGGTCATGATGCCCAACTGCCTGCAGTACCCGGTGTGCGTTTTCGGCATCCTGCGGGCCGGCCATATCGTCGTGAACGTCAACCCGCTCTACACCGCGCGCGAGCTCGAGCACCAGCTGAAGGATTCGGGCGCCGAGGCGATCGTGGTCCTCGAGAATTTCGCGCACGTGCTGCAGCAGGTTATCGCGAGGACCTCGGTCAAGCATGTCGTCGTCGCGGCGCTCGGCGACCTGCTCGGCGCGAAGGGCGCGATCGTGAATTTCGTCGTGCGCCGCGTAAAGAAGATGGTGCCTTCCTGGGAACTCGCGGGAGCGGTCCGCTTCAACGCCATGCTCGCGGAGGGACAGGGGCGCGCGCTCGAGCGAGTCGTGATCGGCCACGAGGACATCGCGTTCCTGCAGTACACCGGAGGAACGACCGGCGTGTCGAAGGGCGCGGTGCTCTCGCACGGAAACATCCTCGCCAACCTCGAGCAGGCCGCCGCGTGGCTGAAGCCCTGGGTGACGGAGGACGAGCCGCAGGCGATCGTCACCGCGCTCCCGCTGTACCACATCTTCTCGCTCACGGCGAACTGCTTGCTCATGATGAGGGGCGGCGGGTGCAACATTCTCATCACCAACCCGCGCGATATTCCCGGGTTCGTGAAGGAGCTGCGCAAGCACGAGTTCACCATGTTTACCGGAGTGAACACGCTCTTCAACGCGCTCATGAATCACCCGGACTTCGCGAAGATCGATTTCTCGCGCCTCAGGGTCGCCTTGAGCGGCGGCATGGCGGTGCAGAAGGCCGTGGCCGACCGCTGGAAGCAGATGACGGGCTGCCCCCTGATCGAGGCGTACGGGCTGTCGGAAACCTCGCCTGCCGTTACCATCAATCCGCTCGACCTCAAGGACTACAACGGCTCGATCGGGCTGCCGATTCCCTCGACCGAGGTCGCGATCCGCGGGGAAGACGGCGTGGAAGTGCCGACCGGCTCGCCCGGGGAGCTGTGCGTGCGCGGGCCTCAGGTGATGCGCGGCTACTGGAACAACCCGGTCGAGACCGCCAAGGTGCTCGGCCGCGACGGCTTCCTCGCCACGGGGGACATCGCCGTGATGGACGAGAAGGGCTATGTGCGCATCGTCGATCGCAAGAAGGACATGCTGCTCGTGTCCGGGTTCAACGTGTACCCCAACGAGATCGAGTCGGTCGTGGCCATGCACCCGGGCGTGCTCGAATGCGCGGTCATCGGGGTGCCCGACGAGCATTCGGGCGAGGTCCCCAAGCTGTTCGTCGTCAGGCGCGACCCCGCGCTCACCGAGGAAGCAGTGCGCAGGCACTGCGAGGCCAATCTGACCGGCTACAAACGCCCCAAGTACATCGAGTTCAGGAGCGAGCTGCCCAAGACGAACGTGGGCAAGATCCTGCGAAGGGGCCTTCGCGAAGAAGCGCGCTGAAGCGCGCGGCGTCTCAGCTGCGTTTCTTGCCGCGCGTGCGCCCCTTGGGCGCGCTCAGCTGCGTCTCGATCGCGCGGATCAGCACGTCCCGCGCGACCGGCTTGGTGAGGAAGTGAGATGCGCCGAGCTCCCGCGCTTTCGCGAAGGTCTCGTCGTCGCCGCGCCCGGTGAGCACCACCAGCGGGATGCTCTTTGTCGCCGGATCGTTGCGCAACGCCTTGATCATCTCGAACCCGTCCAGGTAGGGCACCGTGAGGTCGAGAAGGATCAGGTCCGGGGCTTCCGTGATGACCGCGCGCAAGCCGAGCGCCGCGTCCTCGGCGGTCAGCACTTCGTGCCCCGCGCTCGCCAGGTGCACGCGCAGCAGGTCGAGGAAGGTGACGTCGTCTTCGATGACTACGATCTTGGCCAAGCTAAGGTCTGCGGAATTGCGGGTGAGGAGGAATTCTAACACCCGGGCCGATCGGACTATTCCGTGCTGCGCACGCTGTGATGCAGCGGGCGGCCCGGTAAGGAATCCGCAAGGATACCCGCGGCGTACGTCAGCGCACCCTGGAAGCGGCGAGCTCCGGGTGCATGGCAAGCACGCGTCGGCGCAGCTCGAGGAGGTAGGGATCGCGCACGCCGTGCTCCACGAGTCCGCGCACCGTCTCGAGAAGGTATTCCGCGGGGGTGCCGAGCTGGCCCCGCGCGCTCACCAGCGCCTTGATCACCGTCTCGAGGGGGAGCCGGCCGGCATAGTTCGCGTGTCCGCGGTTCACGAAAAAGGCTATCGCCCTGAGGGTATCCCCGCCGGTCTCGACGGAGGTCCAGCGGGGCGAATACGCGCCCAGGACCATCTCGCGGCGCCATAGCAGGCGCAGCTCCGCAGCGGCGTGGTGGCCGGCGATGCGGAACGCCACGCCGTGGCAGCTGCCGCCCGAGTCCAGGCCCAGGACGAGACCCGGCTTCTGCAGCGAGCCGCGGTTGACGTGCGACCACAGGCAGAAGCTGCGATGGAACCCGTGCAGACGGGCGACGCGCCGCTCCTCGTGGTGCACTATGGGGTTCCAAACGAGCGAGCCGTAGCCGAACAGCCAGACGTCCGCGCCCTCCGGATGCTGGTCGAGAATCTCCCGCAGCGAGGCCTCCTGCTCGGCGTCGGAGAGCACCGGGACCCCGGGGTGCGCGCGGCGGAACGTCTCCCGAAGGAGATCCTTCTCCAGATCGGCGCGTGTGAGCGACATGCTAGGCCGCCTTCGCGGCGGCCCGCGACGCGCGGAACGCGGCCAGCAGCTCCCTCTCCCTCCTTTTCGCCTCGGCCAGGTGGCGGCGCTTCACGTGGCCGAAGCCCCGGATGCGATCGGGAAGGGCGGCGATCTCTACGGCAGCGGCCCGGTTGCCGCGGTCCAGGCGCTCGAGCAGCTCGTCCACGGTCGCCTCGTAGTCGGCGATGAGGCGGCGCTCGGTCCGGCGCTCCTCGGTCATTCCGAAAGGGTCGAGCGGCGTTCCGCGCAGGCGCTTGAGCTTGGCGAGCACCCGGAACGCGGTCATCATCCAAGGTCCGAACGCCGACTTGCTCGCCTCGCCCGTCCGCGGATCGGGCTTGTTGAAGATCGGCGGCGCCAGGTGGAACTTCAGGGTATACGGGCCTTCGAACATCCCCTCGATCTTGCTCCTGAACGCCGGATCCGCGTACAGACGGGCGACCTCGTATTCGTCCTTGTACGACATCAATTTGAAGTAATACCGCGCCACTGCCTCGGTGAGCTCGGTGCCGCCGGTCTTGCGCTGCTCGCTTTCGCGCACGCGCTCGACCAGGCCGCGGTAGCGCGCCGCGTAGGCGGCGTCCTGATAGGCGGTGAGGAATTCGACGCGGCGAGCGATGACTTCATCGAGATTGCGCGAAAGCGTCTGCGAGATCGGGACGATTTCGGCCGGGGTCGCCAGCCGTTCGACCCGGGCGAGGTCCACCGCCGCCCGCCGTCCCCACAGGAAGGCCTTCTTGTTGAATTCGACCGCGACGCCGTTCAGCTCGATCGCGCGCAACAGCGAGATCTCGGAGAGCGGCACCGAGCCCTTCTGGAACGCGTAGCCGAGCATGAACATGTTGGTGGCGATGGCGTCGCCCATCAAGGCGGTGGCGAGTTTCCCCGCCGGGACGAAGTCGACGTTCTTCGGCCCCGCCGCGTCGACGATGTCGGCCTCGAGGCGCGCGCCGGGAAGCTGCCAGTCGGGGTTCTTCACGAAATCGGCCGTCGGCGACACCGTCGCGTTCACCACCACGCGGGTGGTCCTGTCGCTCATCTTCGAGAGCGCCTCGGTTCCCGAGGTCACCACCAGATCGCAGCCGAGCACCAGGTCGGCCGCGCCGACCCCGACGCGCACCGAATGCAGCTCCTCGGGGGCGCGCGCGATTCTCACGTGCGACATCACGGGGCCGAACTTCTGCGCGAGGCCGCTCATATCGAGCGCGGTAGCGCCCTTGCCCTCGAGGTGGGCCGCTACCGCCATGATCTGGCCGATGGTGATCACGCCCATGCCGCCGATTCCGGTTACGAGCGTGGCGTGCGGCCGCTCGAGCGCGCGCGGCTGCGGCTCGGGAAGGGCCGGGAAGTCCGCTTCGCCCCCCGCGGCGGCCGCCTTGCCTTTCCTCAGGGCTCCGCCTTCGACCGTGACGAAGCTCGGGCAGAACCCCTTCAGGCAGGAGTAGTCCTTGTTGCACGCCGACTGGTTGATGATGCGCTTGCGGCCGAACTCGGTCTCCAGCGGCTCGACCGAGAGGCAGTTCGAGACGACGCTGCAGTCGCCGCAGCCCTCGCACACCTGCTCGTTGATGACGACGCGCCGCGGCGGATCGGGGAACTCGGCGCGCTTCCTGCGCCGCCGCTTCTCGGTCGCGCAGGTCTGGACGTAGATGATGGCCGAAACGCCCGTCTTCTCGCGCAGCTCGCGCTGCACCGCGTCGAGGTCCTCTCGCGGACGCACGGTAACTCCCGGAGCCCAGTCGAGATCGGCGGGAAGCGGCTCCTTCTCGTCGACGACCGCGACGATATGGCGAACGCCTTCGGCGGCGATCTGCCGCGACACCCTCGCCGGATCGAGCGGCCCGTCATGGTGCTGGCCCCCGGTCATCGCGACCGCGTCGTTGTAGAGGATCTTGTAGGTCATGTTGACGCCTGCGGCAACCGCTGCGCGGATCGCGAGCAGACCCGAATGGAAGTAGGTGCCGTCGCCGATGTTGGCGAAGACGTGCGGGCAGCGGGTGAACGGCGCTTGGCCGATCCACGGCGCGCCTTCGCCGCCCATGTGCGTGAAAGTGGCGGTGTTGCGGTCCATCCACAGCGCCATGAAGTGGCAGCCGATCCCCGCGAGCGCGCGGCTGCCCTCCGGAACGTGCGTGGACGTGTTGTGCGGGCAGCCAGAGCAGAAGTAGGGCTGGCGGTTCGCCACCACGCGGGGCTTCGCCAGGGCCTTCTCTTTGAATTCGAGATAGGCGACGCGCTCGCGATACCGGTCGCCCAGAGCCCGGTCGATCCCGAGCTTCGCGAAGCGGCTGGCGAGCGCCTTGGCGATCAAGGCGGGCGAGAGTTCGTAGTGTGCCGGGAGCAGCCAGTTGCCCGCGGGCTGCCCCGCGGCGATCGACCACTCGCCGTTGTCGTCGAACTTGCCGACGACCCGAGGCGGACGCGAGCCCTCGCGCCAGTTGTAGAGCTCCTCCTTGATCTGGTATTCGATGACCTGGCGCTTCTCCTCGACCACCAGGATCTCCTCGAGCCCCTCGGCGAAGCGCCGTGCGCCTTGCGGCTCGAGCGGCCAGGACATCGCGACCTTGTAGAGGCGGATGCCGACGTCGGAAGCGACACGCTCGTCGATCCCCAGATCGGCGAGTGCCTGCAGCGTGTCGCCGAAGGATTTGCCGGTGGTGATGATGCCCAGCCTCGCGCGCGGTGAATCCCAGACGATGCGGTCGAGCCGGTTGGCGCGGCAATAGGCGAGCGCCGCGTACACCTTGTAGTCGAGGAGGCGCGCTTCCTGCTCCAGGAAGCCGTCCGGCCAGCGGATGTTGAGCCCGCCGACAGGCATTGCGAAGTCGGAGGGCAAAGCGGTCTGCACCCGCTGCGGGTCGATCTCCACCACGGCGCTGGACTCGATCACGTCGGTGACGCACTTGAACGCCACCCAGCAGCCCGAGAAGCGCGACATCGCGAAGCCGTGCAGTCCGAGATCGAGGTATTCCTGCACGCTCGAGGCGTTGAGCATCGGGATGCAGCAGGCCTTGAAAATGTGCTCGCTCTGGTGCGCGAGCGTCGAGGACTTGGCCGCGTGGTCGTCGCCCGCGAGGACCAGCACCCCGCCGTGCCTCGCGGTGCCGGCCGAGTTCGCATGCTTGAACACGTCCCCGCAGCGATCGACCCCGGGTCCCTTGCCGTACCACATCGCGAACACGCCGTCGTACTTCGCGTCCGGGTAGAGATTCACCTGCTGAGTACCCCAGATCGACGTGGCGGCCAGGTCTTCGTTGACGCCCGGCCTGAACACGATGTGATGCTCGTCGAGGAAGGCCTTCGCCTTCCACAGGGCTTGGTCGAGGCTGCCGACCGGGGAGCCGCGGTATCCGGAGATGAAGCCGGCGGTATTCAACCCTGCGGCGAGGTCGCGGACGCGCTGGAGCATGGGCAGGCGGACCAGGGCTTGCGTGCCGGTCATGAAAGCGCGCCCGGACTGCAGGGCGTACTTGTCGTCGAGGGTGACGCGGCGGACCCGATCGGGGGCGTTCATGACTGCAGGCATTCTACCCGGCCAGAAGCCACTCCCTCAGCGCCTCGCTGACCTCGGCCGGATGCTCGAGCGTCGAAAGATGGCCGCATTCCTCTATGACCTTGAGGGTCGCCCTGGGAATCCCGTTCGCGATCTCCTCGTGGCGATCGACGGGGGCGACGGCGTCTTGGCGGCCGCAAAGCACCAGGGTGGGACAGTTGATACGAGGTAGAAGAGGCAGGCTGTCGGACCGACTCATGATCGCCAGCTCCTGCCGGATGAATGCGTCGCGCCCAATGTTTCTGGACATTTCCTTGACAGTGTCCACTAACTTTTTGTCGCTGAGCCTGCTTCGGTGCACGAACAGGGGCAAGAGTGCCTGAGTGACTCCGATGAAGCGGCCCTTCCTGGCAAGAGCGATCAGGCCCTCGCGTTTGGCTAGCTGCTCGGCGGTGTCCGCCCGAGCACTGGTGTCGAGCAGAGCGAGCCGCTGCACCCGCTGACGCGCTTGACGCACCATCTCGAGGGCGACGTAGCCTCCCATCGACAGGCCCGCCAACGCAAAGCGCTCGAAGGGCGCGTCGCGCAGCACGTCGGCGGCGACTCCCGTCATGGTTGTTGATTGCGTGTGGTCGGCCACCCAGCACTTGATCGCGCCCTCCAGCGTGCCGATCTGGTCCTTCCAGAGAAGTGCGTCGCACAGGAGGCCGGGTACGAGCACCAGTCCAGGTTTCGCGTCGGCTTTCATCGCGGTATCATTCTGGTTTTCCGCGCACTTCCGCCCCGGCCCGACCGTGCGGTAGCCCGGCCGAAGCGAAATATATGCCAGCGAGCGTTGACACCCCCCGAAAAACTACGCATAATCAGCGGTTTCGTTCGGAGGGGTGCCCGAGCGGTTAAAGGGGGCAGACTGTAAATCTGTTGGCCTTGCGCCTACGTTGGTTCGAATCCAACCTCCTCCACCAGTCATCGGTGCTTCGAGCAGGGCTTTTGAAGGGTTCGATCGCGCAAATGGGTTACGCGAGCGGGTGTAGCTCAATGGTAGAGCAGAAGCCTTCCAAGCTTACGACGAGGGTTCGATTCCCTTCACCCGCTCCAGATTTCTGCACCTCGTGTTTTGGTCGCAGTCTTGACTGAGCGAATTTATCGAAACGCGCGCAGCCGTTGTAGCTCAGTGGTAGAGCACTCCCTTGGTAAGGGAGAGGTCGTGCGTTCGATCCGCACCAACGGCACCACGGAACCAGTGTAACGGCAAGGAAAGACAAGTCATGTCCAAGGGCAAATTTGAGAGGACCAAGCCGCACGTGAATGTTGGGACGATCGGTCACGTGGACCACGGCAAGACGACGCTGACGGCGGCGATGACGCACGTGCTGGCGAAGAAGTACGGGGGTGAGGCGAAGAACTACGACCAGATCGACGCGGCGCCGGAGGAGAAGGCGCGCGGGATCACGATCAACACGGCGCACGTGGAGTACGTGACCGAGAAGCGGCACTACGCGCACGTGGACTGCCCGGGGCACGCCGACTACATCAAGAACATGATCACGGGGGCGGCGCAGATGGACGGGGCGATTCTGGTGGTGAGTGCGGCCGACGGGCCGATGCCGCAGACGAGGGAACACATTCTTCTTGCGCGCCAGGTGGGGGTGCCCTACATCGTGGTGTACCTGAACAAGGCCGACATGGTGGACGACAAGGAGCTCTTGGAGCTGGTGGAGGTGGAGGTGAGGGAGCTTCTGTCCAAGTACGAGTTTCCCGGGGACAAGACCCCGATCGTTATCGGCAGTGCGCTCAAGGCGCTGGAGGGGGAAGACTCCGACCTCGGGGTGAAGTCGATCTACAAGCTGGCCGAGGCGCTGGACAACTACATTCCGATGCCCAAGCGGGCGATCGAC
>DASSQD010000050.1:0-3790 GCA_035702665.1 Burkholderiales bacterium
CCTGCTCCAGAATCGCTTGCAGTCGAATCGCGGGACGGTCTTGAGAGTGGCTAAAGCCGCTCGGATAGACGATCGTGCAGGAAATCTGAGCAACGGATGAAGCGCCGCAATTCACGCTAATAAGTGGAGGAGGTGAGTTGAAAGGGGGTGCTCCGCTCGTTCCACCCGCGACTTGCGTCACGGTGATGGAGGATGTTCTCCACTGAAGCGCCGTCGTGCTAACCGGCAGCAGTCCTCTATTGAGGTTCTTGTCACCAACGTACTGCGCTTGGGACTGCGGAGGATTGAAAGGCGCCGGGAAAGGGTAAGCGTTCCAGTCGGCCAGATAGGACGTGATATTGGGCGCGATATCGCGCTCGATCCGCGCCGCGACGATCGGCTCGACGGCCGCCATCAGCTCGGCCTGGGTGATGACGAGCAAACGATCGTTCAGTGTGTCCGTAGGCAAAGCATTTGTCGTGAAGCTAAAGTGCTGTCCGTCGCCTGCACTGAAACTCTCCACATAGTTCGCGGGGAGATTGTGCGCAGCGGCTGTTGGCGCGGTCGGTCGGGTCTGGCCCAGAACCACAGGACCTGGTGCGAGGACCACGGCAACCACATTGTTCATCGATATCGCGCCTGCAACGCTGAGTTGCCCTTGGGTGTCGCTGTTGATGGTCGTGCAGTTGGCCGGTGTACTAGGCGCCGTACACACCATCTTGCGAAACTTCTGCGAAACTGCGTACCAGAGCTCCTCGCCGCTGGAATCGCGCAAGTTGTCGATGTTCAGGCTTCTCCACGGCAATCTGCCGATCATGCTATTGGCGGTCGAACCGGTGCAGTCCTGCAAGCCGTCGTCGTCATCCTTGTCGGGGCAGGGGAGGGCGCCGGGTTGGAAGTAACCCGCGAGTGGCGGATCGCTTGCCGCATAGGCGATCAGCGCCGCCTTCGCCTGCCTGAGCGCGTTCATGGTGCGCGCTTCGCGCTCATTCGCGAGCTCGGCACTGCTTCGGTTCATGCCGATGGCGATCAGGAAAGCCGTGAGCATCGCCGCGAGGGCGAGGATCGCGATCAGGGCGAATCCGCGCTGGCGGAGCGCGGCGGCTCCCCTTTGGGTTCGCGCGCGGTTCACGGCTTCGGGGTACGTCTGTCGGAAGGAGTGAGTATCTTCCCGTCTTCGATCGGGTCCTTCACCTTGCCGCGGGCCCTGTCGAGGGTCTGCCCTATCTTGATGTTGACCGAAGAGGCCTCGCCCTCGCCGCCAGGCAGCGCTACGCGGGCCGGGTCCGGCGGCCTTCTGGTGTTTTCCTGCGGGACGCCGTTGATCCACACGGTGTTCTTGCCGCGCGTTCTGGACACCTGGCCGTTGACGGTCAGGGAGCTGTTCGCCGTCGCCGCGGACTCCTGGATATTGGCCTGCCGGCGGCGGTCCAGGTCCTGGCGCTGCTGCGGAGTGAAGAAAAGACGACCGAGAGCCTCGGCGGCCGCGGCCGGGCTCGAAGCGCCCAGGATGAGGGCGCCGGCCAGAATCGAAGTCGAGAGGCTACGCATTGGTCTTCGCGCCCGGCCTTATGCCTTTGACCGAAACCAGATCGATCTGGCATGTGGCCTGGAGACGCGGCTGCAATGAAGTCACGTTCTGCACCGACCCGCGCTCGAGCCGCGTCACCGAGCACTGCCGCACCGAGACGTACGCCTTCTTGGTCGCCTGCAGATCGGCAAGGAAGTTGAGGAGGTCGTCCTCGTGCAGCAGGAGCATGTCGAGGTTCATCCGGCTGACCACCAGGTCCGTGCCGCCGGTGGCGACGACACCCGGATAGTCCAGAGTCCGCTGCGCCTCGATCTTGTACCTGATCTCGAACAGCTTCCGGCTGTTCTTTATCCGGGCGATCGACTCGATCCAATCGATCCGGTTCTGGTCGCTCATCATGCCCTGCTCGCGCATGCGTTCGTAGTCGACCAGGTTCTCCCGGATCTCGCGCTCCTCCTCGGACACGCGC
Organism: Burkholderiales bacterium; assembly: GCA_035702665.1. GTDB lineage: Bacteria > Pseudomonadota > Gammaproteobacteria > Burkholderiales > SG8-39 > VBDM01. The sequence continues at coordinate 1,980 of DASSQD010000050.1, forward strand.
AACACGCGCTCCTGCGCTCCGACTCGGCTCGCGCGGCTCAGATCCCGCGCCCTTTTCGCGGTGTCCAGATAGGACTGGGCGGCGACGAGGGCGGCGACGCCGACCGCCGTGAACACGACGGCCAGAGCCATCGGGACCCGCAAGCGCTTCAGATCGTCACGCTTGAGGCTCATGTGCCCCTCCGCCGGAGCAGCGTCACCGAGAACTGCGGCACTTCCTCGCGCCTCGCCGCGCCGATATCGCCGCTGATGCTCTTCTCCGCCGTAATGTCGAAGGGCAGCTGGGTGCGCGTGACTTCCGTCCCCGGCCGGGCTCGAAGCGCGTCGGTGAACTGCGAGACGAGCTCGGTCACCGCGCGGTAGTCGGACGCCTGCGGCACCACCAGTCTCCCCGAGATCTCGGCGGACTGGACCGGCATTTCGGCGCTGGCGTCCTGCGTTGCCGCGACCGGCCGCGGCGCCGGCGCTTTCGAACCGTCGCCCTCTGCTTGGCCTCGGGTGCCCACCTCCCAGGCGATCCGATCGATCTCGATCTGAGGCAGCGGACCCAAGGCCTGACTGATGTCCGCGAACATGTTTCCGGGGGTTGCGCTCTGGCGGAGCAGCGCCCGGTAGTTCCTGACGAGCGTCCTGAGATTCTCGGTCGAGGTCGGCGTCTTCGGGAAGCGCGCCTGCAGGCGACCGTATTCCCCGACGGCGCGCGCCTCCTGCGCACGGTCGGCCACCTCCTGCTGATTCACCTGGTACGCATCCAGGAATTTGCCGCCCGCGAGGAGGGCGCAGAAGCCGAAAGCCGCCGCACCGCCGGTGAGCAGCGCGATCCTTCCGCGCCAGAGATGGTAGAAGTGCCTCAAGGCGTCGTCGGCGAATTGCTCGGACGGCCGGGATTCCGCGAGCACGTGCAGGAATAGAGCTTCGGCGAGCGTTTCTTCCGGCAGGGACTTCAGGCCGATGCTCCGAGCCACCCTGTCGAACGTTTGTACGTGAAAATGCAGCCGCGCCGAGTCGATGCAGGCCGCTGCGTACAGCTCCTGCTCCTTGCTGGGCGCCAGGACCAGCACATCGAGCACTTCCTCGCGCGGGAGAATTCTCGAATTCACGAGGTACTGATGCGTCCTCAGCGATTCCGCGGCGCAGTCCTGAGCGATGGCGTGAGGATCGGCGAAGTTCACGCGCACGATGCGCGAGAAACGGATCCGGCCGTTCTCGATGAAGCTCTGGCGCAAGCCGGCTTGCTGGAGGCTGACCATCACGTAGCGCGACGCCTTGAATCCGAGGCGCTTTCCCAGCGACGCAGCGACGAGGGCCACCGAGAAGACGCCTACGACGCGCGCCTTGCTCGCGCGCAAGACTTGTAGCCAGGGCTGGAATTGCTGCGTGTTGGTGAACGACGTATAGAGCACGCGCTCTTCCCGGCGGCCTGCATGAGCCTCCGAACCGAGGGAGATCGGCACCGCGAGGGAGGCATCGCGATAGCGCTGCGCGAGCTTGCGCGCGAGCATGACGCGCCGATCCGACCCGCGTACGTAGGGGAGGTTTTCCTGGAAGAAGTCCTCTTCGACGACGTCGGCAAGAACGTAGAAGAGACTCTCCGGGTTGCCGGACACGTAACGAGCGAATTCGCCCGCACCCGCCTCGTTCATCCCGAAGGACGCCTCCCGGAGCAGCTCGCCCTTCTTCCACCGGTAGACGGTGACCTGCTGGGAGGTGAGGTAGCAAAGGCGCTTGACCAACACGATGCTATACCTTCAGCTTGGTGATGACGTCGTAGATGGGTCCGAGCACGGACAGCATGACCCAGCCCAGGATGAC
>DASSQD010000051.1:0-15110 GCA_035702665.1 Burkholderiales bacterium
CTGCCCGACACGCTGATCACGATTCCCACGCTGGTCGAGACCCCGAACATCGGGAATCCCAAGCTGTTCACCCTGAACGAGGAGGAAGACCCGATCAGCGGGGATCCACTGGGTGTGTTCATCGACGGGCGTCATTTCGACGAACCGATCACCGAGCTCCCCAGGGTCGGCACGACGGAAACGTGGTACATCCAGAACCTGACCGAGGACGCTCATCCGATTCACATTCACCTGGTCGAGTTTCAGTTGGAAAGCAGGCAGGTTATCGAGAGGGACCGCTTCAAGGCCTACTGGGAGAGCCTGAACGGTACGGCTCTTCCGCTCGATCACGCTCCTATCCGAGCCAATGTGGAGATACCGGTGGATACCGGCGACGGAACAGGTTCCCGTGATTTCCTGTTCGACCAGGAGACAGGCTTGCCAACTCAACCGATACCACCCTCGCCAAGCGAGTCCGGCTGGAAAGATGTCTTCATCGCCCCGCCGTTCATGATCACTCGACTTACGATCCGCTTGGCGCCGCAGTCGGTGAAGGAAGCGGACCTGTCGCCGGGAAAGAACACGTTCCCGTTCGATCCGACGGTGGGCCCGGGCTACGTATGGCACTGCCATATTCTCGACCACGAAGACAACGATATGATGCGGCCGATGGCGATCGTGAACGATGACCGACCGAGTCTCAACAGCGCGCTTGCCGGAAACACGAGAGTGGCGTCGCGCTACTCGGCGCCGGCCGCTGCCAAGCCGGCCCATCACGATCACAAGAAACCCGCGACAAAACGTCCGACACCTGTGGCTGTGCGCTCGACGCCAGCAGCTGAGCGCCCGATACTAGTGGCTGACTGAGAAGGATCATGAAGTAAAGCAAAGCGGTCCAAGGTAGGCGGCCGTCCGAGCCGCGTTCGAAGACCGCCAGCAACGAAAAGCGGCTCCCGGGAAACATCCGGGAGCCGTTTTTTTTCCGTGCTCTGGGAGGCTCTCTCCGCCAATTCCCGAACCCGCTCCTCCGTTGTCCTGCTTTGTCGCCTCTAGGCGACATTTCGAAGCGTCATATACCGCCAGCACTCGTTGAATTTGTCTCACGGGAAGCGATTGCGCGCCGCAACCGCGTCAATATGATCATGTCATGCTCACCCGGCTGGTGTACCTTTGGCGTGACTTGGGGAAGGACGTCAATCTGAAAGGGAGCGCATGCCCAAGCCGATGACAGGCGCAATGAAATTCGAAGCCGCCCCAGTCATGCCCAGGCTCAACGGGGACCTCCGATTCGTTTCCAAGCCCGCCGGAGGGCGCTGGATGGCCAAAGAGGAAGCGATCATGGGCACGGCGATACGGGTGGAGCTGTGGCATGCGGACCCGGCGCTCGGCGAGGCGGCGCTGGACGCCGCGATGCGGGAAATGCACCGGATCGACCGCGCGATGAGCCCGTTCAAGCCCGACAGCGAGCTGTCGCGGCTCAACCGCGACGCAGGCAAGGGTCCGGTGCCGGCGAGCAGAGAGATGTTCGAGCTGATCGAGCGGTCGATCGAATTCTCGGAGCTCTCCGGGGGAGCGTTCGACATCACGTTCGCTAGCGTCGGAAGCTTGTTCGACTATCGCAACGGCATCAAGCCCGCGGCGGACGAGCTCGCCGCGGCGCTGCCGGCCGTCGACTACCGCTATATCCGGCTGGATCACCGCGAGCGGACGATCCGTTTCGCGCACGAGAAGGTGAAGATCGATCTCGGCGGCATCGCCAAGGGTCACGCCGTCGACAATTGCATCGCGCTGCTCAAGTCGCGCGGCGTGGCGCAGGCGCTGGTGATGGCGGGCGGCGACAGCCGCGTGCTGGGCGACAAGCGCGGACGCCCCTGGGTGATCGGCGTGCAGGACCCCAGGCGCAAGAACGCTCTAGTGGCGAGGATCCCGCTGGTGGACGCCGCGATCTCCACGTCCGGCGACTACGAGCGCTATTTCGAAGCCGACGGCGTGCGCTACCACCACATATTGGACCCGAAGACGGGAGCATCGGCGACCGGCGCGCGCAGCGTCACGATCATCGGCCCCGACGCTACCACCACCGAAGGGATCTCCAAGAGCGCGTTCGTCAAGGGTCCCGAGGACGGAATCCGGTTCGTCGAGGCGCTGCCGGGGATCGACGCGGTGATCGTCGACGGCGAGGGCCGCATGCACTACACCGCTGGGCTGCACCGGGAGTCAACTGCAGTACACGATGGATAGCATCGGAGTGCAAGGAGACTGACATGAGGCGCGCTCAACGCAAGGCTGCAATCGCGTGGGCCATGACCGGCGTGATCGCCGGCATGGCGGCCTGCACCGGCAACAGTACCGATTCCATCACCGTCCAGGGAGACGTCGCGATCGCGTACGTCAAGCGGCCGGTGTCTGCCCTCGGAAATCCCACCGACGCGGTGACGACCGGTCAGGGCGGCGATCTCTTCATCCGCGACAAATCCTCGCCCAGCGGCACCGAGACCAACATCACCGCCGCCCTCACCAACGGCCAGGGTGACGTCACCCATCCGGACGTCTCCTTCGACGGAACGAAGATCGTCTTCGCGATGCGCAGGCCCGCGGACTCGAACTGGGGCATCTGGGAATACGACACCGCGACCAAGACCGCGCGGCGCATCGCCTGCGACGCGGCGTTCCAGGGCGACGATACCGAGCCATCCTATCTCCCGGACGGGCGCGTCGTATTCATATCGAACCGCCAGGAGACGACCAAGAGCCAGATGCAGGCGGCGGGGAGGACGCCGTATACCTACGTCGACGAGTACGATCGTGAGCAGACGGCGGTCCTGCACGTCATGAATTCCGACGGCAGCAATTGCCGCCAGATCTCGTTCGATCAGAGCCACGACCGCAACCCGACGGTGCTGAGCAACGGCCAGATCCTGTACTCGCGCTGGGACCACGTCGGCGAGCGCAACCAGTTCACGATCTTCACGGTCAACCCCGACGGCACCAACCTGTTTGTCGCCTACGGGGCGCACAGCCCCGGCAACAGCTACATGCAGCCGCGCGAGATGCCCGATGGGCACCTCATCGCGACGCTGATGCCGCTCTCTCGCACGCGGGAAGGGGGTTCGCTGGAGATCATCGACCACAGCAACTACTCCGAGATCGACGAGCCTGGCGACAATGCGCCGGCCAATGTACTGGGCCGGAAGGAGGGTCAGTACGCTGTGTCAGAATGGCTGCTCGGCGCCTCGCCGTCGCAGCGTGACGCGATGCGCGACAGAGGCTTGTCGCCGCTCGGCCGCTACCGCAACCCTTACCCGCTCTGGGACGGCACCAACCGGGTGCTGGCCGTATTCACGCCGTCGCAGCCGACCCTGAGCACGGACCCGCTGGGCAACCCCGTCACCGTCGAGGGCACGCCCCGGTACGGCATCTACATGCTCGACCTCGGCGCCAAGACGCTGCGGCCGGTAGTGCCGCCGCAGGACGGCTTCTTCTTTGCGAACCCGGTGGCGCTGCAGCCGCGCCCGAAGCCGGCGGTCATCGGTCAGTTCACGCCCGACCCGAGCATCCCCGCCGGGTTCGGCCTGTTCGACGTCCACACCGTCTACGACACCGACGACAAGCAGCGCATGGGCGATGCCGTGCTCGCGGCGGGCGAGTCGATCCCCCGCGTCGCCGGCCAGCCCGACGTCGCCAATCTCTCGACGCCCGGCACCTCGCAGTACGCGAGCCGCGTCGCGCGCTTCTTCCGCATCACCAAGGCGGTGCCGACGCCCTCCGGCATGGACCGCACCGCCCTGGGCGAGACGGAATTCGAGATGCAGCAGATCGTCGGTTACGGCGTGGTCGAACCCGACGGCTCGATCCGGACGCACGTTCCCGCCGACGCGGCGATCAACATCACGGTGCTGGACGCGAACGGCCGCCAGTTCGTCGAGCATACGCACTGGATCCAGGCGCGCGAAGGCGAGCGGCGCTTCTGCAAGGGCTGCCACTCGCCCCGGCTCACCACCACGAGCCTGACTCCCGGAACCGCAGCGACAATGGCCGAGACCCGTGCCACGGGCGACGCGGTCAGGAATGTCGCACCGGATCCGAACTATTCGAATTTGAAAGGCGACCCTTCGTACACGGATTTCTGGACGCCGGTTTTCAACACCCAGAACGGCACGAGCCTCACGCCGCAGGCGCCGATCTCGATCACGTATTCGGGCCTGGGCGCCTCGCCGGTCAAGGGGCCGGCCTCCTGTGCTACCACCTGGTCGGCCAAGGATTGCGCCATCGTCATCAATTTCCCGGATCACATCCAGCCGATCCTCACCGCCAAGTGCGCCAGTTGCCACAGCGGGCTTGCGCCCGCTGCGGGCATCGATCTTAGTTCCACGATGTCCGGGGAGTTCGCGCGCACGATGGGCTATCAGAGCCTCCTGGTCGGGCCTCCGCTGCTCGACGCCAACGGCGAGCCGATCATTACCGTCAACGAGGATGGCGAATTCATGATCGCGCGCGAAACTCCCCCCGTGATTCCGGGTGGGGCGCGCGGCAGCCGGCTGATCGAGCGCCTGTTCGAGCAGCCGCTCAAGGCGGACGCGAGCGCGACGACCCGGCGCGCCTTCTGCCGGGCCGGCGGCAATTCCTGCTTCAACAGCGCCGCCTATGTGAACCACACGACGATTGCGAATCCGCTGACCGCCGCGGAGAAACGGATCATCACGGAATGGATCGACATCGGCGGGACCTATTTCAACGATCCGTACAACGGGACCACGCTGCGCTCGGCCGCGCCGCAGCTCTCCGAAACGGTGTTCAGTTGCAAGGTGCAGCCGATACTCCAGGCGAGCTGCGCGAGCTGCCACCAGGCGTTCGGCGGCAACGGCTCGAGCAGCGCGCCTGCGAACCCGAACTTCGCCGCGAACCGGTTCGTCCTGACGGGAAACACGCCGGCCGATTTCGGCGTCACGGCGACCATGGTCACGAATATCGCCGCGCCCGACAGCAGCTTGCTGCTGTTCCGGCCGTCGCGCTCGCTCAGCGATACGCCGCCGCATCCGGGAGGGGCGAACGCGACCACGCCGGTGCTGCCATCCGCTTCCGCTTCTTACGCCACGATCCGGTCGTGGATCGCGGGCACCCTGACGTGCCAGTAGCGGGGACGCCCAACTTCCTATTGTGCAGCGTCGCGGCCGGCGCGCTGGCGCTCGCCGGCTGCGGTCAACAAGTACCGGAGCAGGCGATCCCCGCGCAGGGCGTGCTTTGCTCGAACGACTTCCAGGCCTGCGTGATGCCGGTGCTCTCCGGGCAGATCAAGCGTCAGGACGGAGCGGTAGTGAGCTGCATGGACAGTACCTGCCATCTCGCCGGCGGCAACGGCGGTCGCTTCACGCTCAGCCCGACGGATGTGAGCGCGGATAAGCAAGTGGTGCAGACCTTGTCCAATCTGGGTGATCCGCACAGCAGCCCGGTCCTGATCAAGCCGGCCCAGGAGGTCACCCATGGCGGCGGGCACGTCCTCAACGGCCGCAGCGACAGCTGCTACCTCGCCATCTTCAACTGGATCAGCAACCAGGTCGACCCGGCTCTCGGCGATTCCAGCCCCGCGTGCGGCCTATGCACGCCGATCGCGAACACTTCCACGAGCTGCGGGTTTCCATGAGGATGGGCGCGGGGACAGGCCATCACGCATACAAGGTCGATCCCAATCATCTGGCTGGATGGTGTGTCGGCGTGCTCTTCGCGCTCGCTGCCCATGCTGCGCTGGCGGACGAGCCGGGCAACCGCGTGCTGGTGGCCGATCCCTACCTCGAGCTGCATACCGGCCCGGGCCGCGGCTATCCGATCTTCGACATCGCGGAACGAGGGGAGCGCGTGGAGATTCTCAACCGGCACACCGACTGGTTCAAGGTGAGGACCGAGCGCGGCAAGGAGGGGTGGGCGTCGCGCGCCCAGATGGAGGCGACGCTCACCGAGGCCGGTGAGAAGAGGACCTTCCGGGACGTCCTGTTCGACGATTACCTCTCGCGGCGCGTGGAGGTCGGCTTTTCCTTCGGAGAGCTCGATCACGATCCTCTGCTTGCTGCCTACGCCGGGTACCGCCTTCACGAGAACTTCATCGCCGAGCTGACGATCGCTCAATCGATCGGGGACTTTTCCACCACGTCGCTGTACTACGCTTCGATCGTGTCGCAGCCGTTTCCCGATTCCCGCTGGTCGCCGTTCTTTTCCCTGGGCGCCGGGCGATTCACCAATGTCCCGAAGGCCACGCTCGTCAGCGCGATCGAGACCAAAGGGGGTCTCGCCAACGCGGCGGTCGGCCTGCGCTACTACATCACGCGCCAGTTCTTCCTGCGCGTCGAGGCGAGAAGGCACGTTGCACTGATTAACTACAATGGCGCGGAGCACTTCAACGAGGTGTCCGCGGGGGCCGCGTTCTTCTTCTGAGCGAACCGATGGCAAATTCAGCGATCTCGAGATTCCTGGCCGCAGCGATCGGCGCGGTGATTCCCGCTTTGGCCACGGCGCAGTCGACGGAATCGGTGCCGGAGCCGGTGATCCCCGCGCAGGTGGACCGGCGCGACGTTCGTGTACCCAAGATCAAGGCGAACGACTTCGAGATCGGCGCCTACGTCGGCATTCTCAGCGTCCAGGGCTTCGGCTCGAAGCCGTCGGCCGGCCTGCGGCTGGGGTATCACGTCACCGAGGACTTCTTCCTCGAAGGGACGTACGGGCGCTCCAAGGTGTCGGACGAGTCCTACCGCCGGCTGGGCATACCGCTCTTCACCTCCGGTGAAGTCGCCCCGCTTACGTATTACAACCTGTCGGTAGGCTGGAACCTGTTCCCGGGAGAGGTGTTCACGGGGAAGGATTGGGCGATGACCTCAGCGGTATACCTCGTCGGCGGATTGGGCGACTTCAGGTTCGCCGGACAGAGCAACATCACCTACGACGTCGGGATCGGCATCCGCGTCCTGCCCAAGGACTGGATCTCGCTGCGTTTCGAGATGCGGGATCACATCTTCAGCTCGGACCTCCTGGGCAAGAACGAGCTCACGCACAATTTCGAGATGACGTTTGGAATAGGAGCGTATTTCTGAGGGGAGATCACATGAGAGCACTCGCGCGTCGCCTTGCCGTTGTCGTGGCTGTTGCGGCTCCTGCGCTGTGGAGCGCAGAGGCCTTCGCCGCCTTGCCCAAGGTCGGCGCGACGGCGCCGGACTTCGCGGCGAAGAGCATCAGCGGCCGCAACGTGCGGCTGAGCGAGCTTCGGGGCCAGGTCGTACTGATCAATTTCTGGGCGAGCTGGTGCGGTCCCTGCCGTCAGGAGCTGCCGCTTCTGGGCAAGATCTACTCGCAATATCAGCGCGCGGGGTTCGCGCTGCTCGCGGTCAACGTCGACGACAACCGCAAGGACGCCGAGGGCATGCTGAAGCGTCTCGACCTGAAATTTCCGACGCTGTTCGACGGGGGCAAGAACGTCGCCAAGCTGTACGGCGTCGACATGATGCCGGCGACGCTCGTGATCGACCGCGACGGACGGGTGCGCTTTGTACAGCGCGGCTACTACGACGGTTACGAGCGCAAGTACGAGCAGCAGGTGAAGGAGCTGCTCAAGGAATGAAGCGGCGCGCGCTATGGACGGCCGTTGCCGCCGCGTGCCTGGGCGGCTGCACCGTCACGCCGTGGGTCAAGCCCTACGAGCGAGGCTGGCTGGCCGACCCGCTGATGAGCGTGTCACGCGATCCCCTGTCGGACAAGGTTCTGCAGCACGTTCACGATGTGCGCGAGGGAGCGCGCGGCGCCACCGTCGCGGAGGGGGGCGGATGCGGGTGCAACTGAGGACTCTCGGGCGCGCCTTCTGGATGGCGCTCGCGGGGCTGTTTGCTGCGCCGGTGCGCGCAGCGCTGCTCCCCGAGGATCGCGCCGACCTCATGTATCACTACTATGACGGCGGCGGAACCAAGGTGGACGGGCCCGCGCTGCTGGTGCGCAAGGGGATAGGCGACCGGGTGTCGGCGTATGCCTCCTACTTCGTCGACAACGTCAGCTGCGCCTCGATCGACGTGGTCACCACGGCCAGCCCGTTCAAGGAGAAACGCATCGAGTACGGCGGCGGCGTCGATTACCTCCACGGAAACACGACGCTCGGAGTGTCGCTCCTGCGGAGCACCGAACCCGACTATCAGACGAACACCCTCGGCCTCAACGTGAGCCACGAGATCTTCGATGGCATGACCACGGTCAGTCTTGGATACGCCGAGAGCCACGCCGACGTCGAGAAATCCCACACCGATTTCTCCGACCGCAACAACACCTACCAGTACAAGCTCGGGGTGTCCCAGGTCGTGACCAAGAGCGTCCTGGCGACGCTCAACTACGAGGCAATCCTGCAGGACGGCTACCTGCAGAGTCCCTACCGCTCCGCGCGGCTGCTGGGGCTGTCGGTGCCCGAGGTCTATCCCCGCGCGCGCGACGGCTACGCGGTCGCCCTGGGCGTCGTCAAGGGCGTGGGATCGGACGATGGCCAGCTCAAGGGATCGGCGTATCTGCGCTACCGCTATTTCTGGGATACCTGGAACATCCGCGCCCAGACACTCGAGCTGGGATACGGGAGCCGCCTGAAGGAGCGCTGGCTGGTCGAGCCGCGCCTGCGCCATTACAGCCAGTCGGCGGCGTCGTTCTATTCCGACAACTTCACGACGCAGATGGTCTACATGGCCCGCGACCGCGAGCTGAGCGACTTCTACAGCAACTCGCTCGGCGTCAAGGCGAGCTATCAGTTCCTCAGCAACAGCGTGAGCCTCAGCCGGCTGAGCCTGAACCTCGACTACGAGTTCATCCGATACCACTACAACAACTTCACCGACGTCCGCACCGGCCAGCTGTACGCTTACCAGGCCAACGTTCTCCAGCTGTACGTGTCGGGCTGGTTCTAGATGGAGAGCACGACCATGAAGATTCGTCCAAGCAGGTTCTTCCCCGCCTTGTCAGCGCTGGCGCTGGCGCTGGCGGCCGCCGCCGCGGCGCCGGCCGAGACCCCGAAAGCGCCGCCACGGGACCCGCAGGGCCTGGACACGAGGGTCCAGACGCTCAAGCAGGAGGCGATGGAGCTCAATCGCGATCTGCTCGTGCTCGAGGAGGAGCTGCTGTTCCCGGCCAGTACGCAGGTGGCGGTTTTCGTCTCGGTGGACGTCGGGGTGCTGTTCGATCTCGATGCCGTGGAGCTGAAGCTCGACAACTCGGTGGTGACGAACTACCTCTACACCGAGCGCGAGCTGCGGGCGCTGCATCGCGGCGGCGTGCAGCGCCTCTACACGGGAAACCTCAAGACCGGCAAGCACGAGCTGGTTGCCGTATTCATCGGGAAAGGGCCCCACGGGCGCGACTATCGGCGCGGGGCGACGGTCAGTTTCAGCAAGGGGACCGATCCCAAGTACATCGAGCTGCAGATCCGGGACGACACGCGCGGCCAGCAACCGGAGTTCCGGGTCAAGGAGTGGTAAGGGCGCCATGGCGCGTGATACGCACCGGCGGGGCCGCGTGCTGCGAGTGATCCTCACCTGCGTGATGGGGGCCGCCTCGCTGGCGTCGGCGCGCGCGGAGGACCGGCACGTGGTCAAGGATCCTCACTTCGGCGAGGTCCTGTTCTACTTCTTCCAGGAGAACTACTTCTCCGCGCTGAGCCGGCTCATGGTGGCGCAGCATTTCGGGCGCGTGCCGCACCACGACCAGGAGGCGGAGCTGCTGCGCGGCGGAATGTTGCTGTCGTACGGGCTGGACCAGGAGGCCGCGCGCATCTTCCAAGCGCTGATCGACTCCGGCGCGTCCCCGTCGGTTCGCGACCGGGCCTGGTTCCATCTGGCGAAGATCCGCTATCAGCGCGGCTACATCGATGAGGCCGAGTACGCGATGGCACGCGTACGCGGTCCCTTGCCCGGAGATCTCGAGAACGAGCGCCTGGTAATGCACGCCGTGCTGCTCATGCGCCGCAAGCAGTACGGCGACGCCATTCTCATGCTCAAGAAGACCTCGAACCAATCGGGTTGGGCGGCCTACGGACGCTACAACATGGGCGTCGCGCTGATACAGGCGGGTTTGCGCGACGGCGGAGTGGCGCTGCTCGACGAGATCGGCCGCAGCCCGGCGCGCGGCGAGGGGCTGACGGCGCTCCGGGACAAGGCCAACGTCGCGCTCGCGTACGCATTCCTGCAGGGTAATGCGCCGGCCAAGGCCGAGCCCTATCTCCAGCGCGTGCGGCTGAACGGTCTGCTCTCGAACAAGGCGCTGCTCGGCTTGGGGTGGGCGCACGCGGCGCTCAACGAGTACGAGCGCGCGCTGGTGCCCTGGATGGAGCTCGCCGACCGCTCGATGGAGGACGCCGCGGTGCAGGAGTCCCTGCTCGCGGTGCCGTTCGCGCTCGGCAAGCTCGGGGCGTACCGGCAGTCGCTGGAGCGCTACGAGCGCGCGCTCGACGCCTACACCGGCGAGATCGCCAGGCTCGACGAGTCGATCGCAGCGATCCGCAGCGGGGCGCTGGTCGCGAACATCCTGCGCGACAACCCCGGCGAGGAGTCGGGATGGTTCTGGCGCGTGCGCCGCGTGCCGGACACGCCCGAGGGCCGCTACCTGGCGGATCTGCTGGCGAGCAACGATTTCCAGGAAGGCCTGAAGAACTACCGCGACCTGGATTTTCTCTCCCACAGGCTCGACGCCTGGGAGCGGAACATGGCGACCTATCGCGACATGCTCGCGGTCCGCCGGCAGGGGTTCGCCGAGCGGCTGCCACGGACGATCGCCGGGCAGCGCGCCCTCCATCTCGAGCGGCTGCGCGCCGACTATCTCGCCGAGGCCCGCAGGCTGGAGCGCATCGAGAGCGAGGAGGACACGGAGGCGCTGGCGGGCGAAAAGGAGCGCACGCTCGCCTCGCGCCTGGAGCGGGTGCGCGCGGGGCTCGACCGCATTGCCGATCCCGCCGAGCGCGAGACGGCTCGGGAGAAATACCGGGCGCTGCGGGGGTTGCTGACCTGGGATCTGTCGGCGCAATACAGCACGCGCCTGAGAAACGAGAAGAAGACGCTGCAGGAGGCCGGCCGGCTGATCTCGGAGGCCGAGGCGCGCCGCGACGAGTTGCTGCGCGCGCAGGCCGAGGCGCCGGCGAGCTTCGACGGCTTCGAGCGGCGTATCGAGTTGCTGCGCGCGCGGGTGAACCGCGCGCAGGCGGGCGTCAGAGCGGCGGCGCGGGCGCAGGAGGACTACCTGGCGGAGCTGGCGATCGCGCAGCTGGCGCGGCAGCGCGATCAGATGACGGCCGACATCGCGCAGGCGCGGTTCGCGGTAGCGCAGATCTACGATCGCGCCGTGCGCGTCACGGAGAAGGCGCAGTGAAGCGCCTCCTCCTCGCGGCCTGCATCGGCCTGGCGGCCTGCGCCGTCTCGCGCGCGCCGCGCGAGACGGCCACGACGCTCGGTAGCCTCGAGAAGAAGCGCGTCGTCGTCGACCGCGACGCCGCGGTCGACTCCAGCCGAGCCGCCGCGATCCAGGCGTATCGCAAGTTTCTCGACGCGGCGCCGCGCGATCGCATGCGGCCGGAGGCGATGCGCCGCCTCGGCGATCTCGAGATCGAGCGGGCGCGCGACGGGGTCGCCGAAGGCGCGGGCGCACGCGAATATCGCGACGCGATCAGGACCTACGAGGACCTGCTGCGGGCCTACCCCGCGTATCCGGGCAACGACCGCGTTCTCTATCAGCTGTCGCACGCCTACGATCAGGCCGGCGATCTCGGGCGGTCGCTTGCGACCCTGGACCGGCTGGTCGGGCAATATCCGCGGAGCGTCTATCGCGACGAGGCCGAGTTCCGCCGCGGCGAGCTGCTGTTCACTCTGCGCCGCTACGCCGAGGCCGAGCAGGCCTACGGCGTGGTGATCCGGAAGGGCAGCGCGTCGGCCTTCTACGAGCGCGCGCTGTACATGCACGGCTGGTCGCTGTTCAAGCAGGCCCGGCTCGAGGAAGCGCTGCCGTCGTTCGCCGCCGTCCTCGATCGCAAGCTGATCGGCCGCGACAACGGCGCCGCGCTCGAGGACCTTCCCGGGCTCACGCGCGCGGACCGCGAGCTCACCGAGGATACCTTCCGCGTCGTGAGCCTGAGCCTGATCAATCTCCAGGGCGCGGACACGGTTCCGAAGTATTTCTCGACGCCCCCGCGGCGGCAGTACGAGTTCCGGGTCTACCAGCAGCTCGGCGAGCTGTACTTGAAGCAGGACCGAGTCGCCGACGGCGCCGCCGTATTCAACGCATTCGCGCGGCGCTACCCCACGCACCTGCAGTCCCCGGTCCTGCAGTCGCGCGCGATCCAGGCCTACCAGCAGGCCGGCTTCACCGCGCTCGCGCTCGAGGCCAAGAAGGAGTTCGTCGGGCGCTACGGGGTCGAGAGCGAGTTTCACCGCATCAACGGCGAGCTTGCCTACGCGCGCGTGTCGCCCTACGTCAAGACGCACATCGAGGAGCTGGCGCGCCACTATCACGCCGTCGCGCAGAAGGGCAGGAAGACCGAGGACTATCAGGAGGCGGCGCGCTGGTATCGCGCCTACGTGAGCTCCTTCCCCGGCGATCCGCACGCGCCCGGGCTCAACTTTCTCCTGGCGGAGTCGCTGTTCGAGGACAAGCGCTTCGCGACCGCCGCCGCCGAGTACGAGCGCACCGCCTACGACTATCCGCGCCACGAAAAGTCGGCGGACGCGGGCTACGCGGCGCTGCTGGCGTACGCGCAGCAGGAGAAGCAGGCGAAGGGCGACGATTTGCGCGTCGTCAGGACCCGGTCGGTGGAGAGCGCCCTGCGGTTCGCGGACGCGAACCCGGGCGATGCGCGCTCCGCCGGCGTGCTCACCGACGCTGCCGAGAAGCTCTACGCGAACAACGACGCCAGTTCCGCGGCGATCACCGCGCGGCGCGTGCTCGCGCTCCAGCCGCCGGCCGTCCCGGAGCTGCGCCGCACCGCCTGGACGGTGGTCGCGCACGTCGACTTCCAGCAGGGCGCCTTCGACCGGTCGGAAAAGGAGTATCGGGAAGCGCTGGCGCTCACGCCCAGGAACTCTCCGACCCGCGCGGGGCTGACCGACCGGCTCGCGGCGTCCGTATACAAGCAGGGCGAGCAGGCGCGCGCGGCGGGCCAGCTGCGCGCGGCAGCGGACCATTTCCTGCGCGTGGGGACCGTCGCGCCGAATTCGCCGATCCGGGCGACCGCGCAGTACGATGCCGCGGCGGCGCTGATCGCGCTCAAGGACTGGAACGCGGCTGCGCCGGTGCTCGAGGGCTTTCGACGGGATTACCCGGGGCACCCCCTGCAGGCCGAGGTGCCCGGGAAGCTCGCCGCGTGCTACCTGGAGAGCGGCCAGACGCTCAAGGCGGCCGGCGAGCTCGAGGCCCTTTCGGCGACCGGGAAGGACGTCGCGCTTGGGCGGGACTCGCTCTGGCAGGCGGCCGGCCTGTACGACAAGGGAGGGAGCGAGCGCAACGCCGCGGCGGCCTACGAGCGCTACGTGCGGCAGTACCCGAGGCCGCTGGAGTCCGCCGTCGAGGCCCGCTACCGCCTCGCCGAGATATCGCGAAAGGAAGGCCGTCCGCAGCAGCGCCAGGCGTGGTCGCGCGAGCTGGTCGAGGCGGAGCAGAAGGGCGGAAACGAGCGGACCGACCGCACGCGCTATCTCGGCTCGCTCTCGGCGCTCGTGATGGCCGAGCCGCTCGACGAGGCGTACCGCGACGTGCGCCTGGTCGAGCCGCTGAAGAAGAATCTCAAGCGAAAGAAAGACCGGCTGCAGCAGGCGCTCCAGGCCTACGCCATCGCCGCGGACTATGGAGTATCGGAAGCGGCGACCACGGCCACCTACCGCACTGCGGAGCTCTACAACGATTTCGGCAAGGCCATGCTCGATTCGCAACGCCCCAAGCGCCTGTCCAAGGACGAGCTGGAGCAGTACAACGTGATGCTCGAAGAGCAGGCGTACCCGTTCGAGGAAAAGGCGATCGAGCTGCACGAGATCAACGTGCGGCGCGTGCGCAGCGGCATCTACGACGGTTGGGTGAAGAGAAGCTACACCGCGCTCGGCAAGCTGCGCCCGGTGCGCTACGCCAAGGCGGAGAAGGACGAGGGAGTGATCAATGCGCTGCACTAGCCGCATCGCGCTCCCGGTTCTCGCGGCCTGCCTCTGGCTCGCGGGCTGCGGGTCGCTGACGCTCGCCCCGGCGCGGGCGCCCGCGCCGGCGCCCGCGCCGAAGCCGGCGAGAGCCGAGCCGCAGGCGCCCAAGCCGGCGCGGGTCGAGCCGGCGGCGAGCCCGGAGTCCCGGGCCCTGTACCAGCAGGCGCTGGCAGAGCTGGCCGCGGGCCGCTATGCCGAGGCCGAGCGCGGGCTGCTCGCGGTCGCGCGGCGCGAGCCGCAGCTCGCGGGGCCGCACGCGAATCTCGGCATCCTTTACGGCCGCACCGGCCGTCCGGCTCAGGCGCTCGCCTCGCTCAAGGAAGCGATCCGCCTCAACCCCGAGCGCGCGGCCTACTACAACGAACTCGGCGTGGTCTCGCGGCGCGAAGGCAAGTTCGACGACGCGCGCCGCTACTACACCAAGGCGCTCGAACTCGACCCGAACTACGCCTACGCGCATCTCAATATCGGAATTCTGTACGATCTCTACCTGCAGGACGCCGAGAAGGCGGTGCAGCACTACCAGCGCTACCAGGAGCTGACGCCGGCCGAAACGGGGACGGTGACGAAATGGATCGCCGATCTGCAGCAGCGCGAACGCGCGCGGCAGGCGAAAGGAGGGAAGAGCGAATGAAGCTGAAGATCATTGCAGTCGTCCTGCTGCCCTGGCTCGCCGCGTCCGCGCTGGCCGCGGACCGGGCGGATCTCGAGGGGACGCAGATCCTGGGCAATCGGGAATTGCCGAAGGTGCTGTACATCGTCCCCTGGAAGCAGCCGCTGCAGACCGAGCTGGTCGGCCGGCCGGCGAGCAGCGTTCTCGACGAAGCGCTTTCGCCGGTGGACCGCGAGGTGTTCGAGCGGCAGGTCCATTACCACTCGCTGATGCACCCGGCGCCGTCGGAGGCGCCGCCGCGGGATTCGGGCGGCGGCGCGAAATGAGGTCGCCCATGAACATTT
>DASSQD010000052.1:0-8984 GCA_035702665.1 Burkholderiales bacterium
CTGCGGCATCGCCCAGTGCGGCGCCTGCACCGTCCACCTGAACGGCGAGCCGGTGCGCTCGTGCTCGGTGCCCGTGTCCGCCGCCGCAGGGCAGAAGGTGCTCACCATCGAGGGCCTCGCGCAGCGCGGCCAGCTGCACCCCGTGCAGAAAGCCTGGATCGACCACGAGGTGCCGCAATGCGGCTACTGCCAGTCCGGACAGATCATGGCGGCGGTGGCGCTGCTCGCGAGGAACAGCAACCCCAGCGACAAGGACATCGACGCGGCGATGACCAACATCTGCCGCTGTGGAACCTATGCGCGCATCCGCACGGCGATCCACGCCGCGGCGAAGTCGCCGAAGTCGGCGAAGGCCTGAGGAGACGACCATGAAGAACGTCTCCCGCAGGGAATTCCTCAGGCAATCCGCCGCGATCGGCGGCGGGCTCGCGGTCGGATACGGTCCGCTCGGGGCGATTTCAGAGACTCTGGCGCAGAAGGCCCAGGACGGCGTGGAGATCAACGCCTGGGTGCTGGTGCGCCCGGACGACGGCGTCGTCATCCGCTACGCCCGCTCCGAGATGGGGCAGGGCAGCATGACGTCCGCGCCCATGCTGGTCGCCGAGGAGCTGGAATGCGACTGGCGGCGCGTGAAGATCGAGTACGCCTCGGCGAACGCCAACGTCAGGCGCAAGCGCGCCTGGGGCGACATGGCGGCAGTCGGCAGCCGCACCATCCGCAACTCGCAGGAGTACCTGCGCAAAGCGGGCGCGACCGCGCGCGAGATGCTCGTCGCCGCCGCCGCGCAGCAGTGGAACGTGCCCGCGTCCGAGTGCAGCGCGCAGAACAGCTTCATCACCCACGGCCCGAGCAAGCGCAGGGTCAGCTTCGGCAAGGTGGCCGCAGCCGCCGCGAAGCTCGAGCCGCCCAAGGACGTGAAGCTCAAGGACCCGAAGGACTGGAAGCTGATCGGCAAGTCGCCCAAGCGCATCGACATCCCCGACACGGTGATGGGCCGGCAGCGCTACGGCATCGACACGCAGCTCGACGGCATGCTTTACGCCGCGATCGCCCAGTGCCCCGTGTTCGGCGGCAAGGTCAAGGCGATGGACGCCTCGAAAGTCGAGGGCCGGCGCGGCATCGTGAAGGTGCTCAACCTCGAGAGCTTCGTCGCGGTGGTCGCCGACAACTGGTGGCGCGCCAAGGAGGCCCTGCGCGACGTGCACGTCGACTGGGATGTGGGCGGGAACGGCGGTGCTTCGAGCGCAAGTCTCATGGAATTCTACCGATCCGGACTCGACGCCAAGGAGGACATCGCGGTGGCGCGCAAGGACGGAGATTTCGATGCGGCCTTCGGCGCCGCGGCGAAGAAGCTCGAGGCCGAGTACTGGACGCCTTACCTCGCGCACTCCTGCATGGAGCCCATGGGCTGCACCGCGGTGGTGAAGGACGGCAAGGTGGACGTGTGGACCTCGACGCAGAACGCCGAGGCCTCGCTCGCCGTCGCCGCGGCGACGGCGGGAGTACCGCTCGAGAACGTCGAGGTGCACCGCACCCAGCTCGGCGGCGGCTTCGGCCGGCGCGGCGGCGCGCAGGACTTCGTGCGCCAGGGCGTGCTGATCGCCAAGGCGATGGAAGGCAAGCCGGTGAAGATGCTGTGGACGCGCGAGGAGGACACGCAGCACGACTTCTACCGCCCCGCGAGCCTCGTCCGCATGAAGGCCTCGCTCGACGACTCGGGCAATCCGACCGGCTGGTATTCGCGCGTCGCCTCGACCTCGATCTTCTCGACGCTGGTGCACCTGCCGTTGAAGCCGCCGTTCGCGCCGGCCGAAGGCGTCGACCCGCAGTCGGTGGCGTCGATCTTCGACATCCCGCACGCGATCCCCAACGTCCGCGTCGAGTACGCGCAGCGCAACGCCTTCGTTCCGGTCGGCTTCTGGCGCACCGTGGGGCACTCGCAGAACCCCTTTGTGCGCGAGAGCTTCATGGACGAGCTGGCGGCCGCGGCGGGCAAGGACCCGTTCGAGTACCGGCGCGCGCTGCTGCAGAAGTCTCCGAAGGACCTCGGGATCCTCGAGGCGACCGCGAAGGCGGCGGGCTGGGGCAAGCCGCTGCCGGCGGGCGTGTTCCGCGGCATCGCGGAGACCGAGGGCTACGGCAGCTACACCTGCGCGGTCGCCGAGCTGTCGGTCGACAAGAACGGCGAGGTGAAGGTCCACCGCCTCGTGCTCGGCATCGACCCCGGCTATGCGGTCAACCCGGACAACATCCAGGCGCAGTTGCAGGGGAGCGCGGTGTTCATGCTGACGGCGATGTTCTGGGGCGAGATCACGATCAAGGAAGGCCGGGTCGAGCAATCGAATTTCCACGACTACCGCGTGATGCGGCTGCGCGAGATGCCCAAGGTCGAGACGCTGATCGCGCCCACCGGCGGCTTTTGGGGCGGCGTCGGCGAGCCCGGCCAGGCCTCGATCGCGCCGGCGATCTGCAACGCGATCTTCGCCGCGACCGGCAAGCGCATCCGCTCGCTGCCGCTGAAGAACCACGGCCTCACGCTCGCGTAGAGCGGTGCGAAGACTGGCGTCCGGCTGCGCCGCGGCGTGTTTCGCCGGGGCGGTCTTCGCGCAGGTCGGTTTCGATGCCCTCGGCGACGCGATCCTCGCGCCGCTCACGGCAGAACCCGGCGATGCCGCCCGCGGTCGAAGCATCGTGGTGAACCGCGACCAGGGAGGCTGCACGCTGTGCCATGAGGTGCCGGGCGAGACGCGCTTCGGCAACGTCGCTCCGCCGCTCGCGGGCGTGGGTGCGAAGCTCTCGGCCGGCCAGCTGCGGCTCCGCGTCGCCGATTCGAGCCGCGTGAACGTGGACACGCCCATGCCCGCCTATTACCGCACCGAGGGGCTACGGCAGGTCGCCGCCGCCTACCGCGGCAAGCCCATCCTGTCGGCGCAGCAGGTCGAGGACGTGGTCGCGTATCTCGCCACGCTGAAGGGAAAGAAGTGAAGCGGCGCACCTTCCTCGCCGGACTCGGAGGCCTCGCGCTGGCGGGCGCGGCGCTCGCGCAAGAGAGCCTCGACCCGCGCGCCGCCGCGGTCGCGAAGGGCGCGCCGGTCCGCAAGGGCAAGGTGAAGGTGACGCTGCCCCAGCTCGCCGACAACGGCAACTCCGTTCCGATCAGGATCGTGGTCGACAGCCCCATGACGGCGACCGACTACGTGAAGAGCATCCATCTCTACTCGGAGCGCAACCCGGTTTCGAACATGGCCAATTTCTATCTCGGTCCGCGTTCGGGGAAAGCCGAGATCGATTCGCGCGTGCGCCTGGCGGGCAGCCAGAAAGTGACGGCCGTGGCGGCGCTCTCCGACGGAAGCTTCTGGTACGACGCGGCCTCCATCGTGGTGACGCTCTCCGCCTGCCTGGACGAAAGCTAGACGATGGCGGCGAGAATCCAGATTCCTCCGAAGGCGAAGCCCGGCGAGATCATCGAGATCCGCGTGCTGATCCAGCACCCGATGGAGACGGGGTACCGCCAGGACGACGTCGGCCACCCGATCAAGCGCAACGTCATCAACGTGCTCTCGTGCCGCTACAACGGCGTCGAGGTGTTCCGCGCGGACCTGTCCTCCGGGATCGCGGCCAACCCGTACATCCAGTTCTATGCCGTCGCCGACCAGAGCGGCGAGCTGGAGTTCACCTGGATCGACGACGAGGGCAAGCAGGGCTCGGAGCGGCAGTCGATCGAAGTCGCCGCATGAAGCGGCTCGCGCTCGCCGCGGCGCTCCTCGTCGCGCCGCATCTCTTCGGCGGGAACGCGGTTGCGCAGGAGCGCGCGATCCCGCTCGAGAACCTCAAGTCCGGCTCCGCCTTTCTCGGAGACGACCTGCGCTCGCTGCAGAACGACGACTTCGCCAACCCCGGGATGCTGTGGGTGGAGCGCGGCGAGAAGCTGTGGAGCGAGCCCGCGGGAAGGACGAAGCAGTCGTGCTCGAGCTGCCACCAGGACGCGAAGGTGAGCATGCGCGGCGTCGCGGCGCGCTATCCGAAGATCGACGCCGAGAGCGGCCGCCTCCTCGACCTCGAAGGGCGCATCAACCTGTGCCGCGCGAGGCGCATGGGCGCCGAGCCGTTCAAGTACGAATCGGAGGGGCTGCTCGCGCTCACCGCCTACGTGGCGCGCCAGTCGAAGGGGATGCCGATGAACGTGTCCATCATGGGCGCCGCGCGCCCGCGCTTCGACGCCGGCGAAAAGGCCTATCATCTGCGTCGCGGCCAGATGAACCTGTCGTGCGCGCACTGCCACGAGGCGAACTGGGGCAAGCGCCTGCTCTCCGAGACCATCAGCCAGGGCCAGCCCAACGGCTATCCGGCCTATCGCATGGAGTGGCAGACGCTCGGATCGCTCGAGCGCCGCCTGCGCGCCTGCCTGTCGGGCATACGCGCGCAGATGCTGCCGTACGGATCGCCAGAATACCTCGACCTTGAGCTGTACCTCGCGTGGCGCGCGCAGGGGCTGCCGATCGAGACGCCCGGGGTCCGACGCTGAGCTAGAATTTCCGCAGACCCGAAAGAGCCTCAGGGGAGGAAACGATGTCCGCAGGCCACGCCGGTCACGTCGACCCGGCGAACAAGAAAGTCGCTTTGCTCATCGCGGTGCTCGCGCTGGTGCTCGCCTTCTCCGAGACGCTCGGTAAGGCGGCGCAGACGAGCGCGCTCGCCTATCACATCGAATCTTCGAACCTGTGGAGCTTCTTCCAGGCGAAGACCATCCGCCAGACGGCGATTCGCACCGCCGCCGAGGAGATGGAGGCGCAGTACGGACCGAAGGCGCCGGAGGCGGTGAGGAAGCAGATCGACGCGTGGAGGAAGACCGCGGAGCGCTATCAGTCCGAACCCGAGACGAACGAGGGCCGCAAGGAGCTGATGGCGCGCGCGAAGGAGGGCGAGGCGAAGCGCGACCGCTTCATGGCCGCGTACCACAACTACGAGATCGCCTCGGCCGCCGTGCAGATCGCGATCGTGCTCGCCTCGGCGCAGATCATCACCGGCGTTGCTGCGCTCTTGTGGATCGCCTACGCGCTGGGCGGGATCGGCGTCTTCTTTTCACTGGTCGGCCTTTTCTGGCCGACCGCGGTTCATATTTTCTAGTTTCCGGCGCTGAATCGTCCGGGCAATTCGGATGAGTCCCGCGCGCAGACCGACGCGAGCCAGGCGCGCGGGGCCTTCCGGCAGCCCGGTGTCGAGCGTGAGCGTCGAGGTTCTGCGCGACCTCCAGGCGCTGCAGGGAACGGGCGACGCGATCCTCGACGCGCTCGTGCCGCGCGTTCGATTGCAGAAGCTGCCGGCGGGCCGGCGCCTGCTCAGGCGGGGCGAGCCGAACGTGCGCGTCTACGTCGTCATCTCGGGCCGCCTGCGGGTCGAGCTGGACGGCGGGAGCTCGCCGCTCGCCTACATCACCCAGGGCGAAACCGTCGGCGAGCTGTCGCTCCTCGCTGGCAGCGCAGCGACCGCGACGGTCGCTGCGGAAGGACCCGCGCAGCTTCTGGTGCTGGACGAGGAGACCTTCTGGTGGCTCGCCGAGTCCTCGCACGAGTTCTCCGTCGGCTTGCTGGTGCGCCTGGCCAAGCGATTGCGTTCGAACAACGAAGCCGTGCAGGAAAATATCGCGCTGCGCCGGCAATTCGAGCAGGCGGCCCTCAGCGACCCTCTCACCGGCTTCCGCAACCGGCGTTGGCTCGACCAGACGCTGCCGCGAATCGTCCAGCGCCACCTCCACGCTGCCGAGCCGCTGTGCATCGCCATGATGGACATCGACCACTTCAAGCGCGTCAACGACAACTTCGGGCATGCAGCAGGGGACGAGGTGCTGTTGCAGGTCGGGCGGCTGGTGCGCGGCAATCTGCGGCCCACCGACTTCGCGGCACGGGTCGGCGGGGAGGAGTTCGCTCTGATCCTTCCGCAGGCCTTGTTGCCGGGTGCCATAAGTGCCGTGGAGCGCCTGCGCAAGGCGATCGCCGGCACAGCGTTCGACCATGACGGACGCCGCCTGCCGCAGGTGACCGTTTCGCTGGGGCTGGTAGCGCTGGAACCGGGAGTCAATCCAGAGCAGCTGCTGGCCCGGGCGGACGTGGCGCTCTATGCGGCCAAGCAGGGCGGCCGCAATCGCACCGAGTGGCCGGGGCGGGGCGCGCGCTCCAGGAAGTCTAGGCGAACGCCTCGGCGAGGAGCCGGTAGGAGGTTCTCCGGCTCTCGGGGTCGCCGGTGATGGTCACCGCCATCAGCTCGTCGGCCTCGAATTTCTCGCGGAGCGCGAGCAGCTTCTCGCGCACTTCGCCGGGGTCGCCGTGCACCAGGCGCGCGCGCTGCTGCTCGACGTAGATCCGCTCCTCGCGCGAATAGGGATACGCGAGCGCCTCTTCGGCGCTCGGTACGGGGGCATCGATCCCCTTCGCCATGTGCAGGCGGCGCAGGTCGACGCTCGCCGCGAGCCGCTCGGCTTCGGCCCGGGTCTTCGCGCAAATCACGAACGCGCACACCAGCGACCGCGGCTGCGGCTCGCGCTCCGAGGGCTCGTAGTGCTGCCGGTAGGCGCGCGACACGACGTCGCCTCCGTGGGCGCTGATGAAGTGCGCGAAGGCGAAACGCAGCCCGAGCTGCGCCGCGAGCGCGCCGCCGTAGTCCGACGAGCCCAGCACCCAGATCTCCGGCGACGTGTTCCCGGAGGGCTGCGCCTTCACCTTGGCGTACGGGTGCGACGCCGGCAGCGTGCCGTCGAGGAAGCCGATCAGGTCCTGCAGCTGCTGCGGCATGCGCTCGGCGCCCGGGTACTCGCCGTCCATGAGCGCGAGCGCGGTGCGCGGGTCGCCGCCCGGCGCGCGGCCCAGCCCCAGGTCGATCCGCCCGGGAAACAGGGCCTCGAGCATGCGGAACTGCTCGGCGATCTTCAGCGGGCTGTAGTAGGGCAGCAGCACGCCGCCCGTGCCGACGCGGATGCGCGAGGTCGCCGCGGCGACGCGCGCGACCAGGATCTCGGGGCTGGGATCGGCGAGCGCGGCGATCGCGTGGTGCTCGGCGAGCCAGTAGCGGTGATAGCCCAGCTCGTCGGCGAGGCGGGCCAGTTCGACGGTTTCGGCGATGGCCTCGGCGGGGCTGCGGCCGCTGACGACGGGGGACTGGTCCAGCACCCCCAGAGGCACTCTCATCGCCTAGTCGGACAGGTACATCACCCCGCCGACCAGGCAGGCGAAGAAGACCGTGAGCCAGAAGATGCCGACGATGCGCCGCCTGTCGATCGGAGTGAAGCCCTCCTTCTTCTTCTTCGCGACGCGGTACTCGAGATAGATGAGACCCATGCCGGCGAGAAAGACGATACCCATCCACTTGACGATTTCCTTCACGGCTGGGCTCCCGAGGGTCGAAAGCGCGCAGTCTACCGGATTTGCATCGGCGCCGAATGTAAGGAACAATGCCCGGACGCGACAGAGGAAGCATGAAGATAGGTTCCCTGCTTGCTGCGAGCGTGATCGCCCTCGCCGGCGCCGCCGGCGCCGCCGAACCGGCGTGCTCGGCGTATACCGGCCCGCACACCACGGCGCTCGTCGAGCTGTACACCTCCGAGGGTTGCGATACCTGCCCGCCGGCGGATCGCTGGCTGTCCTCGCTCTTCTCCCAGGGATTCAGGCCCGACCAGGTCGTGCCGCTGTCGCTCCACGTCGACTACTGGGACTACATCGGCTGGAAGGATCCGTACGCCAGGGGAGAGTTCTCGGCGAGGCAGCGCAAGCTCGCGGCGATGCGGCGGCCGGCGATCGTATATACCCCGCAGGTGGTGCTCCAGGGGCAGGACTTCCGCCGCTGGGGGAGCGAGGATTTCGGCGAGGAGGTGACGCGCATCAATTCGCGCGCCGCGCGCGCGAGGATCGCGCTCGCGATCCGCTCGATCGAGCCGGGCGCGATCCGCACGGACCTGTCCGCGATGCTCTTCGATCCCGCCGAGCGCAGGAACGCCGCGGTATATCTGGCCGCATACGAGAACAAGCTCGCGCACGACGTCAGCGCCGGCGAGAACAAGGGCAGGCGCCTCGAGCACGATTTCGTGGTGCGCGAGTGGATCGGCCCGATCGCCTTCAGCGACGGCCTGAAGGTCGAGCAGACCCGCGCGCTGCCGCTGCTCCCGGGAGTCGACGCGAGGAACCTCGGGGTCGCGGCGTTCGTGCAGAACCGCGGAACGAGCGAGGTGCTGCAGGCGCTGATGCTGCCCGCGTGCAAGGAACCGCAAAAGCCCGCCAGCTCCGGTTGAGGTAGCATAGCCGCGACCCTAGGACTCCAGCGGCCACTGTGGACATTCCTCTCGCCTGGCTGATCGCCGGCGCCGCCCTCGTCATCGCCGAGCTGGTGACGGGGACGTTCTACCTGCTCGTGCTCGGGATCGCGGCCTTCGTGGGATCGGCCGTCGGTTACGCCGGCGGCGCGCTCATCTGGCAGGCGATCGTCGCCGCGGGCGTCGCGGTCGCGGGCTTCGCCTGGGTGCGCCGCTACCGCCACACGCTGACGCCGCAGCCGATGCCGGGGCTGGACGTGGGGCAGCCCGCCGCGTTCGAATCGTGGGTCGACCGGAGCGCCGGACACGCGCGCGTGAAGTACCGCGACGCGCTGTGGGACGCGCGCGTCGCCGGCGCCGCCGCCGGCGAGCCCGGCGAGATACTCTACGTCACCGCAGTCGATGGCAATACGCTCAAAGTCTCCAAGACCCGGCCCGCCTGACCTCGGGCAGGCGGCGGACGACATCTCACGCTCACTGGGAGGCAGCATGCTCGTCAAGCTCGTCGGCGTCATCATCGCCACGTTCGTGGTCGCCACCATCGAACCGCTTCGCCCGTTCACGATCCCGTTCGCCATCGTCGCGCTGGTGGCGGTGTTCGTGATCGAGGGCGTGCGCGTTGTCCCGCAGCAGAGCGCTTGGGTGGTCGAGCGCCTCGGCAAGTTCAAGCAGATCCTCGAGCCCG
>DASSQD010000053.1:0-43142 GCA_035702665.1 Burkholderiales bacterium
GGCTCGGTCGCTGCCGTCATGTTCCCGTCGAGATCGGCACGCGTGCGCGCTTTGAACTTGCGCAGCTGCGCGAGCAAATAGTCGAACTGCTGTCCGGCGATCCGCGGAATGTGCTGCTGGCCGCGCAGCGCGGGCCCGTGACATTGCACGCAATTGAATTGCTGCGCGAGCTTCGGTCCTGCCGTGGCGTTCTCCGGTGATGTCTTGTGGGTCGGTGCCGCCGGCTGCTGCTTGGAGAAATACGCCGCCAGCTCGTTCATCTCCTTGTTGCTCAGGTTCGCCGCCATCGGGCTCATCTGCGCGTCCTTGCGGTTGCCCTCGCGGAACTGGTAGAGCTGGGTCGAGATCGCCTGTTCCGGCTGTCCGGCAAGCGACGGATTCGCGGGAATCACCGAGTTCCCGTCGGGACCGTGGCACGCAACGCACAGCTGTGGATCAGCCGCGAGCGCCGGGCCCCACGCCGAAAAACAAAGCGCGGCGGCCCAGGCCGCCGCGCCCGAATTGCCGAAAATGCCGTTCACTTCTTCGCGTAGCTGACGCGGTAGAGGATGCCGTTGTAGTCGTCCGAGAACAGCAGCGACCCGTCCTTCATCTGCAGGATGTCCACCGGCCGGCCCCACATCGGCGGGTCGGCCTTCTCGTCCTGTAGGAAGCCGGTCAGGAACGGCTCCATCTTCGGGCTGCCCTTCGCGTCGAAGCTCACGTGCATGATGTTGTAGCCCTGCTTCGGCTGCCGGTTCCACGACCCGTGCATTGCGATGAAAAGGGTGTTCTGGTACTCGGCCGGGAACATCTTGCCGCTGTAGAACTTCACGCCCAGCGGCGCAATGTGCGTACCGAGCTTGAGCGCTGGCTTGGCGAACTCGCTGCACGAGCGGTTCTTGCCGTACTCCGGATCGACCGTGTCGCCCTGGTGGCAGAACGGATAACCGAAGTTGGGAACGCTCTTCGCGGCGATCGAGACGCGGTGCAGCGTGTCGTTCGGCGAGTTGTCGCCCAGCCAGTCGCGCCCGTGGTTGGTGAACCATACTTCCTTCGTCTTCGGGTTGAAGGTGATGCCCACGGAGTTGCGCACGCCCATCGCCACGGTCTCGAGCTTGCCGTCGGCGGGATTGACGCGCATGACCGAAGCCTGCATGTAGCTCGGCATCACGATGTTGCCGGGCGCGCCGATGTTGAAGTAGAGCTTGCCGTCCGGTCCCAGCGCCAAGTACTTCCAAAAGTGCCCGGGCTGCTGTGTCGGGTCGAGATTGTCGACCACGACTTTCGGCGCCGGCGGGTTGTCGAGGTTGCTCTCGATGCCGTCGTAGCGCGTGATGCGGTCGCGCTCGGCGACGAAGAGCGTGCCCTTGCTGAATACGATGCCGTTCGGCGAGTTCAGCCCCTTCAGCACCGTCTTCACTTCGCGCGTGCCGCCCTTGTCGACGACGGCATACACGTTCTTCGCGATGCGGTTACTGACGAACACCGTGCCCTTGTCTCCAAGGGCGAGCGAGCGCGCCTCCGGTATGCCGTCCGCCCAGACTTCTACCTTGAAGCCTTCGGGGACCTTCAGGGTGTTCACCGGCAAGCTCTTGGCGTCCCTTCCGGTCATGTGAGGCGCGAAGGGATGCAGCGTCGAGCTCGACTGCTCCGGGTTCATCCCCTGCTTCCAGGGGGGCGGCGCGTCCGGGGCCTGCGCCAGCGCGGCGGTGCCGAAGAGCGACAGGAATGCAGCGGCAAGAACCTTGCGGGAATTCATGTCTCCTCCTTTTTTGACTGCTTTGGCGGGATGCGGGGGCGGGCGATGTGCTGCCAGCGACTCGGGCTAGTTTAGCCAGACTGGAACGGCTTAAGCAAGCGAGGGCCTTAGAGGCGGATACCGCCGCTTGACCCGCGCGCATCGGTGCTATACTGCCCTGACGATAGAGTCCGGTTAAGACGTTCCAAACCAACCGAGGAGCCAGAAGATGACTTGGGAAACTCCAGAGTTCGTCGAAGTGAAGATGGATGCCGAGATCAACTCCTACCAGGACGATTTCGGCGGCGACCGGGACACCGGCGTCTAAGCCACACTCCCGACACCCCAGCGAGCGCTTCCTTTCCACCGTTCCCGGCTGAAGGTGACCGGGGGACGGCGGGTTCGTACGCGCTTCTGACATGCGCATCAAGGTGCTGGGGGCCGCTGCCGGGGGCGGATTTCCTCAGTGGAACTGCGGCTGCCCCAACTGCCGCGACCTGCGCACCGGTACCCTCGTTGCAAAGCCCCTCACCCAGGAGTGTGTCGCGGTCAGCATCGATGACGAGCGCTGGTATCTCCTCAACGCTTCCCCGGAAATCCGCTCGCAGATCGAAAGCTGTCCCGCGCTGCACCCCCGCGGACCCCGCCATTCGCCGATCGCCGGCATTTTCCTCACCAACGGCGACCTCGATCACTGCCTGGGGCTGCTTTCGCTGCGCGAGTCGCATCCCCTGGTGGTCTACGCGACCGAGCGCGTACGGCGCGGCTTCACCGAAGGCAACGTGCTCTATCGGACGCTCGAGCGCTTTCCCGGCCAAGTGACCTGGCGGGTGCTCGAACCCGGGCGGGAAATCGATCTCGACGGGCTCGCGGTGGAAGCCGTGAGCGCGCCGGGCAAGCCGCCTATCCATCTCGAGGGGCGAGGGGCCCTCGATCCCGGCGACAACATCGGTCTTCTGATTCGCGACCGGCGCTCGAGCAAGCGCCTCGCCTATTTTTCAGCGGCCGCCGCGATCACTCCCGCGATGAAAGACGCGCTGGACGGAGCCGACTGCGTTTTCTTCGACGGCACCTTCTGGGCGAGCGACGAGCTGATCGCGCTGGGACTGGGCGACAAGCGCGCCGAGCAGATGGCGCATCTCCCGGTCGGCGGCACGGACGGGAGCCTGCGTTCTCTCGCGGGGGTGCGCGCGCCGAAACGGATCTATATTCACGTCAACAACACCAACCCGCTGCTGCGGCCGCGATCGGTCGAGCGCGCGCAGGCCGAGGCGGGCGGCTGGGAGATCGCGCACGACGGCATGGAGGTGAACCTGTGAACGCTCCGGAGCGCGCGCCGCTGCCGCGCGAGCAATTCGTGGAATGGCTGCGTCGCGAGGGCGAGGCGCGCTACCACGACCGGCACCGCTATCACCTGCTGATGCACGACGGCAGGCTCACGCGGGAACAGCTCCAGCGGTGGGTCCTCAACCGCTACTACTATCAGACGCGCATCCCGATCAAGGATGCGATCATCGTCTCCAAGTCCGAGGATCCGGCGTTCCGCCGCATGTGGATACGCCGTATCCACGAGCATGACGGCGACATGGAAGGCGAAGGCGGGCTGGCGCTGTGGCTGCGGCTCGCCGAGGGCGTGGGGCTGGATCGCGACGAAGTGGCGAGCTGCAGCTCGGTGTTGCCGGGGGTGCGCTTTGCCTGCGACGCGTACGTGGATCTGGTGCGCAGCCGCAGCCTGCTCGAGGCGGTGGCGTCCTCGCTCACGGAGTTCTTCGCGCCCGACATCATGACCAAGCGCGTTCTAGCCTGGGAAAAGCACTATCCCTGGGTCAGCCCGGAAATGCTCGCGTACTTCCGCGGGCGTGTGACGCGCGCGAAGCGCGACTCCGCCGAAGCGATCGAATTCGCGGCACTGCACGCGACCACCTATGAGCTGCAGGAGCGCTGCGTCGCGGCGCTGATCCGCAAGACCGAGATCCTGTGGCAGCTCCTCGACTGCATCTACGCCGCCTATATTGACCCCGGCTGGGGAACGGCAGGACCGCGGTGATCTCCGCCGATACCCGGCCGCGCATCGCCTCGAAGGCGCGGCTGCGCTACGATCGGAAGTCAGGGCGTACCATGCTCCTCTATCCGGAGAAAGGCTTGGTGCTCAACCCGACCGCCGCAGAGATCGCCAAGCTCTGCACCGGCGAGCACTCGGTCGCCACCATCGTTTCGCAGCTCGCGTCGCAGTACGGCAAGAATTCCGCCGAAATCGAGGGCGAGGTGATGAGGTTTCTCGCGGCGCTGTCCGAGCGCGGGCTCCTGCAGGAGGCACAGTGAGTGACGACTTCCGGCCCTACACACTGGTCGCGGAGCTGACCTACCGCTGCCCGCTGCGCTGCAGCTACTGCTCGAATCCGATCGACTGGGCGAAGCGCAAGAACGAGCTGGACACTGAAACGTGGTTCCGCGTGTTCCGTGAGGCAGAAGACCTGGGAGTGGTCGGGCTCAACCTCACCGGCGGTGAGCCGATCCTGCGCCGCGACCTGGAAGCGCTGATCGCGTGCGCGAGAGAGCTCGACCTCTACACCAACCTGATCACGAGCGGCATACCGCTCTCCCCCGACCGCCTCGCAAAATTCCGCGCGGCAGGCCTGGACAACGTCCAGGTCTCGGTACAGGACGTTCGCGCCAAGAGCTCCGACCGAGTCGCGGGCTTGAAGTCCTTCGATAGGAAACTGGAAGTGTGCGCGTGGGTGAAGGAGCTCGGGATGCCGCTCACGCTCAACGTGGTCCTCCATCGCGACAACCTCGGAAGCGTCGCCGAGATCGTCGCGCTCGCCGAGCGCCTGAAAGCTGACCGTCTGGAGCTTGCCAACACCCAGTACCTCGGCTGGGCGCTTGTCAACCGGCGTGCGCTCCTGCCGACCCGCGCGCAGCTCGAGTCCGCACGCGAGGTCGCCGCGGAGGCGAGGCAGCGCCTGCTCGGAAAGATGGAGGTTTTGTTCGTCACACCCGACTACTACACCGACTATCCCAAGAGCTGCATGGACGGATGGGGGCGGCGCTTCATCGTCGTGAGCCCCGACGGGCTCGTCCTCCCCTGCCACGCGGCGCATACGCTCCCGGGGTTGAAATTCGAGAACGTCCGCGAGCACAGCCTCGCCGCGATCTGGACCGGGTCATCGGGATTCAATGCTTTCCGCGGCGACGCGTGGATGTCCGAGCCATGCAAGAGCTGCGACAAGCGCGCCGTCGACTTCGGCGGCTGCCGCTGCCAAGCGTACCATCTGACGGGCGATGCCGCGGCGACCGATCCGACCTGCACACTCGCGCCCACGCACGGGCTCGTCGAAACTGCGCGCGCCGAAGCGCTTACCGGCGAGACCCCACCGCTTCGCTATCGCTCGGTCAGGATCGCCGCGGCGCGTTGACCCGCTGGCCTGCCGGCTCGCGATGACGGTCGATCCAATAGGCCCAGGGCCCGAAGATCGCCAGTGCGATGATGCCGAACACCGCCACGGTGTTTTCGCTCGGGGGCGGGGAGGACCACGGCCCGGGAATGTAGAGCGCGAGAAGCAGGCCGACCATCGTCCACCAAGCGATGGTCCCGGTGCGGTCCTTGCTCTTCGTCGCGCGCACATACAGAGCGATTCCGGCCGCGAACATCAATCCCTCCACCGCAAAGGTGGCGGGAATGGATTGCCACAGGCTCAGTCCCACCTTCTCACTTCCTCCGGGATAGAGCGGCATGTCGGGACGGTGGCTCGCGAAATCGAGCAGCCAGTGGCTCGCCACCACGACCGCAACCCACGCGGCACCCGCGCGGTCGCGGCTTGCGGCGAAGTAGGCAAGCGCAAACGCGACGGACCAAACGAACGTCATCAGCAGGCTGTGCGACCAGGGGTAGTAGGTGAAGTCGAAAGGGTTGACCGCGGTGAAGCCCGGCACGATGCGAAAGCGCTCGGCGCCGAGGAGGACCAGCACCGGCCAGAGGACGTCGAGAAAGGCCGCGGCGAGAACCAGCGTTCCCAACGAGACCTTCGGGGCGGCTTTCTTCGCCGCGAACGCTACCGCGAAGTGGCCGATGAACATCTCATCCTCCCAACATCGCCTTTTTCAGATCCTTCGACACCGGGTCGTCGCCGAGCCAGATCCGGAGCAGCGCGCGATAGAAATCCTCGCCCGCGATGGGCTTGCCGCGGGGCTCGCCGTTCAGCACGATCCGCGTTCCGGTGCCGGGCAGCCAGTCGAGCGCGATGACGTCCCCCTCCTTTGCCGACTGCAGCGCGTTCATGATCGCGGTGAGTTCCTCCAATTGCCCTTTCAATGACTCCCGCTCGGCGGCGGACGTGTTGTCGCGGATGCCTTCGTCCAGCGCATCGACCAGCCGCTTCGCGCTCAGATTGCGCAGCAGTCGCATGGAGACGCGTTTGGGTCCGGACAAGGCCAGCACTTCGGCGGCTGTCGTCTTCTTCTCCGCGAGGTACAGGCCGGCGACGTAGACATTCACAAAGAACTTGGTGCGCAAGCCAGCGCCGTTGAGGACGAGTTCGCTCGATTCCAGCTTGATTCGATCTTCGACCTTGACACCCGCGACCTCGGCGGCGAGCACCGGCACTGCGAGAACTGCAAACAGGAGCAGCGACCCTCGCATCAGGCGCTCTCGTAGAGCCGCGTGAGCACGAACTCCCTGTGGCCGAGCGCCTCGGCGGCAGTGAGCCTTCCGTTGGCTGTGCGGAGCATCATCTCCAGCAGCTTGTCGCCGGCCTGATCCATGTTGATCTCGCGCCTCGTGATGCCGGACACGTCGACGTCGATGTGCTCCGGCATCAAACGCACGGTACGCGGGTTGGCGCAGATCTTGATCACCGGCAGTATCGGGTTCCCGATCACGTTGCCTTGTCCGGTCGGAAAGAAATGCACCGCGTAGCCGCTCGCCGCGCAAAGCGTGACCATCTCGGCGGCGGCCGACGACGAATCCATGAACCACAAGCCCGGCCCGGTCGGAGCTTCGGCCTTGTCGAGCACGCCGTCCACCATGCATTTCCTGCCGATCTTCTGAATGTTGCCGAGAGCCTTCTCCTCGATCGTGGTGAGGCCGCCCGCGATATTGCCCTTCGTCGGCTGCGACTCGGACAGGTCGTTAGTCTTGTGGCGGTTCACGACTTCCTGATAGCGATCGAACATGAACATGAACTTGTCACGCACCGCCGGTGTTCTGCAGCGAGCCGCGACGAGTTGCTCGCCGCCCGTGAGCTCGGTCGTCTCGCCGAATACCAGTGTCGGGCCGTGGGGATAGAGCTTGTCGAAGGCGTTTCCGACGCAGGGGTTCGCGCCGATCCCGGACGTCGTGTCGGATTCGCCGCACTTCGTCGAAACCCACAAGTCCTTGAGCGGGCGCTCCTCGCGCCGCAGCTCGGACGCCCACTGAACGTATTCCTTCGCCTTGTGGGACGCGCTGCGCACGGTTTCCAGATCGCCGTGCCCCTCGATGCCGAAGAACGAGACGGGCTTTCCGGTCTTCGCGATGCCGTCGGCGACACGCTTCGCCCAGCCGTCCTCGATGCCGATCACGACCGCGGCGGCCACGTTGGGGTTCGCGCCGGTGCCGATCAATGTGCGGAAGTGCAAATCCAGATCGGCCCCGAATTGCAGGCGGCCGTAGGGATGCGGGATCGCGAGCGCGCCCTTGACGTTGTTCCCCACGGCCTCGCACGCGGCGTTCGAAAGATCATCCACGGGCAGTACGACGACGTGGTTGCGCACGCCGACTCGGCCGTTCTCCCGTCGATAGCCCTCGAAGATCGCGTTTTTCAGATCGACGCTCATATCTCACCAGCGCTTCGTCTTGATGTTGTGGACGTGAGCGTGCTCGCCCACCCGGATCGGAGCCACGGCCAGGCCGATGTCGACGCCGTACTTGATCACCGTGTCGCTCGCGGCAAGAGCGCGTATGGCGAGCTTGTGCCCGATCGGAATATCGCTTTGCGCCTGGACCTTGATCTCGCGGTCCTGGTCCATAATCCAGCCCGTGAGCTCCTGGCTGGCCTTGACCCCTTCGACGACGACGACGCCCACCGAGTCGCCCTCATCGTGTACAACGAAATGAATCATGGGCTCCCTCTCCGATCTGACTAGCGGCAAAGCAAATTGCCGGCGCTGTAATCGACCGGCTTGGTGCAATCCTGAGCGTTGATCACTCGCGACGGGTCCGGATCGGGAGCCCGGTACATGGGCACCTTGCCATCCGGCCCGACGGTGTGGTAGCTGACGGCGTCGGCCGCCATGACGCCGACGACGACGGCGGTTGCGACGGGAGTGGCACAACCGGGCAAGGCGATCGCGCCCAATATGCTGATCAAGGGAAATCCGCGCACGCCTTTCAGGCTAGCATGCACCGGTGCGCTTGGCTAGAATTCGAGTCTTCCCTGAGCGGGCCAGGCCTGCCGGAGTTCGCGCCATGAACAAGCCAGTCGAATCGCTGCCGGCCGAAAAGCTCGAGTATCTCAAGCGACGCACCGACAAGTACTTCACCAAGTCGCGGGGAATCATCGAAAAGTTCGGCGACCGCACCGTCACTTACGGCGTGTTCCTACGGCGGGGTGTAATTTGCGCGGTCAACCCCGCAATCGACGTCCTTCGCACCTACTATTCCGCCAAGGCCGAGCCGCTCAAGATCACCCGCCTCTACGAGGAAGGGGCCTTCGTCCCGGACCAAACAGCGATCTTCACCTATACAGGTTCGTTTGCCGCCCTGGTAGAGCTTGAGACGCTCATCTTGCAGCGCGTCGGCGTCGCCTGCGTCTCAGCGTACAACGCCTACAAGATGGCGATGAACCTGAAGAAGGTCGCCTTCATCGACATGCATGCACGTCACTCCCCGGGCGACGATCTGTCGCTGCTGGCGGCCTACGGCGCTTCCGTGGGAAGCCGCATGGCGAAGCTGGGCGGCGCACTCGGCTTCATCGGTTCCTCGCAAGATCTCACGGCGCATTTCTACGGCCAGCCGATGGGAATCGGGACAATGCCGCACGGCATCATCGGTTATGCCGGATCGACTCTGCGGGCCGCTCAGATGTTCGTCGAGACGCATCCCCAGGACAATCTCACAGTCCTCATCGACTATTTCGGCAGGGAGTATTCCGACGCGCAGGAAGTCTGCCGCTGGTGGTACAACGAGCACCTGCCACGGGACGAGGCCGGCGCGCGCGCGCTCGCGTTGCGGATCGACACCCACGGCGAGCGCTACGCAGAGGGTCTCGATTACGAGAAATCGGTCGACATCGTCGTGAATTGGCTGCACGTGCCGAACGAATTCGAAGCCGTGCGCCACGTCATGGGCGAGGAGGCGTTCGACGCGGACAGCCTCAATATCGTCAAGGACCGGGTACGTAAGGTGCTCTTCGGCACGGGCGTGTCGGTCGCATCGGTGATCCAGCTGCGGCAGACGCTGGACGCGCAAGGCTTCAACGCCGCCAAGATAGTCGGCTCCTCCGGGTTCAATCTGTTCAAGTGCAAGATGTTCGCGAACTGCCGCGCACCTCTCGACGTAGTGGGCACGGGCTCGTTTATCCCGGAGAATTTCCCCGACACGTTCGCCACCGCAGACATCTACATGTACGAGGGCAGGCCCGGCATCAAGCTCGGGCGCGAGAAGCTCTTCCAGGGTCTCAAACCCTAGCCTTGCCGTGTTGTTTCCCACAACGCTTGTCGGGAGCTACCCGCAGCCCGAGTGGCTGATCGACCGGAAGAAGCTCGTGGGGCGCTTTCCCCCTCGAGTTCGCGCGAACGAGCTGTGGCGCATCCCGGAACCGTTTCTCGCCGAAGCCCAGGAAGACGCTACGCTGCTGGCGATACGTGCGCAGGAAGACGCCGGCCTCGATATCGTCACCGACGGCGAGATTCGGCGCGAGAGCTACTCGAACCGCTTTGCCACCGCGCTCGACGGCGTGGACATCGACAACCCGGGCTCCGCGCTCGATCGCTCAGGGCACCCCAACCCGGTGCCGCGCATCGTCGGGAAGATCCGCCGTCGTCACCCCGTCGAAGTCGCCGATGTCGAGTTCCTGCGTGCCCACACGGACCGGAAAATCAAGATGACCGTTCCCGGGCCTTTCACCATGTCGCAGCAAGCGCAGAACGATTTCTACGGATCGGAGGAGGAGGCCGCGATGGACTACGCGGCCGCGGTGAACGAGGAAATCCGTGACCTGTTCTCCGCCGGCGCCGACGTAGTGCAGATCGACGAGCCCTACATGCAGGCGCGGCCCGAAAAAGCCAGAGCTTACGGGCTCAAGGCCCTGAACCGCGCTCTCGAGGGAGTCAAGGGTACGACCGCCGTGCACATCTGCTTCGGCTACGCGGCGGTGATACACACGCGTCCCTCCGGCTATTCATTTCTCGGCGAGCTCGCCGCCTGCCGCTGCGACCAAGTGTCGATCGAAACCGCGCAATCGAATCTTGACTGCTCTGTCCTCAAGTCTCTTCACGGAAAGAAGATCATTCTCGGGGTCATCGATCTGAACGATATGGCGATCGAGACCCCGGAGAAGGTAGCGGGGCGCATTCGCCGCGCCCTGCCCTACGTCCAAGCCGTGGACGTTATCGTCGCACCCGATTGCGGAATGAAGTACCTCCCCAGGGACGTGGCCTTCGGCAAGCTGCGGGCGATGGTAGAGGGCGCGAAGATCGCCCGCGCCGAGGCAGGGCGTACGGCCTAAGTTTGGGAACGCGTGCCGGCGAGGAGGTGGTGGTACGAGGGGGTGCGAGAAAGGTCAAAACGCCATTCTCTAGTTCGTCTAAGAACCAAGGACATACGCCCACAAATCAATTTACAAAGTTAATATTTCGAGCTATCATATTGGGTTCCAAGGGGTAATTTTCAGGACGTCGAGCCCTGAGGCGCTGTGACCGTGGTTCGGGCCAGCAGGAGCCGCAAAACACCGCGTATAGGGGCCTATTTCCTTGTACCCCTTTGCGCATTTCGTGTGGAATACGCCGTTCGCAGGGGGGAGTCATGAGAAGTCAAAGCGGAGCGATCGTTGCGGCCCTCTTGGTCGCGTGGACGCTTGCAGGCTGCTCGAGCGACACCACAACCAACTCTTCGTGCGGCCTAGGCCCGGGCTGCGTTACGGGCTCGACCTTGGGGGGCGGCACGACCACGGGCGGAACGACCACCGGTGGAACCACTACAGGGGGAACCACCACTGGGGGTACCACTACCGGAGGCACAACCACCGGAGGTACCACGACCGGCGGCCCTCCACCCAACCCGGCTGGCGGAATAACGTTCATTTCCGCCACCCCTGCCTCAATAGGCGTCCAAGGATCCGGACAACCCACCACCTCGACTGTGCTGTTCCGGGTGACCGACGCCACAGGCGCGCCGGCCCCCGGTGCCACTGTCAATTTCAACATGGCGGGCCCGAGCGGCGGCACGTACATCGGCACGCCGAACGACGGCACACCGACCACCGCGAGCGGTATCACGGACGCGTCTGGGAACGTTTCGGTGATCCTTAACAGCGGAAACGTCGCCGGCCCGGTCACGATATCCGCGACCGTCCTGGCGGGTACCGCGAGCTTCACGGCTGCATCCTCGGTCATTTCCATCGGCGGGGCGGTGCCTTCGGCAAAACATTTCAGCCTCTCGGCGTCAGTGCTCAACCTTCCCGGTCTTGTGCGTATCGACAATGTCCAGAGCAAGGTGCTCGCGTTGGTCGCCGACCGCTTTACCAATTCGACTATCCTGGCCGGAACGGTCGTGTCCTTCTATACCGAGGCTGGAGCCGTCGGCTCGAGCACGGTCTTGGACGCCACAGGTGCGGGGACTGTTCAGCTGCGTACGCAGCTTCCTATCCCGGACGACACTCCCCCCCTGGGCAGCCCCAACCCTGGGGACGGGCTTTCGAGGCTCATTGCGGTGGTGCGCGGGGAGGAGGCTTTCGTCGACGTCAACGGCAACGGCGTCTACGATCTCGGCGAACCGTTCACCGATGCGCCGAGCGAGCCTTTCATCGATGCGAACGACAACGGCGTCTGGGATCCGGGCGAGTTCTACGTCGATACCAACGGCAACGGTGTGTTCGACGGGCCCAACGGCGTTTGGGACGGCCCAGGCTGCCCGCAGGCCGGCTGTATCTCGAGCCCGACCATATGGATTTCCATGAACATCCTGTTTACCAGCAATCCGGTGATCTGCACTCTTCTACCTGCCACCTTCGGGCCGCTTGCGAAAGGGGCTGTACAGTCCTTCACATTCTCGATGTCCGACCTGAACGGCAACTCTCCGATTGCCGGCACGACCGTTTCGTTCGGGACGACGCTCGGAGCACTGACGGGCACCTCGAGCTTCACGGTGCCGGATACCAACGTGCCAGGACCCTACGTTGTCGGGATCTCCCTTACCAACAACACCGGCGTGGGCGCCGGCGGAGGAGCTACTGTTTCGGCGAGCGTCTCGGCGGGTCCCGGAGAAGTTGTGCAAGGGTCGTGCATCAATCCTGGAAGTACCGGAACCCTAAACTAGGAGAGGCGTCAGTACGCGACTCGAGCCGGCCCTGCACGCAGGGCCGGCTCAGTTTTCAGGTCAGGCCGCGCGCAAGCGCCGGAACCCCGTCTCCAGATCCGCGATCAGATCCTCGACGCTCTCGAGACCTGCATGGACCCGGAAGCACGGGCCCTTGTGCGGCCACTGCGTGGCGCTGCGCGACTCTCTCGGGTCAAACGGCACCATCAGACTCTCGAATCCGCCCCAGGAAGCACCGATACCATAGAGCTCCATCCCGTCAATCATCGCGCAAAGGGCGCGATCAGTGATGTCTTCCTTCAGCACAACACTGAATAGTCCGCAGGCCCCGCTGAAGTCGCGCTTCCATAGGGCGTGTCCGGGGTCTCCGGGAAGCGCCGGATGCAGCACCCGCTCGACCTCCGGCTGCCGCGCGATCCATTCCGCGAGCGCTACGCCCGACTCCCAGTGCCGTTTCAAGCGAACCGCCAGCGTGCGCAGGCCCCGCTGACCAAGATTGACGTCGTCGGGCCCCGCAGTCTGGCCCAGCTCGTGAGTTGAGCTCCTGAGCTGGGGCCACGATTCGCGCGTAGCGGTCACCGCGCCTAGCATCGCGTCGGCGTGCCCGACAATGTACTTCGTCGCCGCCTGCACCGACACATCCACTCCGTGCGCGAACGGCTTGGAGTAGAACGGGGTTCCCCAGGTATTGTCCATGATCACGGTGACCGCGCGCCGGTGCGCCACCTCGGCGATCGCGGGCACGTCCTGCACTTCGAAGGTCAGCGAGCCCGGGGACTCCACGTATACGACTCGCGTGCTGGGGCGCATCAGTGAGTTGATGTCGCGCCCGATAAGAGGATCGAAGAAGGTGGTCTCGACACCGAAGCGTTTGAGGATGCTCCTCGCGAGCCTGCGTGTCGGCTCGTAGACGGTGTCGCTCATGAGCATGTGGTCCCCGGCGGACAGGAACGCGAGCAGCGCCCCCGCACAGGCGGCGAGCCCGGAGGGATAGACCAAGCATCGGTATCCGCCCTCGAGCGCCGCGATCGCGTCTTGCAACGTGTCGACCGTCGGCGTGCCGAGACGACCGTAGTAGGTACCCGGCAGCCCTTCGATTCGCGCGAGGCGCTTGCGACGGTACTCTTCTACCGTCTCCGAGAGGATTGTGGAAGCGTGGAACACCGGAGTATTGACCGCGCCGCGGAACTGCTCGGGATGCCGCCCAGATTGGACGATGACGGTTTCTTCACGCATTGGAGGCTCTTTCTGCGGGATGAGAACGGGAAGCGATATTTTGACAGCAGTGCAACCGCCTGCACGTAAAATACGCGGTTTGCTCTGCTGGCGCATTCTCCTGTGATCCCCACCTTGTCCCGTGTCAACACCGCGATCGTGCGGCTCGCCTGGCCCGTGCTCATCGCGCAGCTCGCAGTCATCGCCAGCGGCGTGCTCGATACGGTAATGTCCGGTCGCTATAGCGCCATCGATCTCGCCGCAGTCGGGATCGGCGCGAGCGTTTACTTCAGCGTCTTCATCGGCCTGATGGGGGTGGTGCAAGCGTTGTCACCCATTGCCGGGCAGCTGTTCGGCGGGATGCACTACGAGAAGATCGGCGAGGAGACTCGCCAGACCGCGTGGCTTGCGCTGGCGCTGTCCGTATTCGGGGTCCTGATGCTCTCGTTTCCCGAGCCCTTTCTACGGCTCACAGGAGCACCCGCCGAAGTCGAGGCGCGTACCCGGGCCTACCTGCAAGGCATCGCCTGGGCACTGCCGGCGATGCTGCTCTTCCGTGTGTTCTTCGCGCTGACCACCGCGGTCTCACGACCGCGTGCGGTGATGGCAATCAACCTCATCTACTTCGCCACCAAGATCCCCCTCAACGCTCTTTTCATATACGGTGCGCTCGGCGCGCCCGAGCTGGGAGGTCCGGGCTGTGCGATCGCGACCGCGATCGCGAGCTGGATCATGGTCGCGCTCGCCTGGACTTATTGCGCGAAGCACCCTTTCTACGCGCGGTTCCGCATATTTGCGCGCTGGTCCTGGCCCGATCCCGCGATTCTCTGGAATCACCTCAAGCTGGGGGTCCCGCTAGGGCTTGCGCTCTTCATCGAGGTGACCTCATTCACCTTCATGGCGATATTTCTCGCCCGCCTGGGCGCAACCGCCTCTGCGGGCCACCAGATTGCGTCCAACATTACCGCCGTGTTCTACATGTTCGGGCTGGCAGTGGGCAACGCGACCGGGGTGCTCATCGCGCAGGCCGTCGGCGCCCGCGATTTTCGCCTGGCGCGGCACACCGGGTTCACAGGGATGCGGATCATGCTCTCGATATCCGTTTGCGCCGGAGTGCTGATATCAGTCTCCGCCTCGAGGATCGTGGGGTTCTACTCGCACGACGCGGAAGTGCAGGCGCTTGCCACCAAGCTGCTCGCGTATGTCGCACTCTTTCAAATCTTCGATACCGCGCAGGTCGTCATCGTCAACGCACTGCGGGGCTACAAGATCACGGTGATCCCCATGCTTGTGTATACGGTTGCCTTGTGGGGTATCGGGCTTGGAGGAGGCTACGCGTTGGGACTGGGACGGATTTCGGCCGCGGAGGCGCTCCGGCTCACTACCCCGATGGGCGCGGCCGGATTCTGGCTCGCGGGCGTCGCAAGCCTGATCGTCGCGAGCGCGATCCTGCTGGCTTACTTCACGCGCGCGAGCCGCCCGCCTGCAGCGGCGAGCTAGAAGCCGCCCGCCCCCTACGCACCGGGCCGAGTGACAGCAGGTAATGCGGACGCGTTGGCCGCGCTTCGCCCCGGGTCAGTCCGCACGCTCCCCTTGGCTTGGGGATCGGCCAAGGCTGCGATATCGCCCATGATCTCACCGCCCTCTTCGATCGCGAGCTTTCCGTAGCGGATCTTGCCAGACACCTTTCCGCTCGCGCAGATCAGCAGCTGCTTGCGAACCGTGAGCTCGCCCTCGAAGCAACCGCGGATCTCGGCCACGTCTATGACGGCCTTCCCGGCGAAAACGCCGCGTTCCGAGATCTGGATGACGCGGCTGTCCATCGACGCTTCGACCCGGCCCTCGACGATCAGCGTGTCGCAGTCGGTGATCTCCGCGCCCTTCAGCTTGATGTCCGGGCCGACAATCAGTTTGCTCGGAGTGCCCTCCTCGGACCGCGTGGGCTTAATCTCCTCGCGGGGCGCTAGCGAAGGCGGCTTGGGGGTCTCTGTCTTGAATGCCTCGGTCCTGGCGGCATCGGTGCCCACCGGGGTCAGCGCCTCCTGAAGGCGGCTGTACGGGGACTGCACGCGCGGGGTCTGCGGTAGGTCTCGCTTGCGAAAATTGTCCAGCACAAAATCTCTCCTCTCATTTCAGTCGGTGATCCTCCACGGGAGAAAACCCGCGATCCGAATCGATTCGCGATTAGCAACGCGCGTGCCATGAGCAAGTTGCGTTCAAAATCATTCGATTGGAACGGAGCATGCGCCAATCGGATAGCGGCAATGCGTCGCCTGCGGGCGACGAGAGTCTACCCGGAATCGCCTAAGGGGCTGTTTGGAATGAACATGGCGCGTCGGGCCTAGACGACGCACTCTGGACCCACGGAACGCAATGCGCTACATCGTATTGTTTTCGCCAGGGCGGGGCTGCGCGGGTTTGACGAACTTCAATACGAATTCATCCACCGGAGTCTGCGGCCGGAACACGATCGTTTCGCGCAGGTCCGCAGGGTTACGCAGAAAATCGGCCTCCCCGATCAGCTTGAACCCTGCCGCCTCGATTTCCCCCCGCAACGTCGACTCTTCTATTCGATGCAGCGTCTTCGCAACGCTCGTACCCGCCCCGGGTTGTGCTGAGTGGTCGGCAATGACCAGCGCACCGCCCGGTTTGAGGGCCTCGTACAGCTCGCGGTTCATCCTGGCCCGGTCCACGGGCATGAACGCCGTGTCGTGATACGCGAAGAAAAAGGTCACGAGATCGAGGTCATGCGCCTTCGGCGGAATCGGGTCGTCATACTCACGGAGCGCCCTCACGACGTTGCGCATCGCCGGGGTCTTGGCCCGCCCTTCGAATCGCTCCCGCGCACGCGGTGAGCCGTTCGGCGACTCCTGCGCGTAAACAGTTCCCCGCGGACCGACGGCTCTGGCGAGAAGCTCCGTCGAGTAACCCGCGCCTGCACCCATGTCGAGCACCTTCATCCCCTCGCGGACTCCGGCAAACGCGAGCAGCAACTCGGGCTTGCGCCTCACGTCGGTCTGCCGGTCGGCTTCGCTGCGGTCCGGGCTCGCTACGATGGCGCGGTAATCGGGTTGGCCGCCAGTGTTGAACGCCGCGCAGCCGGCAAGCAGTAGCAAGGAGAGGGATGCAATCCGGCACGCTTTGTTCACGATATCCTCCGGTCCGCGTCAGCGGCCCTCGAATTTGGGCGCGCGCTTTTCGTTGAACGCCCGCAGGCCTTCTCTGCGGTCCTCGGTTCCCACGAGACGGTTGTACGCTTCGATCTCGAGCTCCATGGCAGAAGCGAGATCCCGGTGGAGACCCTCGCGAATCGCTTGCTTCGCCTGCCGTAGCGAGAGCGGCGCCAGGGAGGCCATGCGCTCGGCGACTCGCAGGGCTTCGTGCACGACCTTCCCGGGCTCGCAGAGCCTATTCACCACTCCCCATGCGAGCGCCTCTTCGGCGGAAAAAGGGCGGGCCGACAGGATCAGCTCCTTTGCGCGTCGCTCGCCAGCGACGCGCGGCAGCGTCTGCGTGCCGCCGCCCCCCGGCATGATTCCGAGCGCGACCTCGGTGAGCGCAAACTTCGCCGAGGTCGAGGCATAGGCAAAATCGCAATGAAGAACGAGCTCCAGTCCGCCCGCATACGCTGCCCCGTTGACCGCGGCAACCACGGGGATCGGGCAATCCCGAACGCCACGGAACATCCGCTCGAAGACCTTATGCTGGGAGCGCCATTGATCGTCGCCGAGCGAGTTGCGCTCCTTCAAGTCGGCGCCGGCGCAAAACGCCTTGTCGCCCGCTCCGGTAACCACCAGGCATCGATATCGCTGTTCGGAACCCACGCGCTCGAAAAGTTCATACAGCTCGAGCGCCG
Source organism: Burkholderiales bacterium (assembly GCA_035702665.1). Taxonomy (GTDB): domain Bacteria; phylum Pseudomonadota; class Gammaproteobacteria; order Burkholderiales; family SG8-39; genus VBDM01. The sequence goes on from DASSQD010000053.1 coordinate 17,305, forward strand.
TCCGGGTATCGAAAGCGTTGGCGACGTCGGGGCGATCGAGCGTGACCAGCAGGACATCGTGCGGCCGGTCCTCGGCCCGCACCGCGGCGAGCTTTGCCATGTGGGCCTCGTCGCGGCGGGCGCCCTGCGCGCCTTATTGCGGCGGCTTGGCGCCGTTCTTGCTGACCGCGACGCGACCAGCGCTGATCTTGCCGTCCGCAGCCACGCTTGCAGCGATGAATACGGTAGCGCCCGGGACCAGAAGCGACTTGTCGCCGGGGACGAAGTCGATGATCGGCGTGCCCTCCGGCACCAAGATCTTCTGCGAGCCGCCCTTGTATTCGAGCGTCAACTCGTTGCCGCCGGCGGCCTTGACGACCTGTGCAACGTTGGCGTTGGTCATCGTGTCACCGGGTGCGGAATCCCAGGGCGTGTGGCCCGCGGGCGCCTGGGGAGGAAGGCGATGTACCTCGCTCGCCACCAGTTGGCCTGCGGCATTCTTCTTCGCGGTCGATCCGACATACGCGCCCGGCCCGAAGTCCGCCAAAGTGACGGCCTTGGCGGCCGACACGGTCAAATTCGGCGCCAGATGAATCTTCACATCCTGGCCTTGGCGGGTCTTCACCGACAGCACGTCGTCATCGAGGTGCGTGATGGTGCCGCGTACGCGCATCGGGGTCTGCGCAATGGCGGCCGCGCTGGCGAGCAGCAGCCCCGCTGCCAGGAATAGTCCCAGTTTCTTCATTTTCATGCCTCCTTGAAAGGCCCTTGTTCGGGCCGGATGATCCGCAAGCCTGTCCTGCGGCCGATGGGTTAACGCAGGGGGCTCGGCTTCCATTCCGGGCCGGCACCATTCTCGCAGATTCCGAACCGGCTCGCGCCGGCTAGAGCCTGAGCAGCCTGCGCGCGTTCTGGTCGACGATCTTCCGCTTCTGGTCGTCGTCCAGGCGCGGATGTGCCGTCACGACTTCCACCGGCTTCTCGTACGCGATGGGGAAGCAATAGTCGCTGCCCATGAGGACGCGGTCCGCGCCGATCACCTCGACCAAGTACTGCAGCACGTGGTCCGAGTAGCCGACCGTGTCGTAGTAGAAGCGGCGCAGATACTCGACGGGCGGCTGCTTGATGTGCTTGAGATCGGCACGCTTCTCCCAGCCCCGGTTGAGCCGGCCGACCAGCCAGGGAAACGCGCCTCCGGAGTGGGGAAGGCATACGACCAGCTTGGGCAGGCGATCGAGCACTCCGCCGAAGATGAGGTGGGCGGCGGCGATCCCGGATTCGAAGGGATTGCCGAGCAAGTTGGTCAGATAGTAGGCCGTAAGGCGCTGGTGTCCGATCACCTCCACGGGGTGCAGGAAGAGGGGAAGACCGCTCGCCTCGATGCGTTCGAGCACCGGCAGAAACGACGCGTCGGACAGGTCTTTTCCGAGCACCTGGGTCGCCACGTAAAAGCCGCGAACGCCGGGCAACTCCGCCGCGCGCTCCACCTCCTTCATGGCGATGGCCGGCTCGTGCATCGGCAAGGTAGCGAGGCCGACGAAGCGCCGCGGCTCCCGCTGATGCGCCCGTACCAGCGCATTGTTGTAGGTTTCGCTCAGCCGCTGCGCAAGGACCCCGGGGGCCCAATACACCATCGGTTGGGACAGGGACAGAGCGTGAGCTTCCACACCCTGCTCGTCCATCGCCTGGAGCCTGGCATCGAGATCGACGAACTTCGGGCCGACCGGCCCGGTCACGAGATGCCCGTGCTTGAACTGCGGGCCCTTGCCTTCGACCATCTTGTACTCGAAGCCGTGGCTGGGGCCGTGCTTTTCGATCAGGTCGAGGAAACTCTGCGGGAAGTAGTGCGAGTGGACGTCGATGGCGTGGTGCGCGTGCTGGTTCATGCGGCTCCTTTTTTCGGTCGATTTTACCGCGCTGGACAGCGGCACACCTATAATTCGTACGCAGCTTTCGCGCGGCACATTCGGGAGAACCGGCAAATGGAAGAACGCGTCACCTTCACGTCGGACGGCTTGGAGCTTTCGGGCGTCCTGCACCTCCCCGAACCGCCCCGCGAGCGTCACGCCGCCTTTCTCGTTCTGCACGGATTCGGCAGCAACAAGAACGGCGGCGGCGGGAAGGCCGTCGCCGCAATGCTCACCGGACTCGGCTATGCGGCCCTGCGCTTCGACTTCCGCGGCTGCGGCGAGAGCCAAGGCGAGCGCGGGCGCGTGATCTGCATGGAGCAGGTCAAGGACACGCGGAATGCGTTGTCTTTCCTCGCCAGGCGCCCCGATATCCACCCGCAGCGCATCGGCGTGATCGGTCAGAGCTTCGGAGCAGCCGTCGCCGTCTACACCGCCGGCGTGGACCGCAGGGTTGCGGCTTGCATCTCCTCCGGCGGCTGGGGCGACGGCGCCAAGAAATTCCGCAAGCAACACGCTTCGCCGCGCGCATGGGCTAGATTCAGCGCGATGATGAAGGAAGGCCGGCGCCGCAGGCGCTCGCGCGAGCCCATGATGGTGCCGCGCTACGACATCGTGCCCATCCCGCCGCGCCTGCGCGGCAACCTCGCGGCGGGATCGATCATGGAGTTTCCCTTCGAGGTGGTCGAGAGCATGTATGCGTTCAACGCGAACGAGGTCGTCGGCAGAATCGCACCGCGGCCTTTGCTCCTTCTGCATTCGGCGAGCGATTCGGTAACACCGACCGAGCAATCGATCGAGTTGTTCGCGCGCGCGGGAAAGCCCGTCGACCTTCACTTGATCGCCGACGTCGATCATTTCATGTTCTCGGAGGGCAATACGCTCGTGCTGAATCTCGCGCGCAACTGGCTCGAGAAACACTTCCCCGCCAAAGCCTGACGCAATGCGCGCGACCTCCTCCCGCGCGGACGGTGCGGCGGTGACCATCACCGCCCTTGCCCTCACGCGCCTTTCGACCGACATCTTCGCGCGCGCGGGCCTGCCGAAGGGCGATGCTGCGGTTGTTGCCGAGGTGCTGGTGTGGGCGAACCTGCGCGGCGTGGACACGCACGGAGTCACGCGCGTGCCGCGCTACATCGACCTGATCGAGAACGGCGACATGAATCCGCGCCCGGCGATCTGGGTCCGCACCGAGACCCCGGCGTCGGTGCTGATCGAGGCCGATCGTGCCGCCGGCCCGGTCGCGATGATGCGCGCCGTCGCCGAAGCGATGCGGAAGGCGCACGACGCGGGCGTCGGCCTCGCACTGGTGCGCGCCACTACACACACCGCAGCGCTCGGCTACTACACGCAGGCGATCGCCCGACAGGGGATGGCAGGAATCGCGCTCGCCGGATCCTGGCCCAACGTCGTCTACCACGGTGCGCGTGCGGCGGGCGTGTCCACGAGCCCGATATCGATCGCCGTGCCTGCCGGCGAGCCTGTAGTCCTCGACATGGCGACCAGCCTGGTCTCGATGGGCAGGCTGAACCAGGCGAAGAAGGCCGGCAAGCCCATCCCGGAGGGATGGGCGCTGGACGGGCAAGGCAATCCCACGACCGACCCTGAGGCCGCTCAGACGCCGCTGCCGATGGCGGGCGCGAAAGGCTCCGGGCTCTCGTTCATGGTCGAATGCCTTGCCAGCCTGACCGCGTCCAACCCCCTGCTCGCCGAGTCCCTGGAAGGCACGCCCGAGGGCAAGCGCCACCGCCAGAACGGCTTCGTGCTGGCGATCGATGTGGCGCGTTTCGGCGATCCGGAGATTTTCGGCCGCGAGGTCGATCGTTTGGTAAGGGCGCTGAAGGCGTTGCCTCGCGCGGTCGACGCCGAGGAAATTCGCATGCCCGGAGAGCGCGGCGGGCGCACATTCGAGCAACGCACACGCGAGGGCATCCCGCTGCCGCGTGCGGTGCACGACGAGCTCGAGGCGCTCGCGGCGCGGCTCGGCGTCGCGATGCCCTCCGCTCGGCGTTGATATACTCCGTGCCCCGAGAGCGAAGGCCCATGGCGACAAGATCCGGATCTGAGACGAAGCCGCGCAACCCCAAGGCTACACGTGGCTACCCCGACCTCCACGAGCATCTCGAAGCCCTGGATCGTGCCGGCCTGCTCGTGACGATCGACCGGCCGATCAACAAGGACACCGAGATGCATCCGCTGGTGCGCTGGCAGTTCCGCGGCGGCATCGAGGAACCGGACAGGAAGGCCTTTCTCTTCAAGCGCGTCGTCGATGGCAAGAAGCGCAAGTACGACATTCCGGTCGTCGTCGGCGCTCTGGCGGCGAGCCGCGAGATCTACCGCATCGGCATGGGCTGCCCACTCGACAGAATCAACGAGACCTGGACCCGCGCGGTGGCGAAGCCGATCGCGCCGCGGATCGTCGAGAAGGCGCCGTGCCACGAGATCGTGATCGAGGGTGACGAGCTCGACAAACCGGGCAGAGGACTCGACGGCCTGCCGATTCCGATCTCCACGCCGGGCTGGGACATCGCGCCGTTCACAACGCTGTCGCAGTACATCACCAAGGATCCCGATACCGGCGTGCAGAACATGGGCATTTACCGGGGACAGGTCAAGGCGCAAAGACGTCTGGGGATGAACCCTTCGCTCGAGCTGCGGCCGGGCATCTATACGCACTGGGAGAAGATGAAGGCCCGCGGCAAGAAGCTGCCCGCCGCGGTGATCCTGGGCGCGCCGCCCTGTGTCGCCTTCACCTCGGCGCAGAAAGTCCCGGAGTCGCTCGACGAGCTGCACGTCGCCGGCGGCCTCGTAGGCTCGCCGATCAACGTAGTCAAGGCGAAGACTGTCGACCTGCTCATCCCCGCCGAGGCCGAGATCGTGATCGAGGGTTATATCGACACCGAATACTTGGAGCCCGAGGCGCCATTCGGAGAATCTCACGGCCACGTGAACCTGCAGGAATACAACGCGTACATGGATGTCACCTGCATTACGCGGCGCAAGGACGCGATCCTCACCTCGATCATCTCGCAGGTGACGCCGAGCGAGTCGAGTCTCATCAAGCGTGTGGCGCTCGAGCCGCTGTTTACCCAGCACCTGCGCGGCACGCTCGGCATCCAGGGCGTGAAGCGCGTCTCGATGCACGAGCCGCTCACCAATCTGCGCAAAGTCGTGGTGATCGTGATGGAGCGCAAGACCGCGCCCGCCGAGGTCTGGCGGGCGCTCTACGGCGCGGCCTCGTGGAACCGCGCGGCGGGCAAATACGTGGTCGCGGTGAACGAGGACATCGACCCGGACAACGCCGACGCCCTGCTCTGGGCGATGTCCTACCGTGCCAACCCGGCGCTCGACCTGCAGATACTGCGTCACCGCGACCAGGGGCACGGACCCAGGAGCAAGCGCAACGGCGGCGAAGACGCTTCGGTGCTGATCGATGCGACGATGAAGGAAAACTTCCCGCCAATCTCGCTCCCGAAGCGCGAGTACATGGAGCGCGCCAAGGCCATCTGGGAGGAGCTGGGACTGCCGAAGCTCAAGCCCGAGTCGCCGTGGTTCGGCTACTCGCTGGGCGAGTGGTCGGACGAGCTGGAGCGGGCGGCGGAACTCGCGGTGAAGGGCGACTACTTCGAAACGGGGAAGACCCTCGTCAAGCGCCGCCGCAAGGATGTCAAAATGAACACCGAGGTGCGCGACGTCCAGGAGCCGAACAAGCGCTAGTCCGACGCGGCCCGGCTGATTTTCGGTTTTCGTCCCGGTTTGCGCAAACGCACGCGGCGCCCGAGCTGCCGCTCAACGCGATCCATGAACGCGGCGCTCCCGAAAGGAACACTGCGTTTGATCGCAAGACGAATCTCGGAGAGCACTTCTTGCTCGATAGGTCGGCGCGACGCCTCGAGGTAGGCTTGCGCGCGCGCCTGCGCCGTATCGCCTAGGCGAAGGTAGGCGTCGTGATCGACGAGGAACGTCCCGTCGTTGGGGGCGGTGTGCGCCGCGGCGCTCGACCATCGGTAGCGCTCGGGCGCGGACACCAATCCAGCGCGTACGGGGTTCCCCTCGATATAGCGGTAAAGCGAGAGGAGGCAGCACTCGACGTCCACGAGACTGGCCAGGAAGCGCCTCTCCCAAAGGGTGCCGCTGCGCCCGTGGGTCCGGTTCACGTACTGCACGTATTGCCTGCCGAGATACTGCATCATCTTCGAGATCCCGCCTTCCATGCTTGGGGTGGCCAACAGGTGGACATGGTTGGGCATGAGAACGTACGCGTGGACCGAGACACGGTAAGCGCAGGCGGCGCGCTCGAGCCAATGGAGATAAGTCAGGTAATCCGATTCGGTGTAGAAGCACGCCTCACGGTTATTGCCGCGCTGGACTAGATGCTGCGGAAAGCCGGGAGACATGACGCGCGGCAGTCGTGGCATGGCACTGACCCTCCGTCCTGTTGCGTAAACGCAGGGGCGGGTGGAGCTATTCCGGCGGGCGGGGGAAATCGGTGGTGCCGGGTAGAGGAGTCGAACCCCCGACCAACTGATTACAAATCAGCTGCTCTACCAACTGAGCTAACCCGGCGCCGGCTCATTATACGGCCGCGGGGTGCCGGGGCTGGCGGGCGAAACTTACTTGATTCGCCGGAGGACGGGCTTGCTGCCGGGCTTCGGAGGGCGTTTCGGATCCAGCGGCGCGCCTTGTTCCTCGTGAATGGTGTTCGACGCGGCGCTCTTCTCGCGCTCGAAGGACATGCCGTGCCCGGTCTCGCGAGCGTAGATCGCGGTGACCGCACCGACCGGGACGACGAGCTCCTTTGCGACTCCCGAGAACCGGGCAGAGCATTCGATGACCTCGTTCCCCATCTTCAGCCGGTTCGCGGCGAGAGGGCCGATGTTGAGAACGATCTCGCCGTCGCGCACATGCTCCATCGGCACTCGGGTCTGGGCGTCGACGGCGACCGAGATTTGGGGCGTATAGCCGTTGTCGACGCACCACTCGTATACCGCGCGCAGCAGGTACGGCTTGGTCGATGTGGGCTCGCCTCCCGACGTCATTTGCGCATCACCTTTTCCGACGGCGTCAGCGCCTCGATGAAGGCCGGGCGGGAAAACAGGCGCTCCGCGTACTTCATCAGGGGCGCGGCCGCCTTCGACAGGGATATCCCGTAGTAGTCGAGCCGCCACAGCAGCGGGCTAATAGCGACGTCGAGCATCGAGAACTCGTCTCCGAGCATGTATTTCTGCTTGGTGAAGACCGGCGCCATCTGGGTCAGCTGGTCGGCCACGTGCTGGCGCGCGCGGTCCTGTTGCTTTTGGTTGCCGTTCTCGAGCGCCTCGACATGGTCGAAGAGCTCCTTTTCGAACTGAAACAGGAACAGCCTTGCCCGCGCGCGCATCACCGGGTCCGCGGGCATGAGCTGCGGGTGCGGAAAACGCTCGTCGATGTACTCGTTGATGATGTTGGCCTCATAGAGGATCAAATCGCGCTCGACCAGCACCGGAAGCCGGTTGTAGGGGTTCATCACGGCGATGTCTTCGGGCTTGTTGTACATGTCGACATCGATGATCTGGAAATCCATGCCCTTCTCGTACAGCACGATGCGGCAGCGCTGCGAGAATGGATCGGTGGTTCCTGAGTAGAGGTTCATCATGTTGGCTTACCTATTCGGGAGTTGCAGATGAAAAAGGCGCGGACGCCCCGCGCCCGCGCCCCTTGGACGGCGTTCCCTTTAGTGCACGTCCTTCCAAAACTCCTTGTAAAGGAGGTATGCGAACACGAGCAGCACCAGGAGCGCGAGCACCACAACGTACCCGGCCCGCTTGCGCTCCAGCTGGTTCGGCTCGGACATCCAGGTCATGAAATTCACCAAATCCCGGACGAGGATGTCGTAGTCGCGCTGCGACAGCGAACCCGGGATATCGGTCTTGATCGTCTTCAGCACGAAGCGCTCGCCGTCCTTGCCGGCCTGCTCCGGGGTGAGCTCGTCTAGCTTCCAGGCGCTCGTTTGCTGCCGCGCGACCCCTTCGGCTTCTTCCCGGTCCTTGAACTTCCGCTCCATCTGCACCTGCTGGCCCGAGAGCGTCCATAGCACGTTCGGCATGGCCACGCGGTCGTAGACCATGTTGTTCCAGCCCGTCGCGGATTCCTTGTCCCGGTAGAAGCTGCGCAAATACGTATACAGCCAGTCCGGTCCGCGCGCGCGGGCAATCACCGACAGGTCCGGAGGGGCGGTGCCGAGCCATTCCTTGGCGTCCTTCTTCGCCAACGCGACGTTCATGAGCTCGCCGATCTTGTCGGCTGTAAACAGCAGGTTGTCCTTGACCTGTGCCTCGGTGAGGCCGATCTCCTCCAGCTTGCTGTAGCGCATCATGCCCGCGGCGTGGCAGTTCAGGCAGTAGTTGACGAAGGTACGGGCGCCCGCCTGCAGGCTGGCAACGTCACGCGGGTCGATCGGCGCGGCATCCAGCCTGACGGGCTCCTCTTGCGCCGTCGCGAGCGGCGCAGCAAGCGCGAGAAGGAGAAGAAGTCCTCTCATTTTCCGGTCACCCGTTTCGGTTCGGGCTTGCATTTGTCCATCTTCGACCACCACGGCATCAGGAAGAAGAAGAGGAAGTAGACGGCGGTTCCGATCTGCGCAGCAACCGTGCGCCCACTCGTGACGGCCTGCGTGCCGAGGTAACCGAGGACGACGAAGGCGATCACGAAGAGCGCGATCGCGGCCTTGGTGATCGGCCCCTTGTAGCGGATCGACTTCACCGGGCTGCGGTCCAGCCAGGGCAGCAGGAAGAAGATCATGACCGACACGCCCATAAGGGCCACGCCCCAGACCTTCGCTTCGAAATAGTAGAGGCCCAATAGCAGTAGAAGGCCAATGATCCCGACTGTGATCTGTATGCGAAAGTTCTTCACACTCCAAGTGATGAGGATCGCCATGGCGACAACCCCTAGTGCGAGCACCCACAGGAAATTCTCAGTGGTGGCTCGCAGGATCGAGTAGTAGGGCGTGAAGTACCACACCGGAGCGATGTGGGGAGGAGTCTTCAGCGGATCGGCCGCGATGAAGTTGTTCGCTTCCAGGAAGTAGCCGCCGCCCTCGGGCGCGAAGAACACCACGATCCCGAAGATGATGAGGAACACCGCCACCCCGAAGGTATCCTTGACAGTGTAGTAGGGGTGGAACGGGATCCCGTCCAGCGGCCTGCCGGTCTTGGAGTCCTTGGCGTTCTTGATCTCGACGCCGTCGGGATTGTTCGAGCCGACCTCGTGCAGCGCGAGCAGATGCGCCACGACGAGCGCGAGCAGCACCAGAGGCACCGCGATCACATGAAAAGCGAAGAAGCGGTTGAGCGTCGCATCCGACACCACGTAGTCGCCGCGGATCCAGATCGCGAGGTCGGGCCCGATGAAGGGGATCGCGCCGAAGAGGTTCACGATCACCTGCGCGCCCCAGTAGGACATCTGTCCCCAGGGAAGCAGGTAGCCGAAGAACGCCTCCGCCATCAGGCAGAGGAATATCAGCATCCCGAAGATCCACAGCAGCTCGCGCGGCTTGCGGTAGGACCCGTACAGCAGCCCACGGAACATGTGGAGGTAGACGCAGATGAAGAAGAACGATGCGCCCGTCGAGTGCATGTAGCGGATCCACCAGCCGGCGGGCACCTCGCGCATGATGTACTCGACCGAGGCGAACGCCTGCCCCGCGTCCGGCTTGTAGTTCATCGTGAGGAGGATCCCGGTGACGATCTGCAACACCAGCACAAACAGGGCGAGAGAGCCGAAGTAGTACCAGAAGTTGAAGTTCTTCGGCGCGTAGTACTCGGAGAGATGCGAGCGCCAGCTCTCCATCAGCGGAAAGCGCTGGTCGATCCAGGTGAGCAGACCGTTGAACGGGCCCGCCCCGGTCACCGGCTGCTTTTCGGCCGCTGCCATGTCTACGCCCCCTTCTTGTCTTCGCCGATGAGGATCTTGTCGTCCGCCAGAAAGGTGTAGGGCGGTACCCTCAGGTTGTCGGGCGCGGGCTTGTTCTTGTATACCCGGCCGGCAAGGTCGTAGAGTGAGCCGTGGCAGGGGCAATAGAAGCCGCCGTTCCAGTCCGGAGAGAACGGCTCGTTGCCCGCTTGGAGCTTGTCGATGGGGGTGCATCCGAGATGCGTGCAGATGCCCACCACCACCAGATATTCGGGCTTGATCGAGCGAAACTCGTTGCGCGCGTACGTCGGCGTCAGCTCGTCCTGCTTGCGCTTGCTTTGGGGGTCTGCGACCTTGTCATCGTCCTTCTTGATGTCTTCGAGCATGTCTGGCGTGCGGCGAAGGATCCACACGGGCTGTCCGCGCCACTCGACCGTCATCTTGTCTCCGGGCGCGAGCTGGCTGATGTCGGCCTCAACCGGCGCCCCGAGCGCCTTGGCGCGATCGGACGGCAGCATCGATGCCGCAAAGGGAACGGCGGTGGCCACCGCGGCGGCGCCGCCGGCGCAGGCGCTCGCGATGACCAGCGTGCGCCGGCCGCGGTTGATTCCCGCGTGATCTGTCATGGGTAAATCCTTGCGAGGAGAGGCATTGTCGAAGAGCGCAAATTATACAGAAAGCACGTCGCCAGGCCAAATTTTCACAGCCAACCCGTTGATTCCGGAAACGATTTCTCGAAACCCCCTCGGAGAGCCCGGGCACGGCCCGCGGATTTGCGCAATAATCGTGGCTACAGGGAGTCCAGGTTACCGCCCCGCATTCCGCAAAGACGGCCGCCGCGGACACAGTCATCAAAGCTTTACCGAAGCAACTGCACGATTTCCATGCGCAATCTGTGGCTCATCTTCGCCCAGGCCGCCACCGTCGCCGTCGGTGCGCTGTTCGTCGTCACCACGCTCAAGCCCGAATGGCTGGGCCGCTCCTCTTCCGGGCCGCAGGTCGTCGAACTGCGGCAGGCCACAATGCCCTCGGCGCTGCCGGCGCGCCCGACCTCCTACAGCGACGCGGTGAGGCGAGCGGTCCCCGCGGTCGTCAACATTTTCACCAGCAAGGAAATCAAGACGCAGCGTCATCCGTTCCTCGACGATCCGCTGTTCCGGCACTTCTTCGGCGACCGCCTGGAGGAGGAATCGCAACGCTTCTTCAGCCTAGGCTCCGGCGTGATCGTCAGCCCCAAGGGCTACATCCTCACCAACCATCACGTGGTCGAAGCCGCCGACGAAATCGAGGTGGCGCTGGTTGACGGAAAGAAGCTCAAGGCGCGGGCCGTCGGCTCGGATCCGGAAAGCGATCTCGCGGTGCTGCAGGTCGAAGGCGGGCCCGTTCCCGCGATCACGTTCGGCGACGCAGACTCGCTGCGTGTCGGCGACGTGGTGCTCGCCATCGGCAATCCATTCGGCGTAGGACAGACGGTGACGATGGGCATCGTCTCCGCCCTCGGAAGGAGTCAGCTCGGCATCAACACTTTCGAGAATTTCATCCAGACCGACGCCGCGATCAATCCGGGCAACTCCGGGGGCGCGCTCGTCGACACGGCCGGCAATCTCGTCGGCATCAACACTGCGATCTTCTCGCGCTCCGGAGGATCCCTGGGGATCGGCTTCGCAATACCGGCGTCGAGCGCCAAGCTGGTCATGGAGCAGATCATCGCGACCGGCAGCGTCACCCGCGGCTGGATCGGAGTCGAGGCGCAGGAGATCACACCGGAGATCGCCGACTCGTTCCGGCTTTCCTCGACCAGTGGGGTGCTGATCGCGGGCGTGCGCCGCGGCGAGCCGGCGGACAAGGCAGGACTGAAGCAGGGGGACATTCTCGTGGCGATCAACGGCAAGCCGGTCAAGGACTCGAATTCGATGCTCAATCTGGTCGCCGCGCTCGTTCCGGGCCAATCGGCGTCGATCCGGTTCAGGCGCGACAACCAGGACGGCGAGGTGCAGGTGACCGTCGGCAAGCGTCCCGCCCAGCAGCGCCGTCGCCGCTAGCCGCAGCCCGGCGTGTCAAAGCTTGTTCGGGTCCGTGTTGGGCGCCGGATCGGCCGAGGTCTTGCCGGTTTTCCCCACGACCCCTGCGAAAAGAATGCCCAGTTCGTACAAGAGGCACATTGGAATCGCCAGCATGAATTGCGAAACCACGTCCGGGGGGGTCAAAATCGCGGCCACCACGAAGTTCCCCACGATGACGTACGGCCGAACCTCCTTCAGCTTCGCGATCCCGATGATCCCCGTTCTCACCATGACCGTCACGATTATGGGAATTTCGAACGTGATCCCGAAAGCCACGAACATGGTGAGGACAAAGTTCAGATAGTTCTCAATGTCCGGCGCGGGAGTGATGCTCTTCGGGGCGAATTCGTTGATGAAGGCAAAAACTCGGCCGAAAACGAAGAAGTAGCAGAACGCGATGCCGGTCAGGAACAACACGGTGCTGACGAATACCAGGGGAAGCGCGATTCGTTTCTCGTGCTGGTAGAGGCCGGGCGCAATGAAAGCCCAGGCCTGCCACAGCACGTACGGGAGAGCGACGATCAGGGCAACCAGCGCCGTGACCTTCACCGGGACAAGGAACGGAGCCACGACGCCGGTTGCGATCATCTTCGTGCCCTCGGGCAGGGCGCGCATCAGCGGCAGAGCGAGCATGTCGTAGATCACCGATGCGCCGGGCCATGCGAAGAACAACACCAGGAACACGAAGGCGATTGCGAGGAGCGAACGCAGGATCCGATCGCGTAGCTCGACCAGGTGAGAGATGAAGGTGTCCTGCGTCGACATCCGCGTGCCAGTCAGACGGCAGATTTCTCCGGCGGCGAAGCGGCGGTCTGGGACTCGCCGTCCGCTCTTGCCGCGGGCGCGGTAGGGGGAGCCGCGGCGGGGACAGGGTCCTGAGCCAGAGCATTGAGCTCGCTCTCGGTCTTGGCGACCTCGGTCTGCACGGAGCTCACGGTGCTGTTGACGCTGCTCTCGAACCCGCGCGCCGCGTCCTCGAATTCGCTCTTGAACTTGCGCAGCTCCTCCAGCTCGATCTCGCGGTTGATGTCGGCCTTGACGTCGTTGACGTAGCGCTGCAGGCGGCCGAACAGGTGCCCCATGGTGCGCGCCACGCGCGGCAGCCGCTCTGGCCCGATCACGATGAGGGCCACCACGGCGATCACCATCAGCTCGGAGAATCCGACGTCAAACACGTTGGTTGAACCGCTCGCTCGCGCCGGGATTGAGGCCCGGCATCCGGGTGTGGCCGAGGACCTTCAGGTCTTGGCCTTGTCCTTGATCTCGCCTTCGATGGTGCGGCCGCTCAGCTGCGACTGGGCCGAGGACCCGCCTTCCTTGTCGGCCGCGGAATCCTTCATGCCGTCCTTGAATCCGCGCACCGCGCCGCCGAGGTCCGTGCCGATGTTGCGGAGCTTCTTCGTGCCGAAGACGAGGAGGACGATCAGCAGCACCACCAGCCAGTGCCAAATGCTCCAAGTACCCATGGCGTTACCCTTTCAATTGCGTTTCAGCATCGGTCCCAGGGCTTCCGGGCCGCCGATGACATGGACGTGCAAATGATACACCTCCTGCCGACCCACACGTCCTGAGTTGATGATGGTGCGAAAGCCGTCGGTCGAGCCCAACTCGCGCGCGAGGCGCGGCGCGGTCGCAAGAATCTTGCCCAGGATTGCCTGATGGCTCATATCGCAGTCCGCGAGGGAGGCGATGTGCTGCTTGGGAATGATCATGAAATGCACCGGCGCGAGCGGCTGGATATCGTGGAACGCAAATAGGTCCGCGTCCTCGTAAACCTTGCGGCTGGGGATCTCGCCGCGCACGATCTTGCAAAAGACGCAGTCGGTCGCCGCCATCTACTTCCGCTCCGCTTTCGCGCGCCGTGCGTCCGAGCGCGCCGCCTTCTCGTCGATGCCGGAGATGCCCTCGCGGCGGCGCAACTCGGCGAGCACGTCCGCTGGGCGCAGACCGAACTGCGCCAGCATGATGAGGCAGTGGAACCAGAGGTCGGCGGTTTCGCCGACGATGCGCAGGCGGTCCCCGTCCTTGGCCGCCATGACGGTCTCGGTCGCCTCCTCGCCCACCTTCTTGAGGATGGCGTCCGGTCCGCGCGCAAACAGGCGCGACACGTAGGACTTCTCCGGATCACCCGATTTGCGCGACTCGACCACGTCGGCCAGTCTTTCGAGGATATCGCTCATCGTCCGTACATCTCTTTGGGATCCTTGATCACCGGCTCTACCGCCACCCAGCGGCCATTCTCGAGCCTCTGAAAGAAGCAGCTGTGACGCCCGGTATGGCAGGCGACGCCGCCGCCCTGCTCGACCTTCAGCAGCACCACATCCTCGTCGCAGTCGAGGCGGATCTCGCGGACGGTCTGGACGTTGCCCGACTGCTCGCCCTTCTTCCACAGGCGCCCGCGCGAGCGCGACCAATAGTGCGCCTGCCCGGTCGCCACCGTCCTGGCAAGCGACTCGCGGTTCATCCATGCGAGCGTCAGCACCTGGTTCGTCGCTGCTTCCTGGGCGATCGCGGGCACGAGACCTTGTTCGTCCCATCTCACCTTGTCCAGCCAACTCTCCATCGTGTCCGCCTCAAAGCCTGACTTCGATCCCGCGCCCCGCCATGAATTCCTTCGCCTCGCGCACCGTGAATTCGCCGAAATGAAAGATGCTCGCGGCGAGAACCGCGTCGGCGCGTCCTTCGAGGACGCCGTCGGCGAGATCCTTCAGTCCGCCCACCCCGCCGCTCGCGATGACCGGCACGTCCACCGCCTCGGACACGGCACGCGTGAGGGCAAGATCGAACCCCGACTTCGTGCCGTCGCGGTCCATGCTGGTAAGGAGAATTTCGCCCGCGCCCAGATCCTGCATTCTACGCGCCCAGTCAACCGCATCCAATCCCGTCTGCCTGCGTCCGCCATGAGTGAACACCTCCCAGCCGGCACCGGAGCGTTTTGCGTCGATCGCGACCACGATGCATTGCGAGCCGTAGCGACCGGCGGCGTCTGCGACGAGCTGCGGGTTCTGCACCGCGGCGGTGTTGATCGACACCTTGTCGGCGCCCGCGTTCAGAAGGCGCCTCACGTCCTCGACCTTGCGCACGCCACCGCCGACCGTAAGGGGAATGAACACCTGCGCCGCGACGGTCTCGACGACGTGCAGAAGCAGATCGCGCTCGTCGGAGCTGGCGGTAATGTCGAGGAAGGTCAGCTCATCGGCGCCCTGTTCATTGTAGCGCCGCGCGATCTCGACCGGATCGCCCGCGTCGCGCAGGCCGACGAAATTGACCCCTTTGACGACGCGCCCGCGGTCCACATCCAGGCACGGGATGATGCGCTTGGCAAGAGACATCGGCGGGCCGATCAGTCCTTGCTCTTTCCCAGCTTGTCCGCCTCGGCTTGGGCCTTCTTGAAATCGAGCGCGCCCTGGTAGATGGCGCGACCGGTGATCACCGCGTTGATGCCTTCGGATTCGATCTTGCACAGGGCCTTGATGTCGTCGATGCTGGTGAGGCCGCCGCTCGCAATCACCGGAACGCGCAGCTCCCTCGCGAGCTTCCCCGTAGCGTCGACGTTCACGCCTGTGAGCATGCCGTCGCGGCCGATGTCGGTGTAGATGACCGCCTCAACGCCGTAGTCCTGGAATTTCTTTGCAAGATCGACTACGTCGTGACCCGTCATCTTCGACCAGCCCTCGACCGCCACCTTGCCGTCCTTGGCGTCGAGCGCGACGATAATGTGCCCCGAAAATGCGGTGCTCGCGTCCTGGAGGAAACCGGGATTCTTGACGGCCGCGGTGCCGATGATGATGTAGCTCACGCCCAGATCGAGATAGTGCTCGATCGTATCCATGTCGCGGATGCCTCCGCCCAGCTGTACCGGCACGGCGCCTCCGAGCTCCTTCAGGATGGCGCGGATGACAGCTTCGTGCTTCGGCTTTCCCGCCGCGGCGCCGTTCAGGTCGACGACGTGGAGCCGCCGCGCCCCTTCGGCCTTCCAGTGCTTCGCCATGGCGACCGGGTCTTCCGAGTACACCGTGGCCTCGCTCATCTTTCCCTGCTTCAGGCGGACGCAGTGCCCGTCCTTGATGTCAAGCGCCGGAATGATCAGCATTGAGTCGGAAAAAAGCGAAAGCCCACGGAGGGCAGGACCGACGGGGACGTGTTCAGGGGTTCCAGTTGAGGAAGTTGGCGAGTAGCCGCAGGCCTGCAGTGTCGCTCTTTTCTGGGTGGAACTGTACCGCAAAAATATTATCCCGCGCCACCGCGCAGGTAAAGGGGACGCCGTATTCGGTCGTCCCGCGCACTACCGCTCCGGCCGTCTCTGGAAAATAGCTGTGGACGAAGTAAAAGCGGGTTTCGTCGTCTATGCCCGACCACAAGGGATGCCGGGCCTGCTTCACACGGTTCCAGCCCATGTGCGGTACCTTGAGCCGGCGTCCTTCGGAGTCGACCATCGCCGCATCGGGAAACCGCCGCACCTTCCCCGGCAGCAGGCCTAGGCCGTCGACCCCGCCTTCGTCGCTTCGCTCGAAGAGCATCTGGAGGCCGATGCAGATGCCGAGGAAAGGCCGCCTGCTTGCGGCCTCGAGCACGGCAGGCCGAAGCCCCCGGGAATCCATCTCCCGCATGCAATCGGGCATCGCCCCCTGACCCGGAAACACAACTCGGTCGGCGCCGGCCACGCGCGCGGGATCGGAGGTCACCTCGACCCGCGCTTCCGGCGCGACGTGCTCCACTGCCTTCGAAACCGAGTGAAGGTTGCCCATACCGTAGTCGACGACTGCAACGTGCATTGCGGGATCGGGCGGCAGCAGCCCTACAGCGCCCCCTTGGTCGAGGGTATCACGCCCGCCGCGCGCGGATCGGGCTCGAGCGCCATGCGCAGCGCGCGCGCGAACGCCTTGAACATCGTTTCGCACTGGTGGTGCGCATTGTCGCCGCGCAGGTTGTCGATGTGGAGTGTCACCTGGGCGTGATTCGCGAAACCCTGGAAGAACTCGTGCACCAGGTCGACATCGAACTCGCCGATCAGCGCGCGCTTGAACTGGACGTGGTACTCGAGTCCCGGCCGCCCGGAGAAATCGATCACGACGCGCGACAGCGCTTCGTCGAGCGGAACGTAGGCGTGCCCGTAGCGGCGTATGCCTTTCTTGTCGCCGGCCGCGCGCGCGACGGCCTGGCCCAGGGTGATGCCGATGTCCTCGACTGTGTGGTGGGCGTCGACCTGCAGGTCGCCCTTGGCCCGGATGTCGAGGTCGAGCATCCCGTGGCGCGCAACCTGGTCGAGCATGTGATCGAGAAACGGAATGCCGGTCGCGAGCGCGGCTTTTCCGCTGCCGTCGACGTTGACGGACAGCGCGATCTGCGTTTCGGCGGTCTTGCGGTCTGCTTTGGCGGCGCGCGTGGACATTGCGGCGAGCTTCAGGCGGATAGCCTACACGAAATCAGCACTCGGCGAGCGCTTCCCCGAAGGCGGCAAGGCAGCGCCGGTTCTCCTCGGGCGTTCCGATGGTGAGCCGGACGCAGCCTCCGAGAAGCGGCACTCCCGTGTCCAGGTTCTTCACCAGGACACCGCGCCGCCGCATGCCATCGAACACTGCGGCGGCATCGGGAACGCGGACCAGGATGAAGTTCGCGTCGCTCGGGAAAACCGTGACGCGGTGAAGCTTGCGCAGCTCGCGGTCGAGGCGAGTCCGCTCGGCGACGATGCTCCGAGCCTGAGCATCGAGCACGTCGTGGTGCGCAAGGACGCGCTCGGCCACGACGTGCGTAAGCGAATTGACGTTGTACGGCGATCGCACCTTGTCGAATTCGCGCATCCATTCGGGCCGCCCCACCGCGTACCCGAGGCGGATTCCCGCCAGGCCCAGCTTGGACAGCGTGCGCATCACGACGAGGTTGGGAAATTCCGCGAGGCGCGGCAGGAAGGTCTTGCGGGCGAAAGCGTTGTAAGCCTCGTCGATCACCACCAGCCCCGGGGCGGCGGCGATGATGCGGGTGACCGCCTGCTCTTCGAAAAGATTTCCGCTCGGGTTGTTCGGATAGGCGATGAACACCACCGCGGGGCGGTGCCGCTCCATGGCGTCGATAAACGCCCCGGTGTCGAGCGCAAAATCCGGCCGCAGGAGCACGCCGACGTATTCCAGACCCGCGAGCGCCGCGTATCCGCTGAACATCACAAAGCTCGGGCGCGGGGCAAGAACGACGGCCCCGGGGCGCGCGACGCTCTGCACGACGATGTGGATGATCTCGTCGGAGCCGTTGCCGAGAAGAACGTCGCATTCGCGCGGAATTCCCATGGTGTCGCGGAGCCGCCGTACCAGCGCCGGAGCGATCGGGTCGGGATAGCGGTTGATCGCCACCTTCGACACGGCATCCGCGATCTCGCGCTGCAGATCGGGAGGCAACCCATAGGGGTTCTCCATCGCGTCGAGCTTGACCAGGCCGTCGGCCGGCGCGACGGCGTAGGCCTTCATCGCGCGCACCGCGTCGCGGACGATCGCTTCGGGTCCCGCGCTCACCGTCCGGCCTTGTCCTGCAGCCTCAACTCTGCCGAGCGGGCGTGCGCCTGAAAACCTTCACCCTTCGCGAGAGTCGCCGCGATTCTCCCGAGCTTTTGCGCGCCTTTGCGCGAAATACCGATCACGCTCGAGCGCTTCTGGAAGTCATAGACGCCGAGCGGCGAGGAGAATCGTGCGGTGCGCGAGGTCGGCAGCACGTGATTCGGGCCGGCGCAGTAGTCGCCCAATGCCTCGGAGGAGTACCGCCCGAGGAAAATCGCGCCGGCGTGGCGGATGTGCCTGAGCCATTTCTTCGGTTGGGCCACCGAAAGCTCCAGGTGTTCGGGCGCGATCCGGTTGGCGATGATGCAAGCCTCGTGGAGATTTCTCACCTTGATCAGCGCACCGCGCTTGCGCAGCGACCTCTCGATGATCTTCTTGCGCGACATGCCTGGAAGCTGCCGTCTGATGCTTTTCTCCACCCGCTCGATGAATGCGCCGCTAGGCGAGATGAGAATTGCCTGCGCGGTCTCGTGGTGCTCTGCTTGGGAAAAAAGATCCATCGTTATCCAGTCGGCGTCCGTCGTACCATCGCAGATAACGACGATTTCAGTCGGGCCGGAGATCATGTCGATACCGACGGTGCCGAATACGCGTCGTTTCGCCGCGGTGACATATGCGTTGCCCGGTCCGACGATCTTGTCGACCTGCCTGATGGTCCTGGTTCCATAAGCGAGCGCGGCGATTGCCTGAGCCCCGCCGATGGTGAACACTCGATCGACTCCGGCCACCGCGGCAGCGGCGAGGACCAGCTGATTCTGAACGCCGCCCGGCGTGGGGACGGTCATCACCAGCTCTCCGACGCCGGCGATCTTGGCCGGGATCGCGTTCATCAGCACCGACGACGGATACGCTGCCTCCCCACCGGGCACGTAGAGTCCAACACGGTCAAGTGCGCTCACCCGTTGCCCCAGAGTCGTGCCGTCGGTTTCGGCAAATGACGCCTGTGCCTTCACAAGTTGTTGCCGATGGTATCTGCGGATGCGCGCCGCGGCCTGCTCCAAAGCGTTGCGTTGCGTGTGATCGAGCCGCGCCAAGGCGCGGTGAAGCACTTTCTTCGACAGTTCAAGCGCGGCGACTCGCTTTCGGTCGACGCGATCGAAGCGCTTCGTGTACTTGAGCACCGCGGCATCGCCATTCTTCCTCACATCGCGGCAAATTGTCTCGACTACGCGTTCGACTTTTCGGCTGAACGTGACGTCGAACGCGATGAGCTCCTTGAGCCGCTTGTCGAAATTGGTTCGCGCGCTCGACAGATAAGTGATCTCAAGCATTCTTGCCCACCGCCTTGGCGAAAGTGTCGAGGAGCGGCTGGATCGCGTCGCGCCTGAGCTTGAGCGCGGCCTGGTTCACGATCAGTCTGGCGCTGATCGGGAGCACCTCCTCGACGGCGTGCAGGCGGTTGGCGCGAAGCGTATCGCCGGTCGCCACCAGGTCGACGATGGCGTCGGCCAGACCCAGCAGCGGCGCGAGCTCCATCGAGCCGTAGAGCTTGATGAGGTCGACGTGCACGCCCTTTGCGGCGAAGTGCTCGCGCGCCGTCTGCATGTACTTGGTCGCGACGCGCAGGCGCGCGCCGCTGCGCACCGCGCCCGCGTAATCGAAGCCCTCGGGGACGGCGACCACCATGCGGCACGCGGCGATGCCGAGATCGAGCGGCTGATAGAGCCCGTCGCCGCCGTGCTCGAGCAGAACGTCTTTTCCCGCGACGCCGAGCTCCGCCGCCCCGTACTGCACGTAGGTCGGAACGTCCGACGCTCTCACAATGAGCAACCGCAGATCGCGCCGGCTGGTACGCAGCACGAGCTTGCGCGAGCCCCCGGGATCGTCGAGCGCGCGGACCCCCGCGGCCGCGAGCAGCGGCAGGGTTTCGTCGAAGATGCGGCCCTTGGAAAGCGCGAGCGTGATCACAGAGTGCGCGATCAAAGTAAAGCGCGGATTTTACAGGAACTTTTCGAACTTCAGTGCACGCCTCAGTGCACACGCCGTATGCGCGCGCCCAGCTGGGCGAGTTTCTCCTCTATGCACTCGTAGCCGCGGTCGAGGTGATAGATGCGGTCGATCCGCGTCTCTCCCTCGGCGACCAAGCCGGCGATCACCAGGCTCGCCGAGGCGCGCAGGTCCGTCGCCATCACGGTCGCCCCCTGCAGCCTGGAGACGCCGTGAACGACTGCGGTGTTGCCCGAGATCTCGATATCCGCGCCGAGGCGTTGCATCTCCAGCGCGTGCATGAAGCGGTTCTCGAAGATCGTCTCGGTGATCACGGCGGTGCCGTCGGCGATGGCGTCGAGCGCCATGAGCTGCGCCTGCATGTCGGTGGGAAACGCCGGGTAGGGGGCCGTGCGGACGTTCACCCCACGGGGCCGGCCGCGCATGGCAAGCGAGATCGTCGAGTTGTCCGTGCGCAGGTCGGCGCCCGACTCGCGCAGCTTCTCCAGCACCGCTTCGAGCGTTGCCGGACTCGTGCCGTGAAGCGTTACGTTTCCGCCGGTCGCGGCCGCGGCCGCGAGAAAGGTTCCGGTCTCGATACGGTCTGCCATGATGCGATGGCTCGCTCCGTGCAGCCGCTCGACGCCCTCGATCCTGATCACGTCGGTGCCCGCTCCCTTGATCCTCGCGCCCATCGACGAAAGGCACTGGGCCAGGTCCACCACTTCGGGCTCGCGCGCGGCGTTCTCGATCACTGTGGTGCCCTCGGCCAGGCAAGCCGCCATCATCAGGTTCTCGGTGCCGGTGACGGTAACCAGGTCCATGACGAGCCGCGCCGCCTTGAGGCGGTTCGCCCTGGCCGAGATATAGCCCTGCTCGACCGACACCTCCGCGCCGAGCGCTTCGAGCCCCTTGATGTGCAGGTCGACGGGGCGCGTCCCGATGGCGCAGCCCCCCGGCAGCGAAACGCGGGCCTGTCCGCAGCGCGCGACGAGGGGCCCGAGGACGAGAATCGAAGCGCGCATGGTCTTCACCAGATCGTACGGAGCGACCGGATCGGACAGGCGCGCGGCGCGCAGGGACAGTCCCAGCCTGTCGTCGAGCGACGCCTCCACGCCCATCTGCGAGAGCAGCCTCACCATGGTGCTCACGTCGCGCAGGTGCGGCACGTTGGAGAGCGTGAGTTCGTCCGAGGTCAGGAGCGCGGCACACATCAGCGGGAGCGCGGCGTTCTTCGCTCCCGACACGCGCACCTCGCCCGTCAGCGGCGCGCCCCCCTGGATGATGAGCTTATCCATCGGCGGCTTCCTCCGGGGTGAGCGTGCGCATCGACAGCGCGTGGATCTCCGCCCGCATGCGCTCGCCCAGCGCCGCGTAGACGAGCTGGTGGCGCTGGATGCGGCTCTTGCCGCGGAAGGTTTCGCTCACGATGAGCGCCTCGAAGTGCTGCCCGTCCCCGGCTACGCGCACTTCCCTGCACTTCAGGTGCTGCTCGATGTAGCTCTGCACCTGCTCCGGCGTCACCATGCTAGTGCCTCAGCTTGTATCCGCTTCTGAGCACGGCGAGGGTCAGCGCGGAGACCGCGACGAGAAAGGCCGCGACCACGGCGAGGCCGCGCAGCGGATGCACGTCCGACACCCCGAAGAAGCCGTAGCGGAACCCGTCGATCATGTAGAAGAAAGGATTGAAGTGCGAAAGCCCCTGCCAGAAGGCGGGAAGCGAATGAATAGAATAAAACACTCCGGAAAGGAACGTGAGCGGCATGATGAGAAAATTCTGGAAGGATGCGACCTGGTCGATCTTCTCGGCCCAGATGCCCGCCAGCATGCCGAGCGCGCCGAGCACTGCGCTGCCGCAGAAACCGAAAGCGAGGATCCATCCGGGATTGCGAAATTCCATGTCGACGAACGGCAAAGTCACCAGCATCACTGCCACCCCCACCACCATCCCTCTGACGACCGCGGCGAGCACGTACGCGGCGAAGAATTCGACATACGAAAGCGGCGGGAGCAGCACGAAGATGATGTTACCCGTGATCTTAGACTGGATGAGCGACGACGAGCTGTTGGCGAACGCGTTCTGCAACACCGCCATCATCACCAGTCCAGGAACGAGGAACGCCGTGTAGGGCACGCTATCGTATACGCGCGCGCGGCCCTCCATGACGTGACTGAAAACGAACAGGAAGAGGGCCGCGGTCAGCGCCGGAGCCCCTATTGTCTGGGTGCTGACCTTCCAGAAGCGCAGCACCTCCTTGTGCAGCAGCGTCGGAAACCCGCTCATGAACGCCGCATCACGTCGACGAAGGCGTCTTCGAGATCGGGCTGCACCAGCTCCATTTCCTCGATGCGCGAGCCCGCCCTGCGCACGCTCGACAGTGCGCGCTCGACGTCGTCGTAGCCCTTGAGGCGGAGGACGTGGGCGTCCTCGGTGCTGCCGTGCTCGAGTTCGCGCAGCTCCGGCGGGAGCTCGCCGGCCAAGCGCAGGCGGAGGAGCAGGTGATGCACGCGCTTGAGCAGGTTCGAGGTGGAGTCCAGTGCGACCACGCGTCCCTGCTTGAGCATCGCTATCCGCCCGCACAGCGCCTCGGCCTCTTCCAGATAGTGCGTCGTCAGCACGATGGTGTGGCCGTCGCGGTTCAGCCTGCGGATGAACCGCCACAGCGCCTGGCGCAGCTCGACGTCGACCCCGGCGGTGGGCTCGTCGAGCACGATGACCGGCGGCTTGTGCACCAGCGCCTGTGCCACGAGCACGCGCCGCTTCATTCCGCCCGAGAGAGCGCGCATGTTGACGTCGGCCCTAGGGGCGAGATCGAGGTTGTGCATCACCTCGTCTATCCAAGCGCGGTTGTCGCGCATCCCGAAATATCCGGCTTGGATACGGAGCGTCTCGCGCACCGTGAAGAAGGGATCGAACACCAGCTCCTGCGGCACTACGCCGAGCGCGCTGCGCGCGGCGCGGTAGTCCTTGCGGACGTCGTGACCCATCACCCTCGCCGTCCCTCTATCGGCGCGCACCAAGCCCGCGAGCACGCTGATCAGGGTGGTCTTGCCCGCGCCGTTGGGGCCGAGCAGGCCGAAGAATTCTCCCTGGGGAATCTCGAGGTCGATTCCGGACAGCGCTTGCAGGTCGCCGAAGCGCTTGTGGACGTCGCGGAGCTCGATCGCGGCGGGCATGCCGTGGGTCGCCGCGTCGCGGATCAGCTCGAACCCGGCTGAAGCAGGTCGGAGACTCCGTAGAGCTTGGCGAGATTCTGCATCGCGACGGGCAGGTTGACGAACCGCAGCCCGGGCTTGGTCTCGGCTGCCTGACGCAGCCATTCGAGGGCCAGCGCCACCGCGGAGGAATCGACTTCGGATACGCCGTGCAGGTCGATCACGCGTACTCCCTGCCGCAGATGATCTCGCACTTCGTCGGCGAGCCCAGAGACGGTCGCCAGCGTGAGCGCGCCCTCGATCAAGAGCGAATCTCCCTCCCGGCGGATCACGACTTGCCCGCCCTGGTTCCCAAGGGCTCGCGGTTCTTGGCGGCGAGTGACTTGATCAGGCCGTCGATCCCGTGCTCGCGCACCTCGCTCGCGAAGGTGTCCCGGTAGGTCGTCACCAGGCTCACGCCGCCGACCTTGACGTCGTAGATCTTCCAGCCGGCGTCGGTCTTCTCCAGTTCATAGTCGATCGAGACCGGCTGGGAGGATCCCGATTGCTTGACCTCGGATCTGACGGTGACCTCGGTGTCGTCGGATTTCGCGCGCACCGGCTTGTAGTCGATCGGCTGGCCCTTGTAGTTCACCAGCGCGGTCGAATAGGTGCGCACCAGCAGGGTCTTGAATTCGGCCGCCAGCTCCTTTTGCTGCTCGGGCGTGGCCGAGCGCCAGTTGCGCGCCATGGCGATGCGCGCCATGCGGGTGAAATTGAAGTGCGGGACGATCTTCGCTTCGATGAGATCGGCGGCCTTCTTCGTGTCGCCCGCCTGGATGTCCTTGTCCTTCATGATGGTTGCGGCGACTTCGTCGGTAATCCCCTTGACCAGCGCGTCGGGCGCGGCCGTCTGCGCGCACGCCAGGGGAGCCACAAGAGCGAGCAAGAAGAACGCGGTTTTCATGGCACTTTGATCAGGTTACTTGGTCGTTGGTTCATCATCCGATTCGTCCCGCTCGCGCGGCGGATTGCCGTCGTAGACGAGGTTGCGCCGCCGCTGCAGCCAGGCGTCGCGCACGAACGCATACCTGTCGAGCGCGGCCTGCTCGAGAACGTTCGAGGCGTCGAGCAGGTTGGCGCGGTTGCTGATCGCGCGCGTCGCGTAAAGCGAGTTGCGTATCGGAACGCTGTCGGTTCCCCAGTAGACGAGGTCCGCCTTGTAGTCGAACAGCAGCCCGAAGCCGTCGCGGAACGTGGAAGGGCCGATGAGCGGGATAACTACGTAGGGCCCGCTCTCGATACCCCAGACGGCCAGCGTCTGGCCGAAGTCCTCGTTGTGCTTGGGCAATCCCGCGGCGGAGGCGGCGTCGAAGAGCCCGGCGAGGCCGAACGTCGAATTGTGGATGACACGAGTTATGTCCTCCAGTCCCTGCTGGAACTTGCCCTGCAGCACGTCGTTCACCGAGATCCAGACATCCTCGAGGTTGGAAAAGAAGTTGGAAACGCCCGTGCGGAAGAATCCCGGGAAGACGGCGCGGTAGCCCTTGGCCACCGGAGTGAGCAGCGCTTTGTCCGCCGCGTCGTTGAACGCGAACACCGCCCGGTTGACTTTCTCCAGGGGATCGGCCGGATTGCCGCCGGAAGTGGCACAGCCCGCCAGCAAGCCGGCGAAGAGCAGCGCCGCGCACAGCCTATTAACCTCCACGCGATCGGCTTTCCATCCTACTTCTTGCCGTCCCCTTCGGCAGCTTTATTGTACAGGAACTGACCGATCAGATTTTCCAGGACTACCGCGGATTGCGTGAGCTTGAGCGTGTCGCCGCTCTTCAGGTTCGCCGAGTCGCCCCCCGCGGTGATCCCGATGTATTGCTCACCGAGCAGGCCCGAGGTCAGGATCTTCGCGGAGCTGTCCTTGGGAAACTGGAAGCGGCTGTCGATGTTCATCGTCACGACCGCTTCGAAACTCTCGTTGTCGAAGCGGATGTCGGCGACTCGGCCCACGACCACGCCGGCGCTCTTCACCGGCGCGCGGACCTTGAGTCCCCCGATGTTCTCGAACTTGGCGTTCACCTGGTATGCGTCCGCCGAGGAGAACGAGGCGAGATTCGCCACTTTGAGCGAAAGGAACAGCAGCGCGCCGATGCCGACCACGGCGAAAATGCCCACCCACAAGTCCAGCTCCTTGCGCGTCATCATGATTTAGAGTCCTCTGAACATCAATGCCGTCAGCACGAAATCGAGCGCGAGAATCGCGAGCGACGAGGTCACCACCGTGCGCGTGGTGGCGCCCGACACTCCCTCGGCGGTCGGCGGTGCGTCGTATCCTTCGAAAACGGCGATCCAGGTCACCGCGACGCCGAACACCAGGCTCTTGATGACGCCGTTCA
>DASSQD010000054.1:0-56643 GCA_035702665.1 Burkholderiales bacterium
CCGGCGCGCATGATCTCGCAGAAGTACGCCGCCTCGAACATGATGAAAGTGATGTAGGCCGAGCGTTCCGCGCCGACCTGGGGAGGGCGGTCGGCTCCGGTGATCGACTGGATGATCACCGGCAGCAGGAAGTAGAACCAGAAGATGACGAGCAGCAGCGGGATCGAGCGCATCAGGTTCACGTACCCGCCCGCGACGAGCGCGAGCGGCGAGAACGCCGACAGCCGCGCCATCGCGAGCAGCGTGCCGAAGATCGTTCCGCCGATCGCCGCGACCACCGTGATCTGGACCGTGTACTGCAGCCCCGACATCACGTAGGGCAGGGTGCGGCCGATCTCGCCGAAGTCCAGGTCACCGATCACTTGGCCCCGCCGATGTAGCCGGGTACCGCGACCTTGCGCTCGAGGAGCGCCATGAACCGGTTGGACGCGAACGCGATCGTCGCGTAGATCACCGTGGCCGCGCCGAAGGCCTCGAAGTAGCGGAACGTCATCTCGCCCATCTCGCGCGTGCGGAAGAACAGCTCCGTCAGGCCGATCGAGTACGCGACGGCGGTGTTCTTGATGAGGTTCATCAGCTCCGAGGTGAGCGGCGGGATGATGATGCGGTACGCCATCGGCAGGAGCACGTAGCGGTAGGTTTGCACCTGCGACAGGCCCAGCGCGTAGCCGGCGCTGCGCTGTCCCCGCGACAGTGACTGGATTCCCGCACGCACCTGCTCGGCGAGGCGCGCGGCGGTGAACAGGCCCAGGCACACCACAGAGGTGATGAGCTGGTAGGTGAGGGGATCGACCGACACTACCCAGCGCTTCACCGCCGGGACGACGCCCGGCAGGACGAAGAACCACAGGAAGAACTGGACGATGAGGGGGATGTTGCGGAACAGGTCGACGTAGGCGCTCGCCGCGCGCGTCATCCAGGCGCGGTCGGTGGTCCGCGCGACACCGATGACCGAGCCGACCACGAAGGCGACGATCCAGGCGAGGACCGCGACGATGAAGGTCCACTCCAGGCCCGAGGCGAGCATGCGCCACCACGGACCGTCGCCGTCCGGCACCTGCTCGAGGAAGATGCCGAGACTCATCGAAGAAGAAAAAAGCCGGCGGCCTTAGAGCACACCGGCTTCGCGTGAAAGACTGCTTACCTCAAACGCCCTGATCGTTCGGGTTCTTGAACGCTTCCCGGATCGCCGGCGTCATCGGGAAGTTCAGGTTGATGCCTTTGGGCGGGATCGGGCGGGTGAACCACTTGGAATAGATCTTGTTGATCTCACCGGACTTCATTACGCCGCCGATGGTCTTGTCGACCAGCGCCTTGAACTCGGGGTCGTCCTTCCTCAGCATCATGCTGTAGGGCTCTTGGCGCAGCGACTCGGGGATGATCCGGTAGGCGGAAGGGTTTCTCGAGTTTGCGATCTGGCCCGCGAGCAGGATGTCGTCCATTACGAATGCCGCGGCGCGATCGTCGGCGACGAGCAGGAAGGACTCGGCGTGGTCCTTGCCGTAGATCTCCTTCACTTCGATGTTCTGGGTCTTCTGGTATTTCTTGAGGAGCGGCACCGAGGTGGTGCCCGAGGTCGTCGAGATCGTCTTGCCGTTCAGGTCGGCGAGCGACTTGATCTTCGAGTTCTTCTTCACCGCGGCGGTGACGTTGATGACGAAATAGGTCGGTCCGAAGGAGACCTGCTTCTGTCGCTCGACCGAGTTCGTGGTGGAGCCGCACTCGAGGTCGATCGTCCCGTTCTGCATCAGCGGAATCCGGTTCGAGGAGGTCACCGGCTGCAGCTGGACCTTCAATCCGGGCATCTTGAGGTCCGCCTTGACCGCGTCGACGATCTTCATGCACAGGTCCATCGCGTAGCCGATGGGCTGCTGCTTGTCGTCCAAATACGAGAACGGGATCGAGGATTCACGGTAACCGACCGTGATCGAGCCGGTCTCCTTGATTTTTTTCAGGGTCCCCGAGAGTTGCTGGGCCGTGGCGGGCGCCGCGAGCACGGCGCAGACGATGGCGGGAAGTGCGAATCGCGCTGTCTTGATCATATGGGAGTCTCCCTCTGCTGTATTGCGGTCCGCAGGATTCTACGCAGTCCCCGGGTGCTTGTCTAAGAGGCGGCGTTTCATCTGTTTCAAGCGGCTCTGCGCACTCGCTTTCCGAGCACGGCGCGCAGGTATTGCCCCGTGAAACCGGAGTCGGACGCCGCCAGGTCCTCGGGCGTCCCCTGAGCGATGACGCGGCCGCCGCCGTCGCCGCCTTCGGGGCCGAGGTCGACGACCCAGTCGGCGGTCTTGATGACGTCGAGGTTGTGCTCGATCACCACGACCGTGTTGCCGGCGTCGCGCAGGCGGTGCAGCACGGAGAGCAGCAGGTCGATGTCCTTGAAGTGCAGCCCGGTGGTGGGCTCGTCGAGGATGTACAGCGTGCGCCCGGTGTCGCGCTTGGAAAGCTCCAGGGACAGCTTGACGCGCTGCGCCTCGCCTCCGGAGAGCGTGGTCGCGGGCTGGCCGAGCTGGATGTAGCCCAGACCGACTTCGAGCAGGGTCTGAAGCTTCCTTTCGACCGCCGGCACGGCGCTGAAGAATTCGTGCGCCTGGTCGACCGTCATCTGCAGCACCTCGTGGACGTTCTTGCCCTTGTACTGGACTTCCAGCGTCTCGCGGTTGTAGCGCTTGCCGTGGCACACGTCGCAGGGCACGTAGATGTCGGGCAGGAAGTGCATCTCCACCTTGATGACGCCGTCGCCCTGGCAGGCCTCGCAGCGCCCGCCTTTCACGTTGAACGAGAAGCGCCCCGCTCCGTAGCCGCGCTCGCGGGCCGTCGGCACGCCGGCGAACAGCTCGCGGATCGGCGTGAACAGCGCGGTATAGGTCGCCGGATTGGAGCGCGGCGTGCGGCCGATCGGGCTCTGGTCGACGCTGATCGCCTTGTCGAAGAACTCCAGGCCCTTGATCGAGTCGTGCGGCGCGGGCTCATGCGCGGAGCCGTACAGCGCGCGCGCGACCGCGTTGTAGAGAGTGTCGTTGATGAGGGTCGACTTTCCCGAGCCCGAAACGCCGGTCACGCAGACGAAGAGGCCTACCGGGAGCGTCAGATCGACCGACTTCAGGTTGTTGCCGCGCGCGCCGCGCAGCTGGAACAGGCGCGTCTTGTCGAAGCGCCGGCGGTTCTCCGGGACGGCGATCTCGAGCGCGCCCGACAGGTACTGTCCGGTGAGCGAAGCAGGGTTCCTGCGGATCTCCGCCGGCGTGCCCTCGGCGACGACCTGCCCGCCGCGCTCGCCGGCTCCCGGCCCCATGTCGAGCACGTGGTCGGCCGAGCTTATCGCCTCCTCGTCGTGCTCGACCACGATCACGGTGTTGCCGAGGTCGCGCAGGTGGCGGAGCGTGTCGAGCAGCCGGCCGTTGTCGCGCTGGTGCAGTCCGATCGAGGGCTCGTCGAGCACATACATCACGCCCGTCAATCCCGAGCCGATCTGCGAAGCGAGGCGGATGCGCTGCGCTTCGCCCCCCGAGAGCGTCTCGGCCGAGCGGTCGAGCGAGAGATAGTCCAGGCCGACGTTGTTGAGAAACGAGAGGCGGGCGACGATCTCGTTGACGATCTTCTCGGCGATCGCCTGCTTCGCGCCCTCGAGCCTGAGGGCGCGGAAGAACTCGAGCTCCTGCTTCAGCGGGATCGCGCTCACCTCGTAGATCGCCATGTCGCCGACCTTCACGTGGCGCGCCTCCAGCCGCAGGCGCGTGCCCTCGCAGGCAGGGCACGCGCGCGTGTTCAGGAACTTCGCCAGCTCTTCACGCACCACGAGAGAATCGGTCTCCTTGTAGCGGCGCTCGAGATTGGGCAGCACGCCTTCGAACGCGTGCTCCTTGATCACGGTCCGGCCGCGCTCGTTGAGATAGGAGAACGCGATCTTCTCCCTGCTGCCGTCGAGCACCACGCTTTGAGCGGTCTCCGGGAGCTTCTCGAACGGGGCCTCGACGTCGAAACCGAAATGCGCGCCGAGGCTGGTGAGCATCTGGAAGTAGAACTGGTTGCGCCTGTCCCAGCCGCGGATCGCGCCGCCGGCGAGCGACAGGCCCGGATGCGCGACCACGCGCCGGGGGTCGAAGAAGGTGATCGTTCCCAAGCCGTCGCATTTCGGGCAGGCGCCCATAGGATTGTTGAACGAGAACAGTCGCGGCTCGAGCTCCGGCAGCGAATAGTCGCAAGCGGGGCAGGCGAAGCGCGCCGAGAACAGGTGCTCGCGACCGGAGTCGACCTCGAGCACGACCGCGCGGCCGTCGGCGTGGCGCAGCGCCGTCTCGAACGACTCGGCGAGACGCTGCTTCGCGTCGGCACGCACCTTGAGGCGGTCGACGACCACGTCCACCGAGTGCTTGACGTTCTTGGAGAGCCTGGGCACCGCGTCGATCTCGTGCACCTTGCCGTCGACGCGCAGTCGCGCGAATCCCTGCGCCCGCAGCTCGGCGACCAGCTCGTGCTGCTCGCCCTTGCGGCTCGCGACGATGGGCGCGAGCACCATGATCCCCGAATCGGCGGGAAGGGCGAGCGCGTGATCGACCATCTGCGACACCGACTGCGCCCGCAGCGCGAGCCTGTGCTCGGGGCAGTAGGGCGTGCCGACGCGCGCATAGAGCAGCCGCAGATAGTCGTGGATCTCGGTGATGGTGCCTACGGTCGAGCGCGGGTTGTGGCTCGCCGCTTTCTGCTCGATCGAGATCGCCGGTGACAGGCCCTCGATCAGGTCGACGTCCGGCTTCTCCATCAGCTGCAGGAACTGGCGCGCATACGCGGAGAGCGACTCCACGTAGCGGCGCTGCCCCTCGGCGTAGAGCGTGTCGAAGGCGAGGGACGATTTCCCGGAGCCGGAGAGCCCGGTGATCACGATCAGCCGGTTGCGCGGCAGATCGACGTTGAGGTTCTTGAGGTTGTGCGTGCGCGCGCCGCGGATGCGGATATGATCCATTACGTGCCAGTGAGCGAAACCGAACCTGCTACTATACGAAATTCCGTGGTATCCCCGCTACATCGATGACGTCCCCGGCATCGTCGGGACGGATGTCCCCCCTTGAGCTGCGCGCGAGCCTGTCGCTCGCGTCGCTCTTCGCCCTGCGCATGTTGGGCCTGTTTCTCATCCTGCCGGTGTTCGCCGTTCACGCGCGGTACCTCCCCGGGGGCGACAGCCAGACCCTGGTGGGGATCGCACTGGGGGCCTACGGGCTCACCCAGGGGATCCTCCAGATACCGTACGGCATGGCCTCGGACCACTATGGGCGCAAGCGCATCATCGTGATCGGCCTGCTGCTGTTCGCGTTGGGCAGCTTCGTGGCGGCCTGGGGACCGAATATCGGGGTCGTGATCCTGGGGCGCGCGCTCCAGGGGGCGGGCGCGATCGCGGCGCCGGTGACCGCCTTCGCCGCCGACATCACCCGCGAGGAGCACCGCACCAAGGCGATGGCGCTGATCGGCGGGTCGATCGGCCTCATGTTCGCGCTGTCGCTGGTGGCCGCGCCGGCGCTCTATCCGCTGATCGGCATGGGGGGCATCTTCGGCATGACCGGCGCGCTCGCGCTCGCCGCGATCTGGGTGACGCTGGCGGTCGTGCCCGCCGAGCCGCCCGCCGGGAACGAGAGGCGCCTGCGGGCCGGGGCGCTGAAGGAAGTGCTGCGCAACCGCGAGCAGCTGCGCCTGAACCTCGGCATCTTCTGCCTGCACGCGGTGCAGATGGCGGTCTTCGTCGTGGTGCCGACCGCCATGGTGCGGTACGGGCACCTCCCGGTCGCCGAGCACTGGAAGGTCTACCTGCCGGTGGTGCTGGGCTCGTTCGCGGTGATGGCGCCGCTGCTCATCCACGCCGAGCGCATGCGCCGCATGAAGTTCCTATTCCTCGGGTCGATCGGCCTGCTGCTCGCCGTCGAGCTGGGGTTCGCCGTCTGCCTGGACAATTTCCCGTTTGTCGTCGGGCTGCTGCTTTTCTTTTTCGTCGCTTTCAACATCCTCGAGGCGAGCCTGCCGTCGCTCGTATCGAGCGTCGCGTCCGCCCCTTCCCGGGGCACTGCGCTCGGGGTCTACAACACCACGCAGGCGCTGGGCCTGTTCGCGGGCGGGGCGGCGGGCGGCTGGCTGGCCGAGCGTTGGGGGGAATCGTCGGTCTTTGTATTCGGATTCGCCCTGGTTGCGTTATGGCTCCTTGTAGCCTCCAGCATGCGTGTCCCGGTCGGTGCCGCTGAAGGTGTATCCTGATCCGCTCAAAGAAAGGGCGGCGAGAGAAATTTTCGGAGGATTGAAACCATGGCATCGGTCAACAAAGTGATAATCGTAGGCAACCTCGGGCGCGACCCCGAAACGCGGTACAACCCGGAAGGCGGGGCCATCACCAACATCTCCGTCGCCACCACGGAGCAGTGGAAAGACAAGGCGAGCGGCGAGAAGCAGGAGCGCACCGAGTGGCACCGCGTGGTGTTCTTCAACCGCCTCGCCGAGATCGCCGGCGAATACCTCAAGAAGGGCTCGCAGGTCTACGTCGAAGGGGCGCTGCGCACGCGCAAGTGGCAGGACAAGGAAGGCAAGGAGCGCTACACCACCGAGATCGTCGCCGAGCGCATGCAGATGCTCGGCAGCCGCTCGGGGATGGGAGACGCGGGCACCCGCGGCGCCGGCGACGAGGACAAGGCGCCGGTCACGGCGGGCGAGGGCAAGCCCGCGAAGAAGCCCGCGGGCAAGTTCGACGACCTGGAAGACGACATCCCGTTCTAGGCGCGCGGCGCGGCCAGGCGGCGGTACAAGAGGGAGCCGAGCACCATCCCGGCGACGAACACGAGGGCGTCGGTGCTCCCCGCGGACAGCGCCGCGATCCCGGGACCGGGGCAGTAACCGCCGATTCCCCAGCCCAGCCCGAAGACGCCTGAGCCGATCAGCACCCTGCGGTCCACCTTCGTCATGCGCGGGAGATGGAACTCGCTCGCGAACAGCGGCTGCCCGCGCCCGATCACGAAGCGGAACGCAAGCATGGCGACGCCGACCGCTCCGCCCATGACGAGGAGCAGGCTCGGGTCCCAGTTTCCGGAGACGTCGAGGAAATCGAGCACCTTCTTCGGGTTCACCATCTGGGAGATCGCGAGGCCCAGGCCGAATATCAGCCCGGCGAGCAGCGCGCTCGCGTTTCTCGCCGCCGCGTGCCTCACGACGCCACTCCGAAAAGATGCCGCACGACGAACACGCTGATCATTCCGGTAAGCAGGAAAGTGATCGTCGCCGCGATCGAGCGGATCGAAAGCCGGCTGATCCCGCAGACGCCGTGCCCGCTGGTGCAGCCGCCGCCCTGCGCGGTGCCGAAGCCCACCAGCACGCCGGCGAGCAGGACCAGGGGCACCGGGTATCCCGCACGCTGCGCGAACGCCTGCGGCGAAAGCCACAGCCATGCCCCGGCGCCCGCGACGAGCCCCACGAGGAACAGCCAGCGCCAGCCATCGCGCCGCTGCAGCAGCGCGCCGTGCATGATCCCGCTCACGCCCGCAAGCCGTCCGGTGAGCCACAGCAGCAGGGTCGCCGAGATCCCGATCAGCGCACCGCCGATCAAGGCGCTGGCTGGAGTGAAGTTCGCCACTCGTCTATTGTGTCACGGTAGAATCGTGGCTTGCAGGTGAATTCTCCGGAGTCGAATCGCATGGACACTAGACGGCGCGGGGTACTGAGAGCGGGCGGTGCGCTCGCGCTCGCCGTGACGGCGGCGCTGCTCCGCCCGGTCCGGGCCTTCGCGCAGCAATGGAACAAGGCGGCGTTCGAGACCAAGAGCGTCGCCGCCACGCTGAAGGCCCTGGGCGGCAGCGGCTCGACCGAGAGCGCGCAGGTCCAGATCACCGCGCCCGACATCGCCGAGAACGGCGCGGTGGTCCCGATCACGATCGAGAGCGGCATTCCGAGGACGCGGGCGATTGCGATCCTGATCGAGAAGAACCCGAGCACGCTCTCGGCGGATTTCGACATCCCCGAGGGCACGGACCCCTTCATCACCACCCGAGTGAAGATGGCCGAGACGTCGAACATCTACGCGGTGGTCCAGGCCGACGGCAAGTACTTCCACGCCGTGAAGGAGATCAAGGTCACCCTCGGCGGGTGCGGGGGTTGACGTGGCCGATCCGATGCGCATCCGCGCCAACATGGCGGGCGACAAGGTGGAAGTGCGCGTGCTGATGAGCCACGAGATGGAGACCGGGCAGCGCAAGGACACGAGCGGCGCGCTCGTTCCCGCGCACTTCATCCAGAACGTGACGGTCACCCACGCCGGCAAGACGGTGCTGTCGGCGCAGTGGGGGACCTCGATCTCGAAGAACCCCTTCATGCATTTCCGCTTCAAGGGGGGCAAGCCGGGCGAGAAGGTGATCATCAGCTGGGTCGACAACAAGGGCGAGCGCAGGACCGACGAAGCCGTGATCGGCGGCGGCAGCTAGGCCCGAGGAGAGAGACGATGCGGTTTCCCCGCCTCGCGGCCTTCCTGCTGGCGGCAAGCGTCCCGTGCGTCTGCGCGGCGCAGCAGGACACGCAAAAGGAAGTCGAGCGCTACCGGCAACTGCTCGCCGAGGGCAATCCCGCGGACCTGTTCGAGGCCAAGGGCGAGGAGCTGTGGAAGACTCCGCGCGGGCCGAAGAACGCTTCGCTCGAGCAGTGCGATCTTGGCCTCGGCGCCGGCGTGGTGAAAGGCGCCTTCGCGCGGCTGCCGCGCTATTTCCCCGACACCGACCGCGTACAGGACCTCGAGTCGCGCATCGTCACCTGCATGGTGACGCTGCAGGGATTCAAGCCCGAGGAGGCGATGAAGAACCCCTTCTCCGCGCCGGGCCGCCCTTCGGCGATGGAGGCGCTCGCGAGCTACGTCGCGGGCGCGTCGAAGGGCATGAAGCTCGCCGCGCCGCTCTCGCACCCCAAGGAGATCGAGGCCTTCCGGATCGGCGAGGAGCTCTTCTACCGCCGCGCCGGGCCGCACGATTTCGCCTGCGTCAGCTGCCACGGCGACAACGGCAAGCGCATCCGGCTGCAAGAGCTGCCCAAACTCACCGACCCGCACGACGCGCGCAGAATTTTCACCACCTGGCCCGCGTACCGCGTTTCGCAGGGGACGGTGCGCACCATGCAGCACCGCCTCTACGACTGCTACTGGCAGATGCGCCATCCGCAGCTGGACTACGCGTCGGAAGCGTCGATCGCGCTCGAAGTGTTCATGGCGAAGTACGCCAACGGCGGCGATATCGAGGCGCCGGGGCTGAAGCGATGAGGAAGCGCCTTTCGTCGCTGGCCTTTCTCGCCGTGGCCGCGTGCGCAAGCGGCCCGTCGGACGACGGCGCGCGGCAGCGCGCCGAGCAGGCGTTCCGCGAATCGTTCACGCACGGCAACCGGCAGATGGCGGCCAAGGTCGACCAGCAGGACGAGGTGCAGGCGCAGTGCACGCGCTACCGCAACGAGCCTCCGAAGGAGGTCGCCGACAGGATCGAGAGCGCGGAGAGCGCGGGCATCCGCTACCCGGCCTCGGGCAGGCTGCTCGGCGACTGGCGCAAGGGCGAGAGGATCGCCCAGGACGCCTACGGCCTGCGCTTCACCGATCCGGATACGAAGCGCCCGAACGGCGGCGGCTGCTACAACTGCCATCGCATCGCGCCCGCCGAGATCTCCTACGGCACCGTCGGACCGAGCCTGTACCGCTTAGGGGCGCAGCGCGGCGCGGGCGAGCCGGCGCAGCGCTACGTCTACGGCAAGATCTACGACTCGCAGGCGTTTCTCGCCTGCTCGCACATGCCGCGCTTCGGCCGCAACGGCATCCTCACCGAGGAGCAGATCACGCACCTCGTCGCGCTGCTGCTCGACCCGGAGTCTCCGGTCAACAAATGACGCGGTGATGTTCCTGTCGCGACGCGAGTTCCTGCAGGCGCTCGCCGCCGCGGCGGCCGCGGGTTTGCCGCTGGATTCGCGCCCGGCCGGCGACGAGACGTTCTACGACGTCCCGCGTTTCGGCAACGTGTCGCTGCTGCATTTCACGGATTGCCACGCGCAGCTCCTGCCGGTGTACTTCCGCGAGCCGAGCGCCAACCTCGGCGTCGCGGGCAGCGTGAACCGCCCGCCGCACGTGGTCGGGGAGCCGCTGCTCAGGATGTTCCGCCTGCGCCCGGGCAGCCGCGAGGCGTACGCCTTCTCGCACCTGGACTTCACCGCCGCGGCGCATCGCTACGGCAGGCTCGGCGGCTTCGCCCACCTCGCCACGCTGGTGAAGCGGCTGCGCGCGGAGCGCAGGGCGTCGCTGCTGCTCGACGGCGGCGACACCTGGCAGGGGTCGGCGACCTCGCTGTGGACGCGCGGGCAGGACATGATCGAGGCGCAGAAGCTCCTCGGCGTGGACATCACGACCGGCCATTGGGAGTTCACCTACGGCGCGCAACGCGTGAAGGAGGTCGTCGACAAGGACTTCGCCGGGCGCATCGAGTTCCTGGCGCAGAACGTCGAGACCGAGGATTTCGGCGACCCGGTGTTCAAGCCGTACACGATCCGCAGCCTGGGCGGCGTGCCGGTGGCGGTGATCGGCCAGGCGTTCCCGTATACGCCCATCGCGCATCCGCGCCGCTTCGTCGCCGAGTGGCGCTTCGGCATCGGCGAGAAGCGGCTGCAAGGGGTGGTGGACGAGGCGCGGAGCAAGGGCGCGGCGGTCGTGGTGCTGCTGTCGCACAACGGCATGGACGTCGACATCAAGCTCGCCTCTCGCGTCGCAGGGATCGACGTGATCCTCGGCGGCCACACGCACGACGCCGTGCCGGTGCCGATCCCGGTGCGAAACCGCCTGGGCAAGACGCTCGTGACGAACGCGGGGTCGAACGGGAAATTCCTGGCCGTCCTCGATCTCGACGTGCGGCTCGGCAAGATACTGGGCTACCGCTACCGGCTGCTGCCGGTGTTCGCGAACCTGCTCTCCCCCGACCCCGACATGGCGCGGCTGATCGACGCGCAGCGCGCGCCCTACGCGGACAAGCTCGCCGAGGAGCTCGCGCGCACCGACGCGCTGCTCTACCGGCGCGGCAATTTCAACGGTTCCTTCGACCAGCTGATCCTCGACGCGCTGATGGAGGCGAAGGGCGCCGAGATCGCCTTCTCTCCCGGGTTCCGCTGGGGCACCTCGCTGCTGCCGGGGGAGGTGATCACCACCGAGCAGGTGATGAACCTCACCGCGATCACCTACCCGGAGACCGTGATCTCCGAGCTGACGGGCGCGGCGATCAAGGCGTTCATGGAGGACGTATGCGACAACCTGTTCCATCCCGATCCCTACTATCAGCAGGGCGGGGACATGGTGCGCGTCGGCGGCATGAGCTACAGCTGCTCTCCGGGCAACCGCATCGGCTCGCGCATCGGTGACATGCGCCTGCGCGGCCGCAGGATCGAGGCCGACAAGACCTACAAGGTCGCGAGCTGGGCCCCGGTGGCCGACGGCGCGACGGGCGAGCCGGTATGGGAGGTCTTGTCGCGCTATCTGCGCGACAAGAAGGTCGTGACTCCCCGCAAGCTCGAGCTGCCGCGCCTCATCGGAACGGCGGGCAATCTCGGCGCAGCCTGATACCCCCTTGAAAGCGCAGGGGGAATCCCCACTACTTCGCGGTATAATCGCCGCCTTGCGTGGAGTCGCCATGCCGATCTACGAATATCGCTGCTCGTCCTGCGGGTTCCAGAAGGAGTACCTGCGGAAGGTGTCCGACCCGACCCTCTCGGTGTGCCCGGAGTGCGGCAAGAACACCTTCTCCAAGATGCTGAGCGCCGCCGGGTTCCAGCTGAAGGGCAGCGGCTGGTACGCGACCGATTTCAAGAACAGCGGCTCGAAGCCCGCCGTGAAGAGCTCGGTCGAGACCGGGGACAAGGGGGCCGCGAAGCCCGAAGGCAAGGATTCCGGCTCGGGCAAGGCGGACAAGACCGAATCAAGCCCGGCCAAGTCCGCCGGCAATACCGAGTCGAAGCCGACGGCGGCGGCCTAGGGCCCCGCTTCCGACCGGAGCGCCTCCGGCTCGCCCGGGGGCTGGCGCAATTCAATGAAAAAAATCCTCATCACCGGACTGCTGATCTGGATCCCGCTCGCGATCACGATCTGGGTGCTCGAGCTGATCGTGAGCACCATGGACCAGTCGCTGCTGCTCCTGCCGCCGCAGTACCAGCCGCAGTCGCTGCTCGGCTACCAGATCCCGGGGATCGGCGCGCTGCTCACCGTGCTGGTGGTGTTCGTCACCGGCGCACTTGCGTCCAACATCCTCGGCCAGCGGCTGCTGCTCTTCTGGGAGGGCCTGCTCGGCCGCATCCCGGTAGTGAAGACCATTTACAGCAGCGTGAAGCAGGTGAGCGACACGCTGTTCGCGCCCGGCGGCCAGGCGTTCAGCAAGGCGCTGCTGGTGCAGTATCCGCGCAAGGACAGCTGGACCATCGCCTTCCTCACCGGCACGCCCGGGGGCGACGTCGCCCGCCATCTCCAGGGCGAGCATGTCAGCGTCTACGTTCCGACGACACCGAACCCGACCTCGGGCTTTTTCCTCATGATGCGCAAGGCCGACGTGATCGAGCTGGACATGAGCGTGGACGACGCGCTCAAGTACGTGATCTCGATGGGCGTGGTGTTCCCCGAAGCGCCGGCCACGAGGAGCGAGCGCTGACCATGCGCACCCACTACTGCGGCAAGCTCGGCGCCGCGCTTCTCGGCAAGACGGTGACGCTGGCCGGCTGGGCGCACCGCCGCCGCGATCACGGCGGGGTGATCTTCATCGACCTGCGCGACCGCGAAGGCCTCGCCCAGGTCGTGTCCGATCCGGACCGCAAGGAGACTTTCGCGACGGCCGAGAAGATCCGCGGCGAGTACGTGCTCAAGGTCACGGGCATGGTGCGCCGCCGCCCGGAAGGGACGACCAACCCGAACATCGCCTCGGGGGAGGTCGAGGTGCTGGCGCACCAGATCGAGATCCTCAACCCCTCGCTCACGCCGCCTTTCCAGCTCGACGAGGAGGGGCTCTCGGAGACGGTGCGCCTCACGCACCGCGTGATCGACTTGCGCCGCGAGCCGATGCAGAGGAACCTGCTGCTGCGCTACCGCGTCGCGATGGCGGTCAGAAGATATCTCGACGCGCAGGGCTTCATCGACATCGAGACCCCGATGCTCACGCGCTCGACGCCCGAGGGCGCGCGCGACTACCTCGTGCCCTCGCGGGTGCACGAAGGCGAGTTCTACGCGCTGCCGCAGTCGCCGCAGCTGTTCAAGCAGATGCTGATGATCGCGGGCTACGACCGGTACTACCAGATCACGAAGTGCTTCCGCGACGAGGACTCGCGCGCCGACCGCCAGCCCGAGTTCACCCAGATCGACTGCGAGACCTCCTTCCTCGGCGAAGCCGAGATCCGCGCGATCTTCGAAGGCATGGTGCGCAGCGTGTTCAAGGAGGTGATCGGCGTCGCGCTGCCCGACCCGCTGCCCGTGATGAGCTACG
The DNA here is from genome assembly GCA_035702665.1 of Burkholderiales bacterium. Classification (GTDB taxonomy): domain Bacteria; phylum Pseudomonadota; class Gammaproteobacteria; order Burkholderiales; family SG8-39; genus VBDM01. The sequence continues at coordinate 13,494 of DASSQD010000054.1, forward strand.
CAGACGCGATGCGCGACTACGGCTCGGACAAGCCCGACCTGCGCGTGCAGCTCAAATTCACCGAGCTCACCGACGCGATGAAGTCGGTCGAGTTCAAGGTGTTCTCCGGGCCCGCGAACACGCCCGGCCACCGCGTGGCGGGCCTGCTCGTGCCGAAGGGCGGCGAGCTTACGCGCGGAGCGATCGATTCCTACACCGAGTTCGTCGGCGTGTACGGCGCGAAAGGCCTCGCCTGGATCAAGTTCAACGACGTTTCGAGGGGCCGCGAGGGCCTGCAGTCGCCGATCGTGAAGAACCTGTCGGACGCGGCGTTGAAGGCGATCATCGAGCGTTCGGGCGCGAAAGACGGCGACCTGATGTTCTTCGGTGCCGGCAAGGCCAAGGTCGTGAACGACGCCCTGGGCGCATTGCGCGTGAAGATCGGCCACGAGCAGGGCCACGCGCAAGCCGGCTGGAGGGCGCTGTGGGTGGTCGACTTTCCGATGTTCGAATACGACGAGGAAGCGAAGCGCTGGAACGCGATGCACCATCCGTTCACCGCGCCCAAGGACGGTCACGAGGACCGGCTCCTGGGCGACCCCGGCGCGGCGCTCGCCAAGGCCTACGACATGGTGTTGAACGGTTCGGAGATCGGCGGTGGCTCGGTGCGCATCCACCGCGAAGAGGTGCAGTCGAAAGTTTTCCGCGCGCTCTCGATCGGCGCCGAGGAGGCGCAGCAGAAGTTCGGCTTCCTGCTGGACGCGCTCCAGTACGGCGCCCCCCCGCACGGCGGCATCGCCTTCGGCCTGGACCGCCTCGTCGCCATGATGGCCGGCGTCGAGTCGATCCGCGACGTGATCGCCTTTCCCAAGACGCAGCGCGCGCAGGACCTGCTCGTGCACGCGCCGTCGCCCGTCGACGAGAAGCAGCTGCGCGAGCTGCACATCCGGCTGCGCTCCGAGAAACCCAAGACATGAAAGCCGACTGGCTGAAGGACGGGGCGAAGGCCGGGGTCTACCATCTCACCGCCGACGCGCGCGAGCTGGCGGGCGCGGCCGCCTCCGCTGGGCTCATGGTGGTCTACGTCGACATCCACCACGCGCACGACAGGGACGACTTCATGGCCGAGGCCTCGCACGCCCTGCGGTTCCCCGAGCAGGCGGGCGCGAGCTGGGACAGCTTCGCGCTGGGCCTGAAGGACCTGTCGTGGATGCAGGCGAAGGGCTGGGTCGTGATCCTCGAGAAGAGCAAGCACTTCGCAGGCGGCCACGCGCGCGAGTTCAAGGACGCGATGGCCGCGATGGTCGCGGCGGCCGATCACTGGCGCTCGCAGGGGAAGCCGTTCTGGACGTTCATCGGCGGGCCCGACGGCTGGAAGTCGGGCTGGCCGGACCTTCCCGCCTAGCTCAGCGCTCCAGCCCCATCGCCTTCCTGAATTCGCGCCGGACGTCCTCGGGCTGCCCGTAGTGCCACCGGAAGTCGTTCAGCAGATTCTTCCAGAACGGATGCTCTCGGTACTGCGCGAGCGTCATGCCTTCGGTGTATAGCTTGCGCCCGATGTTGGGCAGCGGCACCCGCACGTTGCGCGCCGGATCCCGGATCAGGCCCTTCGGGTCCTTGCCCTTCGCGACGGCGTCGATGTCCTTGAAGAACTGCCTGCGCATGAGCGAGATGCCGCGGTCGCTCGCACCCAGGTTCTCCTTCGTGCGGTCGGCGATCGCGCCTTGCCCGACCCAGGCGATGATGTCCTGGTTGACGACGTGGCTGGTGATCCAGCGTCCGTTCGCGTCGCGGATGGGGCTGGTCCACGCCGGAATGCTCTTCTGCTCGTAAGGCTCGGCTTCCTTCGGCACGCGGATGAACGACCAGGTCACCGAGAGCATGTTCTCGTCGTCGACCGGCACGCGCCATTCGAAGTGCTCGCCCAGGAAGAATCCGTTCGGCCACAGGCACACCCGCCCGACGGTCCACAGCGGATCGGACTCGTCCGCGCCCTGGCGCACGCGCTTGTAGACGAAGCCGTGGTCGAACTCGTCGAACCCGAGCTTGAGGTGCGTCGGCGCGTAAGGCCCCGTCTTGCCCTCGAGCCGCATCTTCCAGTTGTCGTGCATCCACTCGAAGTGCACCGGGTCGATCGAGTTCTCCTGGGCCTGCAGCCAGTTGCACGGCACGTCGACGAACACGATCTGAACGAAGCCGTTCTTCCAGGAGAAGATCTCCCAGTCGGGCAGAAGCGGCGCGGGCTGAGGCCCCAGGTACGCCCACAGGAGCCCCGCTCTTTCCTGCACCGGGTAGGCGGTGGTGGTGATCCTCTTCTTCAGCCGGGCCTCGGGATCGAACTTCTCCTCGAAGGGCTGGGCGACGCACGCGCCTTTCTCGTCGTAGGTCCACCCGTGGTAATGGCAGCGCAGGCCGCACTTTTCCACGTAGCCGTAGGCGAGGTCGGCGGCGCGGTGCCTGCAGTGGCGCGCGATCAGTCCATGGGTGCCGGACAGGTCGCGGTACACGACGAGGTCCTCGCCCATGAGACGTACCGGCTTCACCGGGTGCCTGTCGAGCTCGGTTGCCGCGGCGACCGGGTGCCAGTAGCGCCGCAGCACTTCCCCCATGGGGGTCCCGGCGCCGACCCGGGTCAGGCTCCGATTCTTTTCCGCGGTCAGCATGTCATTCCACCTTTGCGCCCGAGGCCTTGATGAGCGCTTCCCATCTCGGAAAATCCCTGCGATAGTTCTCGGCGAACTCCTCGGGCGTGTTGCCGATCGGCACCTGTCCCATCGCGGTCAGCTTCTCCGCCACCTCGGGGTTTCGCAGCACCTCGACGATCTCGCGCGACAGGCGCTCGACGATGGGCTTCGGCGTTCCCGCGGGCAGGTAGGCTCCGCCCCACACCGGCATCTCGAACCCGGGAAAGCCCTGCTCGGCGAAGGTGGGGAGCTCGGGCCAGGCGACGAAGCGTCTCGGTCCGGTGATCGCGAGCGCCTGGATCTTTCCCGCGGCGGCGAGCGGCTTGGCGATGAGGATGCTCACCCAGGCGACGTCGAGCGACCCGTTCATGACGTCGTTGGTCGCCTGCACCTCGCCCTTGTAGGGAACGTGGTTGAGCGGCACGCCGTACTCCTTCTCGAGGATCACGCCGAAGAGATGCAGCGAGGTGCCGACGCCGATCGAGCCGTAGCTCACCGGCCGCCCGAGCTTCTTCGCCCACTCGACGAAACCCTTGAGGTCCTTGTAGGGCGCGTTCGCGGGTCCGATGAGGAGCACGCTGCCGGTGCTGATCTGCGTCACCGGCTCGAAGTCGCGCACCGGGTCGTAGGGGAGGTTGGATCGCAGCACGCGGTTGCCCACCATCGAGCTAATGATGGTAATGAGGAAGGTATAGCCATCGGGCGGCGCCTTGGCGGCTTCCGCGGTGCCGAGCACGGTCGCCGCGCCCGGACGGTTGTCGACCACCACCGGCTGCGCGAGCCGCGCCGAGAGCTTCTCGGCGATGATGCGGCACATGACGTCGATGTTGCCGCCCGCGACCGAGGTCGAGATGAGGCGGATCGGCCGTGACGGCCATTTGTCCTGCGCCTGTATCGAACCGCACGCAAGCGCGGCCAGGAGTACGACGGCGAATCGGCACCTCATGCTTACCTCCTTTTGGACTATTATTCCCGGCCTCCCGGAATATGACCACTGCCTACAAGATCCCCCGCTCGGTGCTGGTGGTGATCCACACGCCCGACCTGCGGGTGCTGATGATGGAGCGCGCCGGGTGGAAGGATTTCTGGCAGTCGGTCACCGGCAGCGTGGCGAGCGATTCCGAGCCCCTGCGCGACACCGCGGTGCGCGAGGTGCGGGAGGAGACGGGGCTCGACGCTCTCCGCTACGACCTGCGCGACTGGGAAATCGAGAACCGCTTCGAGATCTTCCGGAAGCACCGCAGCCGCTACGCTCCGGGCGTGACGCACAACACCGAGCGCGTATTCAGCATGGCCGTCCCGGGGCCCGTCGCCGTCACCCTCGATCCTGCGGAGCATCTCGGTTACAAGTGGCTGCCGTGGCGCGAGGCCGCCGCGATCACGATCTCCTGGAGCAACCGCGACGCGATCCTCGCACTGCCGCAGCGAACCGGCGCAGGCGTGAAGTAAGTCCGGCAAGGTTGCGCGGGAACGATCCGATGGAGCATGCTGTCACGGTGTCATGAATGCCCGATCCGCATCGATAGCAGCCCTCGCCCTGGCGCTGAGCGCGACTTGCCTCGCGGCGGAGGTTTCGGACGTCTCGATCCGCACCGCGCGGGACGGCGAGTTCATCACGGTCGCCGCCTCCGCCGTCATGAAAGTCGATCAGCGCGTCGCCTGGGCGGTGCTGTCGGACTACGATCACCTCGCCAGATTCATCCCCGACATGAAGAGCTCGCGCGTGGTGTCGCGCGACGGCAACAAGGTCCGCGTCGAGCAGCATGGCAACGTGGGTTTCTTCTTCTACCGCGAGCCGGTCAACATGCTCCTCGAGGTCCACGAGGAGCCGCCGAGCCGCATCACCGCGCGCGGCATCCACGGCAACATCAGAGGGCTGGAGACGCGCTACGAGCTGCGCTCTTCCGACGCGGGCATCAAGCTCGACTACGCCGGCCGCTTCATGCCGGACTTCGCGATCCCGCCGCTCATCGGGATGCCGATCGTGAACCGGCTGATCGAGCGGCGCTTCCGCGCCATGGTCGCCGAGATCGAGCGCCGCGACGCGCTCGCGCGCGGCGCCGCGAAGCAGTCGATGAAATGAAGAGGGCGGCGCGATGCGCCGCCCTCTCTCCCGGCTTCCTCCGGGTCAGAACTTGTACAGCCCTTGCAGCCCGAAGGTCATGAGGGTCTTGGACGAGCCGCCCGAGTCGACGAACACGGAGTTGTTGGCCCGGTCGTAGCGAACCTCGGTGCGCAGCTCGACGCTGCTCGTGGGCAGGTAGCCGAGCGTCAGCGTTCCCTCGTAGTACTTCGTGCCCTGCGGCGTGGCGAAGTGGAAGCCCTGCTTGTCGTCGAAGTACTCGCCGCGCACGCTGACGCGCCATTGCGGGTTGAACATCATGTTGCCGTACAGGGCGAGGCCGCTCCACTTCGCCGTGCCGTTGGCCGTGTCCTCCTGTTCGGCGTACAGGTACTCCCCGCCCAGGCTGATGGCGCTGCTGACGATGTAGTTCGCCACCGCGTCGATCATGTTGCGGTTGCCCTGGATCGCGGCAGGCTGGGTTCCGGGCGGAACCGCGGCTTCGTCGCCGAAGTACCCCGAGATCGTGAAGGTCAGCGGCTTGACCGGGTTGAGCGTGGCGCCGAGCTCCAGAGTCTTCTGCCGGTTGCCGTCGGTGACCTGGTCCCAGCCGTTGTTAAGGCCCGCGTACACCGTGACCGTATCGCTCGGAGCGTAGCTGGCGCGCACGCCGGTGTGCGTGAACGGGATCGCGCCGAACAGGATCGAGCGCGAGATGTTGGTATTTCCCGTGCTCGCGATCACCTCGGTTCCGGCGAGCGTCGCAAACTTGCCGGCGATGAGCGTGAGAGCGCCCTTGGAGTAGCTGCCGTAGGCCTGGGTGAGATCGAACATCGACGACGCCGGCCCTCCGACCGACTCGGGGAAGGAGTGAATCACCTGCGCATCCTGGCCGGCGGTGATGTTTACGAGCCCGCCGAAGCCTTCCTTGGGCTGCTTGGCGACGGTCAGTCCGAACTGGTGCAGGCCGAAGGAGTTGTTCTGCGAGTCGAACACGCGGTCGGGCGAGCCGTTGAACTGGAGGTTCCGGTTGGCCCAGTTGTACTGGGCGTCGATGTAGCCGTTGACGCTGATTCCCGAGGCGTCGAGCACCTGGGAGAGCGTGGGAATCCTGGCCTGCTGCGCCATCGCGGCGCCGGGAGCCGCGATCGCGGCGGTCACTGCGGATGCAATCAGAAGCTTCTTCATTGGAGCGTCCTTTCGTGGTTGGAAGTAGAGCTTTTCTTGGAGGCTTCGACTCGATACTGACTGCCGGGCTGTTCGATTCAGCCGGGTCGTCCAGGCTCGCGCCCGCACGCCCTCCCCCTACTGCCTATCCCGACCAACGTAAAGCTGGATGCTCGGCGGCTCTCCTCGACTAGTGTGAGAAATCCCCGGGCTGCGACCCGGAGCGCCGCAAGCTTAGACCAAATGACGGAATTTTCCAAGCCGGGGCAGCCCGTTATGCGGCTTTTCTGACAGAATACTTAAGTCCGGCCGGCCCCCCATGTGACCGATCGCACGATCAAATCGCGACCGCCCAGCGTGAAACTCCACGTCGCCACCTACAACATCCACAAGGGCTTCTCGCAGTTCAACCGCCGCCTGATGATCCACGAGCTGCGCGATCACCTGCGCATGCTCGACGCGGACATCATCTTTCTGCAGGAAGTGCTGGGTCAGCACCGCCGCCACGCGGCGCGCCTGGAGGCGTGGCCCGACGAGCCGCAGTACGAATTCCTGGCGGACGCGGTGTGGAACGATTTCGCGTACGGGCGCAACGCGGTCTACGGCCACGGGCATCACGGCAACGCGATCCTCAGCCGCTACCCGATCCTGCGCGCCGAGAACCAGGACATCTCGACGCACAACCTGGAGAGCCGCGGAATGCTGCACTGTGAGATCGAGTTTCCGGGATTTGCGACGCCGCTGCACTGCGTGTGCCTGCACCTTTCGCTGCACGAGCGCGGGCGCCGGCACCAGGTGGGCGCGCTGATCGAGCGCATCCAGCGCGAGGTGCCGGACGGCGCGCCGCTCGTGGTCGCCGGCGACTTCAACGACTGGCGCAACCTCGCGGGCAAGCGGCTCGCCGAGGCGCTCGGCCTGCGCGAGGCGCTCGCCGACCGCGGGGGCCGTCCTGCGCGCACCTTTCCGAGCGCGTTTCCGCTGCTGCGCCTGGACCGCATCTACGTTCGCGGCTTCCGGGTCGACCGCACCGAGGCGCACCGCAGCCGCGCCTGGGCGCGCCTGTCCGACCACGCCGCGCTCTCGGCGCACCTGCATCTCGAATAGGTCCCGCCGCCGTGGCGGCCAGGTTCACCAACGGCAACCGCCTGCACCTGCTGCACGCCGGCGCGGAGTACTTTCCCGCGCTCGACGCGGCGATCCGCTCGGCGAGGCAGTCGGTCTTTCTCGAGAGCTACATCTACGCGCGCGACGCGACCGGGCGGCGCGTCACGCGCGCGCTGTGCGACGCCGCCTCGCGCGGCGTGGCCGTGCACGTGCTCGTCGACGGCTTCGGCGCGCGCGACATGCCCGAGGAATTCGCGAAGGACCTCGCCAGCGCCGGGGCGCGCCTGCTCGTGTTCCGGCCGGATATCTTTCCGCTCCCCTGGCGGCGCGAGCGGCTGCGGCGCATGCACCGCAAGCTCGCGGTGGTCGACGGCCGCGTCGCCTTCGTCGGCGGCATCAACATCATCGACGACGCGGACACGCCCCACCAGCGCCCGCCGCGCTACGATTTCGCGGCGAAGATCGAGGGGCCGCTGGTCGGGGAGGTCGCGCACGAGGTCGAGCGTCTCTGGAACCGCATCGCGATCGCCGGGCTGCGGCCGGAATGGCGCGTCAGGATCAGCGGCGATCCCCCGCCCGCTCCGAAGGGCCACCAGCGCGCTGCGCTGGTGGTGCGCGACAACCTGCGGCACCGGCGCAGCATCGAGGACGCCTACCTGGAGGCGATGGACGCGGCCTCCGAGGAGATCATCATCGCCAACGCCTACTTCTTCCCCGGCACGCGCTTCCGCCGCGCGCTGGTCCGCGCCGCGGCGAGGCGGGTACGGGTGCGGCTGCTGCTGCAGGCGCGCGTGGAATACGTCGCGCTGCACTACGCGACCCGCGCCCTCTACGGCGCCCTGCTCGAGGCGGGCGTGGAGATCTACGAGTACCGCCGCAGCTTCATGCACGCCAAGGTGGCGGTCGTCGACGGCCGCTGGGCCACGGTGGGCTCGTCCAACATCGACCCCTTCAGCCTGCTGCTCGCCCGCGAGGCGAACCTGGTGGTCGAGGACGAGCGCTTCGCCCGCGAGCTGCGCGGCCGGCTGCTCGAGGACATCGCGCGGGGAGCCCGCATCGTCAAGGCAAGGCACTGGTCGCGCCAGCCGCTGTGGAAGCGCATTCCCTACTGGATCGCGTACGGCCTGACGCGCTTCACCATCGGGGTGCTCGGCCTCGGGGGCCGGTTTTGACGCCGCCGCGCCCCCGAGCGTAGAGTTGGGGTTATCCCCGCAATCCCGCTGCCCGGCGCCATGCCGCCGGTGCCGCGGCGTTTTCCGTTTGGGAGGACGTCATGGCGAAGTACTCGACGGAATCCATCCGCACCGTCGCGCTCGTCGGCCATACCGGCTCGGGCAAGACGACCCTCGCCGAGGCGCTGCTCGCCAAGGCCGGCGCCATTCCCGCCGCCGGCAGCGTCGAGCGCGGGAACACCGTTTGCGATTTCGATCCTCTGGAAAAGGAATACAGGCACTCCCTCAGTTCCTCAATCGTCAACTTCGCCTGGAACGGCACGCACATCCACCTGATCGACACGCCCGGGTCGCCCGACTTCATGGGCCAGGCGATCGGCGCGCTCGCCGCGGTGGAGACGGCGGTGATCGTGATCAACGCCGAGACGGGCGTGCAGCTCGCCACCGACCGCATGCTGAAGTGGGCGGCGAAGCGCAACCTGTGCCGCATGATCGTGGTGAACCGCATCGACGCCGAGAACGCGGACCTCGAGGCGACGCTTTCGAAGATCCAGCAGGCGGTCGGCAAGGAGTGCCTGCCGATCAACCTGCCGGCGAAGGGAGCGACGGCCGTGGCCGACTGCTTCTTCAATCCCGACGGCGAGTCGGATTTCTCCTCGGTCAAGGCGGCGCACTCGGCGCTGGTCGACCAAGTCGTGGAGGTCGACGAGAAGCTGATGGAGAAGTATCTGGAGAAGGGCGAGGTCGAGCCCGAGGAACTGCATGCGCCCTTCGAGAAGGCCCTGCGCGAGGGTCACCTGATACCGGTGTGCTTCACCTCGGCGAGGAACGGCGCGGGGGTGGAGGAGCTGCTCGATATCTTCGTGAAGCTCGCGCCCAACGCGACCGAGGGGAACGCGCCGCCGTTCCTGAAGGGCGAGGGCGCGGAGGCGCAGGAGTTCTTCGCGGTGCCGGGGGCGAAGGCGCACGTGCTCGCCCACGTCTTTAAAGTTGTAATCGATCCCTTTGTCGGCAAGGTCGGCATCTTCCGCGTCCACCAGGGGACGATGACGCCCAACTCGCAGCTCTTCATCGGCAGCGGCAAGCGGCCGTTCAAGGCCGGGCACCTGTTCCTGATACAGGGCAAGGACTACGTCGAGACCGACGCGCTGGTGCCGGGGGACATCGGCGCGGTGACCAAGGTCGAGGAGATCGAGTTCGACTGCGTGCTGCACGACTCGCACGACGAGGACCACATCCACCTGCGGCCGCTCGAGTTCCCGGTTCCCATGCACGGGATCGCGGTCGAGCCGAAGAAGAAGGGCGACGAGCAGCGCCTGTTCGAGGTGCTGCACAAGCTCGAGATGGAGGATCCCTGCTTCAAGCTCGAGCGCCACGCGACCACGAACGAGACCGTGGTCCGCGGCCTGGGCGAGCTGCACATGCGCGCCAAGCTCGCCAAGATGGTGCAGCAGTACAAGATGGAGCTCTCGGTCAAGCCGCCCAAGATTCCCTACCGCGAGACCATCACGCGCATCGCCGAGGGGCATTGCCGCCACAAGAAGCAGACCGGCGGCGCCGGCCAGTTCGGCGAGGTGTTCCTGCGCGTGGAGCCGCTGCCGCGCGGCAAGGGCTTCGAGTTCGTCGACAAGGTGAAAGGCGGCGTCATCCCCAACGTCTTCATCCCGGCGGTGGAGAAGGGCGTGCGGATGGCGCTGGACTCGGGCGTGATCGCCGGCTACCCGGTCCACGACATCCGGGTCACTGTATACGACGGCAAGCACCACGCCGTGGACTCCAAGGAAGTCGCCTTCGTGTCGGCCGGGCGCAAGGCCATCATCGACGCGTTCGCCAAGGCCGCGCCCATCGTCCTCGAGCCCATCGTTCACATCGAAATCAACGCGCCCGACAGATACATGGGCGACCTTACCTCCGACCTCTCGGGCAAGCGCGGCCAGGTCAACGGCACCGACTCCGCGGGCGGCGACATGATCGCCATCAAGGGCGTCGCGCCGCTCTCGGAGCTGTCGGACTACCAGACGCGGCTGAAGTCGGTGACGGGCGGCCAGGGCGCCTACTCCATCGAGTTCTCCCACTACGCGCCCGTGCCGCCGCACACCCAGGCGCAGCTCGTGAGCAAGCACAAGCAGCCGGTGGAGGAGGAGTAGAGGAGCGGGCCATCCGTTCACATTTACAAACACTGCGGGCGGAAGTTCAGGAATCATTGCCGCATGTTCCAGGGAGAAGAAGATGAGATCGTTGCATGTAATCGTCCCCGTGCTCTGCCTGACGGGCTGCGCAACAATGGCCGGGGACTACATCAAAGGTTACGAAGGTCCGGAAAAACCGGATTCCGAACTCGCCGTGGTGTATACGCCGAGAACGGAGGAGGCTCAAGCCTGGCTCGACGGCGTCGATGAAGTGTCCTACAACGCATTTCTGAGTTCCGTCAGGAAAGCCAAGATCCTTCCCGGGCGGCGGAAGATCAGCGTGCATTGCGTGGCCAGCAACCGCTCTGCTTACCCTTCTTTCGTGGCCGTATTCGAGGCCGGGCACGCCTACCGGTTGATCTGCCGCCAAGTTAGCATCAACACTGCGACCGGAGGTGTCATCGACATGGGCGTCGGCTACCCCGTTCCAAATTAGATCGCCCCGGCCCTGACGGGCCTTCGCTCCGCCGTAGGAACAGGCGATGTATCATCCGGGCATTTCAACTGGGAGGTTTCAGATGACAAAAATCCATAGGCTGTTCTCAGCCGTTGTCCTCGCTTCGCTTTTTGGCTGCGCCGGCAGCGATTTCGTCCGTTCCACGCCCGAGGCATTCAAGCTGGGCGCGACCACCTTCAACCAGGTCGTACGACAGATGGGGGAGCCTCGCAGAATCGGAGAGGTGACAAAAAACGGTGCGGTGCTCAAATCCATATCGTATTCGTACGCCGCGACCGGCGGCGAGCCTTTGGAGCAAGGAGTAATCCCGGTGCGTGTGGAAGCGTTTTTCTTCCACAACGATACGCTGGTCGGGCAGGAATTCCTGTCGTCGTTCAAGTCGGACAACACAAATTTTGACGATACGAAGATCCCCGCCATCGTCAAAGGGAAGACGACGCGCTCTGAAGTGATCCAGTTACTTGGCAGACCTTCGACCATGTACATTCCCCCAATGATCAAGGAAGGCCCAGTCGAGGCAGTGGGCTATCTGTATCAAACGACCAGCGGTGGTGCGTTTGTAGGCTTTAAGATCTTCCGAAAGGCCTTGACGATATCGTTGGATGGTAAGGGCCTGGTTGTCGACATTGACTATTCGTCCTCCGGCAGTAAGTAGGCTTCCGGACGCCGGCATCGTGCCTCGGGGCGTCGTGAGCGGTGTCGAATCTTGACGGGAGAAACCGATCGGTGAATGGGATCGGCGGGCGCCTCATCAAATGGGCCCTCTGGCTCGCACCCGTCGGATCGGCAGGGGGTGACCGGGAGGCGGAGAGTAGGAAGGCCTTCAAGGAGTAATGCGATGCGCACAGCAGCTCTGCTTTTCCTGGTCACGGTCCTCACCGCCTGCACTTCCGCCCCCATCACCCTCCGCGACATGGGCTCGTTCCACGTCGGCGGGCGCGATGTGGATATCACCGGGAAGCCGGTGAAGGAGGTGGTGTTCACGCCGGGCGGGGTGCCGGCGAAGATCGATCTGAACGGCACGTACTCGGTGGAGGCGATGTACGTTCAGTATTTTCTTCCCGCGAACCGCAAGGGCGCGGTGCCGCTCCTGATGTGGCACGGCGGCGGGCTCACGGGGGTGTCGTACGAGACGACGCCCGACGGGCGCGAGGGCTGGCTGAACTATTTCGTCAAGCAGGGCTGGGACGTCTACAACTCGGACGCGGTGGAGCGCGGGCGCGCGGGCTGGGCCATGACGCCGGACATTTTCAAGGGCGACCCGCTGTTTCTCACGAAGGCGAATCCCTGGGAGCGCTTCCGCATCGGGCAGGGCCCCGGCTCGTGGAGCACCGATCCGGCGCAGCGCAAGCTGATGCCGAACTCGCAGTTCCCGGTCGAGGCCTACGACAATTTCGTGAAGCAGGCGGTGCCGCGCTGGACGACGACCGACGACGCGATCATCCGCGCGTATATCGCGCTCGTCGACCGCGTGTGTCCGTGCGTGATCCTCTTCCACTCGCAGGCCGGGCAGTTCGGCTTCAAGGTGGCGCAGGCGCGGCCGGAGAAGGTGCGCGCGCTGGTCGCGGTCGAGCCCGCGGGCGTGGGCGATCCGAAGCAGGCGGCGGTACTCAAGGGCATCCCGATGCTCGCCGTCTTCGGCGACAACATCGCGCTCGACTCGCGCTGGCCGCAGATGCGCAGGAACGACGACAATTTCTTCGGTGAGATCACGAGAGCGGGCGGCAAGGTGGACGTGCTCGATCTTCCCAAGGCGGGGCTCATCGGCAACTCGCACATGCTGATGATGGACAGGAACAACCTGCAGGTCGCCGCGCTCATCCAGGACTGGCTGGCGAAGCAGGGGCTGGTGCGCTGACAGGCTGAAGAAGGCCCGACGCGATGGTGACGCGGCCGGCGAGGTGGCGGCGCCGCTCCGGCAGAGCGATATACTTGCGCATCCGCAGCGCACGCCCCAGGGGCCGACCATTATGATTCTCAGCATGATTCTCAGCGCGGCCTTTGCGTTCCTCCATTTCGCGGCCGCGTTCGGCATCTTCGCCGCCGTTTTCCTCGAGTGGCAGACGATGAGCCGGGCGCCGAGCTACGCCGAGGCAAGGCGCATACAGGTGTGCGACACGTGGTACGGCATATTCGCGGCGGTCGTCCTGGCCGTCGGCTTCCTCCGGGTCTATTACTTCGAGAAGGGCAGCGCGTTCTACTGGGCGAATCCCTTCTTTGGCGCGAAGCTCGCCCTGTTCCTCACGGCCGGCCTGCTCTCCATCTATCCGTCCGTTCGCTTCCTCAACTGGCGCGCACAGACCCGGCAGAACAAGGCCCCAGTCGTCTCGGAACGGGAGTACCGGAGGATCATGCTGGCGTTGAGGGCCGAGCTGGTCCTGCTGCTCGGAGTGGCGCTGTGCGCGAGCCTCATGGCGCGGGGAGTCGGGTCCTGACCGCGACGCCGCGCGGGTGCTGAGGCAAAACGATCAAAGGGGGTGCCGATATGGAGGCCGTGAACGAACCGCGACTGCTGTTTCCCAGGCTCAAGCCGTTCTACGACTGGGTCGAGCCGCTCACCTGGCCGCTGATCCGCCTGACCGTGGGGCTGATGATCATCCCGCACGGCTGGCCCAAGCTGATGATGGGCGTCGGCGCGACGGCGCAGATGGCGCTGGTCAAGCGGGGCATCGCGCCTGCCGAGCCGTTGGCCGTGGTTCTCATCATCCTGGAAACCGTCGGCGGTCTGTGCGTGGCTCTGGGCCTGTTCACCCGCTTCTTCGCCGCGGCCATCACCGTCGAGATGATGGTGATCGTCTATCACCATTTGCCCAAGTTCGGATGGACCGGTCCCGGCTACGAGTATCCCCTGATGTGGGGCCTGATCATGTTCGCGGTGGCACTGCGCGGCGGCGGCGCGTATTCGCTCGATCGCAGGCTCGGCTGGCAGCTGTAGCGGAGCGAAGTCCGGTCCGCCGCGGCAACTCGCACAGGAGGCCCGCATGTTCAGGAAAATCGACCACGTCGAGATCGTCACCAACGAGCCGGACAAGAGCGTCGAGTTCTACACCGGCGTGCTCGGCTTCAAGCTGAAGTTCCGCGACAGCGTTCCCCTGCCCGACAACGGCACGCTCGACATCGTGTATCTCGATCTCGGCGGCACGGCGGTCGAGCTGCTGAAGTACGGCGGCATGCCGGCCGAGCCCGCGCCGCAGAAGCTGCAGCTCGGCTACCGCATGATGGCGCTCGAGGTCGACGACATGAGGGACGCGCTCGAGTACCTGAAGGGGAAAGGCGTCGATCCGGTCTGGGGGCCGGTATTCCGCGAGAAGTACGCGCGCGCGGAGATCCGCGACCCGAACGGCTATCACATCGAGCTGCGGCAGTGGAATCGGTGAAGCGGGGCCCGACTCTCGCCGTTCTGGCGCTGCTCGCCTGCCTCGCGCCCTCCGTTGCGCTTCCGCAGTCCGCCTACCCTGCGAGGCCGGTCCGCCTGATCAGCCCGTTTCCGCCCGGAGCGGTGGTCGACACGCTCTCCCGGACGCTCGCCGCGCCGCTCGGCGAGCTGCTCGGGCAGCCGGTGATCGTCGAGAACCGCGCAGGCGCCGGCGGGAACATCGGCATGGCCGCGGTGGCGAAGTCGCCCCCCGACGGCTACACGATCGGCATGGGAGGCATCGGCCCGAACGCGATCAACCCGGCCGTGTTCTCGAACACCCCGTACGATACGGTCCGCGATTTCGTCCCGATCGTCTTCGTCGCAAGCAACGTCAACGTGCTCGTGGTGCACCCGTCGGTGCCGGCGCACGACGTGCGCGAGCTGATCGCCTACGCGAAGGCGAACCCGGGCAAGCTCTCGTTCGGCTCCGCCGGCACGGGGACCTCGCAGCACATGGCCGGCGAGCTGTTCAAGCTGAGCGCGGGGATCCAGATGACGCACGTCCCCTACAAAGGCGGGGGACCGGCGACCGCGGACCTGATCGCAGGCCAGATCCCGCTCATGTTCGCCGACATCTCGGCGGCGCTTCCGCACATCCGCGCCGGGAAGCTGCGCGCGCTGGGCGTCACGACGCGCGAGCGCACCCCGCTCCTCGACGTTCCGACGCTGATCGAGCAGGGCGTGGCGGATTTCGACGTCAACGCCTGGTTCGGGCTCATGGCGCCCGCGGGAACGCCGCGCGAGATCGTCCTGCGGCTGAACGCGGAATCGGTGAAGGCCCTGCGCCAGAGCGCGACGCGCGAGCGGCTGGAGAGCGTGGGCCTCACGCCGGCGCCGGGCACGCCCGAGGAGTTCGGGCGGTTCATCGGCGGCGAGCTCGAGCGCTGGGCGAAGGTCGCGAAGGCGGCGAACGTCCGCGCGGAGTAGAGCCGTGAGGCGGATCCCGGTACTCGCGCTTGCGCTTCTCCTCGCCGGATGCCCGCTCACGCCCATCCTCAACGAGACCACGCCGCCGAACCTGTACTTCACCGTGTGGTACGAGAACGCATCGCACAATTCGAATTCCGACGAACTGGGCCCGATCGCGGCGTTCAACATCGACGTGCAGAAGTGCATCTTCGTCGCCTCCCCGTTCCTCGTCCGGGTGATGGGAAGCGACCCCGGCGGCGTCGCCATACTGGACGTAGCCAATCGGGGCAACAACAGCCTGCGCGTGATCGACGCGCAGACCAAGGCGAGCCCGCCGCCGGGATCGCCCACGCAGACCGATCCGGTGCTAGGCGGGCCGTTTCCCAACCCCGGATCGCCCTTCGGCGCGGGCGCGAACGCCTCGATCCTGAGCTACTTCGATCCCGTCGCGCAGACGGGCGGGCCCGTCTCGAACGTCGCCACGCTCGAGGTCGCGTTCGAGTTCGCGCCGGGACAGCCCGCGAGCGGGGACTTTCTGGTCGAGGCGCGCAACGCCTCCGATCAGCTGTCGCGCCTGAGCGGCTACCACGTCCAACTCGCGGGCAGCGCGTCGAACCAGCAGCCCGGGATGCCGTGCGCCGTACCTGCAGCCAACGCCCGCAGGCGGTAGCCCGACTGGGCCGCGCGGAGGAGAGGGGCAAAGGTAAGATAGGAGCAAACAAGCTTCGGCATCGTCGCCAAAGGGAGAGAAAAAGTGAGGTCGATCGTGATCGTTATTGCGCCTGTCTTGCTGTGCCTGAGCGGATGCGTCGGGATCGCGGGAATGGCCGGAGCCTCGGTTAAGGCCTACGACGGCCCGGAGAAACCGGACACCGAGATCGCCATCCTGCTTTCCCCCAAAGGAGCCGGCTACAAGGCCGTGCTCGCCAAGGTGGACGGCGAGACCTACGGCGACGATTGGCTGAGGGGTTTCCCGAGCAGGACGAAGGTTCTTCCCGGACGGCACCAGATCGCGGTCAAGTGCGTGAGCGGCAACCGCTACGCCTTTCCGTCCTTCTCCGCAATTTTCGAGGCGGGGCATTCGTACCGGCTCGAGTGCGCGGACGTCGGGGACGACCGCGCGAGCGCTTCGTACGCCGACATGGGCAAGGACTACCGGCCCGCGAAATAGCCTGCATGGCGCCTCCGAAGACACAATGAGCGGGGAAAGACTCCCTCCGCCCGTCATCCCGCGGAATTTCTACGCCGCGGGCTTGAACTACCTCGCGCACATCGAGTGGGCGAACACCCGCGGCGGAAGCTACAAGGTGCCCGCGCAACCCGACATCGGCTACCGCTCGGCCGCGGCGCTCGTCGGCAGCGGCCACGACATCGTGATCCCGGCCGACTCGCCGGGGCCGGTCCATTACGAGGGCGAGCTCGTCGCGGTGATCGGGAAGAAGGCGAGGAACCTGTCCGAGGCCGACGCGCTCGGCTGCGTGCGCGGCTACACGCTCGGCAACGACGTCAGCGAGCGCACCTGGCAGAAGACCGACCGCACGCTGTGGCGCGCCAAGAGCGCCGACACCTTCAAGCCGATGGGGCCGAGGATCGTCTCCGGAATCGACCCGCAGAACCAGGTGATCGAGGTGCGGATCAACGGCCGCACCGTGTCGAGCTACAGCACGAAGGGCATGATCTTCGGGGTGGCGCGCTACCTCGCGCGCATGTCGCAGTACGTGACGCTCTGGCCCGACGACATCGTCTGGTTCGGCTGCGACGGGCCGACGGAGCCGGGGTTGAAGGAAGGCGACCTCGTCGAGGTGGTGAACGAGGCGATCGGAATACTCGGCAACCGGGTCAGGAGAGAAGCTTGAAGGTCCGCGTCTACAACGCAAAAGGCGAGCTGGTCGGCCCGGTGGAGAGCCCCGAGGTCGTGAAGAGCGACGCCGAATGGAAGCGCCAGCTCACGCGCAAGCAGTACGAGGTCGCGCGCGGCAAGGGCACCGAGCCGCCGTTCTGCGGGCTGCTCCTCGACAACAAGCGCGACGGCGTCTACGCCTGCGTGTGCTGCAAGCTGCCGCTTTTCTCCTCGGGCTCGAAGTTCAACTCGAACACCGGCTGGCCGAGCTTCTTCCAGCCGGTCGCTCCGGAGAACGTCGTGACCGAGGACGACCGCAGCTACGGCATGCGCCGCACCGAGATCCTGTGCACGCGCTGCGCCTGCCACCTCGGGCATGTGTTCGAGGACGGCCCGAAGCCCACCGGCCTGCGCTTCTGCGTGAATTCGGAGTCGCTGGTGTTCGTCGACCAGAGCGACCTCGCGACGCTCGCCGACCCGGCCGCCGGCTAGGATGCCGATGGCCGGCGAGGAATTCCACGGCGTCTTCCCCTACCTCGTCTCGCCGGTCCACGACTCGGGCGAGGTGAAGACGCAGGTGCTCGCGCGGCTGTGCGAGGACCTGATCGCGGCGGGCGTGCACGGGCTCACGCCGCTCGGCTCGACCGGGGAATTCGCCTACCTCTCCTGGCCGCAGCGGCGCGCGATCGTCGACACGGTGGTGCGCGCGGCGAAGAAGCGCGTTCCCGTGGTGGCGGGCGTGGCCGCGACCACCATCGCCGACGCGGTGATGCAGGCGCGCGAGTTCGAGCGCCTCGGCGCGAGCGGCATCCTCGCCATCCTCGAGGCCTACTTTCCCCTGACCGACGAGGGCGTGTTCGCGTATTTCGCCGCGGTCGCCGGGGCCGTGTCGCTGCCGGTGGTGCTGTATACGAATCCGAACTTCCAGCGCTCGGACCTCTCCCTGCCCGTGATCGAGCGCCTCTCGCGCGTGCCCAACATCCGCTACATCAAGGACGCCTCGTTCAACACCGGGCGGCTCCTCTCGATCATCGAGCGTGTCGAAGGCAGGATGAAGGTGTTCGCCGCCTCGGCGCACATCCCGGCGTGCGTCATGCTGATCGGCGGGGTCGGCTGGATGGCGGGACCCGCGTGCGTCGCGCCGCGCCAGAGCGTGCGGCTGTACGAGACTTGCCGGCGCGGCGACTGGAGCGCGGCGATGCAGCAGCAGCGCCCCCTGTGGGCGCTCAACCAGGCGTTCGCGAAATACAACCTCGCCGCGTGCATCAAGGGGGGACTGCAGCTGCAGGGTTATGATGTCGGAGCGCCGCTGCCGCCGCAGGCGCCCCTGCCGCCCGAAGGGATCGAGGAAGTGAAGCGGGCGCTCGAAGCGATCGGCGCGCAGCAGGCGGCGCAAACCACCGCATAGGAGGACCCATGTCGATTCGGAATACATTGCTCTCGACCGTGCTCGCGCTGATGGCCGCAAGCGTTGCCGTTCGCGCCGATGCTCAAGGGAATCTGGAGAAGCTGGACAAGGCCTACCGGGAAGGCCCGTGCTCCACGGACCTGAAGACGCACTGCGCCCGCGTCGTCCCGGGAGAGGCGCGGGTCGCCGACTGCCTGGCGACCCATTTTCGCGAGATCACGCCCTCGTGCCGGGGCGCGATCACCGCGGCCCGCAACCGGTTCGACGCGCTGATCGACACGTGCAAGGGCGACGCGGAGAAGCTGTGCAAGGGCATCCGCTATCGCGAAGGGCGCGTCCTGACTTGCCTCAAGAACCGGGAGTCGTCTCTCAGCGCGGCCTGCGCGGCGGAGTTCAAGCGCGTGGGCAGCGACCAGACCGTGACTCAATAACACCCCACCCAAAGGAGAACGCGATGTCGATCAGGAACGCAGTGGTCTCGACCGCATTTGCACTGCTTGCCGCGGGGCTCGCCGCCGGCGCAAGCGCCCAGGATTCCGCGAAGGCGGGAAAGGCGAGCGGGCCTTGCGCCGAGGACGCCAAGAAGTTCTGCGGGGACGAGAAGCCCGGCGGCGGCAGGATCGCCCGATGCATGAAGCGCCACGAATCCGAGCTCTCGCCCGCCTGCCAGGGCCAGATGAAGAAGGCCGAGGAGCGGCTCGAGCAGGTGAAGGAGGAATGCAATGCCGACGCCAAGAAATTCTGCAAGGGCATCCGGCCCGGGCAGGGCCGCATCCTCGCGTGCCTGAAGAGCCACCAATCGGAGCTGGCGCCGGCCTGCGCTGCGGAGTTCAACCGCGCGAAGAAGTAGTCGCCGGCGCGTGACGCTCGACGACCCGCTCGTCCGCGTCTCCGGCGCCGGCATCCGGCGCGAGCACGGCGAGCTGCGCCCGGGCGAGACCGGCCCGATCAAGGCCGACTACCGGGTCGTCGAGCCGTGGATGACGCGGCCCGACGCGTTCCGCGCGCTGTGCGCGGCGTGCGTGCAGCATCTCGAGGGCAACCGCTACGGCGCGCTCGCCGCGGCGGATCCGGAATACCTGCACCAGATGCGCGTCGCCCTGCGGCGCCTGCGCACCGCGTTCGAGGTCTTCGAGGACCTGCTTCCGGCGCCGGTCGCGGCGGAGCTGCTCGGGGAGTTGCGCTGGCTGAGGCGCGCGCTGGGCGGCGCGCGCGACTGGGACGTCTTCATCGAAGGCACGCTCAGGCCGGCGCTGGCGCAGCACCCGCGTCACGCCGGGTTGCGCGCGCTGCGCGCCGCGTGCGAGGAGCAGAGCGCGGAGGCGAGAGCCTCCGCGCAGCGCGCCCTCGAGTCGCGCCGCTACTATGCCTTCATGCGCGCGCTCCGCGCCCTGAGCTACGGCGACTCGCCCCTTCCGGCGGTCGCGGCGCGCCCGCTGTCGCGGCACGCGGTCGCGGCGATCGGCGCGTTGACCGCCAGAGCGAGGAAGCGAGGGCGAGGGCTGATGCGCCTCGACGCCGGCGAGCTGCACCGCCTGCGCAAGGCGGTGAGGCGGCTGCGCTACGGACTGCTGTTCTTCGCTCCGCTTCTGCCCGGACGGCGCTCGAGGTCGCTCGCCGGCGCGGTCGAGGCGCTGCAGGAGACCCTGGGCGGGCTGAACGACTGCGCGGTCGGGAAGGCGCTGCTCGAGCGCGCGCGGGCCGAAGCGCGCGGGCCGCGGCGGCGCAAGGCGCGCAAGCTCCTGGCGAAGAAGCTCGCGGCGGCGCGTGCCGCTCGCCGCGGCGAGCTCGAGGCCCAGTGGGAGGCCTTTCGCGCGGCGGAACGGGAGTGGACCCCGGCAGGGACCGGATGAGCCCGTCCCTGCGGCTACTCGTCGCTGCGCATCTCCGGATAGGCGTCTTTCGCCTCGTTGCGCTTGCCGCCCTCGTCGTACCAGTAGAGCTTGCCCGCGGCCTCGCCCTTGGCGAGCTTGTGCGAGCCGTCGCAGAAGGGCAGGTTCTGCGACAGGCCGCAGGCGCAGATCCACTGCGATTCCGCGCCGACTTTCACTTCGTAGGGATGGTCACGGTGACGCTTCACGATACGGGCCATTGGGGTCTCCTCGGCGGTAACCGTACATAGACTCGGCGCCGGCCGTCTGCGTTCCCGGTTTGCCTAGCGCGGGGGCGTTTGCTACATTGCGGCGAAAACCATTATCACCCGGAGACTACGACATGGCACGCATTCTGGCCGCCTCGGCGGCGCTTCTCTTCGCCTGCGGCGCCCACGCCCAGGTCCTCGGCTTCGGCAGCGCGCCGCAGGGATCGATCGGCTACAACATGAGCGCGGCGATCGCCCGCGTGATGTCGGAGGAGGGCGGGGTGCAGAGCCGCGTGCAGCCCTACTCGGGCTCGAGCGCGGTGCTGCCCCTCGTGAACTCGGGCGAGCTCGACCTCGCCGTGTGCAACGTGCTCGAGATCGAGGAGGCGACCAAGGGCGAGGGCCCGTACAACGGCCGCAGGCAGGCGAACCTGCGCGTGCTCGGCGTCATCTTCCCGCTCTACTCCAGCGTCTTCGTGAAGAAGGATTCGCCGATCAAGACGCTCGCCGAGCTCAAGGGCAAGCGCCTGCCGTACGGCTTCTCCGCGCAGGTGACCCTCGAGCGCATCGTCGACGCGATCATCGCCACCGGCGGCCTGCAGCGCAGGGACATCGTCCAGGTGCTGGTGCCGAACGTGGTGCGCGGCGCCGACGACTTCATGGAAGGCAAGATGGACGGCGGCTTCTTCGCGCTCGGCGCGGCCAAGGTCTCGGAAGTGGACAAGACCGTCGGCGGCATCCGCTACCTGCCGGTGTCCGACGATCCCAAGGCGCTCGCCGCGATGAAGAAGATCATGCCCTACGCGTACGTGAAGCTGGTGAATCCCTCGCCGGCCTTCGTCGGCCTGGACGGCCCGACCAAGCTGATGGCGTACGACTATCTCGTCGCGGTCGGGGCGCACGTCAAGGACGACACGGTCTACAAGATCGCCAAGGCGATGTACGAGAACAAGCCGAAGCTCGCCGAGAGCCTGAAGGCGTTCAACATCTGGGACCCCGCGACCATGCACAAGGCGATGCCCGCCCCGTATCACCCGGGGTCGGAGAAATTCTTCAAAGAAAAGGGCATCGGCGGCAGCTGACCTTCCTCGATGGCCGAAGAATTCATCGAGGACACGTCGCCGGCGAAGAGGCCGTACGCGCGCACGCTGTTCGCGCTCCAGGCGCTGCTCGTCGTCTGCGTCACGGGCTGGGTGCTCGACCTGCAGCGCTCGGTCCTGCACCTCAACCTCTACACCGAGCAGCTGCTGGTCGCGGTGCTCGGCCTCGCTCTTGCGATCTGCTTCCTCGTCACGCGCAAGCCGCCGAGGTGGTGGGACCTCGCGGCGGCCTTCGGCGGGCTCGCCCTGTGCGTCTACCTCGCGTGGACCTACCCCGAGCTGAGCGACCGGCTCACGATGCGGCCGCTCGACGGCATCCTGATGTCGGCGGCGCTCGCGCTGCTCGTGCTCGAGGGCACGCGGCGCATGGCCGGGATGTCGCTCGTGTGGTTCACGCTCGGCGGCGCGGTCTACTGCATGCTCGGGCACTACCTGCCGGGCGTGTTCCAGGCGCGCCCGGTGGAGTTCACGCGCCTGCTCGTCTACCTGAGCCTGGACACCAACGCGCTGCTCGGCACCTCGCTGCAGATCGGCATCATCGTCATCGTGCCGTTCATCCTGCTCGGGCAGGTGCTCGGACGCTGCGGCGGCTCGGAGTTCTTCACCGACCTCGCGCGCGCCTGGATGGGCCGCTACCGGGGCGGCTCGGCCAAGGTCGCCGTGGTGGGCTCGGCCTTCTTCGGCATGATCTCCGGGAGCGCGGTCGCGAACGTCTCGGCGGTGGGCGTGGTCACGATCCCGCTGATGAAGCGCTCGGGCTTTCCCGCGCAGATCGCCGCGGCGATCGAGGCGGTGGGCTCGACCGGCGGCCAGCTCATGCCCCCGGTGATGGGCGCCGCGGCTTTCCTCATGGCCGAGGTGCTGCAGGTGCCTTACGCCAAGGTGATGATCGCGGCGATCATCCCGGCGCTCCTGTACTACCTCGCGCTGTTCTTCGCGGTCGACGTCGAGGCGGCCAAGCGCGGGATCTCGGGCGAAGACCCGGCAAAGCTGCCGCGCACGCTCGCGGTGCTCAAGTCGGGCTGGTACTTCCCGCTGCCTTTCGTGGTGCTGGTGTACGCGCTGGTCCAGTGGAACTGGCAGGCCGAGCACGCGGCGCTGCTCGCCGCCGCGGTGCTGATCGTTCTATCGCTCGGCTTCGGCTACAAGGGCGAGCGCGTGCCGCTCAAGGACATCGTCGCCGCGGTCGTCTCGACCGGCGGCACCGTGGTCGATCTGATCCTGATCTGCGCGGTGTCGGGCATGTTCATCGGCATCCTCAACATCTCGGGGCTCGCCTTCGGCATGACGCTGCAGCTGCTCGCCATCACCGGCCAGAGCGTGCCCGTCATGCTGGCGCTCACCGCGATCATGGCGATCCTGCTCGGCCTGGGGCTGCCGACCGTCGGCGTGTACATCATCATGGCGACGCTGATCGCGCCGGCGCTCGTCAAGGTGGGCATCGAGCCGATGGCCGCGCACATGTTCCTGCTGTATTTCGGCGTGATGTCGATGGTGACGCCGCCGGTGGCGCTGTCGGCCTTCGCCGCGGCGAACATCGCGGGAGCGGACGTCGACAAGACCGGGTGGACGGCGACGCGCATCGGCTGGGCGGCGTACATCGTGCCCTTCCTCTTCGCCGTCTCGCCCAGCCTGCTGATGCACGGCGATCCGCTCACCATCGTCTGGTCGGTGATTACCGCCGCGCTCGGCATCTGGATGGGGACGATCGGCGTCGTCGGCTATTACTCCGGCCCGATCGCGATCCCCGCGCGGCTTCTCTTCGTCGCCGCCGGCGTGCTTCTGCTGATACCCTCCGATGCTTTCCCCGGCGCGGTGTTCACCGATATCGCCGGGCTGATCCTCGGCGCCGCGGTTCTCGGACGCGAGGTGTTCCGGAGGCGCGCATGAGAATCATCGCCGCGCTCGCGCTCCTCGCAGGCGCCCCGGTCTTCGCCCAGCAGGCGGCCGACTATCCCGCGCGTCCCATCCACATCCTCGTCGGCTTCACGCCCGGCGGCGGGCCCGACATCACCGCGCGCTGGATCGCGCAGAAGCTCGGCGAGACGTGGAAGCAGCAGGTGATCGTCGACAACCGCCCGGGCGCCGGCGGCACAATCGCCGCGGCGACCGCGGCGCGCGCCGCGCCCGACGGCTACACGCTCCTGTCGGTGTCCTCGGCCCATGCCGTCGCGGCTGCGATCTATCCGAAGCTGCCCTACGACACGTTCAAGGACCTCGCGGGGATCACCGAGACCGCCAGCTCGTGCTACGTGCTGGTCGCGACGCCCGGGCTCGGGATACGCTCGGCGCGCGAGCTGATCGCGGCGGCGAAGGCCAAGGCCGGCCAGCTCAATTTCGCCTCGGCCGGCGTGGGCAGCGGCACGCACTTCGCCGGCGAGATGTTCAAGGCGATGGCGGGGATCGACGTGGTCCACGTGCCTTTCAAGGGCATTCCCGAGTCGCTCACGGAGACGATGACCGGCCGCGTCCAGTTCTTCATGGCGCCCATCGCCAACGCGATCAATCTGGTCCGCGAGGGCAAGCTCGCCGGCCTCGCGGTGTCGTCGGCGAAGCGCGATCTGCTGCTTCCCGACCTGCCCACGGTCGCCGAAACCGTGCCCGGATACGAATCGATCCTGTGGTTCGGGCTGCTCACCGCCTCCGGCGTGCCGCGGCCCGTCGTCAACAAGCTCAACGCCGAGATCGCGCGGATCCTGCGCAGCTCCGATACCTACGAGCGCTTCGCGCCGATCGGCATGACGCCGCGCCCGATGAGCCCGGAGGATTTCGACGCTCTGATCCGCAACGACGTCGCCGTGTTCTCGAGGATCGCGCGCGAGGCGGGCATCAAAGCGGAGTAGAATTCCGTCATGAGCGCCGTCATCGAGCGTCGCGATCTGGCCGCTCTCGCGACGGAAATCGCCGAGCACCTGCGCGCGGTGCGGGAGCGCCTCGCCGAGGAGATCCGGACCTATCCCACGCCGATTCCCCGCTGCGACGCGCAGTTCAACCACCTGTACGAGCAGCTGGGGAGGCTGTCGCGCGACCTCGATGACATCGAGGCGACGCGCGAATCGATCGAGCGCTTCATCGCCTCGGCGCCGTATAGCGACGATCCAGCGGAGCGGGACTTCCGCACTAGCGTCAAGGCCGCACTCCGCTAGGCAGTAACGGGCGGCGTCCGCTCGAACCGCAGGATCGCTTCCTTCACCGCTTCCGGCCAGGGAGCGGATTTCCGGGTCTTCACGTCGGCGTTGACGTACACCAGCTCTCCGCTGGTGAGGTGCTCGGCGCCGCGCCACACGCCGAGCAGGAGCTGCAGCGACGAGCGGCCGATGCGGGCGGCGCGGCAGCCGATGTCGAGCAGCTCGTCGTAGGTCGCCGAGCCGTGGTATTCCGCGCCCGCCTTCACCGCGTAGATGTCGGTGCCGAACCTGTCGACGAGGTCCTGGGGATAGCGGAAGCCGATCGCGCGCCAGTACTCGGCGACGGCGACGTCGAAGTAGAGGAAGTAGTGGCCGTTGAACACCACATCCTGCCGGTCGACCTCCGCCCAGCGGACCCGCAGCGGATGGAAGAAGGTGAATTCGCCGCGCTGCATCGCGCCCTCCCGATACGGCCGCACTATACTGGATCCGCCATGGACGAGATCGTCATCCGCGGCATGCTGAAATGGCCGGACGTGCCGTCGGTCTACGGCTGGCTGTCGCTCGACCGCCGCGGCAGCTGGCTGATCAAGAACGTCTCCGGGCGCTTCGAGCGCATCGCCAACGCCGCGGTCAACGAGTTCATCGGCCGGAACTACGCGGCCGACGCCGAGGGCCGCTGGTATTTCCAGAACGGGCCGCAGCGGGTGTTCGTCGCGCTCGACTACACGCCCTGGATCTACCGGCTCGACGACGCGGGCGAGGGACTGCTCTCGCACACCGGCGCCGCGGCGCGCACGCCCGGGACGGTGTTCGTCGACGACGCCGGCGCGCTGCTGCTCGAGTCGGACATGGGTATCGGCGTGCTCCTCGACCGCGACCTGCCCGCCTTCGTCGAACGCCTCGCGGACGCGGGCGGCCGGACGTCGGAGCGCCTGCTGGACGACGTCGTCGGCGGCGAAGAAGCGCGGGCGATGCTGCACGGCAGAAGCGTTCGCGTCGCGCCTATCCGCGGCGCGGACGTGCCCCGCCGATTCGGCTTCGTGCAGCGGCCGGCGCCGCGCGCCGGTGAGCCCGACTGCGCATGAAGACGCGCTTTGTAACCGCGTGTAAAAGGTGTAAAAGGTCAACAGCGGGGTCGGTGCGGCGTTACACTTCCTCGCAGGAGATCTCCGCAAGGAGGCTCACATGAAAAGGTCGATCGCGATACTGCTGGGATTGACGCTCGCGGCCGGCGCGGGGCTCGCGCAGGCCGGCAGGGGCGGCGGCCCTCATGGGGGCGGAGGCCGCGCGGTGGCGATGGGCGGGCGTCCGGCGCCGAGCGGCGGGTTTACGCACTTCACCACCGGGCCGATGCGTTTCACCACCGGACCCATGCATTTCACGACCGGGCCGCATCCCATCGGTCGTCCCCCGGGCATCATCGCCCGGCCGTTCCCGGTGCCGATCCATCCGGTCCACCCGATCCACAGCCACCCGGTCATCGTCAGCGGAGGCATCGTGGTGGCCGCGCCGTTCTGGTTTCCGCCGCCCCCGTATCCGTACTATCCGTATCCGTACGTCGCGCCGGTCGCCGGCGGGCCTGCTTACGTCGAGGCGCCGGCCTACTCGGACGCGCAGCCCTACGCGGATACGCCGAATTCGGACACTCCGGGCTACGCCGAGCGGAACGACTACTGGTACTACTGTCCCGATTCCCAGGCCTACTACCCGTACGTGCAGACCTGCGCGTCGCCGTGGGTGCCGGTGCTCCCGCAGCCGGACGGTACGGCCAACTAGCGAAGCCGAGAACCGTCTCGAGCGCGCGTCCCGCGGGCGGTTGCCTCGCTTGCGAGGGTCGGGCTACCATGCGGCGCAAGGGAGCCCATGGTCGACACGCGCGAGCCCACGTACGCCGGATTCTGGCTGAGGCTGGGCGCTTCGGTCATCGACGTCCTCGTCCTGCTCGCGATCATCGCGCCGATCGAGATCGCCTTCTACGGCCGTGAATATCCCGCGCTCGCCATGGCCGGGCGGACCCTCGCGGTCGACTTCTGGACCCAGCTCGTATTGCCTCTGCTCGCGATGATCGTGCTGTGGCGCTATCGCAGCGCGACTCCGGGGCTGATGCTGCTGTCGGCGAAGATCGTCGACGCGACGACGCTCGCGCGGGCAAAGATCGGCAAGCTGACGCTGCGCGCGGTAGTGCTGCTCCTCATGTGGATGTTCGTGCTTCCGCTGATCGGGGTTCTCTGGATCGCCTTCGACCGGCGCAAGCAGGGCTGGCACGACAAGGCGGCGGGAACGGTCGTCATACGCGACACAAAGGAGGAGACATGAGCTTCGGTTTCTGGATCGTAGTCGGCATCGTCGTGGCGGCCTTCGTCTGGCTCATCTCGATCTACAACGGGCTCGTCGCGGCGCGCAACCGCTTCAAGAACGCTTTTGCGCAGATCGACGTGCAGCTGAAGCGCCGCTACGACCTGATTCCGAATCTCGTCGAGACGGCGAAGGGCTACATCAAGCACGAGCGCGAGACGCTGGAAGCGGTGATCGCCGCGCGCTCGAGCGCGCAGAGCGCCAACCAGCGCGCCGCCGCCAATCCCGCCGACGCCGACGCCATGAAACAGATGATCGCGGCCGAGGCCGGGCTCTCGGGCGCGCTCGGCAGGCTGTTCGCCGTCTCGGAGTCGTACCCCGACCTGAAGGCCAACCAGAACATGATGCAGCTCTCCGAGGAGCTCACCAGCACCGAGAACAAGATCTCCTTCGCGCGCCAGGCCTACAACGACGACGTGATGAGCTACAACACCGCGATCGAGAGCTTCCCGAACAACTTCGTCGCCGGCTTCGGCGGCTTCCGGGAAGCGACGCTGCTCGAGGCGACGGAATCGCCGGAGGAGAGGAAGCCGATCAAGGTCTCGTTCAGCTAGACCCGCATTCCGGTAGCCGCGCTGCTCCATGGACTTCTTCGAGCAGCAGCACCGCGCGAGGCGGAACACCGGCTGGATCCTGCTCGCGTTCCTCGTCGCGGTCGCCGCGATCGTCCTCTCGATCAACGTCGTCGGGGGCACTATCTATCTCTTCGCCACCGATCGCCCGCTGCTCCCCTTCGGGCGGGCGCTCGCCGCCGTCCCGCACTCCGCGTACGTGATCACCACGGTCGTCGTGCTCGGCGTGATCTTCGGGGGGACGCTGGTGCGCCTGAACCAGCTCTCCGGCGGCGGCGCGGCGGTCGCCGGGATGGTCGATGCGCGCTTCCTCGGGCGCGACACGAGGGTTCCCGAGGAGAAGCGCCTTCTCAACATCGTCGAGGAGATGGCGCTCGCCTCCGGCGTCGCGGTTCCCCGGGTATTCGTCATGGACGGGGAGGGCTCGATCAATGCGTTCGCCGCCGGCTACTCCGCCAACGAGGCGGTGATCGTGGTGACCGAGGGAACGCTCAAGGAGCTCAACCGCGACCAGCTCCAGGGCGTGGTCGCGCACGAGTTCAGCCACATTCTCAACGGAGACATGCGCCTCAACGTCCGGCTGCTCGGCGTCATCGCCGGCATCGTCCTCATCGGCTCGGCGGGTGGCTTCCTCATGCGCGCGGCGACCGGAGGCCGGGGCAACCGCGGCGACGCCCGGCTGTTCCTCCTCGGCGTGCTGCTGTGGCTCATCGGCTCGGTGGGCGTGCTCGCAGGGCGGCTGATCAAGGCCGCGGTCTCCCGGGAGCGCGAGTTCCTGGCCGACGCCTCGGCGGTGCAGTTCACGCGCAGCACCGACGGCATCGGGGGCGCGCTTTTCAAGATCGCCCGGCGCGGCAGCGTGATCATGCATCGCCACGCCGAGGAGCTGTCGCACATGTGCATCGGCTCCCCGGTCGGCGAGCTCATGGAATTCTCCCTGCTGAGGACCCACCCGCCGGTCGAGGAGAGGATGGAGCGGCTGCTCGGCCCGCAGGCGGTGCGCCTCCTGAAGGAGCGCAGCGAGCGCGAGGAAGCCTCCGAGGAGCCGAGCCCGGTGGTCGAGGCGTTCAGAAGCCCGCTCTCCGCGGCCGTTCCGCCGGCCGCCGGAGCCTTGCCCGCCGCGGCGGCGCTCCTCGGCAGCATCGGGAATCCCACTTCCGCGCACGTCGACCACGCCCGCCGCGTCCTCGACGACATTCCGGAGGACGTCCGCAGCGCGACCGGAGACGCGGCCGGAGCGAAGACGGCCGTTCTGGCGTTGCTCGTCGCGGCGGACGACACGCGCGTGCGGCAGCTCGCGCTGGTGCGCGACGATGCCGGCGCCGCCGCCGCGGATCAGTGCGCCCGCTTCGCCGACGCTCTGGCGCCGCTGGGCCCGCGCCTGCGTTTTCCGGTACTCAGCCTCGCGTTGCCGACGCTGAAGGCCCTGCCGCAGGAGGAGCGCGAGCGCCTGCTCGCCCTGGTGCGCCGGCTCATCGAGGCGCACGGAAAGGTGAGCCTCGGCGAATTCGTGCTTCAGACGATCCTGAACCGCACTCTGGGCGCCGCGCCGAAGCGCGCCCCGCTCGCAAAGTACAAGGACATCCCCTCGCTCGCGCGGGAGTCTGCGATCGTCCTGTCGCTGTTCGCGCACGCAGGGAAGGGAGGGATGTTCGCCTTCAACAAGGGGATGGAAGCGCTCGGGATCACCGGGGGCGTATTCAGCGCGCCGGCGGAGCTCCGCATCGACGTCGTCGACGCCGCGCTCAACGAGCTGAAGCAGCTCGCGCCGCTCAGGAAGCCGGCCTTCATCAAGGCCTGCGTGGCGGTGGTCATGGCCGATGCTAAACTCGCGCTGGCCGAGGGGGAGCTGCTGCGCGCGGTGTGCGCGGCGCTCGACTCGCCTCTGCCGCCGATAATCGAGACCGAGCTGGAAACCACGGAGGCCGTCGCGTGAGCGGACTGAAGGGAAAGATCGCCTGGGTGACGGGAGGCGGGAGCGGCATCGGGCAGGCCTCGGCGGTCGAGCTGGCGAAGGCCGGGGCGGCCGTGGTCGTGTCCGGGCGACGCGCCGAGGCGCTCGCGGAGACGCAGCGCCTGATCGAGCAGGCCGGCGCGCGGGCCGACGCGGAAGTCGTCGACATCGCGGACCGGGAGGCGGTCGAGCGCGCGGCGCAGGCGATCCTGTCGCGCCACGGCCGCGTCGACGTCCTCGTCAACTGCGCGGGCGTCAACATCCCGAAGCGCTTCTTCAAGGACCTCGCCGCTTCCGAGTGGGACCGGGTGGTCGAGGCCAATCTCAACGGCGCGCTCTACTGCATCCTCGCGGTCCTGCCGTCGATGCGCGCGCGGCGCGACGGCGTGGTGATCAACATCGGCTCGTGGTTCGCGCGCTACCAGGGCTACGTCGGCGGCGCGGCGTACAACGCGAGCAAGCAGGCGCTCACCGGCCTCACCCACCAGATCAACATGGAGGAGGGTATGCACGGCATCCGCGCGTGCGTCGTCCACCCGGGCGAGACCGTGACGCCGATGCAGCGCGCGCGGCCGAAGCCGCCCTCGCCCGAGGACCAGGCGAGGATGCTCAGGATGGAGGACCTGGGGCGCGTCGTGCGGTTCGTCGCCGAATCGCCGTCGCACGTGTGCGTGAACGAGATCGTCGTCACGCCGACCTGGAACCGCCTGATCCTCGGCGGCGGCGAGATGATGCTCGCGCCGAAGACCGAGTGACGGTTCTCGCCAGCCTCAAGCAGCGCGCCCGGGAGCTCAAGGCCGAAGTTCTCGCGCTCTACCTCGCCGCGCGCCACCCGCGCACGCCGTGGTACGCGAAGGCCTTTCTCGCCGCGATCGTCGCCTATGCCTTGAGTCCGATCGACCTGATCCCGGATTTCATCCCGGTGCTCGGCTTCGTCGACGAGATCATCCTCTTGCCCTTCGCGATCGCGCTCGCTGTTAAGATGATTCCTGCCGACGTGATGGACGAGTGCAGGGCGCGCGCGCGGCGGGAACATCCCGACGCAACTCGCGCCGGGCGCATCGGCGCCGCTCTCATCGTGCTGCTATGGCTCGCGCTGATCGTCCTCGCCGGCCTCTGGGCGCACAGCACCTTCGGCTACGACGGGAAACGGGAGTTGCTCACGCAGGAGAACGCGCATCTTCAGCAGTCCGCAATGTCACAACTCGACAAAGGGGGAGCATTATGACTGAGACCGACCGCATCAAGTATTTGCGAATCGCCTTGCTCGTGGTGGGATTGATCTTCGTCTTCGGCATCTATCCGCTCTCGATCGTCTGGCCGTCCGGGTGGTCCTGGGGACAGCCGGAGTCTCTGCAGATGATCCTGGGCATCTACGCGACGCTCGGCGTCTTCCTGCTGATCGCATCGCGCGATCCGCTCGCGCACCGCAGCCTCATCTGGTTCACCGTGTGGTCGAGCGTGGTTCACGGCGCGATCATGGGGGCGCAGTCGCTCGCGATGAGCCAGCACCGCGGGCACCTCTGGGGCGACGTGGTGGCGCTGATCGCCGTCGCGGTCGTGCTGGCGCTGCTGACGCCGCGGACGGCGAAGGCGGCCTAGCGCGCATCTTGGCGCCAGGGGCGTCCCGCTGCGAGGACGCCCCTATCCGCCCTTCTTTTCCCTGTCCGCGAGCAGCTTGAAGGTGCCGATCGCCTTGGCGAGCAGGGCGCCCGCGTCGTCGCGCGCCTCGGCCTCGCAGAAGGCGGTGGACTTGCCGCCGTGGAGGACGCGTCCCTCGGCGGTGACCTTGTCGCCGAAGCTGCCTTTCATGAAGCCGACGCTCATGTCGACCGTCAGCACGCCGCCCGAGATGCCGTAGTGGCCGCGCACCGCCCAGCTCATCACCAGGTCGAGCATGGTCATGATGACGCCGCCGTGCGTCGCGCCCCAGCTGTTGAGCAGCTCCGGGCGTCTCCTCAGTGACACCACCGCGCGCTCCCGGGTCGACTCGAGGAGCTGCACGCCGAGGTGCTCGGTGAAGGGAATGCGGATTCCGCCTGAGCCTTCCATGGCCCTACTCTACGCGGCGCTCGCGCCGCCGTCGACGGCGATGATCTGGCCCGTGATGTGCCGGGAGGCGTCGGAGGCGAGCAGCGCGACGATTCCCTTCAGGTCCTCCTCGTTGCCCAGGCGGTGCAGCGGCGAGCTCGCCACGACCTGTTCCCCGATCCGCTCCAGCGCCACCCGGCTCATCTTCGACGGAAAGAATCCCGGTGCGATCGCGTTCACCGTGATGCCGTACTCGCCCCACTCCGAGGCGAGCGCCCGCGTGAAGTTCACCAGGCCGCCCTTGGTGGTGTTGTAGGCGAGCGTCTTCAGCATGCCCACCGGATTGCCGCGCAGCCCCGCGATCGACGCGACATTGACGATTCTGCCGTAGCGGTTCGGGATCATCGAGCGCTTGCCGACCGCCTGGGTGACGAGGAAGGTCCCGGTGAGATTGAGGTTCACCACCTTCTGCCACGCCTCCAGCGGATGGTCTTCGGCGGGAGCGCCCCAGCTCGCGCCGGCGTTGTTGACGAGGACGTCGATCCGCCCGTGGCGCTCGAGCAGCTTCGAGACCATGGGGCCGATCGAGTCCGGCTGCGACAGGTCGCAGGTCAGCGCGAGCGCCTCGACGTTCTGGCGCGACAGATGATCGCGCGCCTGCTCGAGCTCGTCGGCCTTCCTCGCGGTGAGCGCGACCTTCGCGCCCATCTCTCCGAGAGCCTCGGCGATCTGCAGGCCGAGGCCGCGCGAGCCGCCGGTGACGAGGGCGATCTTTCCGGCGAGGTCGAAGAGTTTCCTGACGCTCATGTCCGGGACGATTGTAGATTGACACGGGTTTTCGCGCAGGTTAATTTTCGGCGAGCTAGGCGTCCCTGAGGAGGGAACATGCGCGGCCAGATGATGGACATGCCGCTGCTGGTGTCGTCGCTGATCGTGCACGCCGATCGCAACCACGGCGACGTCGAGATCGTGTCCCGCACGGTCGAGGGATCGATCCATCGCGCGAGTTACTCGCAGGCTCACGCGCGCGCGAAGCGCCTCGCGCAGGCGCTGCAGCGCCTCGGGGTGAAGGAAGGCGACCGCGTCGGCACGCTGGCGTGGAACGGCTACCGCCACTTCGAGATCTACTACGGCGTCTCGGGGATGGGCGCGGTGATGCACACCATCAACCCGCGGCTCTTCCCCGATCAGCTGCAGTTCATCGTCAACCACGCGGAGGACCGGTACGTCTTGTTCGACCTGACCTTCGCGCCGCTCGTCGAGAAGCTCGCGCCCGCGTGCAAGGCGGTGAAGGGCTGGGTGGTGATGTGCGACCGGGCGCACATGCCGAAGATCGGCACCTCGAATCTCCTGTGCTACGAGGAGCTGCTCGAGCGCGAGGACGGCGACTACGAGTGGCCGCAGTTCGACGAATGGACGGCCGCGGGCCTGTGCTACACCTCGGGGACCACCGGCCATCCCAAGGGCGTGCTCTACTCCAACCGCTCGCACGTGCTGCACGCCTACGCCGCGTCGCTGCCCGACATCTTCGACTGCTCGGCGCGCTCGGTGATCCTGCCGGTCGTGCCGATGTTCCACGTCAACGCCTGGGGTATTCCCTATTTCGCCCCGATGAACGGCGCCAAGCTCGTCTTCCCGGGCGCGGCGCTCGACGGCAAGAGCCTGTACGAGCTGTTCGAGTCCGAGGGCGTGACGCAGACCGCGGGCGTGCCGACGGTGTGGCTCGCGCTGCTCGCGCACATGAAGCAGAACAACCTGAAGTTCAGCTCGCTGAAGACGGTCGTCGTCGGCGGCTCGGCCTGCCCGCCGGCGATGATCGATACCTTCCGCGAGTACGGCGTCGAATGCCGTCACGCCTGGGGCATGACCGAGATGAGCCCGCTGGGCAGCATGTGCACGCTGAAGACGAAGCACCTGAGCCTTCCGCGCGAGAAGCAGAGGGAGCTCCAGCTCAAGCAGGGGCGCACGGTCTTCGGCGTTCAGATGAAGATCGTCGACGGCGAGGGGAAGGAGCTGCCGCGAGACGGCAAGGCTTTCGGCGACCTGCTCGTGCGCGGGCCGGCGATCCTTTCCGAGTACTTCAAGGGCGAGGGCGGTGACCCGCTCAAGAACGGCTGGTTCCCTACCGGCGACGTCGCGACCATCGACCCGGACGGCTTCATGCAGATCACCGACCGCTCCAAGGACGTGATCAAGTCGGGCGGCGAGTGGATCAGCTCGATCGACCTGGAGAACATCGCGGTCGCGCACCCGGCGATCGCTGAGGCCGCGGTGATCGGCGTGCGCCATCCCAAGTGGGACGAGCGGCCCTTGATCGTGGCGGTGAAGAAGCCGGGAGCCGAGATCACGCGCGAGCAGCTGCTCGCGTTCTACCAGGGCAAGGTGGCGAAGTGGTGGATGCCCGACGACGTCGCCTTCGTCGACCAGCTGCCGCACACGGCGACGGGGAAGCTGCTGAAGACGAAGCTGCGGCAGGACTTTAAGGACTACAAGCTGCCGGGGGCCTAAGGCGCCCGCGGCGCTCCAGCCTGGCTTGACCGTCCGCGCGCTCCTGCTGCAAACTGGATCAAACAACCGACGCCGCCATCGGGGAACGAGCGGCGCTGCAGGACACGCGCAAACCACCGAGGAGAATCCAATGGAGGGTCTCAAGAAGGTCGCTGTTGCAGGAGTGATTGCCGCCGCTCTGGCGCCGCTGGGGGTGCTCGCCCAGCAGCCGGTGAAGATCGGCTTCGTGATGTTCCTCTCCGGGCCCGCCGCGTCGCCTTTCGGCGTGCCGGCGAAGAACGCCGCCGATTTCGTCGTCGACGAGCTGAACGCCGGCAAGGGGCCCGCGCCCTACGGCAAGGTCGGCTTCGGCGGATCGAAGATCGAGATGGTCCAGATCGACGAGGCTGGCCCGACGACCTCGGTGGTCACCGAGTACCGGAATCTCGTGCAGCGAAGCAACGTCGACCTGGTCATCGGGTACATCTCGAGCGGTTCATGCCTTGCGATCGCGCCCGTGGCCGAGGAGCTGAAGAAGTTCACCAACTTCTTCGACTGCGGCACGCCGCGGATCTTCGAGGACGCGTCGTACAAGTACGTGTTCCGCACCTCGCCCACCGCGACCATGGACTCGGTCGGCGCGGCGTACTTCGTGAGGGATACGAAGGGCAAGGTCAAGTCGATCGCCGGCGTGAACCAGAACTACGCCTGGGGCCAGGACTCCTGGGGCGACTTCGAGGCCTCGATGAAGCAGATCGATCCCGGCGTCGACGTGAAGACCTCGCAGATGCCCAAGCTCTTCGCGGGGCAGTACACCGCGGAAATCTCCTCGCTGCTCGGCACCGGCGCCGACGTGATCCATTCGAGCTTCTGGGACGGCGACCTCGAGGCCTTCATCCTGCAGGCGTCGCCGCGCGGCCTGTTCGACAAGCGCACCGTGATCCTCACGACCGGCGAGACCGCGATGCACAAGCTCGCCGCGCAGATTCCCGACGGCACGGTGCTCGGCGCCCGCGGCCCTTTCGGCCCGTACGCGCCGGACAACGCCTACAACCGCTGGTTCGCGAAGGGGTTCGAGGCGAAATTCAACGCGCCGCCGAACTACGCCTCCTACCAGATGGCGCAGGCGATCCTCGGCGTCAAGGCGGCCTGGGAGAAGGCCATGGCGTCCAACGGCGGCAAGCGCCCGACGAACGAGCAGGTGGGCGCGGCGCTCGAGCATCTCGCTTTCGACGGTCCCGGCGGACATGTGCGCATGGCGATCGGCAAGGGCCACCAGGCGATCATGGAGACCGCGTACGGCATGACCAAGAACGTCGGCGGCAAGCTCACCATGGTCAACGTCAAGCGCTACCCCGCCGAGGCGGTCAACCCGCCCGAGGGCGTGAAGAGCACCGACTGGATCAAGGGCGGATTCAAGAAGTAGAAGCGACGCATCAACGGGAGAACGGCCGCCGAACGCGCGGCCGTTTTCGTATCCGGCGCATTCAGTCGAGCCCGCCTTGTCCCAGATCGGCCCGGTCCTCGTCGACGGCGTGATCTACTCCGCATGGCTGTTCATCGCCGCGGTGGGCCTGACGCTGGTCTACGGCGTCATGAAGATCCTGAACGTGACGCACGGCAGCTTCTACGCGCTCGGCGCCTACGCCGGCGCCTCGCTTACCGGCGCCTGGCTCGCGAAGGGCTATCCGCCGATGCTCTCCTACGCGGTGCTGCTCGGCGGCGCGATCCTCGTCACGCTCGTGTTCGCGCCGGCGATCGAGCGCGGCCTGCTGCGCTTCATGTACGCCAAGGACGAGGTCGTGATCCTGCTGGTCACCTACGCGCTCTTTCTCATCCTCGAGGACACGATCAAGCTGATCTGGGGCGTGAATCCCTATTTCGTCGCCGAGCCCTACGCGCTGCTCGGCAGCTTCGAGGTCGGCGGGCTGAAGTATCCGACCTACAACCTGATCCTGGTCGGCCTCGCGCTGGCTCTGAGCGCCGGACTCGCGTGGGTGTTGCACAGCACGAAGGTCGGGAAGCTCCTGGCCGCGGTGATCCACGACCCCGAGATGAGCCGTGCGCTCGGCGTGAACGTCGACCGCTTCTATCTGGTCACCTTCACGCTCGGCTGCCTGCTCGCCGCGCTCGGCGGCAGCTTCACCGCGCCCACGGTGTCGGTGGTGCCGGGCCTGGGCGTGGACGTCATCGTGCTCTCGTTCGCGGTCGTGGTGATCGGCGGCCTGGGCAGCCTGCCCGGCGCCGCGCTCGGCGCGGTGATCGTGGGCCTGGTGCGCTCCGTCTCGGTCCATTACCTGCCGCAAGTCGAGCTGTTCGTCATCTACTCGGTGATGGCGCTGGTGCTCGCGTTCCGGCCCCGGGGCCTGTTCGGCCTCGCCGAGCCGCGGAAGATATGAGGCCCGACCGCACGCCGGCGACGCTGGTCGCGATCCTCGCGGCGCTCGCGCTGGGCGGCCTGGTGCTGCCGCAATGGCTGCTCTTCATCCTCACTATCGCCTGCGCCCAGGGGCTGGTGGTGCTCGGCCTGTCGCTCCTGCTGCGCGCGGGCCTGGTGTCCTTCGGCCAGGCGCTCTTCTACTGCATCGGCGCGTATACCGCGGGCGCTCTCTCGCGCGCGTTCGGCGTCTCGGATCTCCTCGCGCAGATGCTCGCTGGGACCGCCGCAGCCGCCGCGGTCGCGTTCGTCCTCGGCTTCCTGCTCGCGCGCTACCGCGGCATCTTCTTCGGGCTCCTTTCCCTCGCGCTATCGATGATCTTCTACGGCCTGATCGTGAAGAGCGAGACGCTGGGCTCGACCGACGGATTCAACCTGGCGAAGGCGACGCTCCTCGGCGTGCGCCCGGACGAGGCCTGGGTGCGCTACGCGGTGCTCCTCGCCGCGGCGTGCCTGACCCTGCTCGCGGCGCTGCTCACGCACCGCTTCCTGAGGACGCCGCTCGGACGGCTCGGGCCGGCGATCAAGGACAACGAGATCCGCGTCGAGTACATGGGCGCGTCGGTGCGCTACGCGATCCACGTCAACTACGTCATCGCGGCGGCGCTCGCCGGGGCGGGCGGCGCGCTCGCCGCGACGACCGTCGGGCACATCGACCCGGAGATGGCCTACTGGACGACTTCGGGGGAATTCGTGTTCATCGCGATCCTCGCCGGCTCGGGGAGCGTGATCGCGCCGTTCCTGGGAGCGCTCATCTTCGGCGCGATCCACACCACCGCCTACGACCTTTCGCCCAACACCTGGCAGATGAGCATGGGCGTCGCGCTGCTCGCGGCGATCGTGTTCCTGCCGGACGGGCTGTGGTCGCTGTTCACTCGGCTCAGGGCGGCCGGAGCCGGTCCGAAATGAGTCCGATCCTCGACGCGCAGGGCTTGAACAAGGCCTTCGGCGCGGTCACCGCCGCTCAAGCGGTCAGCGCCGCGATCGAGCGCGACTCGGTGGTCGGGCTGATCGGCACGAACGGCGCCGGCAAGACGACCTTCATCAACATGATCACCGGGTACCTGAAGCCGGACTCGGGCAGCATCCGCTACGAGGGGCGCGACATCACTGCGCTTCCGCCGCGCGACATCTCGCGCCTCGGCATCTGCCGCTCGTTCCAGATCCCGCAGCTCTACAGCTCGCTCACCGTGCGCGAGAACATGCTGACCGCTCTGGGGATCATGCTGCATAACGCCGGCCGCGGCGGGTTCCTGTCCTTCGGCCGGCCCGACGTCCCCGGCCATGACGCGCCCGCCGAGGAGGCCGCCGACCGGATCCTCGCGCGCTTCGGCCTGTCGGAGCACCGCGACAAGAACGCGCAGGTGCTGCCCGGCGGCATGCGCAAGCTCCTCGATATCGCGCTCACCATGGCGGCGCGGCCGCGCGTGCTGCTGCTCGACGAGCCCACGAGCGGCGTCTCGGCCGAGGAGAAGTTCGGCATCATGGAGCTGATCATGCAGGCGGTGAAGGCCGAGGGCGCGACCGTGATCTTCGTCGAGCACGACATGGAGGTGGTGAGCCGCTTCGCCGGACGCGTGCTCGCCTTCTACGACGGGCGCATCATCGCCGACGCGCCGCCCGAGGCGGTGCTGAAGGACGCCGAGGTGCGGCGCTACGTGGTCGGGACCTTGCATGCTTAGCATCAGCGGGCTGAGCGTCGCCATCCGCAACGTGCAGATCCTGCGCGAGGTCTCGCTCGAGCTGCCGCAGGGGAGCATGGCGGGCTTGATCGGTCGCAACGGCGCCGGCAAGACCACGCTGATGAAGTCCCTCATGGGCCTGCTGAAGGTCGGCAGCGGCACCGTAAGGTTCGGCGATGCGGATCTTCTCGCCCTGCCGACGCACGAGCGCGCCCGCCTGGGCATCGGCTACATGCCCGAGGACCGGCGCCTCGTGCCGGAGCTGACCGCCGAGGAGAACGCGCTCGTGCCCGCCTGGGCCGCCCGCGCTCCCGACGCCGCAGCGCGGCTGCAAAAGGCCTACACGCTCGTGCCCGAGGCGCGCGAGTTCGCCCGACGCAAGGGATCACAGCTCTCCGGCGGCCAGCAGAAGCTGGTCGCGCTCGCGCGGGCGCTGGTGTGCGGCAGCAAGCTGCTGCTGCTCGACGAGCCCTTCGAAGGCGTCGCGCCGGCGCTGGCGCAGCGCCTCGCGGAAGTCGTCGCCGGCCTGAAGAAGGAAGGCATGTCGGTGATACTCTCGGAATCGGATCTGCAGCATTCCGAGCACATGGTCGACCGCGTCTACGTCATCGACCGCGGCTGCGTCGCCTCGAAGGAGTCGTCATGATCGTCGAAGAGCGTATCTACACCCTGCACGCCGGCAAGGTGCCAGAGATGGTGAAGCTGTACGGCGAGGAGGGGCTGCCGCTGCAGCAAGCCTACCTCGGGAAGTTCATCGGCTATTTCACCACCGAGACCGGCAACCTCAACCAGATCGTGTTCATGTGGGGCTTCGACAGCCTCGACGACCGGGCGGCGCGGCGCGAGAAGATGGCGCAGGATCCCAGGTGGCAGGCGTACCTGAAGAAGGTGCAGCCGCTCCTCGTATCGCAGGAGAACCGCATCCTCAAGCCCACGGCGTTCTCGCCGATCCGCTGAAGCGATCGACCGGCACGATGGCGTTCGACCGGAGCGACCCCCGCGCGGTGCGCCTCGCGGTGCGCATGGGCACCTTCGCCGGTGTCACGGCGGGACTCGCGCCGGGCTACGTGCAGGGCAACCTCTGCATCCTGCCGCGCGCCTTCGCAGACGACTTTCGCGCTTACTGCGAGCGCAACCCCAAGCCCTGCCCGCTGATTGGAGTCTCCGAGCCCGGCGATCCGCGGCTGCCCGGGCTCGGCGAAGACCTCGACATCCGCAGCGACGTGCCGCGCTACCGCGTGTTCCGCGACGGCGTCCTGAAGGATGAGGTCACCGATATCCGGGATCTCTGGACGAAGGACATGGTCGCCTTCGCGATCGGCTGCTCGTTCTCCTTCGAGGAGGCGCTGATCGCGGAGGGCATCCCGCTCCGCTACGTGAGCGAGGGGAAGAACGTCGCGATGTACCTGACCAGCATCGAGACCGAGCCGGCGGGCCCGTTCCGCGGGCCGATGGCGGTGTCGATGCGCCCGCTCGTCGCCGCCGACGCGATCCGCGCGATCCAGATCACCGCGCGCTTCCCGCGCGCGCACGGCGCGCCGGTGCACCTCGGCAGGCCCGAGCTGATCGGCATCGAGGATCTCGGCCGTCCGTTCGCCGGCGACCCTATCGAGGTGAAGCCGGACGAGCTGCCGGTGTTCTGGGCCTGCGGCACCACGCCGCAAGCGGCGGTGCTCGCCGCGAAGCCGCCGCTCTGCATCACCCACGCGCCGGGGCACATGCTGGTGACGGACATAAGGAACTCGGCCTGGGCGCTGGCGTAGGACCAAAGTCCAATTGCCGCGGGTCCGCATGAGTACCACACTGGGCCGGTCAAGGGGAGGCAAGCCAAGGAGCAGCCATGAATCGTGGATTGATCACCCTTGCGGCCGCGCTGTTGAGCGGCTTGTCGATCTCGTACGCCCACGCAGCAAGTGGTCTCTACCTCGGAGCGGGCCTCGGGCAGTCGACCGTGAAGGACGACACCGGCTCGGGAAATTTCGACGCCAGCGACGCGGCCTTCAAGGTGTTCGCCGGCTACCGGTTCAACATGATTCCGATCATCGACCTCGCAGCGGAGGTCGGCTACACCGATTTCGGCAAGCCGTCGCAGAGCATCGGCGGGCAGAACGTTCAATTCAAGCTGCACGGAGTCGACGCGGCCGGCCTTTTGATAATCCCGCTGGGTCCACTCGACTTCTACGGCAAGGCTGGTTTCCTGTCCTGGAGCCTCGATGCCAGCGGGTTCGGGAGCTCGTCGAGCAAGACCGGGACCGACCCGTTCTACGGTGTCGGCGTCGGATTCCGGATCTGGAAGATCGGAATCCGCGGCGAGTACGAGCAGTACAAGATCAAGGACGTCGATCGCGTGCAGATGCTTTCGCTGAGCGCGTTATTCCAGTTCTAGACGGTCCCGCCACCGAGGGGCTTCCGTCAGCTTGCGGCGGACGGAGTCCGCGGGCAGAATAAACGCGCCATTGGCGCGCTTACAGATCGTCCATGCCGTCTTCGCATCGCCCCTCCCGCCGAGAGTTCCTGAAAGTCTCCACCGCGCTCGGCGCGGGCCTCGCACTCGAGCTGAACCTTTCTTCGGCGCTCGGCGCGGACGCGAAAGGCCCCGAGCTCACGGCCTGGATCGTGATCCGGCCCGACGACTCCGTGCTCATCCGCGTCGCCCGCTCCGAGATGGGGCAGGGCAGCTCGACCGGCCTGCCGATGCTGGTCGCCGAGGAGCTGGAGTGCGACTGGCGCAAGGTGAGGATCGAGTTCGTCTCGAGCGCGGAGAACCTGCGCCGCGGCCGCGCCTGGGGCTCGATGGCCACCGGCGGCAGCCAGTCGATCCGCGCCTCGCAGGAATATCTGCGCAAGGCGGGCGCGACGGCGCGCGAGATGCTGATCGCCGCGGCAGCGCAGCGCTGGAAGGCCGACGCTTCCGATTGCGACGCGGAGAACGGCACGATCATCCACCGGCCCTCCGGGAGAAAGGTGCGCTTCGGCCAGGTGGCGCAGGCCGCCGCCAAGCTCGAGCCGCCGTCGGACGTCAAGCTCAAGGACCCCAAGGACTGGAATCTCCTCGGCCGCTCGGCGCCGCGGCTCGACATCCGCGACAAGGTGGCGGGCAAGCCGATGTTCGGCATCGACGTGCAGCTCCCGGGCCTGGTGTATGCGGCGATCGCGCAGTGCCCGGTGTTCCGCGGCAAGCTCAAGACCGTGGCCGACGAGCAGCTCCTCGGTCTGCGCGGCCTCGTCAAGGTGGTGAAGCTCGACGGCGCGGTCGCGGTGGTCGCCGACAACTGGTGGCGCGCGAACCGCATGCTGAAGCTCCTGCCGATCGAATGGGACGCGGGCGCGAACGGTTCGGCCACGACCGAGAGCATCCGCGAGTTCGTGCGCTTCGGCCTGGAGGATTCCTCGGTCCCGGTGGCGCGCAACGACGGCGACGTCGAGGCCGCGTTCGCTTCCGCCGCCAAGGTGGTCGAGGCGGAGTACTTCGCGCCATTCCTCAACCACGCGCCGCTCGAGCCGATGAACTGCACCGCGCTCGTGAAAGGCGACCGCGTCGAGGTCTGGGCGCCGACGCAGAACGCGGAGGCCACGCACGCGGCCGCGGCCGACGCCGCCGGCGTGCCGCTCGAGAACGTCGAGGTGCACCTCACCTACCTCGGCGGCGGCTTCGGCCGGCGCGGCTTCCAGGACTACACCCGCCAGGCGGTGGCGATCGCAAGGGCGGTGGAAGGCCGGCCGGTCAAGCTCCTGTGGTCGCGCGAGGAGGACATGCAGCACGACTTCTACCGTCCCATGACCCTGATGCGCTTCAAAGGCGCGCTCGACGGCGAGGGCCGGCTCACGGCGCTGCGCGTGCGCGACGCCAGCCACTCGATCATGGCGGCCGTGCGGCCGCAGGAGATCAAGGACGGCGTCGACCGCCACGCCCTGGGCGGCATCATCGACTCGCCCTACGCTGTGCCGAACTTCAGGATCGAGTTCGCGATGCGGAACAGCCATGTGCCGGTCGGCTTCATGCGCACCGTGTTCCACTCGCAGAATCCCTTCATGCGCGAATGCTTCATCGACGAGCTGGCCAGGGCCGCGGGCAAGGACCCCTACGAGTTCCGCCGCCCGCTGCTCGCCGCAAGCCCGAGAAACCTCGCGGTGCTCGACGCCGCGGCGAACGCCGCGGGATGGGGCGCTCCCCCGGCCGACGGCGCGCACCGCGGCATCGCGGTGCAGGATTCGCACGGCAGCTACGCCGCCGCGGTCTTCGAGATCGCGGTGAGCGAGGGCAACCGGATCGACATCCGCCGCGTCGTGGTTGCGGTGGACCCGGGCCACGTGGTGAATCCCGACTCGGCGGAGGCGCAGGTGCAGAGCTGCGTCGCCTACGGACTCACCTCGGCGCTGTGGGGCGAGATCACCCTGAAGGGCGGGCGGGTCGAGCAGAGCAACTTCGACGATTACCGCATCATGCGCATCGCCGAGATGCCGAGGCGGATCGATGCGGTGCTCGTCCCGAGCGGCGGCTTCTGGGGCGGGCTGGGCGAGACGCCGCTCGCGCCGCTCGCCCCCGCGCTGTGCAACGCGATCTTCGCCGCCACCGGCAGGCGCATCCGCGCCCTCCCCCTGAAGAACCAGGGGCTTGGTCTCGCCTGATGAGGCTGAGGTAGACTAGCGCAACGCTTTCGCAGACGAAGGAGACTTGGGAATGATCGAACTCACCGTCAACGGCAAGAAGCACAACGTCGACGTCGAACCGGAGATGCCCCTCTTGTGGGTGCTGCGCGACGTGCTCGACGTAAAAGGCCCCAAGTACGGCTGCGGCATCGCCCAGTGCGGCGCCTGCACCGTCCACCTGAACGGCGAGCCGGTGCGCTCGTGCTCGGTGCCCGTGTCCGCCGCCGCAGGGCAGAAGGTGCTCACCATCGAGGGCCTCGCGCAGCGCGGCCAGCTGCACCC
>DASSQD010000055.1:0-2400 GCA_035702665.1 Burkholderiales bacterium
CCAGCAGCGACACGATGGGGTCCATGCCGAACTGCGTGAACAGGAAGAAGCTGAGGTACATGCCGATCATCACGAATTCGCCCTGGGCGAAGTTGACGATCTTCACCACGCCGAAGATCAGCGTGACGCCGATGCTCACCAGCGCGTAGACCCCGCCGATCAGCAGGCCGTTGACGACGGCCTGCGCGACTATCTCAAGCACGGCCTCCGGGGCCTAGATCTTCATCAGCCTGGCGCGCGCGTCTTCCTTCGGGAACACGCTCGCCAGGTCGCCGTGCTGCCACTGCACGCCGACCGGGTGGGCGTAGATGTTCTTCCCGTCGGGTCCGAACTTCACCTTGCCGCCCGGCCCCATCGCCGCGTAGCCTTTCGAGACGTCGAGCTTCGACAGCGCGTCGCGCACCTTCTGCGGGTCGGCCGACCCCGCCCGCTCGAGCGCGTCGGCCAGCATGAAGGTCTGCGCGACCAGGCCGCCGGCGTACTCGAACAGGAATTCGCCGGTGCGCTTCTTGTACTCGGCGTTCACCTTCTGCGCGGCGTCGTTGACGTCGTGGTTCCAGTGCGCGACGCCCAGCAGCCC
Source organism: Burkholderiales bacterium (assembly GCA_035702665.1). Classification (GTDB taxonomy): domain Bacteria; phylum Pseudomonadota; class Gammaproteobacteria; order Burkholderiales; family SG8-39; genus VBDM01. The sequence continues at coordinate 581 of DASSQD010000055.1, forward strand.
TTCGGCCAAGGGGCCCGCGTTCTTGTAGAAATCCGGGATGACGAAGCCGCCGGAGCCGCCGTTGATGGCGACCTTCAAGCCCGCCTGCTTGACCGCGCGCACGATCAGGATCAGGTCGTTGAGGTAGGACACCGAGAACAGCGCGTTGGCGCCGGACGCCTTCACCTTGTTGATGAGCGGGCTCGCGTCGGTGAAGCCGGCCGAATACGGCTCGAACATCACGATCTCGACGCCTTCGCCGGGCGCCAGCTCCTTCAGCCCGTTCGAGGTCGAGGTGCCGAAGGCGGTGTTCTCGAAAATCACCGCGACCTTCGGCTTGGCGCCCACGAGCTTCGACATCTGCAGCTGCGCCTTGGCGAACTGCGAGGCCCGCGCGAAAGGCGTGAAGGTGTAGCTGCGGCCTTTGTTCAGCTGGTCGGAGCTCGAGCCGGTGATGAGCGGCACCTTGGCGCGCTCGGCGACTTCGCTCGCGATGAGCGTGAGCGCCGAGGCGAAGCAGCCGTGGATGGCGGACAGCTTGTTGCCGGAGATGAGGCGGTCGGTTTCCGTGCGGGTGACGGTGGTGTCGCTCTGCACGTCGGAGACGATGAGGTTGAGCCTGGCGCCGCCGAGGGACTTGATGCCGCCCGCGTTGTTGACCATCTCGACCGCGAGCTTGGCGGCGGCGACGCAGCCCTGCCCGATCTGCGCCATGCTTCCGGTCGAGGGATAGAGCGCGCCGATGTTCACCGGGTCCGCCGCGAAGCCTCGGAGCGGGTACGGACCCAATGCGCTTGCGGCCAGCGCGCCGCCGGTCTTGAGAAGAAAGTTTCTGCGGCCGTTCGGTCTACGTTTTCCCATTGCCCTTCCTCCTGGTTGGCTGCGTGGTGCGCCACGTATTCTAGCGCCCCGACGCGGTCGGTGCGTCGTGCTCTGGATGGGTCTTGCGCCGGTGGATGATGGGGCCGTCGTTCAGCGTCACCCTGATGAACGCCGTGCTGGTGTGGGCGCAGGAAGCTGCATCAACCCATAGCCCCGCTTATCGTCGACCGCGATCGCGCGAAGGGATACGCGGGAAGCGTCGTGAGGCGCGCATCGTCCACCGCGCCGCCGGCCGTGAAGTGGTACAGGCTCTGCCACGCATGGTTCCTGAGCCCGAGAAGCGTATGCATCTCGTCGTCGAAGAAACAGCCGATGCCGGTGGCGCGGATGCCGGCCGCCTCGGCCTCGAGGTACAGCATCTGCCCGAGCATTCCGCATTCCCAATAGAGCGTCCGATAGCGCCAAGGCTCGCCTGCCGCGATCTCGTAACGGCTGAGCATCCCCAGGGCATAGCAGGAATCGGCGGCGATGTCCTGGTGACAGCAGATGAGCCGCGCAGAGTCGCGCAGGTCATGAGCGAGGAGCAGATAAAGCGGCAGTCCCGGCGGGCCGACCTTGTGCCACGCCCAGTCGGCCCGGAGCGACGCCTTCAGTGGCGCGAGCGCTTCCGGATTTCTCACCAGCACATAGAGTCCAGGTTCGAGCGAATCGACGCGATGAACCAGGATTGCAGGGTGCACCTCCGCGGCCCAGGGCCAGGCGCGCCAGGGCGGCGCGCCGGATCGCGGCAGCGCCGCGTCCAGCATGGAAAAGAAGGCGTCAGCGCCGATACGGGTCGCGCCGTCGAACGCCACGGCGCTGCGCCGTTGCCGGAAGACCTGCGCCGCGGAGAGGTCGCGCGCCGGCGCCCTCGCGCTCTCGTGGTCCGCATGCGCTCGACTCGCGGGCTCTTGATCCAGGCGCGGCTTGCCGGTGAGGCGATACGCCTTTTCGATATCCTCCCACTCGACGTGATCGGA
>DASSQD010000056.1:0-2055 GCA_035702665.1 Burkholderiales bacterium
TCCGGCCACCGCGGAGAACGCGAACCCGGTGAATCCCGACACGACGGCGCCGGCGAAAATGCCGAGCATCACGAGCAGCTGCGAGAGGTCGATCGGCATGATCCGTCTGTCCTCTTCCGGTTGGGTTGCGGTGCGGATCCGCTGCGATGCGCAAGCGGGCCGGATGCGTCTTCAGGCGCGCGCAGTCTAGCGGCCGATTGCATCGGGAAGATTTCGCCCGGAGGCCGTTCTCGTTTCTTTTGTTGCGCGGACCCGGAGCGCCGCGGAGTCTGCCCCGAGGCGGGGAACGCCCTGCGCCGAACGGCCTGCTTCCGAAGGCGCGGAGCGCCGCGCCGGCCTGCGGAGAACCTAGGCGGCGGCGAGCTCCGCCCCGGCGAGGTACTCCTCGTAGCCGCCGCGGAAGTCGATCACCTTCGCCGCTTCGCCCGGTCTTCCGGGCCGGAGCTCGATGACGCGCGTCGCGAGCGACGACACGAACTCGCGGTCGTGCGAGACGAAGACGAGCGTCCCCGTGTACCTGTCGAGCGCGGTGTTGAGCGACTCGATCGACTCCATGTCGAGGTGGTTGGTCGGCTCGTCGAGCAGCATCACGTTGGGCATCTGCAGCACCAGCCTGCCGATCAGCATGCGCTGCCCCTCGCCGCCCGAGATCACGCGGAGCGCCTTCTTCTGGTCGTCGCCCGAGAACAAGAGCTGCCCGAGCGTCGCGCGCACGATCTGGTCGTCCTGCTCCTTGTCCTTGCGCCGCCAGCGGCCCATCCACTCGGCGAGCGTCTCGTCGGATTTGAATTCGTCGGCGGGATCCTGCGGCCAGTAGCCGAGGTTCGCCTTCTCCGCCCACTTCACCGTGCCGGCGCCGACATCCAGATTCCCGCCGATGCAGCGCAAGAGCGTGGTCTTCCCGATGCCGTTCGGACCGATGATCGCCACCTTCTCGCCCGCCTCGATCGACAGGTCGAGCTTCTCGAATAGGTTTCTGCCTTTCTCGTATCCCTTCGCGAGGCCCTGCACCTCGACCGCGAGCCGGTGCAGCTTCTCCTTCGGGTCCACGAGAAAGCGGATGAACGGGTACTGGCGGGAGGAGGGTTTCACGTCCTCGACTTTCAATTTCTCGATCTGCTTCATGCGCGAGGTCGCCTGGCGCGCCTTGGCCTTGTGGGCGCGGAAGCGCCGCACGAACTCCTCGAGATCCGCGATGCGGTCCTTGGCGCGGGCGTTGGCGTTCTGCTGCTGCTGCTTCGCCAGCGTCGACGCTTCCATGTAGTCGTCGTAGTTGCCCGGGTACACCTTGATGCCGCCGTAGTCCACGTCGGCCATGTGCGTGCACACGGCGGAGAGGAAGTGCCGGTCGTGCGAGATGATCACCATCGTGCTCGTGCGCTGGTTGAGCACGTCCTCCAGCCAGCGGATGCTGTTGATGTCGAGGTTGTTGGTCGGCTCGTCCAGGAGCAGGATGTCCGGATCGCCGAACAGCGCCTGCGCGAGCAGCACCCGCAGCTTCCACCCCGGCGCCACCGCGCTCATCGGCCCCTGGTGCTGCGCCGTCGGAACGCCGAGCCCGAGCAGCAGCTCCCCCGCCCGCGCCTCCGACGTATACCCGCCGTACTCCGCGTACCTCGCCTCCAGCTCCGCCGCGCGCAGGAAATCCTCCTCGTCGGCCTCCGGGTCCGCGTAGATCGCGTCGCGGTCGCGCATCGCCTGCCACATCTCGGCGTGCCCCATCAGCACTACGTCCAGCACCCGCTCGTCCTCGAAGGCGAACTGGTCCTGGCGCAGCCTGCCCACCCGCTCGTTCGCGTCGATCGCCACCGACCCCGCGGAGGGCTCCAGCTCCCCGCCGAGGATCTTCATGAACGTCGACTTGCCGCAGCCGTTCGCGCCGATGAGGCCGTAGCGGTTTCCCCCGCCGAACTTCACGGAGACGTCGGAGAACAGGGGCTTGGCCCCGAACTGCATGGCGATGCCGGAGGCGACGATCACTTGGGTTCCAGAAATAAAAAAGCCGGCTTCAGCCAGCTTCGGAGTCGTCTAACTGCGAGCGCGGATTATACCAGC
>DASSQD010000057.1:0-5147 GCA_035702665.1 Burkholderiales bacterium
GGGCGAAGCACGCGCCAGCCAGAACGTCAACCTTTCCTAGTAGGTGACGCCATGTTCAGCAAGCAACCTAGCAAGCCGCAGAACAGAATCGACAGTCTGATCGGTGTCGGTACGAAGATCGAGGGCAACGTCAATTTCACGGGTGGTCTGCGCGTCGACGGAGAGGTCGTCGGCAATGTGACCGCCGTGTCGGACGAGCCGTCGACCCTGGTCCTCAGCGAGAAGGCGCGAATTGAAGGTGAAATCAACGTGTCGCATCTGGTCGTCAACGGAGAGATCTCAGGACCAGTGTACGTGACCGAGTTTCTCGAACTTCAGTCCCGCTCGCGCGTCAAAGGAGACGTGCACTATAACAACCTGGAGATGCACCTTGGAGCCGTAGTGGAGGGGCATCTCGTGCACCGCTCGGGCGAATCGGAATCAAGAACCGTGGAACTCAAGCTTGCGGCTAGCAAGCCGGTGGGTTAGCCGCAATCGAAGGATCAGCTTGAAGGCCGGCTTCTGCTACCTCATATAGGTATGATAGCCGAACCGGGAACAGGAGCACTAGCATGAACGCAGTCGCAGAAGCACCCGTGCCGTTGATCTTTACCGACAGTGCGGCGAACAAGGTGAAACAGTTGATCGACGAGGAAGGCAACTCCGAGCTCAAGCTGCGCGTCTTCGTCACCGGAGGGGGATGCTCCGGTTTTCAGTATGGCTTCACTTTCGATGAGGTGAAGGGTGACGACGACACGGTAATGGAGAAGAATGGCGTCATGCTGCTCATCGACCCGATGAGCTATCAGTACCTCGTCGGCGCCGAGATCGACTATACCGAGGGCCTCGAGGGCGCCCAATTCGTCATCAAGAATCCCAACGCGACCAGCACCTGCGGTTGCGGATCCTCGTTTTCCGCATAGGCCCGCGCGAGCCCAGATGAACGGGGTTCCCACGCCGTCCAGTCGTTCGATCCCCAAGCTTCGCGGCACCAGATCGCATCACGCCGCGTAGATCGCACCGAGGACCCGCTTCTCGCGTGCGCCCGTTACTTCCGGAAGATTCCCTGGCTCACCTCTGAGTCTGCGCTGGGCAAGCCAGGCAAATGCCATGGCTTCTACCCAGTCCGGATGAATACCGAGCCGAACCGAGGACGCAACCGGGACCCCCGGCATTGCGCGAGCGATTCGCGTGACGAGGTTGGAGTTACGTACGCCGCCGCCGCACAGGTAGACTTCGCGAACGCCGGGGCAGGACACGGTGATCGCCTTGCCGATGCTGCGCGCTGTGAGCTCGGCCAGGGTTGCCTGCACATCTCCCGTCTTGCGCCGTGCGACGCCAAATCTGCGCAACCAGTCCAAGTTGAAGTGGTCTCGCCCCGTGCTCTTTGGCGGGGGCCGGTGAAAGTAAGGGTCCGCGAGCAAGTCTGCCAGCAAAGGCTCGAGCACCTCTCCTCGCGAGGCAAGCGCCCCGCCGTGGTCTAGACTTCTGCCGAGTCTCAGCCGTATCCACGCGTCGAGCAGGATATTGCCTGGGCCGGTGTCGAAGCCGGTGACCAGCCCGCGGCACGGCAGGTCCGTTACATTGGCGATCCCACCAAGGTTGACGATCACGCGATGCACGCGTTCGCTCCGGAATACCGCAGCGTGGAATGCCGGCACGAGAGGAGCGCCTTGCCCGCCGGCGGCGATGTCGGCGCTGCGGAAATCGGCAACTACCGGAATTCCGAGTCGCTCGGCGAGCACGGCGGGGTTGCCCAGTTGCACGGTATACCCGGATTCGGGCAAGTGACGCACCGTCTGCCCATGACAGCCGATTGCACGAATGAGCTCGGGCGCGACCCCGTGTTTCCGGAGCAATCGGCGCACGGCCTTCGCATAGACAATGGAAAGTCGAATACCTACCAGTGAAGCATGATGAAGTTCGCCGCGGGACGGAGTTTGCAGCGCGAGGATCGCGGCCTTGAGTTGCGCCGAATAAGGCAAGAATGCGGTTCCTAGGAGCAGGGGTCTGGACTGCAGGTCGACGAGCGCAGCGTCGACGCCGTCCAGGCTCGTCCCGGACATCAAGCCGACGTAGATCTCCGGACGCCTGAGCTGCTTGGAGCCGCTCACTCGAGCAGAGCGAGGTCGCTGCTTTTCAGAAGGTCGAGCCGCGCAAGGAGCGGATCCGCCGCGCGCCTGAACGCCGGAAATTCGATCTTGAGAAGCGGTTGCGCCGGCGGAAACGTCATGGCAAGCGGATTGCGATTCTGATCGTGGAAGCGAAGCTCGTAATGGAGGTGCGGGCCGGTGGCCCAACCGGTCTGCCCGACATAGCCGACCGTGTCGCCCTGTCCAACGCGGTTGCCCGCCTTCAGGCCGCGGGCGAAGTCTCGCAAGTGCGCGTAATAGGTGCTGTAACCTCCGTGGTGTCTGAGCACGACAAGGTTGCCGTAGCCGCTTCGTCGACCCGCAAACGCGACAACGCCGTCGCTCGTGGCTTTCACTTTCGTCCCGGTCGGCGCCCCATAGTCGACTCCCTGATGCGCCCGCCATTGCTGAAGGATCGGGTGGTGACGGAGGCCGAAGCCGGAAGTTACGCGCGAGTATTCGAGTGGTGAACGCAAGAAAACCTTGCGCAAGTTCTCCCCGTCGGGCGCGTAGTAACCGCCCCTTCCCGAAGCGTCTTGGAACCAGACCGCCCGGTAAGTTCGTCTTCGGCTCGTAAACTCCGCCGCAAGCACGCGAGCTGACCGCACCACGCGCCCTTCGAAGCGAACGGTCTCGAAGACCACCGCGAAGCGGTCGCCGCGGCGAAGATCCCGGTGGAAATCTATGTCGCCTCCGAAAATATCGGCGAGCTGGATGGCCACTCCGTCGGGGATTCCCGCGGCATCCGTCGCAGCGAAAAGCGACGTCCTGATCTCGCCCGATTTCATCTCGATACCGCCCGTCAGCTCGGCTTCCCGCTCGAGCGTCTGAAAACCTTCGCCGATACGATCGAGGGAGAGCACCGTATCCCTGTCCGTGAGATACCACAGCGACAGCAACTTGCCGGTTTGATCGATTTTCGCCAGCACGCTGGTTCCGGGAGGGAGCAGGCGGAATGGTCGCATCGCACGAGGAGTGCGGGCAATGGTGCTGGCATCCTCCTCGTCTGCGCCGAGGCGACCGAGCAAGGCGCCCGGCGTCTCGTGGCGCCGGGAGACGCCCTCCTCGAAGTAGAGGTTCGGCCCGGACTCGCCTATCCGGACCGGCGATAGAAACAGTGGCTCGACCACAACTTGGAGCGGAACGGTTTCGGGCTCCTGATGAACCGTTCCGAAGGCGGCAACCACGCCGAACAAGGGACCCGCGACCGCCAGTGCGACCCAACGGCGGCGCCATCCTCCGGAGCGCGCTACAATCCTCTCCTCGCCGCTGTTATGCATGTCCCCCCGCAGGTTGAACCAAAAAAGTCTAACAAATAATCGCCGGCCAGGCCATTCCAGAACATCCATGAGCAACATTGACGACCAGCTGAAATTGATAAAGCGGGGCTGCGATGAATTGATCGTCGAAGCAGAATTGCGGGAGAAGCTCGCATCCGGTCGCCATCTGCGGATCAAGCTCGGCATGGATCCTACCGCGCCGGATCTGCACCTCGGACACACCGTCGTCATCAACAAGCTTCGCCAATTCCAGGACCTGGGCCACCATATCCAGTTCTTGATTGGTGATTTTACGGGCATGATCGGGGATCCAAGCGGCAAGAACGAAACGCGCCCGCCTCTCTCTCGGGAGCAGATCCTGCACAACGCGAAGACCTACCAGGACCAGGTCTTCAAGATCCTCGATGCCAATCGCACCGAAATCCTTTTCAATTCCAAGTGGTCGGACGAACTGGGGGCCGCCGGGCTGATCCGCGTCGCGGCGAAGTGGACTGTCGCTCGAATGCTCGAGCGCGACGATTTCGCCAAACGCTATGCCTCACGCCAGCCGATCGCGGTTCACGAGTTTCTCTATCCCCTCATGCAGGGCTACGACTCCGTGGCGATGAAGTCCGATGTGGAGCTCGGCGGAACGGACCAGAAGTTCAACCTCCTGGTAGGGCGCGACCTTCAGAAGCAGTACGGGCAGGCGCAACAATGCATTCTGACCATGCCGCTGCTGGAGGGTATCAGCGGTCAGGAGAAGATGTCGAAATCTCTGGGGAACTACGTCGGGATCAATGAGCCCCCGGAGACGATATTCGGAAAACTGATGTCGGTCTCGGACGAGTTGATGTGGCGCTACATCGAGCTGCTGTCCTTCGAATCAATGGAGGCCATCGATAGGTGGAAAAAGAGCGTTGCCGATGGACGCAATCCTCGCGATGTCAAAGTGGCATTCGCGCGGGAAATCGTGACGCGATTCCACGGCGCCCGGGCCGCAGAGCTCGCAATTGCCGACTTCGAGGCGCGGTTCCGGCGCGGAGAGCTGCCCGACAACATTCCCGAAGTGACGGTGAGGGCCTTGGGCGGGGGAAACGACATCGTTATTGCAAGACTCCTGAAGGAGTCGCAACTCGTTTCCAGTGCCTCCGAAGCAATGCGCATGATCGAACAGGGCGGCGTGCGCATGAACGGCGAGAGGGTCGCGGACAAGGCGCTCGCGATAAAGCGGGGCGAGACGGTGGTCCTCCAGGTCGGGAAGCGCAAATTCGCGCGCGTTACCGTCGCCTGAGGCGACATGCCCGTGTGACGTCGAGCCGCGGGAGTTCGTGCCGGACCCGCAGGCCGGCGGGTCCATTTCCCGGAGTGTGGCCTTATGCTATCGTGTCGTCACCCGGCGACGCGCATCGTGACGTTGCGGGTGGTGGGAATCGGGGACCAGACAAGGAGGAGAAAAAGATGCATTCGCGCGCCTGCCGTTTGCTGCAGAGATACTCACTCGCCGTTGCGATCGCCGGGATTGCCACGCCGGCCTCGGCGGCGTTCTTCGCGATCGCCGAGCAGAATGCTTCGGGCATCGGTGCCGCGTACGCCGGAGGCGCCGCGATCGCCGAGGACGCCAGCACCGTCTGGTACAACCCGGCGGGTATGACTCGGCTTACGCGGCCGCAACTCGTCTTCGCAGGGAGCTATATCGACCCGAGCTTCAAGCCGACCCTGAACAGCGCCAGCGCCGTCACCGGCCAGCCGATCGGCGGCGGCGCCGGGAAGGATC
>DASSQD010000058.1:0-9021 GCA_035702665.1 Burkholderiales bacterium
CTTTGGCACGACGCGGATACCGTGCGAGCCGAGGGCGTGGCAGGATTGGCAGGCGTTCTTCACTGTGTCGACCCAGGCTTCCTGCGTCTTGATGTTGGAGGAGATGCCGTTGCCCTTTTCGCCGGTGCCGGGGAACTGGTCTTTCCCGGGGATGTTGATCATCGAGTACCAGTACATGCCGGGGTAGTATTCGGCCGCGGATTTCGCGTCGGGCGCTACCACCGCCTTGAGGTCGAGCGTCGCGCCGGGCGCGCTCTTTACCTTGGGCGAGTCGACCAGGCCGTAACCGCGCGTCCACACGGTGTAGGTCGCCTTCGGCAACTCGGGAATGAGATAGCGGCCGCTGTCGTCGGTGACGACCACCTTGGCGTACTTGGTCGGGAGATCGGTCGTCTCGGCGATCACCCATACGCCGGCTTCGGGACCGTTGCTGCTCGTGACCGCTCCCGAGATGCTGCCGGCGTTGCTTCCGACTTCCCCGCTGGAGGCGCATGCCGCCACGAGTGCGGCAACCGCGAGCGCGGTCGCGCCCGTAACCCAGTAAACATGTCTGGTCTTCATGAACTCCCCCTTGTTGGATGCTGCGAGACTTTCCTCTTCCAGGACAAGGATGCACCTTTCCGCCCGCGCGGGCAAGCACTCCCCTTACAATGCGCGCATGCTCGGCATCGCGCTCTCCACGATCGCGTTCTTCGTGGCGAGCTTTTTCATCAAGCGCTACCTCGACGAGATCGGCATCCCGAAGACCATGGTGCGCGGCATGGTGGTGTTTACGCTCGCGCTGGCCGTGGCCTACGGGGTAGCGTTCGTCGTCGACTGGTTCGCTGGGTCATGAGGCAGGAATGAAGATCACTGCGATAGACAGCTGCGTCCTCACCATTCCCACGCCGCAGCCGATGGCGCGCAGCTACTCTCAGCAGAAGCTCGTCGTGGCGGACATCGCGACCGACGAGGGTGTGAAGGGCCTGGGCTATAGCTTGGTTTTCGGGGGCGGCGGCGCCGAGGCCGCGCTTGCGTATCTCCAGACGCGCCTCGCGCCCGCACTCATCGGCGAGGATCCCCTCAGAATCGGGTGGCTGTGGGAGAAGATGTTCCGCACGGATATGGGGATCAAGAAGCAGGGCATCGCAGCCTACGCGCTCTCGGCTCTCGACATCGGTCTGTGGGACATCGCAGGCAAGAGCGCCGGACTGCCTCTCTACAAGATATGGGGCGCGGTCGCCGACCGCATTCCGGCCTACGGAAGCGGCGGCTGGTCGAAATACAGCGAGCGCGACCTCATCGCCGAGGCGGAGCGGTACGCGGCGCTGGGCTGCCGGTACTACAAGATGAAGATTCATCATGCCGATCCGCTCGAGAACCGCAGGCGCGTAACGACAGTGCAGCGCGCCCTCGGCGGCGGCGTGCGCCTGATGGTCGACGTGAATCAGCGCCTCGACCCGCAGACGAGCATCCGTCAGGCGCGGGCGCTCGAGGACCTCGATCTGGTGTGGTACGAGGAGCCGGTACTTGCAGACGACATCGCCGGCTGCGCCGAAGTCGCGCGTGCGATCCAGATTCCTGTCGCGACCGGCGAGAACAACTACACCCGCTTCGAGTTCCGCGAGTTGCTTGAGCGGCGCGCCGCGAAGTACCTCATGCCCGACGTGTGCCGGGCGCTGGGCTTCTCGGAGACGCTGCGCATCGGCCATCTCGCCGCCGCCTACCAGACCGCGGTGGCCCCGCACGTGGTGCACGAGCTCTCGTTACACGTGGTGGGCGCGCTCGCGAATGGGTTCCTCGTGGAATTCATCGATTGGACGCCGCCTGATCTCTTCGAAGAGCTGCCCGCGTGCAAGGACGGCTGCTTCGCCATTCCCAACCGGCCCGGGCACGGAATGGCGCTGGCCAGGGGTGCACGCGAAAAGTATCGCAACGCCTAGCGGCTGACGAACCATCAACTCCGCAGGGCTCCAGATGGCCTAAATCTCAGTGATCACCTGGAATGTAACATGTTGTTTATGGAATGAAATATTCCCTGCGCTCCTCTCGACCTGACAAGAACCTTTCGAAGTAGCGAATTCGGCACATAACTTGCTCGAAGGGGATACACGCCACAGAACTTTGGAGAAACACATGAAGAGGCTGGCTTTCGCACTCGCGTCGTTCTTTATAGCGCTGCTCATCGCGGCCCCTGCACGCGCCGAGCTCATACTCGCGGTCAACGAGGGCGTCACGTACTACGTGACGCCCACCGAGATCCGCGAGAAGTACAAGGATCTCGCCGACCTGATCGGGAAGCACCTCCACACGACCGTGAAGGTCGTCCCGGTGGATCAATACCCGGTGCTCCGCAAGGGCCTAGACGAGCAGCAATACGACCTCGCATTCGTCCACCCGGCGCACCATGCGCTGATGTCGATCCGCGACGGCAAATATCGCCTGGTGGTCCTCACCAAGGGCTACACCGAATACAAGGCGAAGTTCTTCGTCAGGAAGGACGCACACCTGGCGCAACCGGGCGACATGAAGGGCAAGCGTTTCGGCATGCCCGACCCGGATTCGATCACGGCGGTGATCACGCGCGCCACGCTGCGCGATCTCGGAATCGACACCAAGACAGCGGAGATCCGCACCACCCGCTACCAGGACGCGGTGCCGTTCTTTGTCGAAAACGGGTTCAGCGACGTCGGCATCACGGGTTCCGGCGCGGTGCTGAAGGAGTGGCAGGAGAAAGGCGGTGCTCTGCTGCTCGAATCCAAGCCGGTTCCGATCAAGCACATGATCGCGTCGACCAAGATGGGCGAAGCGGACATCGAGAAAGTACGCTCCGTCATGCTCGGCCTCGACAAGACCGAGGCGGGCCAGAAGATTCTAGCCAAGCTCGGCTACAAAGGGTATGAGGCCGGCGATCCGCAGCAGCTGGCGACTCTCACCAAGTGGCTCGGCTACTGAGCGTAGACGATCAAGGAAGATGAAGACGGCGGCTCCTGCCGCCGTTTTCATTTCGGACGCTGTACCCGGACGGTGCCCCAGCATATGGGATGCCGACACACGGCATCACTCCTGCTTTTACGCGCCGAGTTGCCCGCCCTCTGGCCCCGGCACCGGAGGATGCATCCGGTCCCGGGGCTTTTCCGTTCTGCTGAGTGTCGCAGTGCCCTAACCGCGGACCCGCTTGACCTGGATCAAGACGACTGCTTGAGCGTTGCGGATACTCACGCGTATCCAACGCTGGATTAGGGCGATGAGAGTATCCGGGGCGATCAAAGCGCAAATCCTATTGGTTGCAGCTCTGCTTGGGCCCCTTGACCTCCTCGCCCAGTATCCGCCTGCGGCGCAATGTCCACAGCCGCGTTTCACCGGGAAGGCCCCCGAGCCCGCGTACAGCCAGCTCAACCCTGTGCCAGCGGACCGCACGGCGCTCGCGGCCGGACGCGGGCTCTACGAGCAGGGCGCGGACCCGAGCTGCCAGCTGTGCCATGGAATCAAGGGCGACGGCATGGGGCCGCTCGCATCGCAGTTTGACCCGCGGCCCCGCAACTTCGCCTGCAAGGAGACGGTGAACGGAATCCCCGACGGACAGCTCTTCTGGATCGTGCGCAACGGATCGCCTGGTACAAGCATGCCCGCCTTCGGCAGCCTGCGCGACGAGCAGATCTGGCAGATCGTCCTGTACTTGCGGGCCCTCGCCCGATAGCTCGGGCCCGCGCCCCTTCCTAGCGCGAGGCGGCGTAGCGCGCCCGCGCGCTGACCGCCGAGAGCAGCGATGCCGCGAAGCGCCGGCTGTGCTTCACGAGGTTGAGAAACGCGGCGCGATTGATCGCGAGCAGCTTGACGTTGCTCTCCGCTATCGCGCTGGCGAGACGCGGGGTGCGGTCGACCAGGGCCATTTCGCCGAATATTCCGCCCGGACCCACGGTCTCGAGCAGCGCTCCCCCGGCGCGGATCGCCACCTTGCCCTTGAGCACCACATACATCAGCACGCCGACCTGTCCCTCCCGCAGGATGGTGCCGCCGGCCTCGTAGGCGAGGTGCGCCTCGGGGCCGAGCACGCGCGCGAGGTCCTCGATCAAGTCCTTCCGGAGCGGTGCGGGCTGCATCCACCTGGTCCGGGCTGCCGGCGATTCCGTGCCCATCCGTCCTATGGACTCGCGCAGGCGGCCGATCATCACCGACATGAGCATCAGGGCGAACTCAGGATATCTGCCGAGCGCGGCGCGGAGCTGGCGGTCATCGAGCGCGATCACGCGGCATGCCGATCTCGCGAGCGCTGTGCCCGTGCGCGGGCCCTGGTCGATCGATGCCATCTCCCCGAAGATTTGGCCCGGGTGGACGGTGCCTACGGGCTTGTCCCGGGCGAAGATGCCGACTTCGCCATCGAGCAGCAGGTACATGCGGTTGGGCATCAGCAGAAAGGGGATGCCGCGCTGATTCTCGGAGAAGATCTTCTTGCCCTTGGCGAACGCCTTGGGCTTTCCTGCGAACCTGAAGAACTCCATCGCGACCGAGGTGTTGTAGGAGCCGATGGCCGAGCCGCTCGCGATCATCTTCCTTCCTTCAAGACAAGGGCCGCGCTTCGACGCTCAAGATAATGTCGAAGGGGAGAGCGGGCCGGGATGCGCAATTATGCCCCCGACATGCAAGCTGGTGTAGGGGCCCGAAGGCGACGAGCGTCCATTTTCCACACGCGGGAACGCTGCGCAGGCGAGTGAAATCGGGGGACAATAGCGCTTTAGGATACGCCATGCTCCGCTATTGCATACTCGTCGCGCTTGCGCCGGGGCTCGGCCTCGCGGCGACCGCAGGCCGCACCGGCTTGCCGGTATCCGCGCCCGTGCCCGGCGGCGTTGCGATCGTCTGCGTGGGACGCGTGCCCGGGAACGCTCCGGTGGTGACGTTCGAGGGCCAGCGCGTGCTGGTCACTCGGGTGGACGACGCTTGGCAGGCTGTGGTCGGCCTGTCGCTCGCGCTCAGGCCCGGCGCGCACGAGCTCGCCGTGGCGCGCGATGACAAGACCGAGCGCGCGATTGCCTTCCGGGTCGGCAGACGCGACTACGACAAACAGTACGTGACCCTCGCCAATCGCCGGCAGGTCGACCCCGAACCCGACGATCTGCGGCGGATCGCGCGGGAGCAGGACGCGCTCGCGCGAGCGTTCTCGACCTACAGCGACTTCGAGTCCGACGGCCTTGCGTTCGATCTGCCCGCGGCGGGGCGCATCTCCGGCGGCTTCGGATCGAGGCGCTTCTTCAACAACGAGCCGCGGCAGCCTCACAGCGGGCTAGACATCGCGGCACCCGAGGGGACCCCGATCAACGCGCCCGCGGCCGGTCGCGTGCTGGAGACCGGTGACTTCTTCTTCAACGGCCTGTCGGTCGTGCTCGACCACGGTCAGGGCGTGATCACCATGTACAACCACCTGAGCAGGATCGACGTGGTGAAGGGGACAAGCGTCGCGCGCGGGGAGAGGATCGGTCTGGTGGGCCGGACCGGCCGTGTCACTGGACCGCATCTGCACTGGTCGGTGAGCCTCAACAACGCTCGCGTCGATCCGGCGCTCTTTCTGTCGAGCGAAGTCCGCATCCAGGAAGCGCCTGGTCTCGTGTCGACCGCCCTCGGCGGCGTTCCCGGCGAGTCCACGCCGCCGCGCTGCGAGAACTAGGCGGATGATCTCGCGCGAAGACGCGGCAAGCACGGTTGATCCGGCCGCGTCCGACGTTGACGTTTTCGCAGTCGAGACCGACGATGGCCCGCGTCGGGAGTACCGGCTGACCACGAACTTTCAGCCGATTTTCAGCCTCGCTCACCGGCGCCCCGTCGGCCACGAGGCGCTGATACGCGGCACCGACTCGAGCGGGAAGGTCTACCTACCGGCCGAGCTCTTCGCGCGGGCGCCGGCGGGCGTCGCCCGCACGCAGCTCGACCGCCAGTGCAGGGCCCTCCACGTGCGCAGCTTTCGCAGATTGCGCGACGACGTCAGTTGGTTGTTCCTCAACGTCGACCCGCACATCGCCGCGCAGGGCCACCGCTTCGGATCGTTCGCGCAGATGCTCGAGGAAAGCGGCCTGTCGCCGCACCGCGTGGCAGTCGAGCTGATCGAAACGCCGTTCGACGATCAGAAGCGGCTTGTGACGGCGGTCGAGCACTACCGCGAGCTGGGCTGCCTGGTCGTGATCGACGATTTCGGCGCGGGGTACTCAAACTTCGACCGTATCTGGCAACTCAAGCCCGATATCGTGAAGATCGACCGCGAGATGACGCGGCGGGTGACGGTCGAGCCGCTGGCGCGGCGCATGTTCGCCGGGATCATCGCGGTGTTGCACGAAGCCGGGGCGCTGGTGTGCGTGGAGGGCATCGAGACCGAAGGCGAGGCGCTGTGCGCGACCGAGGCGAACGCCGACCTGTTGCAAGGGAATTTTTTCGCGCCGCCCGCAACGCTGCCACCGGCGGAGCACGCATGCCAAGAGCTGTTCGGCCGGCTGTTCGCGCAGTTCCGCGAGGAGAGCGCCCAGTTCCGCGACCGCCGGCGCAGCCGGCTCCAACCGTACCTCGCAGCGTTCTCGGATGCGGTTCTAGCGCTGTCGGTGGGAGCGGATCGCGCGAGTGCAGTGCGCGCTCTGCTCGCGCTCGACTGTACGGAGCGCTGCTATCTGGTCGCCGCCGACGGTTCCCAGATCGGAGCGAGCGCGGAAAGCGCGCGCAGCGCCGCCGCGCGGGACAGACGTCTCACGCCGATACGGCCCGTCACCGGGACCAACTGGCAGACCAAGCCGTTCTTTCGCCGGGCGATGGAGTCGCCCGGAAAGATTCAGATCACGCGTCCTTACCTTTCGGCCACCGGGCCGAGACTGTGCGTCACCCTGTCGTACGCACTCCTGCTGAACGGCTCGTATCACGTGCTGTGCGTGGATCTCGACTTTGCGGCGCTGGCGGGTGAGGATCTCGCGTTCGGCCTCGCGAAGGCGGACGATTAGAAGCACCACGCCGCGGCGCGGGCGCATGTGGCATACTCGCCTTACTTCTTTCGGCAGCAAAAAAACTTCGCAAGCTTCGCTGGGGCGCCGTGAACATGGTGGATATTGCTCCGCCCTTTCTCGACAAGTACATCGCACAGGGGGCCAATGGCGCCGCCGAGGAATTTCGCCTGTCGAGCCACTTCCAGCCGATCTTCAGCCTCGCTCACCGGCGGCCGGTCGGCTACGAAGGATTGATCCGCGCCCTCGACTCGCGCGGCGGAGTTGTGCGCCCATACGAGCTGTTCGCGAAGGCGCCGCACGGCGAGGCACGGATCACGCTGGATCGCCAATGCCGCGCGGTTCACGTGCGGAATTTTCAGAAATTGGGCAACTCGCGCAGCTGGCTGTTCCTGAACGTCGACCCCCAGGTCGCGACCGAGGGCCCGCGGATCGGGTCCTTCTTCTCGGAGATGCTCGAATCGAACGATTTCCCCGCGCACCGCGTTGCGGTCGAGCTGATCGAGACTCCGTTCGAGGACGAAGGGCGCCTGACCTCCGCGGTCGAGTACTACCGCAAGCTCGGCTGTCTCATCGTGATCGATGACTTCGGCGCGGGCTACTCGAACTTCGACCGCATCTGGGGCCTGAGGCCCGACATCGTGAAGATCGACCGAGAGATGACGCGGCGGGTGACGGTCGAGCCGCTGGCGCGGCGCATGTTCACAGGGATCATCTCGGTGCTGCACGAGGCGGGGGCGCTGGTGTGCGTGGAGGGCATCGAGACCGAGGGCGAAGCGCTGTGCGCGATCGATGCCAACGCGGACCTCATTCAGGGAGACTACTTCGCTGCCGGCGGTCCCGAACTCCTGCCGGAGAACGCGCGCAGCGAGGTGTTCGAGCGACTGATCACCGGCCACCGAGCGGATTTCGCGGACTTCCAAAAGCGTCAGCACACGCGCTTGGTGCCCTATCTCGCAGCGATCAAGAACGCGGTGCAGGACCTGTCCCTGGGCGCGGATTTCCAGCCCGCGGCGCAGGGTCTGCTCAAGCTACCCAGCGCGCAGCGCTGCTATCTGATCGGCGGCGACGGCCTCCAGATCGGCGCGAACGTCGAAGCGGAAAGCAAGACCCACGCGCAGGACCAGCGCTTCGAGGTCGTGCAGCCTTCGGCGGGCACCGACTGGCAGACCAAACCTTACTTTCGACGCGCGATCGAGACCCCGGGAAAGGTGCAGATCACGCGGCCTTACCTCTCAGTTCTTGGGCCGAAGCTGTGCGTGACGCTTTCGTTCGCCTTCGAGGCGTCCGACGGGACGCAGCAGGTGCTGTGCGTAGACCTCGATTTCGCCTCGCTTGCGGGCGAGGATATCGCTTTTGGCGTGAGCAGCTTGCACGCTTAGTTGCACGCGGTCGTCGGTCAACAACAAGGAGGAGCGATGAAACCGGAAATGATCTGGCTGGTCTGGGCGGTTGCGCTGGCTTTCGTGCAGGTGCTGGTTGCGGTGACGGGGGCGTTCACCCAAGTGGGGCTGATGAAGCTCGTCGGCAACCGCGAAGACATGCCCAAGCTCGTGGGCTGGGTGGGCCGCGCCGAGCGCGCCCACATCAACATGGTGGCCAATTTGGTGTTGTTCGCGGCGCTCGAGGCCGCCGCCGCGGCGATGGGGAGGTCGAACGAGACTACGATGCTCGGCGCGCAGCTGTTCGTCTGGTGCCGGGTCGCATACGCCGTCATATACCTTGCGGGCCTGCCGTGGCTCCGGACCCTGTCGTGGGTTGGGTCGGTAATCGGGCTCATCATGATCTTCCTGCAGCTCGTCAAGTAGTCGCATCCGCAGGCGGAGGCGCGCGGTAAAATGCGCGCCTCGCAGCTCAACCTTCGGAGAGTCTCGTGACCATTTCCATGTACCAGACGAGCGTGCCGCGGTTCGCCAACATGCTCAAGAACCTTTCCGCAATCCTCGACAAGGCGCAGGCCCACGCCGAAGCGAGGAAGATTGATCCCGCAGTGCTCGTCAACTCCCGCCTCTACCCGGACATGTTTCCGGTGAAGCGGCAAGTGCAGATCGCCTGCGACACCGCC
>DASSQD010000059.1:0-7876 GCA_035702665.1 Burkholderiales bacterium
TCAAATCGGTAGCTTCGGTTTCCATGAATCCGACGCGTGAGCTGGATACCGCGGAGCGCATCGCGCGTGACATCGACGAGCTCGAAGAGCTTGAGAGCTCGCTCGGGCGCAACAAGGACGCGCGCCTCAAGGTCGTGCGCCTCCGCCGCTGGCGCCTGGCCGAGGCGCCTTCGGTTCGCCTCTCGGTCGCCGGGAAGCTGCTCGGCCTCTCGCTCCCCACGATCCGAACCTGGATCGACCGCGGCCTACTGGAGGAGGTCCGCGGCTCCTCGCCGCGGAGGGTCACGCTCCGAAGCGTTCTGGAGATCCGCCCACTCGTCCGCGAGCTTCGAGCGCTGGGGCGCGACCGCAACCTGTTGGAGGCCGTCCTGGCGCGGATCGAAGACAAGCGCGCCTTGTCTGATCGCAAGCTGCATCGCTCGCTTGACGAGATGCACAGCGGGGAGCTGATCGACATCACGCCCCGCGCGTGAGCTGAAGATCAGGCAGCGACGAGCGTCGGCACGGGTGCAACCTCGCGCTCAGGCTCTTCGTCGGGAACCTGGCGCTCGATGCCGATCAGCAGCTCCTCATCCAGCACGGCGAGGATGCGCTTCAGCACCGGGATGGTGGGGATGTGGTCGCCACCCTCGACTTTCGAGATGAAGGAGTGGGAGGTTCCGGCCCGTTTGGCGACCTCCTGCTGGGTGAGGTCAAGCTCGTAGCGTCGCTCGCGAATGTGGGCGGCGATCCAGTTCTTCTCGCGTAGCGCGCGGATCGCGGCGTACTCGTCCCGCGCCTCGCGATACTCCTCACTGCGCCGGGCGCGCCCCTTCGCCGCCTCGCTGGCCTTCTTTCCCTTCGGATCAATGCGCTTGTTGGCTTCGACGCTCATGTAGATGAGTTTATCGAAAGAGATAAACGAGTCAACCCCGTTTTCGGCGATTCGCCGGCGCATCTTGACCCGCCGCACGCGGTGGGACGCGCGGCGCTGCGTCCATCCGACGCTTGAAGTCGGCCATCCGCCGCTTGGCGATTGCCTTCTCGGCAGCTGGGACCGCGCCGGTGTCCTTCTCGAAGGCGTGCAGCAGGACGATGAGGTTGCCGGAGCGCTGGTAGAGGATTCGATAACGCGTGTTGGCGAAGCGAACTCGCAGCTCTCGAAGCTCGCCCTCGATCTGCGAGGTGATCGGATGCTCCGGCGGTGGGGCATCCGAGGACCTGCCGTTCAGATGCTCCTCGACGTAGTCGTCAATCTTGGCGGCACGCTTCGCCGGCAGCCCGTCGATGAAGATGTCGACCGGTTCGGCGCCGCGACCATCTCGGTAGTGGACCGCCTGAGTCCTTGCCACTCGCCGAGCATGTCATGCGATGCGGCGGTGGCCGATGGGTGTCCAGCAAATGACACGGCGCTGGCGTCACTGGCGCATTTACTGGCGCACAAACGAGAAAATTGGCTTGTTCAAGCCAAAAAACGCGCCAAATCACCGGCCTGTAAAGCCGTTTACACCGGTTCGATTCCGGCAGGCGCCTTTGGCTCTGGCATTGGAAGCATGGCTTGCCAGCGCATATCGTCCGCGTGTGAGTTCGCCCCCCGGCAATCTGTCGCCCATTCCGGTCAGGTTCGACCAACGAGGAGTGGTTAGACGAGCGCCACCCCGGCAACCAGCAGACCCGCAGCGTCTACGAACGCGCCCACAAGCGCCTCCACGGTCACTATCCCCAGGAGACCGGCGACCGCGCCTCGCTGCGGTGGAAGCGCATGCCCAGCTCCAGGTCGATGAAGACTTCTCGTTCGGCGCTCACCACCGCGAAAGACTTTCAAGGGGTCGGTTGACGGAGTTAGCATTGGGAGCCGTGCTCCTAGTTCCTCCGCCCTTGCTCGTCAAGCCGTTCCTCTACGGCGCAACGACCGAGCGGCGAGATTCGGCCGGCTAACGCGCATCAGTTCTTGTTCGCGCTCGACTACGCCGACTCTGGGTTTCGACTGATTGAAAGGAGCACCCCCTTGCCTTATCCGAAGATCGAGCTGCATGTCCATCTGGAGGGCACCGTCCGCCCGGCCACTCTGCTGGAGATTGCCCGCCGCAACGACGTCGCGCTGCCGGCCGATACCGTCGAGGAACTCGCCGAGCTCTACCGCTTCCGCGACTTCGCCCATTTCATCGAAGTCTGGGTGATGACGACCGGCGCTCTGCGCACGGCGGAGGACTTCCGTCAGGTGGTCGTCGACTATGCGGGGGAGGCCGCCGGTCACGGCGCCGTCTACGTCGAGGGAATCTTCTCGCCGGCCGAGCCGGCGGTCCGCGGAGTGCCCTGGGAGGAGATCTTCGAGGGCTACTGCGACGGCGCCCAGCAGGCCCGTGAGGTGCACGGAGTCGAGGTGCGACTCACCCCCGACATTCCACGCGGCTTCCCCATAGAGGCGGCCGAGGCGACCGCGCGCCACGCGATCGCCTATCGCGAGCGGGGAGTGGTCGGGATCGGGCTCGGCGGCCTGGAGGCACAGTTCCCGCCCGAGCCCTACGCCGAGGTCTTCGCTCTGGCCCGCGAGGGGGGCATCGCCTCGGTTCCGCACGCCGGAGAGGTCGCGGGAGTCGACTCGATCCGCGGCGCCTTGGAGGCGCTCGGCGCCGATCGCATCCGGCATGGCATCCGCGCCGTGGAGGACCCCGGAATGGTCCGCGAGCTGGCCGGTCGCGGCACCGTCCTTGATGTCTGCCCGATCTCCAACCTGCGCACCGGTGCGGTGCGTTCCTTCGCCGAGCACCCACTGCCTCACCTGGTCGGCGCCGGCGTGCGGTGCTCGCTTTCGACCGACGACCCGGCGATGTTCGAAACCGACCTGGGCCGCGAGTACGAAGCAGCAACCGGCCTCGGTCTCTCGCCCCGCTCCTTCTATGAGGCGGGGATCGCGGGGGCACTATGCGACGAGACGACGCGCGAGCGACTTCGCCTGCTTGGAGAGGAATACGAATGGCAGACCGCTATACCCACAGAGCAATCGTCATAGCTGCTTGGTCGCCTGTCCGGCCGTTGTGCGAGAGGCCCACTTCCTGCCCTGCTGGACGTTTATCTGGGAGCACAGGTCGAAACAGGAGTGCGGACCGCGCAGGCGGCAACGCGGCCCGAGGTAAGTGTCACGGATTGAGCGTTGAACGACTCTTCGCCTGACATCCACGCTCTTCCGACAGATCTGCCGATTCCCGCGGACGACGGTGCCGCCGATCACCTTTGGAGCGCCGCCGTGCCTTCTGTCGTCCTGCCCGCGACCGTCGGTGAGGCCGTCGACCTGGCCGAGGCGGGCAGCGGAACGCTCGTCGTCTACGTCTATCCGAAGACCGGCGTGCCGGGCCGGCCTCTGCCGGCCGGCTGGGATCTCATACCTGGCGCTCGCGGCTGCACGCCGCAGAGCTGCGCGTTCAGGGACAGCGCTCAGGAGCTAACGGGCCTAGGTGCGACTGTGTTCGGCCTCAGCGCCCAGAGCCTCGAAGAGCAGCGCGAGTTCGCCGAGCGCGAGCACATCCCCTATCCGCTGCTCAACGACAGCGAGTTCCGGCTCACCGCAGCGCTGGGCCTGCCGACGTTCGAGGACGAGGAAGGCAACCGCTACTACCGCCGCCTCACCTTCGTCGCACGCGAAGGGAGGATCGCCAAAGTCTTCTATCCGGTCTTCCCGCCGCAGGACAACGCCACCGACGTCATCGCCTGGCTCCGCTCTCAAGGCGCCTAGCGCCTGAGCAGCAAGGCGCCTGCGAGGATCCCGCACCGTGCAGCCGATAGAGGACATTCGCCGCTCCGGCATAAGGCTGTCCGGCGCTTGGGTCCGGCTCACGATGGCGGCCGGGCTGCTCGGCGCGGTCCTGATGACCTCAGGCTGGATCTTGGCGGGCTTTTTGCAGCCGGCCTCCTACAGCTGGACGGCCCAGGAGATCAGCGATCTCGGCGCGCTGACCGCGCATCATGCCCGGGTGTGGAATCTGGCCGACTCCCTCTCCGGTGTGCTGATCGCGGCTTTCGCGGTCGGCCTCTACCGCATCGTCGGCTCCCGCCGCTCCGGGCGGATCGCCGCCTTATCGGTCGGCGTCGTCGGCATCGGCAGCGTGCTCGACGGGTTCCTGCGCGAGGATTGCCCGCTGTCGACCTCGGCGGCGTGCCGGCGGCGCGCGGAAACCGTCGGCCTTTCCTGGCACCACCAGGCGCACGACATCGAGAGCATCGTCGTCTTCGCCGCGATGCTGATCGGGCCCTTCATGCTGGCCAAGGTGTTCAGGCGGGCGAATGAGCTGCGGGGCCTGCGCGCCTTCAGCCTCGAGGTCGGCATTGCCCTGAGCGCGGCCACCGGCGCCTACCTCGCACTGTCCGGGCGCGCCGGCGGCGGCGTCGCCGAGCGGGCCATGGCGCTCATCTACTCGGGATGGGTCGCGGTTCTCGCCATCGCCATGCTGAGGCGGCCCCAAGCGGCGCCCCGTGAATCGGCGCCTGAGGTTCGAGTGGCGGTTGACGACGCCTAGCCGGCCTCAGCGCAGCGTGTCGAAGCGAAGCTGTACGGTGCTCGCCGCCTGGTTTACGGCATGTTCGGAGTCGGCGCAGACGGTGACGTTCAGCTGGTTCGGGTTGGAGATCGTCGGGCCGCCCTCGATTGCGTGTTCGAGCCCCACGATGTCGGAGCCCTGCAGGATCACCGCGTCGCCCGGTTGAGCGCCGTTCGCACCGAAGGTGAAACGACCGCATTCCCCATTTTTGAGTTCGATCGCGGAGCCGTTGATCGCCGTGCCCGAGACGCCGTACAGGTTGGCGAGGCCGAAGCGGGGGAGCATTTCCGGGGTAAGCGACCCCGGCTTGATGTCTTCACCGACCAGCGATCTCGGCTTAACGTCCGCACCGGTCAGTGAGCCGTCCTTCACGTCGACCCCGGTCAGCGAGGCGTTCCTGACCTTCGCCCCCGTGACCGCGTTGCGCTTCAGCTGCTTGGCGCCCACCGAGTTGTCCGAGACCCGCAGCGCCGCGAACGCCCCGCCACCGAGCGAGACGAAGAGGGCGATGGTCGCGATCACGTTGGCGTAGCTGAGCCGCTTGCGGATAGTGGACATCGAAAGCCTCCTCCTACGGTTCGGGGGAAAGGATCAGCGGCGGCCGCGGCGCCTGATGGAAGTCGAAGTCGCGGACGAGGTTGCCCAGGCCCGGCGCGGTTTCGCGCACGGTCGGTCGCGGGTCGGGGCGGCCGTCGGTAGCCGGATCGAGGCGCTGGCTTTCCAGGAAGTCGTCCTCGATGAACTTGTTGTAGGCGTCGTGGCTGAGCAACTGGTGGTCGATGAAGCCCGGCTTGGAGTAGGGGCTGATGACCAACCCGGGCACGCGGAACCCGTAACCGTTGCCGTCGACGACCGGGGGCACCACGTGGTCGTAGAAGCCGCCCCAGTCATCCCAGGTGAGGAGGATCGCGGTGCTCGGCCAGTCCGGCCCCCGCATCACCGCGTTGACCAGGTGCGTCACATAGGTCTGTCCGGTGCTGACGGCTGCCAGCGGGTGTTCGCTCACTGGCTGGCTCGGGATCACCCAGGAGACCGCGGGCAGTGTGCCGTTGCCAGCCGCCGTCAGGAAGGACGCCGTGTCCTGGATGTTGCCGGTCTGGCGGTCTTCCCTGACGGTGGTGAAGTCGGGCAGCGGGTTCCAGATGCCCGGGGTGGCGGGGCCCTGGCGCGGCGGGTCGTCGCAGCGGGCTTCGCCGTTGGCACAGTCGGGCTGCAGCCCTTGCTTGATGTAGTAGCGCCAGCTGACACCTGCCCGGTGCAGGAGGTACGTCATGTCGGTCCAGGCAAAGTTGGGCTGCGGGCCGATCAGCGGATGGTTGGGGTTGGCGTCCTGGAAGCCGGGATTGTCGAGCGCGTTGACGCAGCTGAACGGATCGGTGGGCAGGGTGCAGCGGGCCGACCACTCGGAGAGGAGGAAGAGATGCTGGGGCAGGCTCCAGCTCTTGTTCGACTCGAACAGGTGGTCCTGGAGCACGAAGCTCTTCGCGTAGGCCCAGTAGTTGGGGATGTCGGACTGGTTCTTGTAGCCCATCACGTCCGTTTCGCATTCCGGTGAGCCGGGCGTGGTGCAGCCGCGCGCCTTCTCGGCTTCGGCGACGAAGCCGTCCATAGCGCCCCCGTCGAGGTCGCCTTCGAACGATTTCGAGCCGTGGGGGCCGCCGGCGTTGGAGTCGACGACGTCGTGGTAGGGGGCGATGCAGCCGCCGTTGACGGGGTCCGGCACACACACCCCGGGAGGGAATCCGTCGGCGCCGGGATAGGTGCCGAAGTACTCGTCGAAGCTGCGGTTCTCCTGGACGATCATCACGATGTGCTTGATCTTGTGGATGCCGACCGGGACGGGCAGCACGGTCAGCAGCCTCCGTCGCGAGTTGCCGGCGCGCGCGAGCGTGTCTCCCGGGTAGCGGGCGCGCAGCAGCGCTTCGCCGGGGCCATGCATGCCCACCGCGATCCGGAATCTGGAGTCGCCGTTGAGGCGCGCGCGGCCGATGGTGCGCCAGCGGCGCGCTGGGGAGAGGCGCTGGAGGAGGACGGATTTCCCGGCTCGGCTCGGCTTCACCCGTCCGCTGAAGACGACCTTCTGGCCGAGGTCCACCCGCTGCGCGGAGACTTCGAGGCCGACGGCCGAGCGCAGCCGCGCCTCCGCCGGCGTGGCGACGATGGAGGCCGCCCCGGCTAGGAGCAGCACGATGATCGGCAGTCTCGCTGTCATGGCGCCCTGTAGACCAGACACAGGCGACCAATCGTAGTTGCGCCGCCGGGTCGGCCACGGAAAAGGGCCCCGCTGAGGGGGCCCTGCCTCCGAAGGACGTACCACCAGATGATTCAGGCTCTGGCTCGTCGGTCCTTAAGTCTTGAAGTCCCGCCGCGGAGGGCGGCGTTGTATAGGGAAACACCCCCGGTGCTCAAAAGTTGCAGCTGTTGCATCGGCTCTTGCAGCGGACGCTCAAGTCCGCTGGCCGGATGCTTTAGGCGCTTCTTGGGTCGCTCCGGCTCGAGCGGGCCTGTGCTCGCTCGCTGCTAGATTCAGGGCTCCCGGGCGCATAGCTCAGTTGGGAGAGCGCCGCCTCGACAAGGCGGAGGTCGCTGGTTCGAGCCCAGCTGTGCCCATCTCCGACGCCCCTCGTTCGTGCGGGGTCTCGCTTTCAGTGGTGCTCTAGGCTCGCCGCCTCGTGATCGGCACCTACGCAGCCGCCCTGGCGGTCTCGGTGGCCTCGCTGGCGATCGGACAGGCGGCGGTCGCGCTGTGCGGGATGCGGCGATGGTCCTGGCTCTCGCCGGCTATCGGGCTGGCGCTGCTGACGGCGGTCTGCTGGGCGACGGTGCGTCTGCCCGGGCACGGGGTCGTCTCGGCGATCGCAGTCCTCGCCCTCGTCGTCGCGGCGGCGCTCTTCCTGCACGGGCGCGTCGAGGGCGGCGGGGATGTCCTGCGCGCCGGCCTGCCGGTCGGGCTCGCCGCGCTAGCCGCCGCCTCGCTTCCCTTCGCCGTCGAAGGGCGCTTCGGCATCCTCGGCACCGGTCTCAACCCGGACATGTCGCAGCACCTGCTGACCGCCGATCGGCTCGCGCACGGGCTCGGCTCGCAGCTCCTGCGCCAGGGATACCCGCTCGGGCCGCACTCGATCGTCGTCGCGCTTGACAAGGGACTGGGGATCGGGCTCGTCCAGGGCTTCAGCGGCCTCATGGTCGCGGTCGCCGCCCTAGTCCCGCTGACCGCGCTCGCCGCCTTCGCTGACCGGTCGCCGCTGCGCCGCACCGCCGGCGCCCTCCTCGTCGGGCTCCCCTACGTGGTCGCCTCCTACTTCGCCCAGGGCGCCTTCAAGGAGACGATGCAGGCGCTCTTCGTCCTCGCCTTCGTCCTC
>DASSQD010000060.1:0-35601 GCA_035702665.1 Burkholderiales bacterium
TTCAGCTTGCCGCTTGCGCAGCTCGAGCTCGTAGAGACGCGATTTCAGCAGCGCCATGGCTTCCGCGCGGTTGCGGTGCTGCGAGCGGTCATTCTGGCACTGTACCACGATGCCCGTGGGCAAATGGGTGATGCGCACCGCCGAATCGGTCTTGTTGACGTGCTGTCCGCCGGCGCCCGAGGCGCGGTAGGTGTCGATGCGCAGGTCCGCAGGATTCACCTCCACCTCGATGTTCTCGTCCACCTCGGGATAGACGAACACGCTTGCGAACGACGTGTGCCGTCGCGCGTTCGAGTCGAACGGCGACTTGCGCACGAGCCGGTGGACGCCGCTCTCGGTGCGCAGGTGCCCGTACGCGTAGCTTCCGCTGATCTTGAAGGTCGCGCTCTTGATGCCGGCAACCTCGCCGGGCGATTCCTCGAGCACGTCGACGCGGTAGCCCTTGCGATCGCAGTACTTGGCGTACATGCGCTCGAGCATCTGCGCCCAGTCCTGCGCCTCGGTGCCGCCCGATCCGGACTGGATGTCCATGAAGCAGTTGTTCGGGTCGAGCGGATTCGAGAACATCCGGCGGAATTCCAGATCCGCGACGATCTTGTCCGCCTGCGCCACGTCGGTCTCGATAGACGCGAGCGTCGCTGCGTCGCCTTCGTCGCGGGCGAGCGCGAACAGCTCCGCGGCGTCGCGCAGCTTGGCGCTCAGGTCGGTGAGGACACCGACGAGGTTGTCGAGCTGCTTCTTCTCGCGACCCAGGTCCTGGGCGCGCCTGGCGTCGGACCAGACGTCGGGCTTTTCGAGCTCCCGGCTTACTTCGGCAAGGCGCGCCTGCTTGCCCTCGAAGTCAAAGATACCTCCGCAGCTCCGCCGATCTCCTGTCCAGGCCGGAGAGCGTCGAGGCCAGCTGATTGATGCGTTCCGCTTCCATGGGCGCGCATTATAGGGCAGAGACCTACCGGATGCGAGTCGAGGGAAAGCTCTCGTCGATCTTGTCCTCGAAGAAGCTCGTGGGCGACGGAGCGGCCATGAACTGGCGGTGGACCTCCTGCGAGACGCCGCGGTATTGCACGACCTTGCCGTCGCTGAACTCGATCTCGAGCAGTTGCGCCTTCGGGTCGTAGCCCGCCCCGCGGATCTTGCTCGAGTTGACGCGCTTCCTCTCCATAGCTACTCCAACGTCACGGCAATCGCATCGCCGCTCCGCACCGAGGCCAGCTGTCGCGGGTCGCCATCGATCGCGCCGAGCACGTTGCAGGGGGTCACCAGGCGCGACTCATCGCCCTGCGAAAGCGGGGTGCGGCCCCAGGGGAGGGCAAGCGAGCTGCCTTCGACCCAGAAGCAAACCGATCCCGCCGGAACCACCTGCTTCGCGCCCGCTTCGAGCTTCGCCTCGATCGGCAATTCGAAATAGATCTCCTCGCCCCATGTCTGCGCCTTCGCTTTGGCGGGCAGCGCAGCGAGGAGCGCACGCGCGGTGGGCGTGTCTTCCAGCATCGCGCTCGCGGCGCCTTTCGGCCAGGCGATGCGGATTCTCGCGTAACTCACGCCGTCTCCCAATGCTCGATGACGAGCTGCAGATTCTGCGCTCCCCTGAACTCCTCCACCGAAAGCCGGTACGCGGCGCGCACGTGCGAGGGCAGCGGATCGAGCGCGTTGAAGCGCATCCCCTCGAGCGTGCGCCCGGCGCGCGCGAGCTTGAGCTTCAGGTGCTTGTCGCCGACCACGCGCTGCCCTTGCACTTCAAAGTCGTCGCAGAAGAGCGGCTGAGGAAATCCCTGGCCCCAGACCTGGTAGTCGAGCAGACGCGCGACACCGAGGTCGAGATACGCGGGCTCGAGCGAGCCGTCGGTCTCGATCGAGCGCGCCAGCTGCGCCGGCGACAGAAGCTCGCGTGCGACGCCCTCGAAGCTCCGCGCGAAACGCTCGAAGTCCGCGGCCCGGAGCGTCAGTCCTGCGGCGCTCGCGTGTCCGCCGAAGTGCAGCAGAAGGCCGGGTTCGCGCTTCGCGAGCAGATCGAGCGCGTCGCGCAAGTGCAGCCCGGCGACCGATCTTCCCGAACCGCGGATCTCGGCCGGGCCGGAGGGCGCGAAGGCAAAGGTCGGCCGGTAGTAGCGGTCCTTCACCCGCCCGGCGAGAATCCCGACCACGCCCTGATGCCAACCCGGGTCGTAGAGGCTGATCGTGCAGCTGTCGCCGACCGAGAGCTTTGCCATCAGCTCCTCCGCTTGCGCCTGCATCTCGGCTTCGATCGAGCGCCGCTCGCGGTTGAGGTCGTCGAGCTGGCGCGCGATCTCGAGCGCGCGCCCGCGATCGCCGGTCGTCAGGCACTCGATGCCGAGCCCCATGTCCGACAGGCGCCCCGCGGCGTTCAGCCGCGGCCCGAGCAGGAACCCGAGATCGAAGCTCGCGGCCCGCAGCGGGTCCCTGCCCGAGACTGCGAAGAGCGCGCGCACGCCTTCCTGCATGCGCCCGCAGCGGATGCGCTTGAGCCCCTGGGTCACCAGCACCCGGTTGTTGAAGTCGAGCGGAACGACATCGGCGACGGTGCCGAGCGCGACGAGGTCGAGAAGATCCGCGAGCACGGGTTCTTCCTTTCCCGCGAAGGCGCCGCGCCGGCGCAATTCGGCTCGCAGGGCGAGCATGACGTAGAACATCACGCCGACGCCGGCGAGGCTCTTGCTCGGGAAGGCGCAGCCCGGCTGGTTGGGGTTGACGATGACCGCGGCGCGCGGCAGTTCCGCGCCCGGCAGGTGGTGGTCGGTGATCAGCACCTCGATGCCCGCCTGCCGCGCGGCGTCGACGCCGGCGACGCTGGCGATGCCGTTGTCCACCGTGATGAGGAGGTCCGGTTGGGAGCGCGCCGCGATCGCGACGATCTCCGGGGTAAGGCCGTAGCCGTGCTCGAAGCGGTTGGGCACGAGGTAGCCGACGTTCGCGCCGAACGCAGACAGGGCGCGCACGCCCACGGCGCAGGCGGTCGCGCCGTCGCAATCGTAGTCGGCGACGATCAGCATGCGCTTGCCCGCTGCGATCGCGTCCGCGAGCTGCGCTGCGGCGCTCTCCGCATTCATCAGCATGGAGGGCGGAATGAGGCCGGCGAGCTTGTCGTCGAGCTCGTCCCGATGGTGGATTCCCCGGGCGGCGCACACCCGCGCGAGCACCGGGTGCAGGCCTTCGCGCACCAGCTGGTCGTGGGTGCGCGCCGAGACCGGGCGCGTGACGATGCGCGTCGCGTCATTCATGCGAGGTAGCTCTCGACGGGCCTTCGGGTCCGCCAGAAATGGCGCAGATCGGAGCGGACCGTCTCGACTTCGAGGAGCGAGTCTCCCCCGGCGAGGTGCAGGCTCAGCATTCCGATACGCCCCTCCTCGAGCGCGGCGAGCAGGGGCGCGAACCAGTCGCGCTCGAGCTCCGCGCCGTGCGACGCGTCGAGGACGACGAGTGCCTTGCCACTCGTCGGCAGGGCGGAAAGCAGCGTTCCGGCGCTCCCGGCCAGCCGTCGCGCGGGCATACTGGCGGCGACGGCGAGTCCGCGCGCCAGGGGATCGTCGGCAAGCACGATCGAGAACGGCTGCGCACGCGGAACTTCCAGGCTGCCTCCGCCCCAGAACCAGACGCTGTTGACGGTCGGCGCCCCGCGCGCCTCGCGCTCCGTGTTCACTGGATGCTCGTGCAGCAGCATCTGCGCCTCGTTCAGCAGGGCGCGGAAGCGCGTGGCCTCAGCGCCCGTCGGGAGCTTGTCGGCGAGCGCGGTTCCGCGGGCCGCGGAAGGCGGCGTGGTCCGGACATCGGGCGCCTGCGGAAAACCGACGTACCAGCGCTCGGGGAGCGGAGTCTGAAAGGCGAGCGCCTCGCCGAAGTGGCGGTTGAGCGTCGCGGCCAGCGCCTCGGCCTCGGCGCGCGAGACATCGAGGGTGACGCCGTCGAGGGCGAGCGTGTCCAGACCGACGCTGACATGAACCGGATCGGCGCGCATCCAGAAGCGTCCACCGGGCGCTCCGCCGTCCGCGAGCAGCGTGTACGGCGCGACGGGCCAGTCGAGTTGCCGCTGCGTACCGAAGCGCTCGAAAAGCCAGGCCTCGCGTGCGACCGGCGCCTTGCGCTCGCGGCGGCCCCTCGCGATCAGCGTTTCGGCGGCGGCGGGGCGACTTGCGAGAGCGGCATTCTCCGAGGAGAAAAAATCGGGAATGAACAGAGAGCAGTGCATCCGATTTCGAGTTTATCACCGCTTGTGGCACACTGGCGCGCGTGCAATACGAACTTCTCGTCGGCCTGCGCTACACGCGAGCCAAGCGCCGCAACCATTTCATCTCGTTCATCTCGCTGACTTCGATGCTCGGTATCGCACTCGGAGTCGCGGCCCTGATCGTGGTGCTGTCGGTGATGAACGGATTTCAGAAGGAGGTCCGCACGCGCATCCTCGGCGTGGTGGCGCATGTGCAGATTACCGGAGGCGACAACCGGCTCGCCGATTGGCAGGCGGTGGCGCGGGAGGCGTCCGAGAATCCGGCGGTGGTCGCCGCCGCGCCGTTCGTGAACGCGCAGGGCATGCTGATGCTGGGCCCGAGTGTGAGGGGAGTGGTGGTCCGAGGTATCGTGCCGGAGCTCGAGGAGAAGGTCGCGGACATCGGCCTGCGCATGGTTTCGGGCAAGCTCGAAGCGCTCCTGCCCGGAGATTTCGGTATCGTGCTTGGCGCCGAGCTCGCCCGCGCGCTGGGCGCGAAGGTCGGAGACAAGGTCACGCTCATCGCCCCGCAGGGCCTGGTCACCCCGGCGGGGATACTGCCGCGCCTGAAGCAGTTCACTGTGGTCGGAGTGTTCGAAGTGGGCATGTTCGAATACGACTCGTCGCTCGCGTTGATCAGCCTCGCCGATGCGCAGAAGCTCTACGGTATGGGCGACGATGCGTCGGGCGTGAGGCTCAAGCTCGCCGATCTGTTCCAGGCGCGCGAGGTTACGCGCGATCTGTTCACGCGCCTGAAGGGCGATCTGTACGTGTCGGACTGGACCCGCAGCCACGCCAACTACTTCCGCGCGGTGCAGATCGAAAAGACGATGATGTTCATCATCCTCCTGCTGATCGTCGCGGTGGCGGCGTTCAACATCGTCTCGACGCTGGTCATGGCGGTCACGGACAAGCAGGCCGATATCGCGATCCTGCGCACTCTGGGCGCCAGTCCCGTCGGGATCCTCAAGATCTTCATGGTCCAGGGTGCCCTGATCGGAGTGATCGGCACCCTGATCGGCGTGATCGGCGGAATCGTACTCGCTCTCAATATCGACGTGGTGGTGCCGTTCCTCGAGCGCTTGTTCAGTGTTCAATTCCTCTCGCGCGAGGTGTACTACATCACCGAGCTGCCCTCGGATCTGCAGGGCGGGGACGTGGTGGCCATCACGCTTGTGTCGCTTTTCCTGTCGCTCGTCGCGACGGTGTATCCCAGCTTGCGCGCCGCGCGCGTGAATCCCGCCGAAGCGCTGCGCTATGAGTGACGTCCTCTCGTGCTCGAATCTGCAAAAGACTTTCCGCGAAGGCGCGGACGCGGTGCAGGTTCTCCGCGGTGTGGACCTCCGCGTCGCGCAAGGCGAGGTTCTTGCGGTCGTGGGGGCTTCCGGCTCGGGAAAGAGCACGCTGCTGCATCTGCTCGGCGGGCTGGATGAACCCACGTCGGGAGAGGTGCACGTGCTCGACCGCCCGATGCGCGGGCTCTCCGACGCGGAGCGCGGCGAACTGCGCAACCGCTCCATCGGATTCGTCTACCAGTTCCACCACCTGCTGATGGAATTCACGGCGCTCGAGAACGTGGCGATGCCGCTGCTCATCCGCCGGGTCGCGCCGGAGGAAGCGCGCGCCGCAGCCGCTGCCATGCTCAAGGAAGTGGGTCTCGGCGAGCGCCTGGGCCATACACCAGGGGAGCTTTCGGGAGGCGAGCGCCAGCGGGCGGCCCTCGCGCGCGCTCTGGTGACCCAACCCGCTTGCGTGCTCGCCGACGAACCCACTGGAAACCTCGACCGGCGCACTGCCGCGAACGTCTTCGAGCTGATGCTCGAGCTCAACCGCGCTCACGGAACGAGCCTCGTGATCGTGACCCATGAGCCCGCGCTCGCCGCGCAGGCGCACCGCATCCTGCGCCTGCAGGACGGAATCCTGAACGCGGCCAGCGGCGCTTAGCGGCCGCCCAACCGCATCAACGCACGGAGCCCCTCGCCCGTTACAGGGCGGATGAAGGTTCGTGCCCGCATTCGGTGAGACTCGCCGCGCTAGGCTTCGCGCTCGGCGTCTGCCTCCTGCAGCTGCAGCCCACGCTGCCGGGGTGGGGCGCGCTCGCGGCGTTGTCCGCGCTCGGTGCGCTCGCGGGGCTGAGCTGCGGCGGACGCGTGCCGCGAGCCGCCACGCGGGCGGCGGCCTTCGTCGCGTTCGCCGCGCTCGGGTTCGCCTGGGCGGCAGCGCTCGCGCATTGGCGCCTCGCCGACCGGCTCGATCCGGCCGTCGAGGGGCGCGACGTGACCGTGACCGGGGTGATCGCCAGCCTGCCCCAGCCCATCGACCGCGGCGTGCGTTTCGATTTCAACGTTGAAACTCCGGAGCACGGCGTGCCGCGGAGGATCTCCCTTGCCTGGTACGGCGAATTCGGCGCGGACGACTCAGCGCGTGTTCAGGTCCGGGCGGGAGAGCGCTGGCGCTTGCCCGTGCGGCTGCGCCGGCCTCACGGCAACCTCAACCCTCACGGGTTCGACTACGAAGCGTGGCTTCTCGAGCGTGGAATCCGCGCGACCGGCTACGTGAGGGCGCCGGTTCGTGGGGAGGGCGCGGCGGCCGGGCGCCTGGAAGCTCTGATCCTGCGTCCATCGTATCTCATCGACCGGCTGCGCGAGGTGGCTCGGCAGAGAATCCTCGCTGCGCTTCCCGGTCACCCGTACGCGGGCGTGCTCATCGCGCTCGCCATCGGCGACCAGCAAGCGATCGATTCCATGCAGTGGAGGCTGTTCGCCCGCACCGGAGTGTCCCATCTGATGTCGATCTCCGGCCTCCACGTCACCATGATTGCAGGTCTGTTCGCGGCGCTCGTGTCCTGCTGCTGGCGGCGCAGCGAGCGGCTCGCGCTCCGGCTGCCCGCGCAGAAAGCCGCCGCCCTCGCGGGATTCGCCGCCGCACTGGCGTATTGTCTCGTCTCGGGATTTGCCGTACCCGCGCAGCGTACCTTGTACATGGTCGGCGTGGTCGCGGCCGCGCTCTGGCTCGGGCGGGCGACGAGCGCGTCGCGGGTGCTCGCCGCAGCGCTCGTCGTCGTGCTGGTCCTCGACCCATGGGCGGTCCTGTCTCCCGGTTTCTGGCTCTCGTTTGCCGCAGTCGCCGTGATATTCCACGTCAGCACGGGGCACACCGCCCAGGCGCACTGGCTGGTGCAATGGGGCAGGGTGCAGTGGGCGGTGACCGTGGGACTCGCCCCGCTGATGCTGGTTCTGTTCCAGCAGGTGTCGCTCGTTTCGCCGCTCGCGAACGCGGCCGCGATTCCTCTGGTGAGTTGGGTCGTCACGCCGCTCGCGCTCCTCGGCGCCGCGCTGCCCTTCGACTGGCCGCTCGAGCTCGCGCACGCGATTCTGGACGCGTTGATGGCGCTGCTCGGCTGGCTCGCGGCCCTGCCGAGCGCGTTGTGGCAGCAGCACGCTCCCGTGCCCTGGACGGTGCCCCTCGCCCTGCTCGGCATTGTCTGGCTGCTGCTTCCGCGGGGCTTCCCGGCGCGCTGGCTCGGCGCGGTGCTCGCCCTGCCGCTGTTCACGGTGCTGCCGCCAGCACCTCTGGTCGGCGAGCTGTGGGTCACCGTGCTCGACGTGGGACAGGGACTGGCGGTGCTCGCGCGCACGCGAGGGCATGCCTTGCTCTACGATGCGGGGCCGGCGTTCAACGCTTTCTCCGACAGCGGCAGCCGAATCGTGCTTCCCTATCTGCGGGGCGAGGGCATCGCCCGGCTCGACGCGGTCGTAGTTTCTCACGACGACCGCGACCATTCCGGCGGCGCTGCTTCGGTGCTCGAGGGAATGCCGGTCGCCGAGCTGTGGTCGTCGCTGCCCGCCGGCCATGCGCTCCTCTCGACCGGTGTCCGCGCCGAGCCCTGCGCGGCCGGAATCCGCTGGGAATGGGATGGCGTCGCCTTCGAGTTTCTCCACCCGGATGCGGCAGCGGGCCTCGGGAGCGGCGCGCGTGCGAACAACCGCAGCTGCGTGCTGAGGATTGCGGCCCCGGGCGGCCGCGCGCTCCTCGCCGGCGACATCGAGCGCGCGGCCGAGCACGAGCTGCTGCAGCGCTCTCCGGCGCTCCTCGCGGCCGATGCGCTCGTCGTTCCCCATCATGGCAGCGTGACCTCGTCCAGCCTTGAATTCGTGAGGCAGGTCGCGCCGCGCTACGCCGTGTTCACCGTCGGTTATCGCAATCGCTTCGGCCATCCGCGCGAGGCAATCGTCGATCGCTATCGCGGAGCGGGGAGCGCCCTGCTCCGCACGGATACCGGCGGCGCGGTGGAGATCCGGTTTGCGCCAGGGGGAATCCGGATCGAGCTGCAGCGCGAGCGCGCGCGTCGCTATTGGCACGAGGGTTGAGCGGCTATACTCCGAAGCGGAGAAGCCGGCTTGAATCTCGTTGCGACGATTACCGTGAGCGGTGACCCGCGAACGCTGCAAGAGTACCGCGGCGAGGTGAACCGCCTCCTCCGCGAAGAGGGGGGCTCCTTTCGCGAGCTGCATACTCCGGAGCGTCTGGAGTACGAGCTCCGGCTCCAGGGGGGCATTCCCTTTCCGCCCTTCGTATCCGTCTCGCAGGCTTTCCCCGATGTGACGGTCGAGGTGAGATGGAGCGAAGCAGCGCTCGGAAGGGGCGGGCGCGCGATCATCCGTAACGGAGTGCTCGCCGAGCAGGCGATGCAGTCCCAGGCGACCGGCGGGGACCTCCGGACCGACGTTCGCGCCGGCGCCGACGGCAGACTGGAGTTGGCTCTGGTCTGCGCGCGCTGGCGCGAGTATTGGCACGGCTACGTGATCAGCGCGGATCAGCACGCGTTCTTCCGCGTCGCGGGCACCGAGCGCTCGTGCGAGCTGCTGGCGTCGGACGGAGTCGACCCCGAGTGGGCGGAACAATGGAAGCTCGTACCGCACGCGGTATACGCCGAGGTCGTCCCGCGCGAGGCGATCCCGGCTGACGAAGTGCGCGACCTCGACCGCATCGCCGAGGGGTTCTCGCGCGAATGGGTCTGGTTCGACGAGAGCCCGCCCGAGGAAACCGCGGTCGAGCGGACGCGCTTCGCGGCTTACGGCTATCCGGTGCGCCCGGCGAACCTGCGCTCGGAGAAGCTGCGCAAAGTGCTGCGCTCCGAAGACGGCAGGCTCGCTTTCGGATCCTTCGGCGAGGGAGAGCGCTGGATTCCCGAGCTGCTGCTGCGTTGCTGGCTGCAGGCGAGAACCGACGGGGCGAAATGAGCGAATCCTTTCGCCGCGAGCAGGTCCAGCTTGCCGGGCCGCGCATGATGGCCTACGTCGAGTGGGGCGATCCCGGCGGGAAAGCTCTCGTGTGCGTGCACGGCCTCACGCGCTGCGCCCGCGATTTCGACTATTTCGCCCCGGAGATGGCGCGCCACGGCTATCGCGTGATCTGCCCCGACGTGGTCGGGCGCGGCGACTCGAGCTGGCTGGCGGATCCGATGGACTATGCGGTGCCGACATACACGAAGCACATGCTGATGCTCCTCGTGCGCCTGGAGCTGGAATCCGTGCGCTGGGTCGGCACGTCGCTCGGGGGACTGATCGGCATGTCGATCGCCGCGATGCCCGGCTCACCGATCGACAGGCTGGTGCTGAACGATGTCGGACCGGTGCTGGGAATGGCCGCGGTGCAGCGCATCGCCACGTACGTGGGCAAATGGCCGCCTCTGCCGACGATCGAAGCCGCCGAGCAGTTCGTGCGCTTCACCAGCGCTTCTTTCGGTCCCCACACCGACGCGGAGTGGCGCTTTCTCACCGAGCATGTCGTGCGCCGGAATGCCGACGGGTCCTTGCGCATGCACTACGACCCGGCGATAGCGGTGCCCTTCAACGCGGAGATGCCGACCCAGGACGTAGAGCTGTGGAGCCTCTACGACGCGATACGCTGCCCGACCCTGGTGCTGCGCGGGGAGCAGTCGGATCTGCTCGCCCGCGAGACGGTTGCGCAGATGGCGGTCCGCGGCCCGCGCGCGACCGTCGTGGAGATCCAGGGCGTAGGCCACGCACCCACGCTGGTCCACGCGGACCAGATCGCGATCGTCCGGGATTATCTGCTGGCCGCCGCATGAGCGCGCGAATCGGCGGCGCCGTGCTGCTCGCCGTGCAGCTGCTGCTGCCCCGCGCGCTGCTCGCAGCCGATGCCGACTACGCGAAGTGCCGCGATATCCAGGACGACAAGGAGCGCCTCGCCTGCTTCGACGGGGTGGACCAGACCCGGGCGGGCCCGCCGGCGAGCTACCTCGAGCGTCACTGGAAGCTCGGGCCGGGCGACAAGCGCATCAGCATCGACGACGTCCAGCCCCATCAGCCCACTTACGTGCTGGTCGGCAAGTGGACCAACCACGTGAATACCCAGCCGTCCAGCCCGTCGCCGGACCATACGGTTCCGGTGCCGATCCCGTTCAACGACGATGAGCTGGCGTTTCAGCTGAGTTTCAAATCCGAGCTGTTGTCGCGGCACGACTTCGATCGGAAATATCTCGGGCTGGCCAATCTGCGCCTGTGGTTCGCCTATACGCAGAAGTCCTACTGGCAGCTCTACAACCCCCGCCTGTCGCGCCCGTTCCGCGAGACCAATTACGAACCCGAGGTCATCCTCACGTTCAGCAGCGGGAATCAGGAGGACGGTTGGAAGCTGCTTAATCTCGGTCTCGTGCACCAGTCCAACGGCCGGTCGCTGCCCCAGTCGCGCAGCTGGAACCGCCTCTATGCCCAGGGCGGCTGGGAGTGGGGCCGGTTCTCCGTGCTCGGGCGCGCGTGGTGGCGGATCCCGGAAAGCGCCTCCAAGGACGACAACCCGGACATCCAGGATTATCTCGGTCGCGGCGACGTCCAGCTGCGCTGGCAGTTCGACAACGACAAGTCGATGTCGCTGCTCCTGCGGCATTCGTTCCAGACCGGCCGCGGTTTTGCGCAGCTCGACTGGACCAGCCGCAAGCTCGTCGGCGCGGCGCGCGTGTACGTTCAGGCGACCTCGGGCTACGGCGAGAGCCTGATCGACTACAACTTCAGGCAGAACACTTTCGGAATCGGATTCGCCTACGGCAGCTAGCGATCCGGCGCCGAGGTCGCCGGCGTGCGCCGGCGGTAGTGCTGCCTGCCCGTGAAGGAGCACACAACATCGTCCTCCTGGTTGAGCACGTCCCAGCGGAATTTCACCGTGCCGCGCGTCGGGTTCTTCTGCGACGGGGTCTGCTCAAGCGCGGTCGAACGCAGCCGCAGCGCGTCGCCGGGCCGCACCGGCTTGAGCCAGCGCAACTCATCGAGCCCCGGCGAACCGATGCACGAGGTCTCGAGCAGGTAACCGTCGCAC
This sequence comes from Burkholderiales bacterium, assembly GCA_035702665.1. GTDB lineage: Bacteria > Pseudomonadota > Gammaproteobacteria > Burkholderiales > SG8-39 > VBDM01. Next base: position 11,561 of record DASSQD010000060.1, read on the forward strand.
ATGAGCCGCATCGCCACGCTGCACGTGTGCCAGCCGCTGGCGATCAGCCCGCCGAAGGGAGAGGACTTCGCTGCCTCCTCGTCCGTATGGTAAGACTGGGGGTCGTACTCGCGCGCGAATGTCACGATCTCGCGCAAGGTGAGCGTTCTCGGCTGCGATTCGTATTCCCAGCCCGGAGTGAAGTCTTCCCAGTAATACCTGATCGGTGTCATCGGTATGGGGTGTGCGCCCGCAGCAGTGGGCCTATCGCGGCCACAGCCAGCCGAAGGTTCCCGCGGTGACGAGGGCGTAGACAAGGCCGTCGACCGTCGACTTGATCGTCGTGGTCCACGAGCGGCCGTACCAGATCGACGTCGGCCAGATCGCGGCCGCGTAGGCCATGAAGGCCGAGGCGCCGACCAGCTGGAACACGCGCAGGTAGGGGGCGCCCGAGGGCAGGGCACGGGATGCGACATACCCTGCGAAGAACCCGATCACCGCGCAGAAGACGAACCACTGCCCGAGGTTCTTCCCCATCCCGGGCATGCCGTTCGGCCGCACCGTGACGATCAGGACCGGGCCCTTGCTCATCTTGTCCTTGAACGCCGGCGATTTCATCTCCTCGGGGCCGGAGCAGTGCGGGACCATGTAGTCGCCGGGCGGAATCGCCAGCGAGCGCAGCGCGTCCATCGCCTTATCCTCGTTCGGCATCTTGGGATAGTCGTTCCTGTGCCAGGGAAGGAACATGTGGATCACCGTGCTGGCGACGAAGACGATGACCGCCGAGACGAGGATGGGAAGCCAGAGCGCGGATAGTGCTGTCATTGGAGCCTCCTTTTTCAGTGCAGCGAGTTGATATTAGGTGGTGCCGGCGACCGGGTCCTGCTTGTAGAACAGCGCGAGCTGAGCATACAACTCCGGCCAGTCCCGCGCGAGCACCGCCGACTCGGTGAAGAAGGCCTCGCTCATGACGGCGAAGAACTCGGCCGGGTGCTCGGAGGCGTAAGGGTCGATGAAGGTCGGCTGCCCGGAGTCGACCTCGGCGCAGAAGCGGTCGTACGCTGATTCGAGCGTCTTGCGCCATTTCGCCGCGTCCATGCCCTGCCGCGCGGCCGGGTAGCTCTCGTCGCCGCCGCCGTCCATGTGGATCTTGTGCGCGAATTCATGGATGACGACGTTGTAGCCGCGCTCGGCGAGCCCCACGTCTTCCCACGACAGGATCACCGGTCCCCCCGGCCAGGCCTCGCCCGCGAGACCCTCCTCGAAGGTGTGCACGACGCCGTCCGCGTCGGTCTCCTCCTTCTGGACGCGGAATTCGCCGGGGTACACGACGATCCCGACCCAGCCCTGGTAGACGTCGAGCCCCAGGTTCAGGACCGGCAGGCAGGCCTGCGCTGCGATCGACAGGCGCACCTCGTCGGTGAGCTGCAGGCCGTGCGCGCCGTGCATTTCCTTCTCGACGAGGAACAGAACGACGAGTTGCTTCAGCCGCGCTGTGTCCTCTTCCGACAGTCCGCGCAGGAACGAGAGCTTTGCCGCGACCTCCTTCCACGAGGCCTCGTCCAAGCGGGTGCTCTTCAGCGTACGCTTGCGCCGCCACTCGCGCAGGAAGCCCATATCAGCGCCGCGTCGTGAGCACGACGCCCCCCAGTACCAGGGCGAACCCGGCGAGGTGGTAGGCGCGCAGCGGCTCCCCGAGAAAGATCACCGCGAACAGGATGCCGAACACCGGGATCACGGGGTTGAAGAATCCGGCGACATTCGGTCCCAGCGAGGTCACGGCCTCGTTCCAGCAGATGTAGGCGACGATCGACGGGAAGATAGCGAGATAGCCGATGGTCGCCACGGCCTTAGGCGTGACGCTCATCACCCTTCCGGCGGACATCTCCCAGAGATAGAAGGGCAGCGATACGGCCGCCGCGGCGATCACGGTCGTGAACAGGAACGACAGCGCACGAAGCGGCGGCCGCCATCTCAGCGTCACTGTGTAGATCGCCCAGAGGAAAGCCCCGCCCAGGAGCAGAAAGTCCCCGGGGTTGAGCCTGAGCCGCGCCAGGGTCTGCAGGCTGCCCGCGCTGACGATGGTGACTACCCCCGCAAGCGACAGCGCGAGCCCGAGCGACTGCCGGCCGCTGACCGTCAGCCCGAGAAGCAACCAAGACAGCGGCACGACGAAAAGCGGCAGCGACGAGTTCAACAGCGTCGCGTTGATCGCGGTGGTGTAGCTCACTCCCCAATAGCCGAGGAGAGTGAACCCTCCGGCGCCCACGGCGCCGAACACGAACAGCTTGGCCAGATGGCGCCGGATGAGGGGCGCATCCCTGCGCAACGGGGCGACAGCGAACGGAAAGAGGAGCAGCGACGCGATCGCCCAGCGCCAGAAAGACAGCGCGAATGGCGCCACCTCGAAATTGACCACGCGCGCCGCGACCCAGTTGCCCCCGAACGAGGCGGCCGCGACGAGCAGTAGCAAATAGGGCAGCGCGCGGTGGCGCGCCGGGCAGGTATGCATCCCGACTCCAAAAAGAGCGGATTATCCGGGACGGGGCTTTCCTGCGCCATAGCGTGGGATAAACTCTCCTCATGGTTTCCACCACGCGAACCGACGTCGACGACATCGGCCAGCGCCTGCTCTCCGCCGCGGCGTCCGAAGACGACCGCCGCGTTCTCGTGCGCGCGCTGGAGTTCGCACGGAACGTCTACGGAGAGAACGTCCTCGGCACCGGCGAGCCTGCATTCGAGCATGCTCTTGGGCTGGCGCGCAACGTGGCGCACCTCAGGCTGGACATCGATGCACTCGTCGCCGGGATGCTGTTCGCAGTTCCAGCCTATGTTCCCGATGCCGAAGGCCGGCTCACGGCTTCCTTCGGGGCCACCGTGGCCGCGCTCGTCTCCGGGATCGACCGCCTCAACCGGCTGCGCGTCGTCACCCGGGTCGCGGCGCTCGGACGCGACGCTGCCCCGCAGACCGAGATCCTGCGCAAGATGCTGCTCGCGATGGTTGCGGACATCCGAGTGGTGTTGCTGCGGCTCGCGAGCCGGACCCAGACTCTGCGGTGGCTCGCGCGGGTTCCTGAGGCCGAGCGCGCGCGTCTCGCGCGAGAGACGCTCGATATCTACGCGCCGCTCGCGAATCGGCTGGGCGTGTGGCAGCTCAAGTGGGAGCTGGAGGACCTCTCCTTTCGCTACCTCGAGCCGGAAATCTACAGACGCATTGCAGGCATGCTAGAGGACAGCCGCAGCGAGCGCGAGCGCTTCATCGAGCAAGCCACCGCCGAGCTCGCCGACGAGCTGGCTCGCTCCGGAATCCGCGCGGAGGTGACGGGCCGGCCCAAGCACCTATACAGCATCTACAACAAGATGCGGGCGAAATCGCTCGACTTCTCCGAGATCCACGACACGAGCGGGCTGCGCGTGCTGGTCGACGAGGTGAAGGACTGCTACGCCGTTCTCGGCGTCGTCCACAACCTGTGGGCGCCGATTCCGCGCGAGTTCGATGACTACATCTCACGGCCGAAGGCGAATCTCTATCGCTCACTCCATACCGCCGTGATCGGCCCGGAGGGCAAGACGCTGGAAGTGCAGATCCGCACGCACGAGATGCACCGCGATGCCGAGATAGGCGTGGCCGCACACTGGCGGTACAAGGAAGGCTCGCGGCGCGCGCGCGGCAAGGGCGACCCCGCCGACGAAAGAATCGCTTGGCTGCGTCAGATGCTGGCGTGGCGTGACGAAATCGTCGATGCCTCGGACTGGAAAGAGCAGGCCAACGAGGCGCTGGTGGACGACACGGTCTACGTGCTCACGCCTCAAGGGAAGGTCGTCGATCTCCCGCAAGGGGCCACGCCGGTCGATTTCGCCTATGCCCTGCACACCGACATCGGACATCGCTGCCGCGGCGCGAAGGTGAACGGGGCGATCGTGACCCTCGACACCCGGCTGAAGAACGCCGAGGTCGTCGAGATCATCACGGCGAAGACCGGGGGGCCCAGCCGGGACTGGCTCAACCCGGCGCTCGGCTACATCCGGAGTTCGCGCGCGCGCAACAAAGTGCGCCAGTGGTTCAACACCCGCGAGCTTGCCGGCGTGATCGCCTCTGGGCGCGCTACGGTGGAACGCGAGCTGAAGCGCGAGGGAGTGCGGGCGGCGAGCCTCGACGATTTGGCGAAGCGCCTCGGTTTCGAGGGGTCGGAGGACCTATTCGCGGCGATCGGGCGCGAGGAAGTCGGGACAAGGCAGCTGCAGACAGCATTGCGGGGTGAAACCGGCGAGGGACCTCCTGAACCGCTGCCGCGCGGGCGCGATCTCCGCACGGCCGGCGGGGTTCTCGTCGTCGGCGTCGATCGCCTGATGACGGTACTCGCGCGTTGCTGCAAGCCCGCTCCGCCGGACCGGATCTCGGGCTTCGTCACCAAGGGGCGCGGTGTTTCGATCCACCGGCGCGAGTGCGTCAGCCTTGCGCGGATGGGCGCGCGCTTTCCCGAGCGCATCATCGCCGCGGAATGGGGCGACGCCGGGGGGCGATCTTATCCCGTGGACATTGTCGTGCGCGGCAACGACCGCCAGGGCCTGCTGCGCGACGTGAGCGAGGCTCTGGTCAGGCAAAAAGCCAATGTGATCGCGGCGAAGACACAAAACCGCAACGACGTCGCCTCGATGTACTTCACCATAGAAGTACAGGATATCGATCAGCTGCAGCGCGCCTTGTCCGCGATCGAGGACGTGCGCGGCGTGCTCTCCTCGACGCGGCGCTAGGAGCAGGTCCGCGGCTCGCCGCAATCCCGCGCTTTCCGGCTCGGCCCGGAACTTGCTCCCCTCCCGTCGATGGCCAACCGGGAGGGACCATGATGGCACTGCTCAGGGACGATTTTAGGGATTTGGCAGAAAAGAACGGCTGGTCCGAGGCCTTCGCCGAGGGCTACATCGACGGCAGGGCCGCGAGAACGAACGGCGCCCAGACCCATCGGTACCCGGTAGGCGACCTCGACGAGTATCGCCTGGGCTTCCTTGCCGGCTACTCCTTAACGAGGGAGAAACGCTGCAGAGGCATGATCTAGGCCATATCGCGTAGTTGGCACGCGCCTTGCTCATCTGATAGTCAACATTGCTACGGGAGGGGTCACATGGGCACAGTCGCAGAACTCAAGATCGTCGGAGCGGAAGGTCAAAGCCCGGCTTACGCGAATGGCGTCGCCGACGGACAATCCGCGCGCGCCGAGGGCAGTTCCCTCTCCCTGTATCTTCAAGTCGGCATAGACGACTATGCCAAAGGCTTTCGAGCAGGCTTTTTCGGCCAAATGGGCGTCGGCAAGAGCTTGGAGACACGCTAGACCTGCCAGCCGCTTTCGACCGGGACCTCTGGGGTCCCGGGTCTGTGTGAAATCCAACAGACGCTGACGCTTGGACAACACTTCAGCCGCAGTTTTGCCCGCGTCCGCGTATCGCTTCGAGTAAAATTCCCGTCGTGGCGCAGGATGATCGCCGTTGTTCCGGCGCTCGGAGTCCTTTTTATAATCAATAAGTTAATCATATAGATGCGGATCCTGCTCAGCAACGACGACGGGTACTTCGCGCCAGGACTCTCGATCCTCGCTGGAGCGCTGGCCGAGTTGGGGACCATCACCGTAGTCGCCCCTGAGCGCGACCACAGCGGTGCCTCGAACTCGTTGACGCTCGACCGGCCGCTTTCGGTTCGCGAGTCGGCGAACGGCTTCCGCTTCGTCAACGGTACTCCCACCGACTGCGTGCATCTCGCCGTAACCGGTTTGCTCGACGAGATGCCCGACATGATCGTATCGGGAATCAATCTCGGAGCGAACATGGGCGACGACACGATTTATTCGGGGACGGTGGCCGCCGCGACCGAGGGTTACCTTCTCGGAATCCCCTCGATAGCGATTTCGCTGACGAGCAAGGCGGGCCGGCACTACGAAACGGCAGGGCAGGTCGCGCGCGACCTGGTCGAGCGTTTCCAGAGGAAGCCCTTCGGAGAGCCCCTCCTGCTCAACGTGAACGTTCCGGACATTCCCTACGATGCGCTGAAGGGACTGGAGGTCACGCGGCTCGGCAAGCGGCACAAGGCCGAGCCGGTGATCAGGGCCACGACGCCGCGCAACCAGACGGTGTACTGGGTGGGCGCTGCGGGGAGCGCGCAGGACGCGGGCCCCGGAACCGATTTCCACGCGGTTGCCTCCGACCGCGTGTCGCTGACCCCCTTGCAGATGGACCTGAGTCACCCGCAGCAGATACCGGTGGTGAGAACGTGGCTCGGGAGGTGAAGCTGTCGAAGACGCGCGGGATCGGAATGACCTCGCAGCGCACGCGCGATCGCATGGTCGCGCGTCTGCGCGAGAGCGGCATCCGCGACGAGCCGGTGCTCGCCGCCATGGCCGCCGTGCCGCGGCACGTCTTCGTCGACGAAGGGCTGGCGAGCCGCGCCTATGAGGACACCGCCCTGCCGATCGGGTTCGAGCAGACGATCTCCCAGCCCTTCGTGGTCGCGCGCATGATCGAGGCCGTGCGGGCGCAGAAGCCACTTGCGACGGTACTCGAGGTAGGGACAGGCTGCGGGTACCAGGCTGCCGTGCTCGCGCACATCGCCAAGAACGTGTATTCGATCGAGCGCATCGCCGGGTTGCTCGAGAAAGCGCGCAGCAACCTCCGTCCGCTGCACCTGTCCAACCTCCGGCTGGTCCACGGTGATGGCGCCTTGGGATTGCCTGAGGCGGCGCCGTTTGACGGGATTGTCGTGGCGGCGGCGGCGTCCAGGGTTCCCGATGCGCTTTTGCGGCAGCTTGCCCCGGGTGGCAGAATGATCGTGCCAGTAGGAAGCGGCGATCAGGCGCTGTGCCTCATCGAAAGGACTGCGACCGGGTTGACAGAAAAGCGGCTCGACGCCGTGCGCTTTGTGCCCCTGAGAGGAGGCAAGCAGTGAGGCTGCTCCGTATACTCGTTCCCGTGCTCGCCTGCGCGTTGCTGGCTGCGTGCGCGAGCGACTATCGTGCCCCGGTCGTCGAGCGGGCCGTGGTGCGTCCCGTCCCCCCGAAGCCTGCGGTGCCGGCAGTCGAGCAGAAGCCCGAGAGCTATACGGTGAAACGCGGTGACACCCTCTACAGCATCGCCAAGGACAACGGCGTCGGCTACAAAGAGCTCGCCGCCTGGAACGGCATCTCCGACCCGTCGGTCCTGAATCCAGGTACCGTGCTTCGCTTGCGGCCTCCGGCGGCGACGGCTGCGGGGCAGCAACCCGAGAATCGGACGCAAACGCAGTCCGAGGCCGCCGGTATACAGGTGCAGCCGATTCTAGCGCCGGGTGCCGTCGAAGCGCACTCGCTCGGCGGCGATCAGCGCCCTGCCGCCGAATCGCCGCGGAGCGTGGGCGAACCGAAGGTACCCGTGACTGAAGCGCCGCGACCGGAGCTTCTCAAGACCGCCCCGAAAGCGACGAAGCTGCCGTACTCGGAAGAGAACTTGGCGCTGATGCTGCGCCTTTCCCCACCCGACGCCAAACCGGAAGGCGACGTGATACCCGGCGCCGCGGCCCAGTCCGACAGCGTCGACTGGATGTGGCCGGCCAAGGGCCGGGTTCTCGCGGGATCGCCCAAAGGAGCAAACAAGGGCGTAGACATCCTGGGCAGGATCGGGGACCCGGTGTTCGCCTCCGCGTCGGGACGCGTCGTCTACAGCGGCGCCGGCCTGCGTGGCTACGGCAAGCTGATTATCATCAAGCACAACGAGACCTATCTTTCCACCTATGCGCACAACAGCAACCTGCTGGTGAAGCAGGGAGACAGCGTGGTCAAGGGTCAGAAAATCGCCGAGATCGGCAACACGGACTCCCCCCAAGCGAAGCTGACTTTCGAAATTCGGCGCATGGGCAAGCCGGTCGACCCCTTGGAGCTCCTGCCGGACCGCCACTCGTGAACTCCCGCACGCCCGAGCCAACCGCGGACTGGCACCGGCCCGACCTCGCCGAAGTCGCCGAGGAGTCCGAGCGCGAGGCGCAGGCCCCGGCGCTCGACGAGGCGCCGGAGGCCGAGGCCTTGAGCGATGCTACCCAGCTCTACCTCCACCAGATCGGCCTTAACCGGCTGTTCAGCCAGGAGGAGGAGCTGCGGTTCGCGCGGGGCGCTGTCGCCGGGGACTTCGCAGCTCGGCAAAAGATGATCGAGCACAACCTTCGGCTAGTCGTGAACGTCGCCAAGGCGTATCTCAACCGGGGCATGCCGCTCCTCGATCTTGTGGAGGAAGGAAACCTGGGCCTGATGCACGCGCTCGAGAAGTTCGATCCGGAACGCGGGTTTCGCTTCTCCACCTACGCAATCTGGTGGATCCGCCAGAACATAGAGCGCGCCATCATGAATCAGTTGCGCACGATCCGGCTGCCGGTGCACGTGATCAAGGATCTGACCACCGCGCTTCGTGCGAAGCGCTATCTGGAATCGTACACCGAGCGGGAGCCCTCGGCCGAGGACATCGCCCATCTCCTCGGCCGCGACACCGGGGAAGTGCGCGACCTGCTCCTCCGCGGCGAGCACGTGGCGTCGCTCGATGCGCCTCTGGATGCCGACCCGATGCTCTCGATCGGCGACGCGATCCCCGACGAGAGCATCGAGAGCCCCGAGTCGCAGCTCCAAGCGAGCGAGACCGAGTCCCTCGTTCGGGAGTGGCTGGCGCAGCTCTCCGACAGGCAGCGCATGGTCATCGAGTGCCGGTTCGGTCTGAACGGGCGCGAACTCCAGACGCTGCACCAGCTCGCGGCGCGGCTCGAACTTACCCGCGAGCGCGTCCGCCAGATCCAGCTCGAGGCGCTTGCCCAGCTGCGGGGCATCCTGCGCCGGCGCTCCCTGACGAAGGAATCGCTGCTCTAGACGGCAGCTAGCCCGACGCGGACGTCGTCGGCGGGTTGCGCTTCAAGGCGGTGCCGTTGCCCTCGTCGTTGATGACTCGCGCGAACGCGATGTTCTTCGCGAGCTCCTCCATGTACAAGTTCTGCCCGCCGAAGTGGTTCTGGGCGTACTTGTGCGTGCCACCGAGGTCCCAATCCAGGCGCCGGCTGGCCCCCTGGTAGAAGCGCGGCGTCTTCCTCACCAGATCCTCCCCGGATCCGAAAACGACCTCTTCCTTCCCGTCCGGAAGGAGCCTACGCGCGATGCCGCCCGCGACGAACTCCGGATAGAGCCGGTCGCGGCATTTCTCGAGATAGCACCGGTCCGACATCTGCGCGATGATATCCGCCGAGCCGAGCAGGCTACCAAGCAGCTTGTAGGCAAGAGACGGCACCCTGATGGCGGCGACCGGAATCTCGTAGCCGGTGAAATGGATCAAGGCCGCGGCGACGTCGGCGACTTCCCCCATACCGATCTTCGGCAGGTAGTCTCTGAGGAAGCGGGCGCCGCGGGAAACGTGCGTCAGCGTGAGCTCGCCGCCGTTCCTGTGTTTCCGGTCGTCGAGCGTGCGGATATAGCCGCAATCGTGGAACAGCGCGGTGATCACGCCCAGGCGGAACATCGACGCGTCGAGGGGCTCGAGCCCGATCCTCGCGCGCTCGTACCCGTCGATGAGGCGCGCCATCGCGAGCGTGACCTCGAGGACGTGCTGGATGTCGTGATACGCGGTGTCGCAGGCGTGGTAGCCAGGACGCCCGCCGCGGTACATCGTCGTCACATCGTGAAACGCGCGATCGATCTTCTCGGTGGATGCTTTCGGGTAGAGCTCGAGAAAAATCCGGTCCACCTCCGAATTCACGACCGCCGAATCGGTGGTGTTGACCTGGCAGGAAACGTCGTACTCGTTACCGCGACGGAGCACTGGGCGACGCCTCGGAAGGCGGACGGATGCATTCTACGCCCGCGGCGATCCGCCGGAGAAGCGCGAGTACCTGGGGCCGTCTCATTCGGGCGAGGGCGCGTCAGGTCTTCAGCGTGAACGGATTGAAGTCCGTGTTCCTGTCGTAGTAGTCCTCGTGCTCGGCGCGCTTCAGCCAGCCGACCACGGCGTAGGTAATCGGAGTGAACACGACCTCCAGTCCGACCTTGGAGATGAACTGGACGAGCATGATCGCGGGCAACTGCGCGTCCGGGATGAGACCGCTTCCCCAGAACGCCAGCGGATAGAACAGCAGCGAGTCCACTCCCTCGCCGAATATCGTTGAGCCGATGGTGCGGGTCCAGAGCCAGCGGCCGCTGGTGAGGATCTTCATCTTGGCCAGAACGAACGAATTGACGAATTCCCCGCAGAGAAACGCGATGAGAGAAGCCCCCGCGATTCGCCACGTCGAGCCGAAGGCGATCTCGTAGGCCGCCTGGTTCTTCCAGAACGGCGCGGGCGGCAGCCATACGACGACCGCGGACATGAATGCGGCGAAAGCGAGGCCCGCAAACCCGGCCCAGATCACCCTCCGCGAGCGCGCGTAGCCGTAGACCTCGGTGAGGATGTCGCCGAAGACGTACGAGATCGGGAAGAACAGCACGCCCGCGCCGAAAGACACGACGCCGATGACAGGGAAGTCGGCTTGCGAGATCTTCGCGGGGCCGATCAGATTCGAGCAGATCAGCACGGTCACGAACGCCGCCATCACGAATTCATAGTAGCGGTACTGTCTTGTCGGTTGCGTCACGGATTCTCCTTGGTTGTGGACGGCGTCGGGGCGGCAGAAGCCGTCCTGATGCGCGCGATCTCGGCGGCGAGATCGAGAACCGCGGCGGCGTACAGGTTTGAACGGTTGTAGCGCGTGAGTACGAAGAAATTCTGCAGCGTCACGCGGATGTCCAGCGGTTGCCCCGGCGATTCGAGCTCGACCAGCGCGCACAAGGTGTCGTCCGGGAGCGCGACCGGGAGCTTGATCCCGAGTCCCGCGAGATCGCCAAAGCGGGTAGACGGCACGATGCCCGCGGCGGCCAGCTTGCGCCAAGTCTCTCCGGCGACTTCCGCGCTGAACGCAACCGGCTGCCCGCGCACCCAGCCGTGCAACTTCAGGAAATTGCCGATGCTGCCGATCGCGTCGGCGGGACTGGTGGCGAGATTGATCTGCCCGTCGCCGTCGAAATCGACCCCGAACCGACGGTACGAGCCGGGCATGAATTGGGGAATGCCGATCGCCCCGGCATAAGAGCCCTTCACCCTGAGAGGATCGATCTTCTGGTCGCGCGAGAACACGAGGTAGTGCTCGAGTTCACCGCGGAAATACGCGCCGCGCTTGGGGTAGTCGAAGGCGAGCGTGGCCAGGGCGTCGATGACCCGGTAGGTGCCGATATTGCGGCCGAAGGTGGTCTCGACGCCGATGATGCCGACGATGACGTCCTCGGGCACGCCGAATTCGGCCGCGGCGCGCTTAAGCGTGTCGGCATTCTTGCTCCAGAACTGGGCGCCGGCCTCGATCCTCTCGGGTTTGACGAAGATTGCGCGGTAAGCCTGCCACGAGCCGAGCGTCGATTCGGGCGGCTGGTCCATCGCCCTGACGATGCTCGGCTGATATTGCGCCTGCGCGAGCACCCGCGTTAGCTCCCTGCGGTTGAAGCCGTGCTTCTTCGCCATCTCCGCGACGAACTCCTTCACGTCCTTGCGGTTCTGGTAGGAAGACGACTGGGCGCCGGCGAGGTCCGCGTGCAGCGCCAGCAGCGCGGCGAGAAGAACGTTCCTCACGGAGCGAACTCCCGCACCAGGTGCTTCAGGCGGTCGAGCGATGCCGCGTCCGAGCCAGGCCCGTAGCGCTGGTCGACGTAGATTTCCGTGATCGCGCGCACCGCGGCTTCGCTGGCGGGGAACCGGTGCGCGGCGCGCCCGGCGTAGTCGAGCGGACCCTCGGTCTTCGCGCGCTCAAGGCCCGCGCGTGCGAGTTTTTCGCAGAAGCGCAGCCACGCGCGCTGCACGGCGTCTTCGCGCCGCATTCCGCGAAGCAGCCACGCCGCCACCAGCAGGAGCACGCCGCCGACGCTCCAGAACAGTATCAGCGTCATGCTTTCCCAGCTCGGCTGCTTCATTCCCAGCCGCGAGAGCACCTCGAGCTGCCGCTCGGGACTGTACCCCAGCACCCACTGGTTCCACCGGTTGGTGAGTGCGTCCCAGTTGTTGCGCAGGCTCCTGAGCCAGCTGAACCCGTTGCGCATCAGGAGGGGCATTCCTGCAGGCGCCGCGGCGGTGAGTCCCAGCTCGACGCGGACCGGGATTACCGCTGCCGTGGGATCGACGCGCGTCCAGCCGCCGTCTTGCAGCCAGACTTCCGCCCAGGCATGCGCGTCCGCTTGGCGCACAACCATGTACCCGTCCACTGGATTCGTGTCTCCGCCCTGGTACCCGGTGACGACGCGCGCCGGGACGCCTGCCGCTCGCATCAGGAACACGAAGCTCGAGGCGAAGTGCTCGCAGAAGCCTTGCTTGGTGCCGAAGAGGAACTCGTCCACCGAGTTCCGGCCGAGGGGTGGCGGCTGCAGCGTATACTCGAAGCCGTTGCCCCGGAAGAACTCGATGGCACGCCGCACGATCGCGGGATCGTCCGGCAGGGTCGCGCGCCACTCGCGGGCGAGCTCGCGCGCCCGCGGGTTGACGCCGGCCGGAAGCCTGAGCGCCGCCGCGAGATCGTCGGGCGTCGCTCCGCTGCGCGCCTGGAATTGCGGCGAGGAGCTCATCTCGTAGCGGATGCGCGTGCGGATGGGCGTGAGCGAGATTGCGAGGTAGTCGCTGGTGAGGCGCGCCGAGGGCGGAAGGCGCGTCGGCATTTCGAGCGCGAACATCCAGTTGCGGTTGTGAGGCTCGAGCGTCACTTCGTAGTCGATCGGCGGGCCGGAAACGTCGACGCGCATTTCGCGGCGCAGCTGGGGCAGGCCCACCCGCCAGGTCGTCCCGTCGAAGTCCGTCATCACCGGGCCTCTCCAGTAGAGCTGGCCGCGCGGCGGCGTCGCCGTCTCGAATCTCACCCTGAAGGCTATGGCGTCCGAGAGCGAGAGCGCGCTGATCGCGCCCGGCGACATGGTGTCCGAGAGCCCGGTCATTCCGAGGTAGGCGTCCTGGGGGAGTCCCCACAGCGGTCCCTGCACCCGCGGGAAGAGAATGAACAGGAGCAGCATGACCGGCCCGGCCTGCACGAGCATGCGGCCGGCCGTGTTGAAATTGTCGACGAGCGACCGCCGCGGGGCGCTGAACCCGACGAGCGCCGCAGTGGCCACCGTGACGGTCGCCAGCATCAGGCCCGCGATCGGGATGGATTGCGAATAAAAGAAGTTCGCGAGCGCGACGAAGTACACGAGGAACGCGGCGACGAAAGTGTCGCGGAGCACGCGCGTCTCGAGGAGCTTCAGGAACAGAAGCATGACGAGCAGGGTCACCCCGGGGTCGCGTCCCAGGATGGTGCGGTACGAGAGGAACACGCCGACCGTGAGCGCCAGCGTGAGCGCGACGAGCACCCAGCGCGACGGCAGGGCGCCGACGCCGATCGCGATGACGGAGCGCCAGAGCAGCAAAGCGCCCGCGGCGGCGCTGACCCACAGGGGCAGCCATTGCGCGTGCGACACGACCGCGAGGGCGCAAGCGGCTATCAGCGTCGCGAGCGGCAATTTCGGCAGCGACTCAGTCGCCTTGGGCTCAGCCATGATAGAGCGCGAGCTCGCGCAGACATCGCTCCCGGTGCTGGAACCCCTCCCCGGCGGAGATCGTCGTCCCGGGAAGCCTGAGGCCGTAGCGCAACCCCCGTTCCTCGGCCAGCGTGACCCAGCGCGCGAGGCGCGACAGCCGCGCCTCGACCCCCATCGACGGGGGCAGTGCGTCCCAGTCGAACCACAGCTCGGCGGAGGCGCGCCCGGCGAAGAACTTGGTGAGCAGCGCCTCGCTGCGCGCCGAGGCCTTCCAGGCGACGTGCCGGGGCGAATCGCTCGGCTGATAGGGGCGCAGGCCGGCAAAGTCGTCGGTGCCGACATTCATCGACACCGCATCCCCGGTATCGGAATCGACCTCGGGGATTGGCAGGGGCGCCGTATCGGGGCGCGGATAGACGAGCGCGCGCATGTCCGGCTGCACGTAGCTCCAGGCGCGCATCAGGCCGAGCGGAAAGCGCGTATCGATCGTCACGCGCGCGAGCGGCAGCGAGCCCCGCTTCTCGGTCTTGATCCCGAGCTCGGCTGTGCGGTGCCGGTGGGCCGGAACATCGACGCGCGCTCTGGCGGCCCCGCAGACGAGATCGAGCGAGTGGCGCTCGAAGTCGCTGCGGTTCTCGAATACGATCTGGAAGCGCGCGATCTCGCCGGCGAACACGGGCGACACGCGCCCGGGGCTCACGTACAGGTGCACCAGATTGCGGAACGTGTGCAGGATGGACACCACGCCCAGCCCCGCGAGCAGGAAGGTGAGCACGTAGCCGAGCGACAGGTTGTAGTTGATCGAGCCGATCAGCATGAGGATCAGCGCGAGCCCGAAGGTGAATCCGTGGCGCGTCGGCAGGATGTAGACGCGGCGCTGCGCGAGGAATACCACGCCCGGCTCGGGGCCGTGCCGCCTGAACACCCACTGATAGAAGTTGTAAGCCTGGGAGTACTGCAGCACGCGGTCGAGCTTCACGGCGCCGTCACGGAATGGGCACAGCGGCTATGAGCGCGGTCGCCTTGTCGAGGCTGGAGGTGCGCACACCGTCGTGGATCGGCCGCAAACGGTGTCCGGCGACGCCGGGGAGGACCGCCTGGACGTCCTCGGGAAGGACCTTGTCGCGGCCCTCGATGAGCGCCCAAGCGCGGGCGGCATGCAGCAGCGCGAGGGCGGCGCGAGGCGAAAGGCCGCTGGCGTACTCCGGCGCTCGCCGCGAATGCTCGATCAGCTCCTGGATGTAGTCGAGCAGCGGCGCCGCCGCATGGACCGTTTTCACCGCCGCCTGCAGGCTCATCAAGTCGCCGGGCCCGAGGCAGGCGTCGAGCCCCGCGATCATGTCGCGGCGGTCCGCGCCCTGGAGCAGGGTGCGTTCGGCCTCGCGGTCTGGATAGCCGAGGTCGATGCGCATCAGGAACCTGTCGAGCTGGGACTCGGGCAGCGGGAAGGTACCGACGAGGTGCGAGGGATTTTGCGTCGCCACTACGAAGAACGGCTCGGGGAGCTTGCGGGTCTCGCCTTCGGCGGTGACCTGGTGCTCCTCCATCGCCTCGAGCAGCGCCGACTGTGTCTTGGGCGTCGCGCGGTTGACCTCGTCGGCGAGGATCAGCTGGGAAAAGATCGGGCCCGGGTGGAACTTGAAGCTGGAGCTCTCACGCTCGTACACCGATACGCCGATGATGTCGGCGGGCAGCATATCGCTCGTGAATTGAATGCGGTGGAAGTTGAGGCCGAGGAGCTTCGCCAGAACCTGCGCGAGCGTGGTCTTGCCGACGCCGGGCAGATCCTCGATGAGAAGATGGCCGCGCGCGAGCAGGCACGCGAGCGCCAGCCGGATCTGGCGCTCCTTCCCGAGGATTATTTTCCCGGCTTGCTGGACGACGCCCTGGATGAGCGGAAAGGACATTTCGTATGTGCTCGCGCCTGCGCTGTTGTGCAAGGTCGTAAGTTTACTGGAAAGCCGCTATGATGGGATCGAAGGAATGAAGCTCATGGCGACAGCGTTCATCACCCATGACGATTGCTCGAAGCACGACATGGGCCGCCATCACCCGGAGAGCCCGGCACGGCTCGCGGCGATCGAGGATCATCTCATCGCTTCCGGAATCGCCGGGTTGGTCGAGCGCCACGAGGCTCCCTCCGCCAAAGTCAGCGAGCTCGCGCGCGTACACCCGCTCGAGCACATCGAGGCAATCCGAGAGATTTCGCCGCAATCCGGCATCGTGCACCTCGATCCCGATACCGCGATGTGCCCCCACACCTGGGACGCCGCGATGCGGGCGGCCGGCGCTGCCGTGCACGCCACCGACCTGGTTCTCGGCGGACGCGCGCACAGCGCCTTTTGCGCGGTGCGGCCGCCCGGCCATCACGCGACGCGCACGCGCGCGATGGGGTTCTGCCTGTTCAACAACGTCGCCGTCGGAGCCATGCATGCCCTGGAGCAGCACGGCCTCGAGCGCGTCGCTATCATCGATTTCGACGTGCACCATGGCAACGGCACCGAGGATATTTTCAGCGACGATGAGCGCGTCGTGATGGCGAGCATTTTCCAGCATCCGTTCTACCCGTACAGCGGCACCGAGGGCCCGGCGCCCAACATGGCGAACGTGCCGCTGCCGGCGGGTTCCGACGGGCGCGCGCTGCGCGCCGCGGTCGAGAAGGTGTGGATGCCTGCACTCGAGGAGCTCGAGCCGCAGATGATCTTCGTGTCGGCAGGCTTCGACGCGCATGTCGAGGACGACATGGCGATGCTGCGATTCACCGAGGCCGACTACGCCTGGGTCACGCAGCGCATCAAGGAAGTCGCTGACAAATACGCCGGGGGCAAGATCGTCTCGGTCCTCGAGGGAGGGTACGCGCTGTCTGCGCTGGGGAGGAGCGTCGTTACGCACCTGAAGGTGCTCGGCTCGTTCTAGCGGAGGCTTCAATGCGGATCTCGCGCATCGTTGGTTTGGGTGCCGGATTGCTCCTGGCGGCGGCCTGCCACAACAGCGATACACAATCGGAATCCCCCGGTCCCCCGGTCTCGCAGGCGTTCGACATCAGGCTCCAGGTAGTGACCGCCGCCGCCGGCCTCGACGGTCCGATGGATTTGCAGGCGCCGTCAGGCGATTCGCGGCTCTTCATCGCCGAGCGACCAGGACGGATCCGCGTCGTGCAAGGAGGCGTGTTGCTCGCGACGCCTTTTCTCGATATCGCAAGCCGCGTGTATACCGACGGCGAGGCCGGGCTGATCTCGTTCACCTTCGATCCGCAGTTCAGTGATCCGCAGCACAAATTCGTCTACGTGCATTTCGTCGAGAACATCGCCGGGACGTTCGGAGATATCCTCGTCGAGCGCTACCAGATGTCTGCGAGCGATCCGAATCAACTCGATGTGTCGAGCGTGGTACCGGTTATACGGATTCCCCACCGGGACGCCAACAATCACTACGGCGGCCGCGTGACGTTCGGGCCGGACGGCATGCTGTATCTGTCGGCCGGTGATGGCGGTGGGTCAAACAACCAGTTTGGCCACGCCCAGGACGCGGCCTCGCACCTCGGCAAGCTCATGCGCATCGACGTCAGCACGCTCGATGCTACCCATCCCTATGCCATTCCGGCGGACAACCCGGTGTGGCCGAATGCCATAGGGCGCAATGAAAACTGGGCTATCGGATTGCGCAACCCGTTTCGCTATGCCTTCGACGGCGCAAAGCTCTACATCGCGGACGTTGGCCAGAACCTGTTCGAAGAGATCAACGTCGTCGATGCGAGCGCGGCGGGCCTCAACTACGGCTGGAGCGTCATGGAGGGGACACACTGCTTCGCGAATCCTTCCTGCGACATGTCCGGCTTGACCTTGCCGGTGTACGACTACGGCCACAACCCGGCGTGCGCGATCATCGGAGGCTACGTCTATCGGGGCGCGGCGATGCCCGAGTTTCAGGGGATGTACTTCTTCTCGGACCTGTGCACCGGGATCATGGGCGCACTGACCCTCAACGGCATCGTCACCACCGTGGTACAGGCGCCTATGGCGAACGCCGGCAGCCCTCATTCCTTCGGCCAGGACGGCGCGGGGGAGATCTACGTCCTCAACGGCAGCAACGAGGTGCTGAAGATCGTGAAGCCCTGAGTGGGCTACTTCGGCTCCCTGCGTCTTAGGCTGCCGACCACACCTCGCCAAATGTCCATCGTTGTCGCGCGCATATCGTCCGCAGACGCGCTGGCAGGCGGTGTCTTGGATTCTAGTATGCCGAGCTCTGCGCAGGCGTTGAGAAAATCCGCGGTATCTCCGAACGCCACTTCGCAGGCCTCGGCTACCTTCTCCGGCAGCAGTCCCTCCTTGGTCAGTATCGCCGCCATCTTCAGGTGGCTTTGCCGATAGGGAAGCTTGGCGAAATCGGGCCAGCGGCTGAGGCGGACAAGGTCTTTGGGTCCCCAGCCGCCCAGGGATTCGCCCACCCCTGTAACAAGCCCGGTGAGCCACTGCAGCTCTTCAAGCGGCCGCGGTTTGATTCCCCAGCGCGCCAGCCGCGGAGGAAGCTTGTCCGAATTCGATACTGGCACGACTTTGCCGTCGAGGCGCCGCCTGCTGCGCAGGAGGGCGATCAGTTCGTCGGTGGTCCTCGAGGAATAGAAAACCTTCGTAGTGGGATCGACCACGAGAACCGAGCCGTTCGCGAGCACCAGATCAGCAGGCTGGGCCTGATGGCAGGCTCTGCGTACTAGAGCGGCGAACGTTGCGTTGGCGCGCCCTGACGTCGCCAGCGCCGGGTCGGAGATCTGCAGCTTTCCCGCGACCGCCTGCAGAACTTCTGTGACGCTGTGCGGCCCTCCAGGGCGCACGGGCTTCAGCAGCGTCCACTCCGCGCCGAGGACCTGGTCCTTGCTGAGCGCGATTCGCGGGATGCCGCCGAAGTGAACGTTCTCCCAGACCTGGCGTCCTTCCGGGCCGTCCATGTCGATGAGCACCGCGTCAGGCAGGTCGCCCAGGCGCGCAGCGAGGCACCATTGCGGCTCCAGATAGGTCTTGAGCAACGCAAGCAGGGAGCGCAGGTAGCGTTCCTCGTCGGCGCCCACGCTGGCAAGGGAAAGCACCAGCGGCCACGGCTGATCTTCTGCGTTCATGGGTTCCGCTCGCTCAAGCGCGGACAGTGCCGCCGCGCACGACGGGCAATCCCGCCATCGCCCAGGCGTTCGTCCCGCCGTCGACGTGTACCACGCGCGTGAACCCGGCCGAGCGCAATCTGGCCGCCGCCAACTGGCTGCGCGTCCCGGTCTGGCACACGCAGTACACCGGGACGTGCGCACCGATGCTCTCGAGCAGGGCGGCCGCGTCGAGGCGGTCGAGAGGAACGTTCACGGCCCCGGCGATCCTGATGCTGTCGAATTCCGCGGGGGTGCGTACGTCCAGGAGATGAATTCCGGGAGTGCGGAGCGCCTCGGCGAGCTGTCGCGCCGACACGTTCTGTACCGCGACGCGATCCTCCAGCGCCGCCCACTGCTCGGAGGCGCGCCCGACCGCGGACTGGTCGGCGCCGGCCCCGAGGTTGGAGGGCACCGCCTCGTGGATGCGCGCCGGCAGCGGCAGGCCGAGATTGCCCATGATCGAGAGAAACTCCTCGCGCGTCCTGTTGGCGACGCGCGCATTGAAGCGCTTCTCCTCGCCGATGGTGCTCACCCTGCGTCCCTTGTAGTCGTGGCCCGGGTACACCAGGATCTGGTCGTCGAGCTTGAACAGCCTCTCGGTGATGCTGTACCACAACGCCTCGGCGCTGCCATTCTGGAAATCGGTGCGCCCGCAGCCGCCGATCAGCAGCGTGTCGCCGGTGAACAGCCGGTCGCGCCACAGGTAAGACACGCTTCCGGGCGTGTGCCCCGGCGTGGCGATGGTGAGGATCTCCTCGTTGCCGAAGAGGATGACGTCGCCGTCCTGGAGCAGGAGATCGTATCCCTGCGCGTTGCAGTCGCGGCACACCGCCGTCTGCGCTCCGGTGGCTTGCTTAAGGGCCTGGGCCGCGGTCACGTGGTCCGCGTGCACGTGCGTCTCCAGCGTGTACTTGAGCCCGAGGCCGTGCTCGCGCAGCAGGCGCACGTCGCGCTCTGCCTGCTCGACTACCGGGTCGATCAGGATCGCCTCATGACTGGCGTCGTCCGCGATCAGGTACGTCAGCGTGGACGATTCGGGGTCGAAAAGCTGCCTGAAGAACATCCCGTCTCCGACTCCCGATCTCCTCCACTGCAGACCGGGGAACGGGAGAGATCCGCGGCGGCGCTTTCGATCCCGGCTTCGTCGAGCCGTTCGAGGGGAAGCTGCCGGCCGCTATCATAATGCAAATAGTTTCTCGTGGTCGCGCGCAGGTACGATGGATCGTAGTGCGTGTGCAATAGGTCACTGACCAAATCGTGCCATGCGCCCGCATCCGCCTGCGAGAGCCAGCGCCCGATCACCGTGTGACCATAGTGAGCTGTCAGACCCGTCAGCTTCGCCTTCAGCCCCGCGGGTTCGGCGAGAAAGTGCCGGTATTCCTCGATGAGAAAACGCACGCGCTCGGCAGCGGGCACCGCGAGGCGCACGCACTCTCCCGCGCGCATGCGCTCCAGGAGGCGATCCGGCAGCTGCAGCTGGCCGATCTTCTTGCTTTCGGCCTCGACGTAGACCGGCCTCGAGGGGTCGAACTCCCTGAGCGCGTGCCACACGAGGCTGTCGAACATCTTTTGCGCAGGCTGCGGCTCGCCGGGAAGGTCGCCCAGCAGCGAGCCCCGGTGGCGGGCGAGACGCTCGAGGTCGAGCGCTTGGGCGCCGCGCGCCGCGAGCGCCTGCAGCAGCCGGCTCTTGCCGCTTCCGGTCTCGCCACAAAGCACGCGCCAGCGGAAGTTCGAAGGCAGCTCCTCGAGTTGCCCGAGGACGTGCCGCCGGTAGGCACGGTAGCCGCCTTCCAGCGTCGCGGCGGCCCAGCCGATCTCGCGCAGCACGTGCGCCATCGAAGCCGAGCGCTGGCCGCCGCGCCAACAGCAGACGAGCGGCCGCCAGTCGCGGCCGCGCCCGCGGAAGCGCTCCTCGATGTGGCGCGCGATGTTCCGCGACACCAGCGCCGCGCCTTGCTTCTTCGCGTCGAAGGGCGACGCCTGCTTGTACATCGTGCCGACCCGCGCGCGCTCCTCGTCGTCGAGCACCGGGCAATTGAGCGCGCCGGGAACGTGGTCGAGCGCGAATTCGCCCGGCGAGCGCACGTCGATCACCTCGTCAAAGGCATCGAGCTGTGCTACCGTAACCGTGTTCGCGCGCTTTACGTCCACGCCGCATTCTATTCTATGAACGCCCCTGCCGACCTCGTCCGCCTCACCCAGTTCTCGCACGGCGGGGGCTGCGGCTGCAAGATCGCGCCGGCGGTGCTCTCGGAGATCCTGGCCAAGACGCCGGTGCGCGGCGTGCCGAAGGACCTGCTCGTCGGCATCGAGTCGAGCGATGACGCCGCGGTGTACCGCCTGAACGACGGGCAGGCCATCGTCGCGACCACCGATTTCTTCACCCCGATCGTCGACGATCCGCATGACTTCGGGCGCATCGCCGCGACCAACGCGCTCTCGGACGTGTACGCGATGGGCGCCATGCCGATCTTCGCGCTCGCGATCGTCGGCATGCCCCTCGACAAGATGCCGGTGGAGGTGATCCAGCGCATCATCGCGGGCGGCGAGTCGGTGTGCGCTCAGGCCGGCATTCCGATCGCCGGAGGGCACTCGATCGACACGCTCGAGCCGATCTACGGTCTGGTCGCGCTGGGCCTCGTGCACCCGAAGAAGGTGAAGCGCAACGACCGCGCCAGAGACGGCGACGTGCTGATCCTCGGCAAGCCGCTCGGCGTGGGAATCCTTTCCGCGGCGTTGAAGAGGGGCAGGCTCTCGCCCCGGGGATACCAGCGCATGGTCGAGGTCACGACCCAGCTCAATACGCCCGGCGCCGCGCTCGCGGAGATGGAAGACGTACACGCGCTCACCGACGTCACCGGCTTCGGACTCGCCGGGCACCTGCTCGAGATCTGTCGAGGCTCGAAACTCGGCGCAGAAATCCGCTTCGACGACCTCCCCGTGATCGGCGAAGCGCTCGAGTGGGTGAAGGAAGGCACCGCGACCGGCGCGTCCGACCGCAACTGGAAGGGCTACGGCGGGGAAGTGCGGATGCCGCCGGGAACGCCCGACTGGAGGCGCAAGCTCATCAGCGATCCGCAGACGAGCGGCGGTTTGCTCGTTTCGTGCGCCCCGTCGGCGGAGAAAGGGGTGCTGGAGGAGTTCCGCAAGGCCGGTTTTCCCGACGCCTGCCGCATCGGCACGATGCGGGCGGGTGCGGGGCTCACGGTCACTTGATGGGCAAGATCACCATCGTGGCGAGCTTCCGCCACACGTTGTCGAGGATGATCGGCTGCGCCTCGGCGGTGGGATGTACGTTGTCCGCCTGGAACTGCTCGCGCTTGTCCAGCCCCTCGAGAAGAAACGGCACGAACGAGACTCGCTCGTCGCGCGCGACCTCGGCGAAGGCCGAGCGGAACTGGTTCACGTAGGGCACGCCGTAGTTGGGCGGGAGCTGCATTCCCACCAGCACAACGCGCGCGCCCTCGCGCTTCGACGCCTGCACGATGGAGGCCAGGTTCTTCTTCATCTGGTCTACCGGCAGGCCTCGAAGCCCATCGTTGGCTCCGAGCTCGACGACCACGATTGAGGCCTTGCTCGACGTGAGCGTCTTGCCGATGCGCGCCGCGCCCCCCGCCGTAGTCTCGCCGCTGATGCTCGCGTTGGCCACGGTATAATCCGACTTGCGTTGCTTCAAGCGCTCGCCGAGCAGAGCGACCCAGCCCGCGCTCTGGGGCATCCCGTAGGCCGCGGAGAGGCTGTCCCCGAACACCAGGATGGTCGGCGCAGCGATCACGGCACCGCCGAACGCCAGCAGGGCCGCAAACAGCATCGATTTCATGTCTGATTCCTCTCAATCCATCGTCGAGGCGACGCAGCTCTCGAAGATCATTCCGTCCGCCAACGGCATTCCGGACCTCGCTATTCTGAAGGACATTTCGCTCAGGGTCATGCCCGGCGAAGCCGTCGCGATCGTGGGCGCCTCGGGCTCGGGGAAATCGACATTGCTCGGGCTGCTCGCGGGCCTGGACACGCCGAGCGCGGGCGCCGTGCGGCTCGACGGCGTGGATCTGTTCGCCTTGGACGAGGACGGCAGGGCGGCGTTGCGCTCGCGGCTCCTCGGCTTCGTGTTCCAGTCGTTCCAACTGCTGCCGGCCCTGAACGCGCTGGAGAACGTGATGCTGCCCCTGGAACTGGCGGGGGAGACGGAGGCGCCGCGGCTCGCGCGGGATATGCTCTCGCGCGTAGGCCTCGCCGAACGCCTGCACCACTATCCCAAGACTCTCTCGGGGGGCGAGCAGCAGCGCGTGGCGCTCGCCCGCGCCTTCGTCACGCGGCCCAAACTGCTCCTCGCCGACGAACCTACGGGCAATCTCGACGCCGCGACCGGGGCGGGCGTGATCGACCTGATGTTCGAGCTGAACGACCAGGCGCGCACGACGCTCTTGCTGGTCACCCACGACGAGGCGATAGCGAGCCGCTGCGCGAGGAAGATACGCCTCGTCGCCGGCCGTCTCGAGAGCGAAGCCTAGAGACCGATGCTTCGACTCGCATTGCGGATGCTTCTTCGCGACTGGCGCGCCGGCGAGCTGCGAGTGCTCGCGCTCGCCTTGGCGCTCGCCGCCGGAAGCGTCTCCAGCGTGGCTTTTTTCGCCGACCGCGTGCGGCAGGCGCTCACCCGCGAAGCGCACCAGGTCCTGGGCGCGGACGTGCTGATGAGCGCCGATCATCCGTGGAGCTCGGAATTTCCGGAAGCGATCGCGCACCTGGGTCTGCGGCACGCCGAGAGCGTCAGCTTCGTCAGCATGGCGAGAGCGGGCGACGAGGCGCAGCTCGCCTCCGTCAAGGCCGTGACGCCGGGTTACCCGCTGCGCGGAGCGCTAAGGATCGCCCCGGACGTCAACGCTCCCGATGGCGAGGCGGCCGGCATTCCCGAGCGCGGCAGCGTATGGCTGGACGAGCGCATGCTGGCCGCCCTGAAGGCCAGCCCCGGCGGCGCGATCGAGCTCGGGCAGGTCCGCTTTCGCGTCGCCGCCGTGCTCACGCTCGAGCCCGACCGAGGCGTTTCCTTCGTGAACTTCGCGCCCAGAATCCTGATGCGCAGCGACGATCTGCCCGCCACCGGCCTCTTGCAGCCGCAGAGCCGCATCAGCTATCAGCTTCTCGCCGCGGGCGAGCGCGACGCGATCCTGAGGTTCGAGCAGTGGGCGAGGCAGAGGCTCGGCCGGGGCGAGCGCGTCGACAGCCTGGAGAACGCGCGCCCCGAGGTGCGCTCGGGCCTGGACCGCGCGCAGAGCTTCCTCGGCCTCGCGGCGATGCTCTCGGTGGTCCTGTCCGCGGTCGCGATCGCGCTCGGCACGCGGCGCTACACGGAGCGGCAC
>DASSQD010000061.1:0-25141 GCA_035702665.1 Burkholderiales bacterium
CGGCCGAGCACGCTCACCAGCATGCCGCCGAGCCCGCCGCCGAGGACGTTCATGCGCGCGGCGACCCACCCGAGGAAGCCCGCCCAGCGCTCGAGCGGCACCTGCACGCCGTTGCGCCGCAGCGCGGCCGCGAGCCACAGCGCGCTCTGCTGCGTGCCCAGCTCGAGCGCGGCGCGGAACTCGACGGTGCGCGCTTCCGGGTAGAGCCGCGGCAGCAGCTCCAGGTCGGGCACGTCGCAGGCGGCGGCCCAGCGCGAGCCCAGGCCGTAGAAGCGCAGGCGCTTCAGCTCCTGCCAGCCCCAGGCGTCGCGCCACGCGCCGCGGCTCACCCACTTGAACGGGCGCCCGGCATAGCCGAGCACCGCGGCGAGGGTTGCCTGCCCGCGCGGCGCGCGCTGGCCCGGCGCGATCGCGATCTGGATCTCCTCGATCTTGGGGACGCGCGCCGCCAGGCTCGCGACCACCGCCGAGGACAGCGCGGGGAGGCTGCTCGCGCCCGAGACGGCGAGGCGGCCGGCGGAGCGCGCGGCCGACTGCAGGTTCTGGGCGAAGCGCGCGACGAACTGCCGGCCGTCCGCGAGATCGAAATAGTGCGCGCCGGCGGCGAGCGCGGCGCGCGCCACGCCGTAGCTCTGCGCCTGGAACGGGCCCGCGCAATGGATCACCAGATCGGGCTCGAGGCGCTTCAGGCCGGCGGGAAAGGCGCTCTCGGAATGATCCAGGCGCGCGCGCTTCACGGCGTACTCGCCGAAGGCGTCGCCGCCCTCGTCGGGATTGCGGCCCGCCGCGACGACCTCCATGCCGGAGGCGGCGAGCCCGCGGCACACGCGGGCGCCGAAGTTGCCGTAGCCCCCGATCACGACGACGCGCATCGCCCCCCGCTCGCTGTCCGTCCGGACGGACTATGTCATTGGAATAAAGCGGCCCTTGCAGCTGTGTCCCCCGGGCGCTGTACTATAGCCCACCTTTCCGAAGGAGACCCCCATGACGCGAATGCTCTGCACAGCACTGCTCGCCGCCGTTTCCGCGGTGGCCTTCGCCCAGACCCCGCCGCCGCCCGCGCGCGTGCGCGGCACGGTGGAGAAGCTCGAGAACAACGTGATGACCGTGAAGGCGCCCGACGGCAAGACCGTCGACGTCAAGCTCGCTGATAACTACACCGTGGTCGGCGTCTCCAGGGCCAAGATCGCCGACGTCGGCGCGGGCAAGTATATCGGCACCACCACTCTGGGCGAGCGCAACGGCGGGCTCGTCGCCGTCGAAATACATATCTTTCCCGAGAACATGCGCGGCGTCGGCGAAGGGCACTATGCCTGGGACCTCAAGCCCGACAGCAAGATGACCAACGGAAACGTGGCCGACGTGAAGTCCGTGGGCAAGGATCATATGCTGACGGTGCAGTACAAGGGCGGCGAGCAGAAGGTGCTGGTCCCAACGAACGCCAAGGTCGTGGTCTTCGGACCGGGCGAGCGCTCGGAGCTCAGGAAAGGCGCGCACATCTTCTGCGTGGCGCAGCGCGCGCCCGACGGCTCGCTTTCCGCCGCGCGCGTCAACGTCGGCGTGAAGGGCACTACCCCGCCGATGTAGGCTCCCACGGCTCGATCAATTCCGGGCCGTCGGATTTGGCGTTGTTGACGAGGAGGCGCACCTTCCACTGCGTGAAGGCGGAAGGCGGCAGCGCCGCCTCGGCGATCGCCTTCACCTTCTGCGGATCGATCAAGCTTCGATCCAGCCAGGCCGCGTAGGCGTCGGCGGGCAGCACCACCGGCTCGCGGCCGTGGATCTCCGCGAGCGGCCCGGACGCCGCAGCCGTGAGAATCGCGCAGGAGCGCAGCGCTTCGCCGGTCTTCGGGTCTTTCCAGTAGGCCGCGACGCCAGCGAAGCAGAATAGAGCGGCGTCTTTTCTCCGGATGAAGTAAGGCTGTCTCGCGGGCTTGATCTCGCCGGTCGAGGGATCGACGCGCTCGACCGGGCCCCATTCGTACCAGCCCTCGGCGGGGATCAGGCAGCGGGCGCGCGCGAAGGCATCGCGCCACATCGGCTTGTCGGCCGCCTCCTCCAGCCGCGCGTTGAAGCTCGTCTTCGGCGGCTTCGCCTCCTTCCACCAGTGCGGCACCATGCCCCAGCGGCCTGTGGCCAGCTCGAGCCGGTCGGAATTCGCCGGCATGCGCAGGAATGGAATCGTATCGGTGGGAAAGACGTTGTAGCGGCGCGCGAAGGGATTCGGATTGCCGCGCCGCCCGAGCTCGAACACCCGTTCGAGCTCGCGTTCCTCGGGGCTCACGAAGCGGCCGCACATGGGCGCATTCTAGGCCGCGTCGGGTTTTCCCGGACTTGACACCCGCATGATTGGGAATACCATCGGAGCGCAGATCGATTCGTCCCGCACGCAATCTTCCCGGAGACCTTCATGCAATTGAAACATGCACTCGCACTCGCGTTCGCGTGCTGCCTTCTTTCCGCCGGAGCGCACGCCGCAGCCCCGATGGCCAAGGGCCAGGCGCCCGGCTTCTACCGGATGATGCTCGGCGACTTCGAGGTCACCGCGCTCTCCGACGGCACGGCCGACCTGACGGTGAGCAAGCTGCTCACGCGTACGACGCCGGCCAAGGTCGCCGCGGCGCTGAAGCGCGTCTACCTCGAGGATCCGGTGCAGACCTCGGTGAACGGCTTCCTCGTGAACACGGGCGACAAGCTGGTGCTGATCGACACCGGGGCGGCGGGCCTGTTCGGGCCGACGCTCGGCAACCTCGCCGCCAACCTCAAGGCGGCCGGCTACCAGCCCGAGCAGGTCGACGAGATCTACATCACGCACATGCACGCGGACCACGTCGGCGGACTGATGGCGGGCGACAAGATGGCCTTTCCCAACGCGGTCGTGCGCGCCGACAAGCACGACGCCGACTACTGGCTCAGCCAGGCGAACCTCGACAAGGCCCCCGAAGCCGCGAAGGGTTTCTTCCAGGGCGCGATGGCCTCGCTCAACCCCTACGTCGCCGCGGGCAAGTTCAAGCCCTTCGAAGGCAACACCGAGCTCGTCCCCGGCGTGCGGGCGCTCGCGAGCCACGGGCACACGCCCGGGCACACCACCTACGTGGTCGAGAGCAAAGGCGAGAAGCTGGTGCTGATCGGCGACCTCATCCACGTCGCCGCAGTGCAATTTTCCGATCCCTCGGTGACCATCCAGTTCGACACCGACTCCAAGGCCGCGCAGGCGCAGCGCAAGAAGGCCTTCGCGGACGCGGCGAAGAACCGCTACTGGGTCGGTGCCGCGCATATCGCGTTCCCGGGCATCGGCCACATCCAGGCCGCGGGCAAGGGCTACGCCTGGGTCGCGGCGAATTATTCGGTGGTACGCTAGAACGCTCGGCGACTCGCGGGAGGCCCAATGGCAGGCGCACACAAGGTCGTATCGAGCGACAAATGGATGGCGGCGCGCAAGAAGCTCCTGGCGAAGGAAAAGCAGCTCACGCGCCTGTCCGACAAGCTCTCCAAGGAACGGCGCGCCCTGCCCTGGGAGGCGGTGACGAAGGACTACGTCTTCGGCGGCCCGAACGGACGCGAGACGCTGGCGCAACTCTTCGACGGCCGCAGCCAGCTCGTCGTCTACCACTTCATGTTCGGT
This sequence comes from Burkholderiales bacterium, assembly GCA_035702665.1. Classification (GTDB taxonomy): domain Bacteria; phylum Pseudomonadota; class Gammaproteobacteria; order Burkholderiales; family SG8-39; genus VBDM01. The sequence continues at coordinate 3,626 of DASSQD010000061.1, forward strand.
CCCGACTGGGACGCGGGCTGCCCTCACTGCTCGCGCTGGGCCGACAACTTCAACGGCATCATCGCGCACCTGAACCAGCGCGACGTGACCATGGTCGCGGTGTCGCGCGCGCCCTACGAAAAGCTCGAGGCGTACCGGCGGCGCATGGGTTGGAGCTTCAAATGGGTGTCGTCGTTCGGCTCGGATTTCAACTTCGACTTCCACGTCTCGTTCACGCCCGAGGAGATGGCGAAGAAGAAGGCGTTCTACAACTTCAAGCTGCAGAACCCGGACGCGCCCGAGCGCGAGGGCGTGAGCGTGTTCGCCAAGGACGCCAAAGGCAGGGTGTATCGCACCTACTCGACCTTTGCGCGCGGAATCGAGGCGCTCAACCTCGACTACAAGTACCTCGACGTGGTTCCCAAGGGCCGAGACGAAGGCGGCCGCGGGCCGTTCTGGGTCCGGCGCCACGATGAGTACGGACGATAGCGGCCCGGGCGTCGGCGGCGCCCTCGCGATCTTCGGCGCCGCCGCCCTCGCCTGGGGCTGGCTCCTTGCCGGAGCCGGCGTGGGCATGCAGGCGACGCACATGGGCGGGGGCGGCATGATGCTCATGCGCCCCGAGTGGACCCTCGGCTACGCCGCGCTCGTCCTCGCGATGTGGGTCGTGATGATGGCGGCGATGATGCTGCCGTCGGCGGCGCCGGCGATCCTCAGGGCCGCGAGCCCCCTCGCGTTCGCGGCCGCCTACCTGGCGGTCTGGACCGGCTTCAGCCTCGCCGCGACGCTCGCGCAGTTCGCGCTCGACCGCTCCGAGCTGTTGTCGGATGCGATGGCGCTGCGCGGCAATGCCGCCGCAAGCCTGGTGATCCTCGCCGTCGGCCTGTATCAATTCACGCCGTCGAAGCATTCCTGCCTGCGGCGCTGCGCTTCGCCCTCCCGGCGCGACGAAACCGCAAGCCGATCGCTGCGCGAGGGCCTGCGCTACGGCGCGAACTGCCTCGGGTGCTGCTGGGCGCCGATGACCCTGCTTTTCGCGGCCGGCCTGATGAACCTCCTCTGGGCCGCGGCCATAGCGTTGTGGCTGACCGCAGAAAAACTTCTGCCCTGGGGCGGCCGCATCGCGCGCATCGCCGGCGCCGGGCTGGCGGCGTGGGGAAGCACGCTGCTGGTGCTGTCCCTCGCCTGAGCGCACTCAGGTCCGATCGCTCAGCCTTTTGTCAGGGACCGGCGCGACGATCCTGCATTAAGATCGCGCTACAACAACCTCGGGGAGGGACGGTGCGCCGCCTGCCGGCCGCGATCATCCTGGCGTTCCTGGCGCAGCTCGCGTGCGCACAGGGGGCGCCCTCGCCTTCCGCCGACTCCGGCGAACGCTCCGCGGCGGGCACCGTGTCGCTCGTCGAGGGCAACGTGCGCTTCCTCGACGCCAGGCAGCAGGCGCGCCAGCCCAAGCGGGGCGACCCGATCTACGAGGGCGAGGCCATCGTCACCGGCGCCGACGGCGAGGTGCATCTCGACATGCAGGACGGCGGCTACATCGGGGTGCGTCCCGGCACGAGGCTGAACATCGTCAACTTCAAGGCCGAGGGCGGACAGGACGACAGCTTCGTGCTCGGCCTGCTGGAAGGCTCGTTCCGCGCCGTCACCGGCTGGATCACGCGCTCGAGCGGCCGCAGGGCCGAGGTGCAGACCCCCACGGTGACGATCGGCGTGCGCGGCACCGACTACGAGCCGCTGGTGATCCCCGAAGGCAGCAAGGCGGGCGAGGCCGGCACCTACAACCGCGTGAACATCGGCGAGACGGAGATGCGCACGGCCGAGGGCTCGGTCCTCGTCAAGCCGAACCAGGCGGGCTTCGTGCCGCGCAGCGGCCCGCCGCGGCCGCGCGTGCTCGCCCGCGTTCCGCCGGTGTTCAAGCCGACGCGCAACGAGAAGCGCTTCGAGGGCCTGCACGCGCGCATCCACAAGAACCTGGAGCAGCGCAGGCAGCTGCGCGTGAAGCAGATCGAGCAGCGCCGCCAGCAGCGCCTCAAGCCCGCCCCGGCGCAGAAATCCATGCTGGAGCAGCGCCGGGAGCAGCGCCAGCGCGTGGAGGCGCAGAAGCAGCAGCGGCGGGCGGAGCAGGCCCAGAAAGCGCAGCGCGAGCGCGGCGCGCAGAAGGCCGCGAAGAAGGCCGAGTTCGAGGAGCGCAGGAAACGCCGCGCGGAGAAGCGCGACTGAAGGCGCACTAGAGCCCCAGGTACGCCTCGCGGATGTCTGGGCGCGCCTCGAGCTCCGCGGGCCGGCCCTCGGTGAAGATCCTTCCCTCGGCGACCACATAGGCGTAGTCGGAGATCGCGAACGCGAGGTGGACGTTCTGCTCGACCAGCAGGATCGTCAGCCCCTCGTCCTTGAGGGTCTTCAGCGTCGCGAACAGCTGCTGCACCACCACCGGCGCGAGGCCGAGCGAGAGCTCGTCGATGATCAGGATCTCCGGGTCGGACATGAGGCCGCGCGCGATCGCGAGCATCTGCTGCTCGCCGCCGGAGAAGGTCCCGGCGCGCTGGCGCCGGCGCTCCTTCAGGCGCGGAAAGAGCCCATACACCTGCTCGAGGCGCGGGGCGAACTTCCGCGAGGCGCGCGCAGAGTACGCGCCCATCTCCAGGTTCTCCTCGACCGACATCGCGTTGTAGAGCTGCCGTCCCTCGGGAACGAGCACCAGCCCGCGGGCGGCCTTGGCGTGCGGCGAGAGGCGGGTGACGTCCTCGCCGCGGAAGACGATGCGGCCGCTCCAGGGGCGGATCGCGCCGACCGCGGCGCGCAGCGTGGTGGTCTTGCCGACGCCGTTCGCGCCGACGATGGTCGTGAGCTTCCCCGCGGCGGCCGCGAGCGAAACGCCCCACAGGACCTGGACCTCGTCGTAGCCGGCCTCCAGCGATTCGACGCGCAACAGCGCCTCGCTCACGTCACGCCGCTCCCCGCAGCCGGGCCGCGTGCTCGGGATTGCCCAGATACGCCTCGATCACCGCCGGGTCGTTCGCCACCTGCTCGGGCCGCCCTTCGGCGAGCTTGCGCCCGGAGTTGAGCACGACGATGCGGTCCGACAGGCTCATGATGGCCTGCATCAGGTGCTCGATCATGAGGATGGCGATGCCGCGCTCGCGGATGCGCCGTATCACGACGATCATGCGCTCGACCTCGGAAGGGTTGAGGCCGGCGAGCACCTCGTCGAGCAGCAGCAGCAGCGGCCGCGCGGAGAGCGCGCGCGCCAGTTCGAGGCGCTTCTTGCCGGCGATGGTGAGCGCGCCGGCGGGATCGCCGAGCCGGTCGATGAGCCCGACGAACCCGGCGATCTCGCGCGCGACGTCCTCGGCGCGCGCGCGCGACAGGTCCTCGCGGCCGAAGCAGGCGCCGACCACGCAGTTGTCGAGCACGCTCATGTTCGCGAGCGGCTGCACGATCTGGTGGGTGCGCGCGAGGCCGCGGCGCGCGACGCGGTAGGGCGCCTCGCCGGTGATGTCCTCGCCGCGGAAGAACACGCGGCCGCCGTCGGGCGCGTGCACGCCGTTGATGAGGTTGAACACGGTCGACTTGCCGGCGCCGTTCGGGCCGATCAGGCCGACGATCTCGCCCTCGCCGACGCCGAAGCTCAGGGCGTCGACCGCCTGCAGGCCGCCGAAGCGGCGGCCGAGCTCGCGCACCTCGAGCAGCGCGCTCACTCGAGCACCCGCTTCGTGCGCGGCCAGCGCCGGTGGATCCAGCCCATCAGCCCGCCGGGGACGAAGAGCACGATGAGGAGCAGCAGCACGCCCGCGATGACCATCTGGAAATTGGAGAAGGTCTCGGCGGTGAGCAGCGTGCTGCGCAGCTCCTCGTAGAGGAAGGCGCCGAGCGCGGGCCCGATCACCGTGCCCTGTCCGCCCAGCATCACGCCGACGATCGCCTCGGTCGAGAACACCAGGTCGAACGCGTCGTCGGGCTGGATGAAGGCGCTCTTGAAGAAGAACAGCGCGCCGGCGACCGCGGGCAGGAACGCCGAGGCGCTGTAGACGAGCGCCTTGTAGCGCGGCGCAGGCACGCCCAGCACCACCGCAGCGTCCTCGTTCTGGCCGATCGCGAGCAGGCCGAGCCCGAACTTCGAGTTCTTGATCCCGAACGACACGAGCAGCGACGCGCCCATCACGGCGACCAGCAGGAAATAGATCACCCACAGCGCCTTGGCGGGACCTCCGAGCTCGGCGAAGGCGTCGATCGGAAGGTAGATGCCGGTCGATCCGCCCCAAGGCGTGAAGTTGGCGACGAAGGCCTTCACGCCCTCGTTGACGCCTATGGTCGCGAGCGCGAAGTACGCGCCGCGCAGGCGCAGTATGCCGAGGCCGAAGAGCAGCGCGAGGAGGCTCACTCCCGCGGCCCCGACGAGCGCCGCGGCGACGAGCGGCCAGCCGTGCGAGCTTACCAGCCACATGCACAGATAGCCGCCCAGCCCGAAGAAGACGATGTTGCCGAAGTTGATGTAGCCGGCGTAGCCGATCATCAGGTTGAGATTCGCGGCGAGCGTGACGTAGATCGCCGCGAGCAGGAGCTCCTCGCGCAGCTCGACGTTGTCGTGCCACAGCGGCAGGAACGCGAACGCGAGCGTCGCGACCACGATCAGCCAGTAGGTCGGCCTGCCGAGAAACGCCGGGGGGCCCATCGCGCTAGCGCCGGAAGTTGAACAGGCCCGCGGGGAAGGCGATCAGCACGATCACGAAGACGACGAACTCCACGATCGAGGTCCAGCTCACGGGCATGAACGGCGTCATCGCCCCCTCGAGCAGGCCGAGCGCGACGCCGCCGAGCAGCGCCCCGGCCGGGTTGCCCAGGCCGCCGAGCACGGTGACGACGAAGCTCTTCAGCTGGTACGCCGCGCCCGAGAGCACGGTGAAGGGGAACAGCGTCGCGATCAGCGCTCCCGAGGCGCAGGCGAGCGCGACGCCCAGGCCGAAAGCGAGCGCGAGCACCTGCGTGGTCGGAATGCCGTTCAGCTCGGCCGCCTCGCGGTTTCCCGCGACCGCGCGGATCGCCTTGCCCGGGCGCGTGCGGTAGAGAAAAAGATAGAGCAGGCCCGCGATCGCCGCCGTGAGCACCGCCGCCATCATGTGCGTGCCCGTGAAGGTGTAGCCCCCGTGGCTGATGCCGGGCAGCGAGACCGGGACGTTGAAGAGCACCGTGCCCCAGGCGGCGGTGCCCAGGCCGATCAGCACGAGGTTCGCGGCGAAGGTCGCAAGCAGGCTCATGAGCGGCGGGCGGCCGATCACGCGGTGCACCGACACCCAGTAGAGGCACACGCCGAAGCAGAATCCGGCGAGAGCGATCGGCGGGATCGCGGCGTACACGGGCAGGCCGGCGACGCTCGCGAGGTAGTACAGCCCGAACATGCCGGCGACGATCATCGCGCCGTGCGTCAGGTTGATGACGTTCATCACGCCCCAGATGAGCGTGAGGCCCATCGCCGCGAGGCCGTAGACCGCGCCGACGAGCACGCCGTCGAGGATGGACGCGAGGATTCCGAACACGGGACCGGCCTCAAAAAAAGGGCCGCGGACGCGGCCCTTTCTTCCGCGGGTTCCGCATCAACGGTACGGGAAAGCGATCTTGGCTGTCGCCGCCGAGGTCGGCCAGATGACTTCCTTCACCAGCTTGCCGCCCTGCATCTGCCACTGCGTCAGCACCATCTGGTGCGCGAGCTGCAGGCCGTGGCTCTTGGGATCGGTGGAGAACTGCGTCCCGCCCCACAGCGTCGTCGCTTTCATCTGGTTCAGCTCGGCCGCGACCTTGGCGGGGTCGATCGAGTCCGCGCGCTCGATCGCGCGCTGGAACAGGAGCCCGCCGGCGTAGCCGCCCGCGGCGTGGTAGCCCGGCGCCATGTTGTACTTCGCCTGGAAGCGCTTGGTGAATTCGGCGGGCGTGGGACCGAAGTCCGGCTTGTACGTGACCTGCGGCGCCCACTGCGAAGGCACCGAGATCCCCTGCGCCGCGGGGCCGAGGCTGGCGAACTGCGGGCTGTCGGGAGCGACGAGCAGCGTCGCCCACTTGAGCTTCGCCTTCTGGTCGTAGAGCTGGCGCGCGAGCGTCGCGCCGTCCGGATAGTGGCCGCCGCCGAGCAGGGCGTCGGCGCCCGAGGCGACGACCTTGTTGATGATGGCGCTGAAGTCCGTCTGGCTCGGCGGATAGGATTCGTCCATCACGATGGCGAGGCCGGCCTGCTTGGCCTGGTCGCGCGTCGCGGTCGCGACCGCCTTGGAGAACGGATCGTCCGAGTAGACGAGCGCGATCTTCGCGCCGGGGTCCTTGTCCTTCAGCAGCTCGATGGCGCCCGAGAGGTAGTGATCGGCGGGCGTATAGGTCTGGAACAGGTAGTGGTTGCCGAGCTGGTAGGTCTTTCCTTCCGCGCCGCCGATGCTCATCATCAGCTTGCCGTACTGCTCGGAGATCACGGTGGCGGTGGCGACCAGGCCCGAGGAATAGGGGCTGAACAGGAACTGGGCGTGGTCCTGCACGATGAGCCGGGTGTAGAGCTGCTGCACGCGCCCGCCCTGCGACTGGTCGTCGTAGGTGACGAAGCGCACTTGGTAGCGCTTGCCGCCCGCCTTGATGCCGCCGGCGGCGTTGACCTCGTCGCGCCACATCTCGAAGCCGTGCTGCTGCGCGAGCGAGTCGAGGTTGAGGGCGCCTGTCTGCGATACGGTGAAGCCGATGGTGAGCGTGTCTTCGCCCGCGGCGAATGCGGGCAGCGCGGCCAGCAGCGCTGCGGCCGCGATCAGGAATTGCCGTCTCATGTCCCCTCCTAGAGGTTTTTGTGCGCGGGAAGCCGAACTCCCCACGGTTCTGACAGTGTACCCTCGGATTCCGTTCAACGTTCCCGAAAACGCCCTCGCTGCACTGCAGCGAGGGCGATCAGCGGTACTTCGCCAGCGCCGGGTCGTCGATCTTCTGCTCGGGAAGCCCGGTGATCGCCGGGAGCTTCGACAGCGGCGGCAAGCCGAGATGGGTCTGCACCCCGCCGCCCGCGTCCTTCCACACCAGCGCCGGCGTGCCCGACATGCCGAAGCGCCCCATCAGCGTCATGTTTTCCTCGAGCTCGATCGCGAGGTCCGCGGGCACCCGGGCGGCGGCCTTGATGCCGCCGTCGTAGCTCTTCGCGCGGTAGCGCGTCTCGTTCTCGCGCAGCGCCGCGACGCGGTCGCGCGCGCCCATCACCGCGGCGGCGAGCGCCGCGGAGTTGTCCTTCTGGTAAGCGACCGGCACCCAGCGCACCTGCAGGCCGGCCTTCTCGTAGTACTGAAGGGCCTTCCACGTGAGGTTGCAGTAGTAGCAGTTCGCGTCCCAGAAGACGTAGAGCACGCGCTTCGGCTGCCGCGCGCCTTCGACCACGGCGTCGGCCTTCTCGAGGATCGCGTACAGCGCCGCGAGGTCGCGCCTGGGCTCCTGCGCGAGCGCGGCGCCCGCGGCGAGCGCGGCGCAGAAGACGGCGGCGGTGCGCAGCTTCCGGATCATGCTCAGACCTCCTTCCTCTCGGGCATCGCCGGGAGCTTTTCCCCGATGCGCACGCTCGCGCGCGCCAGCGCGCCGATGACCGCCGCGCTGACGGCCTCGCCGTACCGCAGGCCGAGCGGCGAGCCGCTGAACCTGACGTAGGCGGCGAGGTCGGCGTCGGTGACCTCGCGGTAGACGTAGTCGTACATCGACGGCAGCATCGCGGCCACGGTCGCCCGCACTTTCTCCGGCGGCATCTGCGCGCGCAGGCGCGCGCGCAGTCCCGCGACGCCGATGCGCTTCTCGACGGGCCGGGTCGCGTCCATGCCCACCGCCACGCCCAGCGAGATCGCCTCGATCGAGCTTGCGCCGAGCTCCACCGACCGGGTCGTGCGGATCAGGTCGGCGATCATGCGCTCGCGCCCGGGGCTGGCCGGCGTCTGCTTGCGGCTCTCGAGGTACGCTTGCATGCTTTCGCGGCTCATGCTCGCGTGCGCGCCGGCCTCGGCGAGAGTCACGCGCCGGCCCGGGAGCCCGTCGAGCCAGTCGAGCGCCCGCTCGATGTCTTCCGCCGTCATCGCCTTCGCGATCGCGACGACGACCTCGCCGCGCAGCGCGTCCTCGGCGAAGACCTTCTTTCCGGCGTCGACGAGCGCCGCGATCGCCTCGTCGGGCATCTTGCCGCGGTAGTCCTCGAGGCTCTGGGCGAACTGCTCGGGGATGGGCCGGAGCTGCGCCGCGATGGCCGCGCGCTCGTAGAGCCGCTCCGCGAGCTCGAGCGTCGATTGCGCCTGCGCCGGCGCGAAGACCGCGAGCGCGGCGAGCGTCCCGGCGAAGCGCGCCAGCACGGCTACTCCACCTTCGCGCCCGAGTCCTTCACGACCTGCGCCCACTTGGCGGTCTCGGACCTGATGTAGGCGGCGAACTCCTCGGGCGTGTCGAGGACGACGTCGATGGTCGCGGCCTCGAGCGTCTTGGTCGCGTCCGGCGCGCGCACCGCGCGGACGATGTCGTCGTGCAGCTTCTTCACCGTCTCGGGCGGCGTGCCGCGCGGCGCGAGCACGCCGTACATGTTGTCGACCTGGAAGCCGGGATAGCCCGACTCGGCGACGGTGGGCACGCCGGGCAGCACCGCCAGGCGCTTCGGGCTGGTGACGGCGATCGCGACCAGCTTCCCCGACTTCACGTGCGGCACGGTCGAGGGCACCGCCATGAACCCCAGCTTGACCTGTCCCGCGAGCACCGCGGTGATCGCGGGCGCGGCGCCGGCGAACGGGATCGCCTGCATGTCGACCTTCGTCATCGTCTTGAACAGCTCGCCGGCGAGGTGGCCGGCGAGGCCGATCCCGGGCGTGGCGAAGTCGACCTTCGTCGTGCGCGCGAGCGCCTCGATGTCGCGCATGGTGTTCACGCCGGCGAGGCTGGGGTGGCGCACCACGATGGTCGCCGAGTTGCCGACCACGGTCACCGGCGCGAAGTCGCGCACCGGGTCGAAGCCCGGGTCCTTGTACAGGCTCGGATTGGACATCAGACCGGACGTCGTCAAGAGAAGGGTATAGCCGTCGGCGGCGGCGCGCGCGGCCGCCGCCGTGCCGATGTTTCCGCCCGCGCCTCCCCGGTTCTCGATCACCAGCGGCTGTCCCCAGGTCTCGGGGAGCTTCGAGCCGAGCAGGCGCGCCACGAGATCCGCCGGCCCGCCCGCCGGGAAAGGCACGATCATGCGCACCGGCCTGGACGGATAGGCCTGCCCCGAGCTTGCCGAGGGGGTTTGCGCCGGCGCGGGCAACGCGACGACCAGAATCGCCGCGAGCGCGGCGCGAAGGACGGCTCTCATGCTCCGGATTGTACGCGACCGTCGTACACGCGCACCGAGCTAGGGCTTGAGCAGCGGAATGCTCTTGTAGTCGGGCGGCTTCGGCAGCGACTGCAGGTAGGCGTGGATGTCGGCGATGTCGGCCTCGGAAAGGATCGCCTTCTGGTAGGGCGGCATGGCGCCGCGCGTGTTGCGCACGAACGCCGACAAGGCCTCGACCGAGAGCGCGGTGTGCGCGAGCCGGGGGCCGGTGACGCCGCCCTGCCCCACGAGCCCGTGGCATTGCCAGCAGCCGTGCTGCACGAAGGCGGCCTTGCCCTTCTCGGCGGAGCCGGCCGCAAGAGCGGTGGAAGCGAAGAGCACACCCGCCGCGAAAAGCAGATTCCTCGCTGCGCTCGGAATGACATTCATCTTCATCGCGGCTGCGTCCACACGTTGAGCAGCGCCGGCTGCCCCGCCTGCACGACCTTCACCGCTTCGCGCAGCGCCGGCCCGAGCTCCTTGGGATCCTTGATCGGGCCCTTCGCCCACCAGCCCAGGCTTTCCGCGAGCTTGTGGTACTCGATGTCGGGATTCATGATGGTCGTGCCCACCGGCCCCCGGTCGGGGCCGTAGTTCGCGACGCGGTCGCGGAAGTTCGACAGCCGCTGCACGTGCATCACTTCCTGGTGGTAGGCGCGGTTGTTGTGCATCACCGCGAGCAGCGGGATCTTGTGCTTCGCCGCGGTCCACAGCACGCCCGGCGCGTACATCAGGTCGCCGTCGGACTGGATCGAGACCGAGAATCTTCCGAGGTCGCGGTTGGCGAGCGCGGCGCCGACCGAGGCCGGCGCGCCGTAGCCGACGCCGTAGCCGCCCGAGCGCCCGAGCCACTGGTAGTGCTTCTCGATCGGCCACAGACGGTTCGGCCAGTTGCTCACGTTGCCCTCGGAGGCGACGAGCGACCAGTCGAGGTGCTTCACCGCCGCGTAGGTCTCCATGCACAGGCGCGCGGTGCTGACGGGGCTCGCGTCCCAGCCGACCGCCGCCGCCTGCCTGGCGCGCTCCATGCCCTCGGCGCGCGCCTTCCTCGCGGCCTCGGCGCGCCTGTCGACCGCGGCCTTGTTCGGGCCCGCCTGCTTGACCGCCTCGATCAGCGCGGGCAGCGTCGCCTCGGCGTCGCCCGCCATGGGCACGTCGATCACCTGGAAGCGCTGGAAGTCCTGGTAGTTCGCCTTGGTGTTCAGCTCGACCGAGGAGACGCTGATGAGCTTGGTGCCCGGCTTGATGCGCGTGCCGTTGGTGCCGACGCCGCCGTTCTCGCCGTTGTCGGTGAACGAGTTCACCGTCGCCCAGAAATCCGAGAGCTCGAGGCCGAGGATCACGTCGGCGCCCGACACCGCGGTCGGCGGCGCGTTGAGGTGGTGCGTCTTCGGGAAGTTCATGCGCCCGCCCTGGTCGATGACGCGCGCCCCCAGCAGCTCCGCGAGCTGCACCAGCAGGTCGACGCCGTTGGCGGTGCGCGCGCAGCGGTCGGCGACGATCAGCGGGTTCTGCGCTCCGGCGAGTAGCTTCGCCGCTTCCTTCACCGCGCCCGTGTCCCCTTGGGGCGGCGCGGTCGGCACGTAGCGCGGGATGTAGAGCGCTTCGCCGTGGTCCTTCACCGGCTCGACCTGCAGTCCGGCGTCGAGCGACATCATCACCGGCCCGTACGGCGGCGTCATCGCGATCTTGTAGGCGCGCACGAAGGACTGCGCGAAATGCTGCAGCGACACCGGCGTGTCGTCCCACTTGGTGAAGTCGCGCACCAGCGCGTTGATGTCCTGCGCCGCGTGGAAGGTCGGCACGCCGGGCGGCCGGTGCGCGGCGTCCAGGTCGTTGCCGCCGACGATGATCACCGGAACGCGGTCGCACCAGGCGTTGTAGATGCCCATGGTGGCGTGCTGCAGGCCGACGGTGCCGTGGCACAGCGTCATCAGCGGCCTGCCCGCGATCTTGAAGTAGCCGTGCGCCATGCCGACCGCGGATTCCTCGTGCATGCAGGTGAGGAACTCGGGCATTTTGTTCTGCCCGTAGTTGATGAGCGACTCGTGGATCGCGCGGTAGGAGGAGGCGCAGTTCGCCGGCAGGTACTTGATACCGAGCGTCTTGATCACGTCGACCATGAAGTCGGACCCGGGCTTGCCCGGGACGCGCGGCAGCTCGGCCGGCGGCTGCGTCTCGGCCGCCGCGATCTGCATCGTGGGGCGCAGCGCCGAGGGCGCGCGCGGAGGCTGCTGCGGCTCGGCGGCCTTCGCGGCGGGCGCCATCGCCGCAGCCGCGCTCGCGGCTGCCGCTCCGGTGAGGAACTTGCGGCGATCGGGGTTCGTGTCCTGTGACATGCGATCTCCTCCTTGAGGCTCCGCGGGAATTCTAATCCTCGCGCCGCCGCCGCACCACGGCGGAGCGACCGCGTTCCTCCCGGCGGAAAGTGCGGTAATCGGCGCAGCAAGCGGCACGTGAATTGCTCTAAACCCCGAATCGCGCGCCACGCGGGGAGCAACCGCCGGCCGAGGGTCGGATTTTGCACGCGCGAGACGAACAATCGACGGGAGGCGTTCTTGGCCGGGTCCTACAGTTTGCCGCTGGTGGTTCTTTCCTGGGTGGTCGCGAGCTTCGCCTCCTTCACGGCGCTCGACCTCGCCTCGCGCATCTCCGCTTCGAAAGGCCTGTCCGCGCGCGTGTGGCTGCTCGGCGGCGCCTGCGCCATGGGAACCGGCATCTGGTCGATGCACTTCACCGGCATGCTCGCGTTCAGCCTGCCGATCCCGATGGGCTACGACGTGCCGACCACGTTGCTGTCGATGCTGATCGCGATCGTCGTCTCGGCGTTCGCGCTGCTGATGGTGACGCGGAACACGCTCAGCCGGCGCAACCTGCTGGTCGGCGGCGTGCTGGTCGGCTTGGGCATCTCCTCGATGCACTACACCGGCATGGCCGCCATGGAGGTGTCTCCGCCGATCCGCTACGACTCCTGGCTGGTCGCCGCCTCGATCGCGATCGCCATCGCCGCGGCGCTCGCGGCGCTGTGGATCGCCTTCACGCTGCGCTCGGGCGCGGGGCGGCGCTTCTACGCCAAGTTCTGCAGCGCCGCGGTCATGGGCCTCGCCATCGTCGGCATGCACTACACCGCCATGGCCGCCGCGGGCTTCGCCGCCGACTCGATCTGCACCACCGGCGCGGTCGTCGACAACTCCTGGATGGCGGCGACGATCGTCTTCATCACCTTCCTCGTCCTGTGCGAGACGCTGCTGCTGTCGGTGTTCGACTCGCGCATGGCTTCGAAGACGGCGCGCATGGCCGCGTCGCTCCAGGAGGCGAACGACGAGCTGCAGCACATGGTGCTGCACGACGCCCTCACCAAGCTTCCCAACCGGCTGCTGCTCGAGGACCGCATCCAGCAGGCGGCGCAGGAGGCCCACCGCGGCTCGACCCTGTGCGCGGTGCTGTTCGTCGACCTCGACCGCTTCAAGGCGGTGAACGATTCGCTCGGCCACTTCGCCGGCGACGAGCTTCTGCGGGTCGTGGCCGAGCGGCTGCGCTCGGTCGTGCGGCAGGAGGACACGGTGTCGCGCCTCGGCGGGGACGAGTTCGTGATCCTGCTGCGCCACGTGGCGATCCCCGACGACGCGGCGCTGGTCGCGCGCAAGATCATCGACGCCCTGGGCCAGCCGGTCCGCTCGCACGGCCACGAGCTGCGGGTCACCTGCAGCGTCGGCATCAGCCTCTACCCGATGCACGGCGACAGCGCGGCGATGCTGATCACGCGCGCGGACGCCGCCATGTATCACGTGAAGAAGTCCGGGCGCAACACCTTCCGCTTCTTCGAGCCGGAGATGAGCACCTTCTTCCCGCAGCGGCTCACGCTGAGGAACGAGCTGCACAAGGCGCTCGAGGACCGGCAGTTCGTCCTGCACTATCAGCCGAAGATCGACGTCGCGAGCGGCAGGCTCACGGGCATGGAGGCGCTGGTGCGCTGGCGGCACCCGAAGCTCGGGCTGGTGTCGCCCGCCGAGTTCATCCCGCTCGCCGAGGAGACCGGTCTCATCGTGCCGCTCGGGCAGTGGGTGCTGCGCGAGGCGTGCCGGCAGAACCGCGCGTGGCAGGACCGGCGGCTCCCCAGGACGCGCGTCGCGGTCAACATCTCTGGCGCGCAGTTCCAGAACCGGGACCTCGTCGACTCCATCGAGCGCGTGCTGCTCGACACGGGGCTCGACCCCCGCTGCCTGGAGCTCGAGGTCACCGAGAGCGTGATCATGCAGAACGCGTCCGGGGCGGTCGACATGCTGGAGAAGCTGAGCCTCATGGGCGTCGACATCGCGATCGACGACTTCGGCACCGGCTACTCGAGCCTCAGCTACCTCAAGCGCTTCAGGATCAACAAGCTGAAGATCGACCAGTCCTTCATCAGCAACATCTCCCACGACAAGGACGACGCGGCGATCGTGCAGGCGATCGTGGCGCTCGCGCACAGCCTGCGCCTGCGGGTGGTGGCCGAGGGGGTGGAGCACAAGGAGCAGCTCGACTTCCTGCGCGGGGTCGGGGACGACGAGTACCAGGGATACCTGCACAGCAGGCCGCTGCCCGCCGAGGAGTTCGAGCGCTACCTGGAGCTGTCGGCCCCGCCCGCCGGGCCTGGCCCTGCGCGCCACGGCCGCTTCGCGCACACGCCCTGAAGGGCGCTCCGGCAATCCTGCCGGTCCGGGAAGGAAATCTTTGAAGGATCAGGGGGTTTCGCGTATAATGCCGCTCCCCTTTTGATTTTTTCCGAGTACTCCACCTTGCAAGAGATTCTGAAGTACCTGAAGGACCGCGGCGAGAAGCTCGACTCCGAAATCGCAGAGGCCACCGGAATGACCGTGGACGCCGTGCGGCGCCACGTGTCGGCGCTGTCCGCCCGGGGCGAGATCATGACCTGCCAGTCGACCCGCTACTTCGAAGGCAAGAAGATCGAAGGGCTGCTGTGCCGCATCGCGGGCTACATTCCGCCCGCGGCTCCCGGCCGGAAGCCGAAGGCGAAGGTCGTCGCTTCCTAGGTCGCAGCGCCGCTCGCGCCGTTCCGCATCCACCGCGGGTGCCGTCCCTGCCCGCGGGGCCTGATATGCTTGCGCCTCATGGCGCGCAACCTGCTCCTCGTCTGGCTGATCAACGCGCTGGCGCTGCTCGCCCTGCCTTACCTCGTCCCTTCGGTGCAGGTGGACAGCTTCGTGACCGCGCTGGTCGCGGCGCTGGTCCTGGGGCTGGTGAACTCGCTGATCCGGCCGGTGCTGGTGCTGCTGACGCTGCCCGTCACGCTGGTCACGCTCGGCCTGTTCGTGTTCGTGATCAACGCGCTGCTCTTCTGGTTCGTCGCCTCGTTCGTGAAGGGGTTCGCGGTCGGCGGCTTCTGGTCGGCGTTCTTCGGCGCGATCGTCTACGCCCTCGTCTCCTGGGCCGTCAGCCACCTGGTCTTCGGCCCGCCGCGCGTCGTGGTCGTGCGGCGCGACCTCTAGCCTTGGCAAAGCCCCGATCCAGGGAATCCGCGCGGTCCGCCGCCTACGACCCGGCGGTGGCCCTCGAGTTCTTCAGCTCCGCGGGCAAGCCCCAGGCCTTCGCCAAGGGCGCGACGATCTTCTCGGAGAACCGCGTCGGGCTGCCGCTGCTGCTGCTGCCGAACAAGATCTACCTGCTGCTCGAGGGCGAGGTCGGGCTGTTCGCGGGCGAGGAGCACATCGCCTCGGTCCATTCCGGCGAGGTGTTCGGCGAAATGGCCGCGCTGGGCGGGACCGCGCGCAGCGCCACGGCGCTGGCGATGTTCGACTGCAAGGTGATCGGCCTCGACGACGCGCAGTTCCGCAGCGCGCTGCGCAAGAACCCCGCCTTCGCGCTGATGCTGATGGGCGTCATGGCGGCGCGCCTGCGCGACACGCTCGCCCGGCTGGGCGGCGCCGCGCTGCCCGACGACGGGGGCTGGCGCGAGGCGGCGGCGCTCGACCCGCAGCTGCTCGCCGATCTCGCGCACGTGGTCGGTCCCGCCGCGGTCTTCCGCCACCCGGCGGGCAAGGTGATCATGCGCGAGGGCCAGCGCGGCGTGGCGCTGTACGCCGTGCTCGAAGGCCGCGTCGAGATCCGCATCGGCGACGCCGTCGTCGAGAAGGTCGGCCGCGGCGGGATCTTCGGCGAGATGTCGCTGGTCGACCGCAGCCCGCGCCTCGCCACCGCGGTGGCCGAGACCGAGTGCGCGCTGCTCGCCATGAGCCGGCACATGTTCCTGCACCTGGTGAAGCGCAGCCCGGTTTTCGGCGCCGCGGCGCTGCGCGCCGTGGGCGAGCGCGCCGCGGCCACCGCCGCGCGCCTCGCGCAGCAGCCGGCGGAGCGCCGCTCCGCCTGAGGCGCTCAGGCCGCCGCCGCCGCTCGCGCTCGGCGCTCGCCGCGGAAGTGCGAGACGGCGAGCAGCAGCGCCGCGGCCTGGAGCGCCGCGCAGAAGTACATCGGCGCGCCGATGCGCCAGTCGCCCCTGGGCAGGTGCGACACCATCGTCAGCAGCGCGGCGCCGACGGGCGGCGCGATCACCGCCGTCAGGCTGTTCAGCCCGCCGACCGCCCCCAGCGTCTGGCCCTGGCTGTGCGCGTCGGCGGCGCCGGAGATGATGCTCTGGATGGCCGCCGCGACGGTGGCGCCGAGCAGGTTGACGAAGATGATCGCGAACATCATCCAGCTCTGGGTGGCGGCGCCCCACAGCGCGTAGGCGAGCGTGGACGACATCAATCCGAGCACGGCCAGTCTCCGCGGGCTGATGCTCTTCAGGATGCGCCCGAGCAGGAGCCCCTGCACCACCGCCGACACGACGCCCACCGCGGCGAGCGACCAGCCGTTCTCGAGCGGCCCCCAGCCGAACTTGAAGGTCGTATACAGCACCCAGCAGGTGTAGAGCACGAACTGCGCGAGCCCGCTGCAGGCGACCACCGCCACCAGCCGCCCGGCGCCTTTCAGCTGCGCGAGGCCGCGCAGCGAGGCGACCGGATTGGCCGACTTCCACCGGAACGCGCGCCGGCGATCCGCCGGCAGCGACTCGGGCAGCACGAAGTACCCGTAGAGCAGGTTGAGCGTGGCGAGGCCGCCGGCGACGAGGAACGGCAGCTGCAGGCTGACCGCGCCCAGCAGCCCGCCCATCACCGGCCCGAGGATGAAGCCGATGCCGAACATCGCCCCCATCAGGCCGAAGCGCTTCGCGCGCTCCTGCGGCGGCGTGATGTCGGCGACGTAGGCGTTGGCGACCGACATGTTGGCCTGCAACGCGCCGCCCACCAGCCGCGCGGCGATCAGCATCCAGAGCGACGTCGCGAGCCCCGTGGCGAAGAAGTTGAGCGCGAAGCCGCAGAAGCCGATCAGCAGCACCGGCCGGCGGCCGTAGCAGTCCGAGAGCGCGCCCAGGATCGGCGAGCCGAAGAAATTCGCGATGCCGAAGGAGAAGGTCACCGCGCCGTACCAGAACGCCTGGTCCGCCTGCGAGCCGGTGAAGCGGCCCACGAGCGCCGGCAGCACGGGAATGATCAGGCCGATCGCGATCAGGTCGAGCAGCGCCGTCGCCATGATGAAGGGCATCGCCGCGGCGCGTCCGCGGCGCGCGGCAAAGAGCTTGAAGCGGGACTGCGTCACGGAATCCGGGGGCTGGAGCGGGAAGCGGAAAGCGGATTCTAAACGATGCGCCGCGGAGTCCGCGGCGGGTCTCCGGACCGCCCTTCCTTTTCAGGGCCGGCGCGCGTAGGCGGCGTCGAACGCGGCTTCGAGCCCGCCGTGCGTGCCGCGCAGCCCGTCGACGACGCGCTTCGCCCAGTCGAAGTACTCGCGGCGGCGCTCGAGCGGCCATTCCGAGGGCGGATGGTCCGCGACGTCGCGCACGTTGGCGATCTTGTCGGCGAGCTTGACCAGCTTCGCCGCCCGGGAGAGGCGCGGCGCGTGATCGACCTGCAGCTGCTTGCGCTCGGCCTTCGGCAGGGCCTTGTCGTCGGTGACTTCGAGGACGACGTCGGCGATCTCGCGCCCGAACCGCTCCACCAGCTCGTCGTAGCTCGTCTCCGTGTCCTCGACCGTGTCGTGCAGCACCGCGGCGGCGAGCACCAGCGCGTCGTCCACGCCGCCCTCGACCGCGAGGATCTTCGCCAGCATGATCGGGTGGTTGATGTAGGGCGAGGCTTCCTTGTCCTTGCGACGCTGGTTGCGGTGCTTGTCCGCGGCGAAGCTGAGCGCGCCGATCAGCGCCGGCATCGAGGCGGCGCGCGCCTCCTGCGGCGCCGCCGCGGGCGCCGCGCCGAAATCGGCAAGCAGGCGCGAGAGCTGCACGTGCGCCACCAGCGCGTCCGGAACCGCCTCGATGATCTCGCGGTAGGGACCGGTGAATCCGGGATTTCCCTCGAAGCGCACCAGCGTGCGCAGCCTGTCGATCATCCCGCCGATCTGTACATCCGCGTCCCGCGGCGCCGCGTTCGCGTCCCCGCCGGCCTCGGTGAGCTCGTCGAGCCCCGCGATCAGCGCCGACAGCACGCGCAGCCATTCGAAGGACGCGTCGCGCAGCACCAGATCCAGGAGCTCGCCCGTGGATTCCACCCGCCCGTGCTCGCGCTCGTAGCGGACGCGCTGGGCGTCGAGCAGCGTCTTGTGGAGGCGCAGCAGCGCGTGGCGCAGCGAATCGATCCGGGGGACGGCGGTCATCGAAACGTTACATGGGGGCGGACCGCCGCGAATTCCACCCGGCGCGGCGCTCTCGGCCCGCCCGCGTGTCGCCGCGGAGCGACGCGACTTGTAACCGAATGAACCTCGGGGCGGAACGGCCGCTCTATCGACTGCGAACGTCCACGATCCCGCGAAAAACCGCAACACGGGTCGAGTAGCCTACGCGCACGCCCGTTGAACCCAAGGAGGCATCATGACCACTCAGCTCGAATCAGCAGCGCGCGCGGGAGAGGACGTGCTCGCGCGCGCAACCGTATCGATCATCGCGAAGACGCGCCGGCATTGGGCGGCGCTGCCGGATCGCCGCCTCGCGCCCGAGACGGTCATCGCCGTCGGCGTCGGCTACGCGGCGCTGACCCGGGACGGAGAGACGGTGTACGAGGAGGACCGCACGGGGCAGCGCGACCTGATGACGGTGGCGCAGGCGGAGCGGCTGGCGCAGCGCGAGCCCGACCGGGAATGGCGGATCCACCTCGTGGCGCAGCTCGACGACCGCCACTACCGGCGCGAGGGCGCCGGCCGCTGGGTGATCTACGAGCGCGGCTACGGCATGTCCTGAACGGCCGGATCGGGGGTCCTGCGCCACACGCTCGCGAGCCAGGGCTGCTGCTCGCGCGGCAGGCCGTCGGGCCGGTAGTAGTGCTCGAGCTCTTCGAAGCCGGCCGCGGTCATGAAGCGCCGCCAGGCCTCCAGGTCGTGGTAGGCGCCGTAGCGGCCGCGGTTCCAGCCTTCCTCGTTGCCGCCGCGCGGGTTCGAGCTGAACAGCACGCCGCGCGGCTTGAGGGTCGCGCGCAGCTCGCGCAGCACGCGCGGCAGCTCCTGCCCGGGCACGTGGAACAGCACCGCGTTCGCGAACACGCCGTCGAAGCGCGCCTCGGGGAGCTCGAGCGCGAGCAGGTCCTGCCGCCACACCTCGCAGCCGCTGTGCGCGCGCGCCATCGCGGCGAAGCGCTCCGAGCCTTCGAGGCCGACCGGCGAATGTCCGAGAGCGGTGAACGCCTTCAAGTCCCGCCCGGGCCCGCAGCCCAGGTCGAGAATCGCGAACGGCGGCGTGCCCTCGATGTGCCGCAAGAGCGCCGCGATGTTCTGGCCGACGTCGTGATCGCGCGTGCCCTTCCAGAAATCCGCGGCGCGCTTGTCGTAGTGATCCAGCGTGCGTGCGGTGATGTCTTCCAGATCCTGCCGCTTGAGGGTCATCGGCGAGATGGTAATCCCTGCGTGCCCCGCGAGCGACGGTGCGGGAACCCGAGACTCTTTCGCCGGTTTGCTGTAGATTGTGCGCTCCCGCACAGAAGTCCGTGCCAAAGCAGTCCATCGTTGTTCCCCGCGCGCCCTACCGGCGCAGAAAAGCGCCTTTGAAGATCCCGCAAAGAATCGAACCGCTCGTCGAAGCCGGCCTCGTCGACTCGGTCAGCCGCCAGTTGATGAGCGGCAAGGAAGCCATGGTCTACGTGGTCCGCTGCGGCGGCGAGGTGCGCTGCGCCAAGGTCTACAAGGAAGCCGACAAGCGCGCCTTCCGCCAGAGCGTCGACTACACCGAGGGCCGCAGGGTGAAGAACAGCCGCCGCGCCCGCGCCATGGAGAAAGGCAGCCGCTACGGCCGCAAGGCGAAGGAGGAGACCTGGCGGAGCGCCGAGGTGGACGCCCTCGTCCGTCTCGCCGCCGCCGGCGTGCGCGTGCCGCAGCCCTACAACTTCATCGACGGCGTGCTGCTGATGGAGCTGGTGACCGACGCCGAGGGCAACGCCGCCCCCCGGCTCAACGATCTGAATCTCACGCCGGAGCAGGCGCGCGACATCCACCGCGCCCTCATCCGCGAGGTCGTGCGCATGCTCTGCGCCGGGATCGTCCACGCCGACCTGTCGGAATACAACGTGCTGCTCGGCCACGAAGGTCCCGTCATCATCGACCTGCCCCAGGCGGTCGACGCCGCGGGCAACGCCCACGCCGCCGGCATGCTCGAGCGCGACGTCGCCAACATCACCGCCTACCTGGGCCGTTTCGCGCCCGAGCTCCTCGACACGCGCTACGGCAAGGAGATCTGGGAACTCTACAAGAGCGGCGTGCTGCACCCGGAGGTCGGGCTCACCGGGCGCTTCGAGCGCATCGAGAAGCCGGTCGACGTGGACGGCGTCATCCGGGTGGTGGACCACGCGCTCAAGGAAGAAGCGGCGCGGCAGCTGTACCGGCAGGAGATGGGGCAGAAGTAGTCCAGAATCCCGGCGGCGCGGAGTGGCGGCGTGAAATATTTCCTTCCCGGCGCGGGGCCCGGGGCCGGAACCTGTGAGTCGCGCCTGCGGGAACGCGGGCGTTCCGATTCATGATGTTCTCTGGGAGGAACAAATGAAGCGACTCTTCGCAGTGCTTTTCGCGTTTGCTGCACTGGGTGCGGCGCAGCTCGTCCACGCCCAGCAGGTGTTCTGCAAGATCACCGGCCACGTGCAGGGCGTCATCACCGGTGACGTGACGATCAAGGGGCTGGAGGACAGGATCGCCGCCGTCGCGGTCTCCGAGGGCGTCAGCTCGCCGCGCGACCCGGCCAGCGGGCTGCCGACCGGAAAGCGCGTCCACAAGCCGTTCGTGATCGTCAAGCAGCTCGACAGCGCCTCGCCCAGGCTCTTCCTGGCGGCGGTCACCAACGAGGACCTGACCTCGGTCGACTGCTCGATCTACCGGCGGAACGGCGGCAGGCAGCCGTACTTCGAGATCAAGCTCCAGGACGCGACCGTCAGCTCGTTCGACATCAAGGCGCGCGAGGACAGCGACAACGATCGCGACGACCCGAACTCGCGGAACGCGACGCTCGGAACCCTCGAGACCGTCAAGCTGACGTTCCGGAGGATCACGCTCATCGACACCGTCCGCGGCACCATCGCGTCGGACGACTTCGAGGCGATCCAGTAGGGAAATTCGAATCCCCGGGCGCCGCGCGTCCGGGGCGTTCGCCCGCCGGCCTACTTCGCCCTCTGGTAGAAATTCGACGCCGAGCCGCGGCCGCCGGCGACGTTCGGGTTCGTGTTGATGAACTCGTCGGCGGTGAGCTTGTCGATCGTGCGCGTCTGCGACTCGCCCTGCCAGTTCGGGAAAGAAGACGAGACGACGTGATACGTCACCGTCCTCTTCGCGTCGTCGATCGTGTACGTGCCGAACACCGAAATGCTCCGGCGCATGATCTCCGCGTACTCCTCCGGCGTCCCCTTCAGGCGGTTGTTCGAAGCGATCTTCGGCACATCGCTCGCCACGTGAATCTGCATGAAGCGCCCGTCGGGCGTGAAAATCAGCATCCCCTTCGGCGACTCCCCGAACGGAAACGAGATCTTCCCGTCCGGCGCCTTCACCTGCGCGACGACGAAGTCCCAGGTGCCGATGAGTTGGTTTTGGAGATCTTGCGCGCCGGCGGCGGACGTCAGCACGAGTCCTAGAGCGGCGAGCGCAATTCGAGCGATTTTCATGACGTTCCCTCTCTGCCGGGCAGTTTCCTTGGGTTCGTCGCGGAT
>DASSQD010000062.1:0-7764 GCA_035702665.1 Burkholderiales bacterium
TCGCCCGAAGATGAAGGTCGGCCTTTCTGTCGTTTTGCTCCTCGTCGCCGCCGCGTTCGTCGCGGTCTATCTCGACTATCGGCGGGACATGGACCGGGCTCTCGAGCGAATCTCGGTCGGCCGGATCGCGCAGACGCCGTGCGGGCCGATCGAGTACGAGAGCGCGGGCGAGGGCGAGCCGGTGCTGATCGTGCACGGCGCGGGCGGCGGCATCGACCAGGGAATGGACGCGGCGAAAGGCCTCGCGGCGGCGGGATTCCGGGTGATCGCCATGTCGCGCTTCGGCTACCTGCGCACGCCGCTTCCCGCCGACGCCTCGCCCGCCGCTCAGGCCGACGCGCACGCCTGCCTGCTCGATGCGCTCGGGATCAAGCGCGCCGCGATCATCGGCGCCTCCGCCGGCGCGCCCTCGTCGATGCAGTTCGCGCTGCGGCACCCGGAACGCTGCTCGGCGCTCGTCCTCCTTGTCCCGGCCGCGTATGTGCCGCGGCCCGGCGGCGCGCCGTCGCTGAAGACGCCGGAATGGACCGAGCTGGTGTTCGATACCGCGCTGCGGTGGGACTTCCTCTACTGGGCGTCGATCCGGCTCGCGCATGCGACTCTCGTCGGGGCCATGCTCGCCACTCCGCCCGAAGTGCTCGAGAAGGCCGACGCGGACGAGCAGGCGCGCGCCGCCCAGATGCTCGAGCACACCCTGCCCGTCAGCGCGCGGAGGCTGGGGCTGGTAAACGACGCGCGGGTCACCCTGACGCTACCGCGCTACGACCTCGAGCGTATCCGCGCGCCGACCCTCGCCATCAGCGTCGCCGACGACCGCTTCGGAACGTACGACGCGGCGCGCTACAGTGCCGGGCAGATCCCGGGCGCGCGCTTCATCGGGTACCCGACCGGGGGACACGTATGGATCGGACACCACAAGGAAATCATGGGCGAGATCGCGGCGTTTCTGGCGCGTCAGAGGGATAGGGAAAGTCAACTAAAATCTGTCAACTAATATCAGCTACCCATTTGGGAACAGTGTGCGTATCACGTGCTGGATGATCGCCGCCCTAACGACCGTCGGTTGCACGACAACGAACTATGCGAGCCCGAAGCCCGCCTTGGCTGTCTCGGATTGCATCGCCGTCGGCTGGCGCAAGGTGCCGGACTCGGGGGTGGAACTGCCGGTGTCTCTGACCAAGACGGATGACTACTACTTTGTCGACGTGGTCCTGGTCCGGGACTTCCCCACCTTCTTGCCTATCCACTCCATTTGGGCAAAGGTTCGGCCCGATTCGCCCGGAGACAACGGCGGTTCATCGACTGAATATCGGCGTAACTTTCAAGTAACGCACGAGAAGATCGACCGCGTAGTGCAGGAATGCCAGTAGGCACGATGACGTATCGCAAGAAACAGTTGTTCGATCACTGCTGAACTTCAATGCGAAGTACCAAGGCTCTATTCGGGTTCCTTCTGGCGGTCGTGGGCTGGACATTGATTTTCTTCGCCCTCGTGGGGTGGTGGGCCGTGAATTCACCGAGTGAGCGGGCGGCCGGCCCGACGGGTCTCATTGCGGGGGAATTGGTACAAGCCGCGCCGACCTTGGTCTACTTCTTCGTGGTTGGGCTGCTGTTCGGGCGCGTGCTGGGGCCGCGTGCGGGCACAACGTGGGCGCTCCTGGCAGCCGTAGCCGCAATGTCCATTCACGCACTGTTGACACGGCAGGATTTCCACGGCGGCTTCGATTCTCTGACCGTGACTCTGCTCGCCATCGAGCACGGGCTTCCTTTGATCCTCGCAGTCGCCGGCGCGGCCACATCGCGCTTGTGGCGGAGCACGTCGAGCGAGCGTTGAGGGCCCATACCTACCGTGAATCTCCCTGAACCCGCAATCGCTGCGACCCGCTGGCTCGCGGCTTTCGACAGGGCCCTGCGCGCGCTAGACGATGCACCGCTCGCGAAGCTCTTCCGCGCCGACGCGCACTGGCGCGACCTGCTCGCGTTCTCCTGGGAGGTAAAGACCACGAGCGGAGTCGGCAACATTCTCGCCGGGCTGAAGCGTCGCGCAAGTGGCGCAGGAGCACGCGGTTTCGAGGTCGACCCCGGCCGGACGGCGCCCCGCGCCGTCACTCGCGCAAGCGCCGACGTGATCGAAGCGATCTTTCGCTTCGACACCGCGCGCGGCCGCGGATCGGGCGTGGTGCGGCTGGCCCCGGAGGGGAAAGGCTGGAAATGCTGGACGCTGCTCACCGCGCTCGACGAGATCCGGGGCCGCGAGGAGAGCGCAGGCGGCCGCCGGCCGCGGGGCGAGGACCGGGAGCCCGCGGTGCTTATCGTCGGCGGCGGCCACGCCGGGCTCTCGATTGCCGCGCGCCTCAAGGCCCTGAACGTCGACGCGCTGATCGTCGACCGCCACGCCCGCGTCGGCGACACCTGGCGCAGGCGCTACCACGCGCTCACGCTGCACAACCGGAAGCACGTCAATCACCTTCCGTACATGCCGTTTCCTTCGGACTGGCCGACGTATATCCCCAAGGACCGGCTCGCAGGCTGGTTCGAGGCGTACGCCGAAAGCCTGGAGCTCGATTTCTGGTCGGGCGCCGAATTCTCCGGCGGCAGCTACGACGAGAAGGCGGGACGCTGGACGGTCACGGTGCGACGCGAGGGCGGGACGTGCACGCTGCATCCACGGCACGTCGTCATGGCGACCGGCGTCAGCGGCATTCCGAACGTGCCGGACATTCCCGGGCTGGCGAATTTCAAGGGCCGCGTCGTGCACTCGCACGAGTACGACGAGGCGACCGCGTGGCGCGGCCGCGACGCGCTGGTCATCGGCACCGGCACGAGCGGCCACGACATCGCGCAGGACCTGCACTCGAGCGGCGCGCGTGTGACGCTCGTGCAGCGCAGCCCGACGCTCGTTCTCAACATCGAGCCGAGCGCGCAGCTGGTGTACGCCCTGTACTCGGAGGGGCCGCCTCTGGACGATTGCGACCTGCTCACGGCGGCGACGCCGCTTGCGCTCCTGCGCACGGCCCACCGCGCCTGGGCCGAGCAGTCGAGGAGCATGGATGCATCGCTGCTCGAAGGACTCGCCCGCGCCGGCTTCCGGCTCGACGAGGAGGACGAGACCGGCTGGCAGTTCAAGTATCTCCAGCGCGGCGGCGGCTACTACTTCAACGTCGGCTGCTCGGACCTGATCGTCGAGGGCAAGATTCCTGTCGTGCAGTTCGCCGACATCGAGGGATTCGTCGCCGAGGGAGCGAAGATGCGCGGCGGCGAGGTGATCCCCGTGGATCTGATCGTTCTCGCGACCGGCTATCTGGGGCTCGACGTCCTCGTGCGCAGGCTCCTGGGCGACGCCGTCGCCCGCCGCGTCGGCCCGATCTGGGGCTTCGACGAGGACGCGCAGGAGCTGCGCGCCATGTGGACGCGCACCGGCCAGCCGGGGCTGTGGTTCATCGCAGGCAGCTTCGCCCAGTGCCGGATCTATTCGAAATATCTCGCGCTGCAGATCAAGGCGGTGGAGGAGGGGCTGGTCCCCGCGCGCATGCCGCGCGCCGATGTCGAGGCAATCACGTGACAATGATCGCGCGCACCGCCTTCGCAGCGCTGCTCGCCGCCGGGTTCGTCGCCGGCGCGCCCGCGCAGACGTTTCCCTCCAAACCGGTGCATATCATCGTGCCGTTTCCGCCGGGCGGAGCGGCCGACCTCACCAGCCGCGTGCTCGCCGAGCATCTGACCAAGGGCCTGGGGCAGCCGGTCATCGCGGAGAACCGGCCCGGCGCCGGCGCGGTGATCGGCTACGAGCTAGGAGCGCGCGCCGCCGGCGACGGCCACACGCTGCTCGTGACCTTCCCGAGCTTCGTCATCAATCCGTCCGTCAAGCCGAACCTGAAATACGATCCGCTGAAGGACTTCAGAGCCGTGGGCCAGACGATCTCGGTGCCGATGGTGTTCGCGGTCAATCCCTCGGTGCCGGCGAAGACGCTGGCGGAGCTGGTCGCGCTCGCGCGCGCGAAGCCGGGTACGATCGCCTACGGAACGCCCGGGGCCGGCACCACCCACCACGTGATCGGCGAGATGTTCAGGCTCGCCGCGAAGGTCGATATCGTGCATGCGCCCTTCCAGGGCGGAGGGCCGGCGATCAACGCCGCGGTCGGCGGCCACATTCCCATGGTATTGGCAAACGTTTCCGAAGTGGCGCCCTTTGCAAAGAGCGGTAAGATGCGGCCGCTCGCGGTCACCACGTCCGAGCGGGCCGACGTTTTCCCGGAGGTGCCGACCGTGCGCGAAGCGGGCTACCCGGAGGTCGAGTCGACCAACTGGAGCGGCCTCGTCGTTCCCGCCGCGACGCCGGCCTCCGCGGTCGCGCGGCTGAACGACGAGCTGGTGCGAGCGCTACGCAGTGCGGACGTCGCCGAGAAATTCAAGACCTTCGGCATGGCCGCCGCGCCCGGTACCCCCGAGCAGTTCGACGCGCTGCTGCGCTCCGAGGCCGCGCGCTATGCGAAAGTGGTGCGCGAGGCGGGGATCAAGGCGGATTGACGTTCAACCACTGACAAAAGGGAGATTTCATGAGTTCGGGATCCAAGGTCACACCTATCGTGCTGATCGTCGTGGGCATGCTGTTTCTCCTGGGGAACCTCGGCTGGATTCCCCAGCTCGGGCCGCTCCTCCGCCAGTGGTGGCCGGTCATCCTCATCGCGCTGGGCGTCTGGATGCTCGCGAAGCGCTAGCGTTCACGCCTGCGGCCTCCCCACGCCGCCCACATGACGGGCGACGGGACGAGAAAATCGTCGTCCTCGAGGCGCGCCAGGTCCCGCTCGAGCTCCGCTGCGCCGATCTTCCCGGATTCGATCATCGCTTCGCGCAGCTGCTCCAGGTTCGCGCGCATGAGCTCGGTTCCGATCGACCGTCCCGGCCACATGAAGATCCGGCCTTCGGCCATGACGTCGTGCAAGCCGTGCGCGCGCAAGCGCCCCGCAAGCAGGCGTCCATAGCGAAGGTCCACTCCCTGTTCGACCAATACATCGAGCAGCGCACGGAACGCCGGCAAGGGCACCTCCGCCGGGTTGATCGCCGCATCGGAGCGCGAAGAGAGCGAGTCGAATTCCTCCGCGAGGAGCAGGCCTCCGGGCCTGAGGGTGCCGATCAAGCGCGCGAGCACACTCTCCCTCTCCGGCAAATGCAGCAGCACGAGCCGTACATGCACGAGATCGAACGGCCCGCGCGGAAGGGAGTCGGTGACAAGGTTGTGGCGCCGGACTTCCAGGTTGCGCCTTTCCATCTGCTCGAGGAAGCGCGTGTCGAGATCGGTGGCCACCACTCGTCCGCCAGGACCGACGCGATCGCACAGCCAGGCGGCGATGCTCCCGCCTCCGCCGCCGACCTCGAGACAGTTCCAGCCCTCCGCGACGCCCAGCGCAGTCAGGTGGCGCACGGTGCCGGGGTCGAAGATTCTCGCGAGAGCCGAGAAGCGCGCGGCGGTTTGTGGCGCGGCATTGTCGAAGACGTAGTTCACGGTCGAGCGCTAATCGACGGTTATCCCGGAGGCGCGCACGACGTCGCCCCACTTCACGTACTCGGCCTTGATGAACGCCGCAAATTCCTCCGGGGCCTCTCCAGCCGGTTCGCCGCCCTGAGCCGCGAGCCATTCGTGCGCCTGCGGCGTGCGCAGGATCCCGACGATCGCCTGGTTCAGCCTGGAAACGATCTCCTTGGGCGTACCGGCCGGGGCGCAGATCCCCATCCAGCTCCAATACTCGAAACCAGGCAGCCCGGATTCGCTGACCGTCGGAACATCCGGCAGCGAGTCAAGACGCTTTACGCTCGTCACCGCGAGCGCCCGGATCTTGCCGGCCTTGACCTGGGGAAGCTGAATAGGCGTGCCGTCGATCGTGTATGAAAGCCGCCCGGCGATCAGGTCGAGCAGGGCGGGAGACGCGCCTTTGTAGGGCACGTGAACGACTTCGATGTTCGCTGCTCGCCTGAAAAGCTCTCCGGCCATGTGCGGCGGCGTCGCGTTTCCCGCCGAACCGAAAGTAAGCTGCCCCGGCTTCTCCTTCGCGAGGTGAATGAGGTCGGCAACGGATTTCACCGGCATGTCCGGATGGACGGCGAGCACCATCGGGCTCACGACCAGCCGGGTGACGGGTGCGAAGTCGGCGATCGGGTCGTACCCCGTCCGAGCGTAGACGTGCGGACTGATCGCGAAGGTTCCCTGGTGCGCGAGCACCAGCGTATAACCGTCAGGCGCGCTCTTCGCCGCCGCTTCGGTGCCGATGGTGCCGCCGGCGCCTGCCCTGTTTTCGACCACGACGGCCTGCCCGAGCGCGGGCGTGAGCGCGGCGGCGATCCAGCGCGCGCGGACGTCGGGAGGGCTTCCCGGCGTGGTGGGGGCGATGAGCCTGATCGGCTTGACGGGATACGCCTGCGCGTGCGCCCAGCCGATCCACACGGCGCCGATCAGGGACAGCGAAGCCATGCGCAGTTTCATGATTCCTCCTCGCGTGATTGCGATTCCAGTCTAGGGTCCGCGCGCCGGCTCGTCGATACATCGGCGGGCACTTCACTTGTGAAGGGATTTCACAAATAATTCGGGGGAAGGATCACCCGGGAGGCATCATGGAAAAGCTGCGCCGGCTGGAGATGGTGGTGCGGGCGGCCGAGGCGGGGAGCTTTTCGAAAGCGGCGCGCTCGCTGGACGTCACGCCTTCGGCGGTAAGCCATGCCGTGTCGGACCTCGAGAGGGAGCTGCGCATCTCGGTCTTCTACCGCACGACGCGCCAGCTGCGCCTCACCCAGGAAGGCGAGGCGGTCTGCGAGCGAGGTCGCGCGATTCTCGATCAACTCGCCGAGCTCGAAGGCAGCGTTGCGAAACCCTCCGAGCGCCTGCGCGGGGTGTTGCGCATCGGGCTCAGCGTCTCGCTCAGCCGAGGCATCGTCATGCCCGCGATCGCCCGGTTCACGCGTCGGCATCCCGACCTAAGGCTTGAGCTGCTCGTCCTGACGCAGGTGAAAGAGATGCACGCCGAGGGCGTGGACCTCATGCTACTGGTCAACGAGCCCCCGGATTCGAGCCTCATCGCCCGCCGGATTGGCACCACCCGCTTCAACGTCTATGGATCGCCCGACTATCTGGAGCGCGCGGGCATACCCGCCGAGCCCGAGGATCTGTTGCACCATCGTTGCTTGGTCTACCGGTACCCGGGGCATGGGAGACTCCTCGACAAGTGGATCTTCGAGCGCGGCGCAGAGTGCAAGACGATCGACATCGCCCAGCCTGCGATCGTTTCCGACGATCGCGAAGGTCTGCTCGCCGCGCTGCTCGGCGGCGCGGGACTCTACCGAACGGGCAACTTCGATCCGACGTGGATCAAGTCGGGGCGCGTGCGCCGGGTGCTCTCGGACTGGAGCTGTCCGGACGGCATTCCCATCTATGCTCTCTATCGCCGGACACCGCGGCTCGCCCCGAAGATCGTCGCGTTCCTCGAGTTTGCTGCAGGAGCCTTTACGGCATTCGATCCTGAGGAGCTCACTCTCGTTCACGCGCGGAACTTTGCCGATCAGCTGCAGCGGGCGAAGGGAACAGGCAGGACGCGAACTTCGGTATGATCGCGGCTAGCAACTGCCGCCCAAGGAACCCGCATGGACAAGGCCCCGCAAGTCAAGCTCAACTCGACCGCCCACTATTTTCTCGAAGGCCTGAACGACATCGGCGTCGAGTACCTGTTCTCCAATTTCGGCACCGACCACGCGCCGCTCATCGAGGAGATGGCGCGC
>DASSQD010000063.1:0-32260 GCA_035702665.1 Burkholderiales bacterium
CGACAGGGTCTTCGTCATCTTCTGCTTGTAAGGCATGCGCTTGCTGTCGAATACGCACAGGGGTCTTAGCTCACCGGCGCGCCACTGGGCAACCGCTTCGATCGGGTTGTTAACCGTGGAGTCGACGTGCTTGCCGACCAGTTGGACGGCCACCTCGCCGCCGTGTTCTGTGACGACGAGCTGCGGACTCTTGCGAAGAGCGAAGCGGGGCACGCCGACCGGGAAACGACGCAGCGACCTTAGGTTTCCCGGCGAGAGACAGCCGCCAGCGGTCTTGCGATTGAGCGCGCGCACTCGATGAACAGGTTCGCCACGGGGCTGATGGTCCGGTTCTTCAGGGTGGCGATGCCGACCGGCGGTGGACGAATCGGCAATTCCTTGACGGGCAGCACCTTGATCCCCAGCCGCTTTCCGCTGAACCACACCAGCGACCGCGGAAGCATCGCGAGGAACCG
Source organism: Burkholderiales bacterium (assembly GCA_035702665.1). Lineage (GTDB taxonomy): Bacteria > Pseudomonadota > Gammaproteobacteria > Burkholderiales > SG8-39 > VBDM01. Next base: position 456 of record DASSQD010000063.1, read on the forward strand.
TCCCGTCGTAATCATCTCGACTGCCAGGGGAATGGAGTTGGAGATGACGCTCGGCCGTGGAACGGCGAGCCCGCTCGCGCGGAAGGCCTCAGTGATGTAAGGCCAGACCGCGGAGTCCGGCATGGGAGCCGGCGGTGGCAGGATCCAGGGCTCGTTGGCGAGCTCGGCAGGCTGGATGCTCCGTCGACGCGTCAATCGATTGTGCGCCCCTGCCACGACGTGGAGCGGATCCTCGAACAGAGGCTCCATGACGAGATTATCTTCGCTTCCGAACTTGATCAGACGGCCGACAAGGAGGTCGAGTTTGCGCTCGTGCAGTTGACGGTATGCCTCGGCAGTATTGCTCGCGTAGCTTACGTGGAAGGCGATACGCGGGTATTCGCGCGACACCCGATCGAGGATAGCGGGGAGTAGTCCCTGTATGACGGGTTGCTGAATGGCTCCGATGCGCAACTCTCCGGCCCCCAGGTCGCTTAGAAATTCGACTTCCTTGATTGCCTGGTGCAAATCGTCGAGGATCACTTCGCTCCACTTAAGCAGGGCGCGGCCGTAAGGTGTCGGCTCTACCCCGCGAGGGGTGCGATCCAAGAGCCGCACCCCGAGAGCGTGCTCCATTTCCCGAATCGCCTTGGTTACCGCGGGCTGCGTAAGCGAGAGATCGGCAGCGGCCTTCGCCATGCTCTTGCGTTCGGCGACGGCGACCAGCGTGCGCAGCTCGCGCAACGTCAGCCGGCGCTCAACTCGGTGGCGCGAAGACACGGGGGCAATTACCAAAAGTAGTTGCTTATATTCCAATATATCAATTCTCGTTTCTATCGGCACCCCTTAAGGTATTGGCATCGGGTGCCGTGAAGCCCCGGCGAGAGACGATGATATCGACGGAGGTTCTATGAAGCTTCGAGCAGCAGCGTTGGGGCTCGTTGCCCTCGGTCTGGGGACGGGCGTGATGGCGGCGGGAGACTACTATCCGGTGCGGCCGGTCACACTGGTCATTCCGTTTCCTCCGGGAACAAATACGGACCTGGTGGCTCGCCCCCTCGCCGAACGGCTGACCTCGTCGCTCGGTCAGCCGGTGATCGTCGACTACCGGCCGGGCGGTGCGGGTGGAACGGTAGGCGCGAAAGCGGTGGCGAAGGCCGAGCCGGACGGATACACGCTGTTGATGAGTCCGCCCGGGCCATTGGTGGTCGCTCCGGTGATTTACAAGGACCTGGGCTACGATCCGGTCGCAAGCTTCCTGCCGGTGGCGACAGTTTTCAGCGTTCCTCAGCTGCTCGCCGTTCATCCCTCGATTCCAGTGCACACGATTGAGGAGCTTGTACGGTACGCGAAGGCGAATCCCGGAAAGATCAACTTCGCCTCGCCCGGATATGGCACCCAGCCCCACCTGCTCGGCGAAATGCTAAGGCGCTCAGCGGGCATCGACATCGTTCACGTCGCTTACAAGGGGCCGGCACAGGCGATGACCGACCTCGTGGCGGGGCAGGTGCAAATGTACTTCGAGACCTTGAGCCTCTATCTTCCGCAGGTGCGGTCCGGGAGAGCCAGGGTCCTCGCCGTGGCCGACGAGCGTCGCAGTCCGCAGCTTCCCGACGTGCCCACCACGGTGGAGAGCGGGTTTCCCACGCTGCAGGGAACGTTCTGGGCGGGCATTGTGGCGCCAGCGGGCACCCCCGTGCCGATCGTTCAGAAGCTGAATGCAGGGATCAACGCAATCGTCGGATCTGCGGAGATGCAGTCCGTGCTGGACAAAATCTCCGCGAAGCCCAAGCTCGGCTCACCCGAGGCATTCGCGGCGTTCATGACCGCGGAGGCGCACAGGTGGTCCGACATCGTCCGGGCGGCCGGCATCAAGGCGGAATGAGGACGCTGATCCGGGAGAGATTAGAACGCTGCTTTGAGGTCTAGCCGGGTACAATTGTCTCGCGTCTCGCGCCAGGGCCCGGACTCATCCGTCTGGTGCGCCAGACAATCAGGCCTTTGCGTGATGCAGAGGCTTCTTTGCATTCGCCCGGGAGATCCAAATGCGCCGCACAGTCGCTCTCAGCGCTCTTGCCCTATTCACCTCGGGTCTCGCGCACGCCCAGGCCCTCGACGGCCGCCTGAAGAAAATCGCCCAGACCAAGACCATCGCCGTCGGCTATCGCGCCGACGCCATGCCATTCTCGTTCGCCGAGAACAATCAGGTCGCCGGTTTCACGATCGACCTCTGCAAGCGCGTGGTCACCTCGATCGAGCGCCAGCTCAAGATCCAGGAGCTGCAGATCAAGTGGGTACCGGTGACGCTGGACTCGCGCTTCGAAGCCGTCGCGAAAGGCCAGGCCGACATGGAATGCGGCGCGAGCACGATCACGTTGACGCGGATGAAGAGCGTCGACTTCTCAAGCGTCATCTTCGTGGAAACCACGGGCCTGCTCGTCAAAGCCGCCTCCGGTCTGCGTTCGCTCTCCGATACTTCCGGCAAGAAGATCGCCGTCATGGCGGGGACCACCAACGAGCGCGCAATCAACGCGCAACTCAAGCGACGCCTGATCAGCGCGACGGTGGTCCCGTTCAAGTCACGCGAGGAGGCGTTCGCCGCCTTGGAGGCGGACAAGGTGGACGTCTTCGCCAGCGACCGGCTGCTGCTCGCCGGCGCGGCGACGAAGTCGAAGGACCAGAAGGCGCTCACGCTGCTTCCCGAGGAGCTCTCGATCGAACCCTACGGTATCGTGCTGCCGCGGGGCGACGCGTCGTTCCGGCTCGCAGTCAACACCGGTCTCGCGCAGCTCTATTCGAGCGGCGAAATCGCCGAGATTTTCCGCCGCTGGTTCGAGAACCTGGGCCCGCCGCCGGGCATCATCCTCGCTGCGTATGCTCTCGGCGCCATCCCGGAGTAGCCCACCGCCGCCATGATCGGCGTCTATCGCGAGTTCGAAGGTGTCATGCGGCTCGCCGGTCATGTGGTGCGCAGGCTGCCGGTGCTGGCGCTGCCGCCGGTCGCGGAATCGCTGACGCGCCAGATCTACTTCACCGGCGCGAGCGCGACGGCCGGGATCGTCCTGCGCGGGGCGTTCATCGGCACCTTCATCATCGCCTACGTCATCGACGTGCTCGACGCCAACGTGGCGCTCGCCGTAAAGATCCTGCTCTGGGTGGTGCTGCGCGAAGTCGGGCCGTTGATCGCGGCCGTGCTCGTGATCCAGCGCAGCGGCACCGCGGTGACGACCGAGCTCGCGCTGATGCAGATCTCCGGGGAAGTGGCGAATCTCCGGCACATGCGCATCGACCCGCGTGACTACCTGGTCGTGCCGCGCGTCGTGGGGATCGCCCTGTCCACTGCAGCGCTGACGTTCTACGTCCAGGTCATCGCGGTCGGCGGCGGGATGCTGCTCAGCGCGCTCACCATCGACGCTTCGCTCGGCGAGCTGTTCACCGAATTCTTCGCGCTGGCGAGCCCGGTGGACTTCGTTTACTCCGTGATCAAGAGCCTTCTGTTCGGCGCCGCGATCGCTTTGGTGTGCTGCTATCAGGGCCTGCACGCTCCGGGAACGTCGATCAATGCCGTTCCCAAGGCCGCGATCAACGGAGTGACACAGAGCACGCTGCTCGTGCTGCTGCTCAACGTCGTCTTCGCCTACCTCGTCTTCGGCCAGGCTTTCTTCGGTCTGGTGACCGCCAAGCTGTGAGTGCGGCCGATCAGGGCGTGGCCCTGGGCTACGAGCCCGCCTCCGGCAGCGGCGAGCGCCGCGTGTGGATCCCCTCCGGCGGCAGCCATCGCAGCGGGCCGCTGGGCGCATTGCAGCGCGAGCAGCTCGTGAGCGCGGTCCTGGACGTGAGGCCCGACCCCGACACGAGGCTCGTGATGCTCGGCGTGGATGTCGACGAGCTCCAGCCCGCCGGCCGCGCGGCCCTCCGGGACCGGATCGCGTTCCTTCCCGCCGACGGAGGGCTGCTGAGCAGCCTCAATGCCTGGGAAAACATCGTGCTGCCCATCGGGTTCCACCGCCCGGAATGCCTGCGCGAGGTCGCCGCCCGGGTGTACGGCATGCTCGCCCGGCTGGGGGCGGATCCGTCGGCCCTGCTCGCCAAGCTGCCGGAGCGCATGAGTCTGTACGAGAAGAATCTCACCGGCTATGTCAGGATAGCGCTCGAGAGGCCGGAACTCCTGATCGCCGAAGATCCGCAGGGCGGCCTGGACTCCGTGGAAAGGGCGGCGGCGGAGAGGTTTCCCGCGGCCTATCTCGAGGATTGTCCCGGGGGCACGTTCGTGCAGCTGGAGGTCGCATCCGCGCCCTAGAAAGGGTACGGCGCGGCAATCCCAACGAGGAGGACGTCATGCAGGAAGAACATGCAAGGCCAAGGCGCTTCGTCGGAATCGGCAGGCAAGTGAGCGTGTTTCTCCTCGCGGCCGTTTTTGGCGTCGTCGGGGTGATCCTCCTGGTGGGCTACAAGCAGGGCATCTTCGTGCGGCACACCAGAATCTACTTCCACGCGGCCGACGCGTTCGGAATCAGCAAAGGCACCTCGGTCAGGCTGCTCGGGCTTCCCGTGGGAAGCGTGAGCGATCTCGACATCTCCGACCGTGGGGTGAAAGTCGAGCTGTCGCTGATCAGTGACTACACGCCGCGCATCCCGAAGACCTCGCGCGCCAGGCTGGTCCGCGAGGGCTATGTCGGCGCGGCGACCATCCAGCTCGTTCCGGGCGGGGAGCCCGGACACGCACTACAGCCCGTCGTCGACGGGGACGAGATCGAGTACGTCCCACCGCGCGGCGTGGTCGAGCTGGTCGAGGAGTTCAAGACTCAGCTCACGCCGGTGATCAACGATCTGCGCAAGATACTCGTCGACCTGAATCAGCCGAACAGCGAGTTCAGGAGATCGATGGCCGGGGCGAGCGCGGTTCTCCAGCAGTTGCCCGACACCAATCGTGAAACGCGCAGGATGCTGCATGACACCGACGCCATGGTCCGCCAGGCCGAATCGACTTTCGCGTCGCTCGGGCGGGTGAGCGGCGCTCTCGAGCACGAGGTTCCGGTCCTCACCGGGAAGCTCGAGAGCACCCTGGATAACTTCGCCGAGACCTCGACGCAGATCCGGGATGCCGCGCGCAAGAACGGCGACGCCCTGCACGAGATCCTGGTGCAGATGCCGGGCCTGGTGCGCGAAGGCGGCGAGCTGGTGCGCGACGGCCAGGACGTCGTCGGCGCCGCGCGCAACTCCTGGCTGCTGCGGGACAACATCGAAGTGAGGTCCATGCACAGCCTCCCGGTGGACAGCTTCGAGTCGACCGGCGCGGGCGCGAAACGCTGACAACGTGATGCGCTTCGCGCTCGCTCCGACCGCCGCGCTCTCGCTGACGCTTCTGGCCGCCTGCGTCGCCCAGCCTCCCGCGGCTCCGCCGCAGCCGGGGGAGGCGGCGATGATCGACGCGAACCGCAGGGCCGACGCCTATGTGAGAAGCGGCGATCTCGAGGGCGCCGCGCGGCAATACCGCGAAGCGATCCGCGTGGCGCGGTCGGTGGAGGACGTCGAAGGCATCGCGTCGAACGCGATCAATCTGTCGATCGTATATCAGCGGCTGGGCAGGCCGGACGACGCGCGCGCGAGCTTGGGTCTCCTGCTCGAACGCAGTCAGCTGGTATTTCCTGCGGAGCGCATGGCGCAGGCCGCGCTGCGGAGGGCGGTGCTCGACATGGATGAGCATCGCGCGGCGAGCGCGAGCGAGTGGCTCGACCACGCCGCGGCGTATTGCCGTAGGGAGTGCACGGTAACGGCCGCGATCCAGAATGTCAGAGGGCAGCTCGCGCTCGAGGCGGGGCGCGCGGACCAGGCGGCGGCGAGCGCGAAAGCGGCCTTGAGCGCCAGCCGCGCCTCGGGAGACCGGGCGGAAACGGCGAACGCGCTGCGCCTCCTCGGGTCCGCCGCCATACGCACGGGCGACGCTGCCGTCGCGGCCGGGTACCTGGGAGAGGCTCTTGCGATCGACAGGGAGCTGGCGGCACCGCGCAAGATCTACCTGGACCTGGTCGCGCTGGGACGCGCCAGCGCCTTGCGGGGCGACCGCGGCGCCGCGCGATCGTACTACGAGCGCGCCCGCGCCGTAAGCGAGGCGGCCCGCGACAGCGAAGGCGCTGCGCAGGCGCGCGCGCTGATCGACGCGCTTGGCGACACCGTGCAAGCGAGGCAACCCTCGCCGGGCCTTCCCTGATTTCATGCCCGATACGAAGAAGCCGCACAGTCTCGCCGACCACGTCCACGGCCACGACTACGATCACGTCCACGACGGCGACGAAGCCGCCGATCACGACCACGATCATTTCCTCGCGGACGATGGGAGCCCGGAGGACAGCGCCCTGTGGGTCCAGGACCACGTCACGCTGCGGAGCGTGGGCATCGACATCGGCTCCTCGGGAACCCAGGTCGTCTTCTCGCGAATCCATCTGCGGCGCATGGGCGAGGAGCTCTCGAGCCGCTACTTCGTGGTCGCGCGCGAGACGCTGTTCCAGTCGCCGGTGTCGCTCACCCCGTACAGGAGCGAAGAGCTGATCGACGATGCGGCACTCGCCGCGATCATCGACGGCGCGTTCGCCGACGCCGGACTGCACCCGGACGACATCGACGCGGGAGTGGTGATTCTCACCGGAGAGGCGCTGCGGCGCGAGAACGCCCAAGCCATAGCGGACCTTCTTGCCGAGCAGCGCGGTGAGTTCGTATGCGCCAGCGCCGGACACCACATGGAGTCCATGCTCGCCGCCTACGGCTCCGGCGCCGCGCGCGTTTCTTACGACACGGGGAAGCGCATCCTCAACATCGATATCGGCGGCGGCACCACCAAGCTCGCGGTGGTCGACCGCGGCAACGTGATCGGCACCGCCGCGCTGCACGTCGGCGGGCGACTCGCGGTCCTCGACGGTGACCGTCGACTCGTCCGCCTCGATCCGGCCGGGAAGCGCCTCGCCGCGCTGGCGGGTCAGAGCTGGGTCCGAGGCGGCCTCGTCGACGCCGCTTCGATCGAAGAGGTCGCCGAGCGCATGGCGGGCGCCGTCCTCGCCTCAGTCGCGGAGCGGCCCATGCCCGCGGACGTGCGGCACCTCTTCCTGACCGAGCCGCTTCCGGATCTCGAGGGCGTCGACGGCGTCATGTTCTCCGGGGGCGTCGCGGAGTATGTGTACCGGCGCGAGGCACGCGATTTCGGAGACCTGGGCCGTCTGCTGGGACTCGCGCTGCGAAGAAAGCTGGATGCGGGCGCCCTGCCGTGGCCGCTGCTGCCGCCGGGCGAATGCATCCGCGCCACCGCGCTGGGCGCCTCCGAATACAGCGTCCAGCTGAGCGGCAACACGGTCTATGTGTCCGATCCGGGGGCGCTGCTTCCCAGGCGCAACCTCCAGGTTCTGCAACCCGCCTTCGCCTGCGGCGAGCGCATCGACCCCGATGCGCTCGCTCGGTCCATACGCGAGCACTTCACCGCCTTCGATCTCGTCGAGGGCGAGCGCGACGCGGCACTCGCGCTGCGCTGGGAGGGCCCGCCCTCGTACGAGCGCATCGCCGCGTTCGCCGAGGGAATCCGCCGCGGACTGGCGGAGACCCTCGCCAAGGGGATGCCTGTATACATCATGGTCGACGGCGACATCGCGCAGACGCTGGGCGCCATCCTACGAGACGAAATGGGCGTCGCGAGCGATCTCCTGGTCATCGATGGGGTCGTCCTATGGGATTTCGACTACATCGACCTGGGCCGCATCCGCATGCCGTCGCAAACCGTTCCGGTCACCGTGAAGTCCCTCGTGTTCAGCGAGGATCCGCGCGGGCCGCGAAGGGGACGGTCCGCTCCGCGGAACGCCGGGGGCGGGCGGGGCGCGGGCGTATAATCCATCGCATGGGCGTCGAATCGCACTACCACAGCAAGAAGGATCGGGTTTTCGTCCGGGGTATCACGGGACACTACAAGCTCAAGGACGAGCTCGCCCGGCTGCGCGCGCTGCCGCGCGTGCGCAAGGGCAGCGAGATCAAGTTCGTCGACGGCCCGCAGACCTACAGCCGTCATTATGTCGAGCCGGTGGACGGCATGACCCAGACGCTGCACATCCACCTCGAGGAATACGGTCCGGGCGGCAGGTCGCAGAAGCACGGCCATGTGAACGAGGCGGCGTTCTACATCCTCGACGGTCGCGGCTACGAGATCCACGACGGCGTGCGCTACGACTGGAGCGCCGGCGACGTGGCCGTGGTGCACAACAACTGCGTGCATCAGCACTTCAACGCGGACCCGGACAAGCCCGCCCGCGCGCTGGTGCTGAAGGCAAAGCCGATGTACATGTTCATGAACATGCTTTTCCAGCAGCTGGTCGAGCCCCGGCCGACGGAACCCGCTCCGGGCGGGAAGAACTTCCGCGCCCGCGAGGGCGAAGACGACTACAACCACGCCAAGTAGGCACGGAGAAACCATGGCCTGGGGCGAAGCCAAGACTTGGAAGCGCGGCGCGGCGAACGCGAAGATCTATCAAGGAATGCTCGACGACGCGATGCAGGCACCGGCGCGCAACGCCAAGCGCAGGAAGATCGTGCACCCGGAGGACATGCCCTGGGAGATGTCGCGCCAGGGTCTGCTCAAGCACCTTCTCAACGAGCAGATGAACACCCGCATGGAGACGGTCGACGCCTACATGCAGGTTATTCCGCCGGGGAGCCGCTCGGGCAGGCACCGCCACCTCGCCGAGGAGTGCCTGTACGTGGTCGAAGGGCGCGGCTACGACCTGCACCAGGATTGCGATGTCGAGATCACCGACACCTACCACTGGACGCCGCAGGTCGAGGTGAAGCGCTACGAGTGGGAAGCGGGCGACGTGATCTACATCCCGCCGAACACCATCCACCAGCACTTCAACGCCGACCCGGCCGGGCCGGTGCGCCTCATCTCGGCGATCAACCGCATCTACAAGTACTGCGGGCTGAACGACCTCGAGCAGATCGAGGACGCGCCCGAGTACGATCCGAAGGTAGTCCTCACCGCCGAGCTCATCGAGCGCTACCTCAGGGCCAAGGTCGGGGAGCCCGCCTAGCCCGAGGAACGCCGCATGGCCGGAAACGCCGTCGTCCCGGAAGAGTTCGCGAGGAAGTTCGCCACCGAGAAGGAAACGCCTTACACGCGGTGGGTACGCGCCGAGGGGCTCGACATCGTCCCTGCGCACTTCGTCCCCAACCTGCACACGCTCGCGCTCAAGCCCTGGACGAGGCGCGGCGGCGCCGGTGTCTTCCTCAACCACGATGCATCGCGGACCTCGAACGACTGCTACGTTTGCGAGATTCCGGCCGGCGGCAAGCTCGCCCCGCAACGGCAGCTGTTCGAGGAGATGATCTATGTGCTCGCGGGGCGCGGCTCGACCACGGTGTGGAACGACGCCGGCAAGCGCGTCACCTTCGAATGGAAGGCCGGGTCGCTGTTCGCGATCCCGCTGAACACCTGGCACCAGCACTTCAACGGCGCGGGCCGCGAGAGCGCGCGCTACGTCGCGGTGACCAACGCGCCGGCGGTCATCAACCTCTACGAGGACGTCGATTTCGTGTTCGGCACGAAGTACGACTTCAAGAACCGCTTCTCCGGCGAGCCCGACTACTTCAGCAGCAAGGGCGAGCAGAAGGGCCTGCTGCTCGAGACGAACTTCGTTGCCGACGCCGTGAATCTGCCGCTGATCTCCGCCAAGGAGCGGGGCGCGGGCGGCGGACACATCCGCTTCAATATGGCGCGCGGCTCGATGAACAGCCACATCTCGCAGTTCCCCGTCGGAACGTACAAGAAGGGGCACGCCCACGGTCCGGGAGCGCACGTCGTAATGCTCTCCGGAGAGGGCTACAGCCTTATGTGGCCCGAGGGCGACGAGCCACGCCGCTACGACTGGCAGGTCGGATCGATGATCGTGCCGCCGAATATGTGGTTCCACCAGCACTTCAACACCGGCGCGACGCCGGCACGCTACCTCGCGTTCAAGCACGAGGCGACCTCGATCCGCAACCTGCAGGGCGTGCCCAAGGCCTGGATCAGCCGGCGCGTCGGCGGCGACCAGATCGACTACGCCGACGAGGACCCCTCGATCCGAAAAGCGTTCGCCGAGGCGCTCGGGCAGCACGGAATGAAGCCGAGGATGGAGGAAGCGTACAACGCCGAGCTGGTCGAGCTGCCGCCGCGAGCGGTCGCATGACGATGTGGCGCGGAGCGGGATTTTGCGGCACAATCCATCGCAGTCGATTGTTTGGGCAGGAGTTTTGAAAATGGCGGGCGAGATTCCGCTGATTCTGACCCTCGATAATCACGGTGTGCCTCACCGGTGGGTCACCTGGCAGCAGGCGTGCTTCTACTACGCCAAGAACCTGGTCGCGTGGACGCTCGGGGAGCGCGAATTCACCTTTCACGGCGGCATCTCGCAGGCGACAGGCAAGCGCTCAAGCATTACTGCCCGCTCGATTATCGCGATCAAGGGGAAGGCGATGGCGATGCGGGCCTTCAACCAGGTGCCGCCGCTCAACAATCGCGAGCTGTTCCGCCGCGATCGCCATATTTGCGCCTATTGCGGAGGAGGATTCAGCTATCTGCGCTTGACGCGCGACCACATTCGCCCCGTGTCGCGCGGCGGCACCGACGCCTGGATGAATGTAGTCACTGCGTGCCGCTCGTGCAACGGCGTCAAGCGCAACCGCCTGCCCGAGGAGTCGGGGCTGGAGCTGCTGTACGCGCCTTACGTGCCGAACAAAGCCGAGTACCTGATCCTCACCAACCGCAAGATCCTTGCGGACCAGATGGAGTTCCTGGTCCAGCACGTGTCCTCGCACAGCCGCGTACTCGCGCCGGCGACCGCGGCGGCGTAGCCGCCCGCATCCCCGCGCCGTGCAGGATTTCTGGCGCAATTCCGGATATCACCTGCTCGAGCGCGACGCGCAGGGGCGGCTCTCCGTGACGGACGATTTCCTGCGCGCCTACTTGGTGCGCCCGGAGATCCGGCCGGTCGACGAGTCCGGGCCGAACGAGATCGCGCTCCACGACTCGCTGTTGGACGACCCGCGTCAGGAAGTCGCGGCGGCGCGTCTGGATAGGGTCGAAGATGCCGATGCGCGCGACAACTACCGCATCCTCCTCGGATTCCTGTCGCGGCTGAAGCGCGCCGAGTCGCTGGAGTCCTGCTACCTCGGCATCTTTTCCGCCGGCGTCGTCGCCGTGCCGCCGCTTTTCATCGATCAGCTGACGCAGATCGTCGTCCGCAACGTGCTCGAGGGCTGCCAGGATCCGCTGGAGCCGCGCGCGGCCGAGCTCTTCTTCCGGGAGCAGAAGGCGAGCACCGACGACGGCGCCGTGATGCTCGCGGACCTCGAAACGGTCGAGATGCAAGCCTCGGGAGGCAGGTTCGGCAGCCTCGGCCGCCTTATCGTCGAATCGCAGGCGCCGCTCGCGACCGTCAACCTCGACGTCCTCGATGCCGAGAACGCGCACGTGTACTGGGCGCGCGATCAGCGTCACGACCTCGTGATCAGCATGAACTTCGGACGCGCCGCCAACGCGGCGTTCTGCCGCGTCATCGAGAAATGGATCAGGCACTTCCTCGGCGTCGCGGTGAGCGTGCGGTCCCTGCGCTCCGTCGAGGACCGCCATTGGGCCTGGCACATCGGGCTGGATGCCGAGTCGACCGCGATGCTCAACAGCCTGTGGCGCGGAGAGGAAATCGAGCCGGGGAGCCTGCGGCGCATGCTGGCCCTGTTCCGGCTCGATTTCGAGGACCCCGCCGCGATGCGAGCGGATATCGCGGGCAAGCCCGTCTACCTCGCCTTGTCGATGAACGAAGCTGGCGTGGTGCGCATGAAGCCGCAGAACCTCCTCCTCAACCTTCCGGTCGCTTCGCGCGCCTGATCGTCGTGGCCGCTCCCTACTGGATGCGTGCCAAACGCTCGCTCGCCCGCGGCGACCCCGTGCTCGCCCGCATCATCCACGCCCACCCGCGCATCGCGCTTGAGCCGCGCGGCGAGCCGTTCTTCACGCTCGCGCGGTCGATCGTCGGCCAGCAGATCTCGGTCAAGGCTGCGGCGAGCATCTGGGCGCGAGTCTGTGCGCTCGCGCCGCGGATGCACCCGGAGGAGATCGCCGCGGCCAGGCACGTTCGGCTGCGCGCCTGCGGTCTGTCGCAGCGCAAGGCCGAGTACCTCGCGGACCTCGCGCGCCATTTCCTCGCCGGAACCCTGCATCCTTCGGCGTGGGAGCGGATGGACGACGAGGGGGTCATCGCCGAGCTGGTGCAGGTCCGCGGCATCGGACGCTGGACCGCCGAGATGTTCCTGATGTTCAACCTGTTGCGCCCCGATGTGCTGCCGCTCGCCGATCTGGGGCTGCAGCGCGCGATCCGCATCCACTACTTCAAGGGGCGCAAGGTGTCTCTGCGCAGCATGCGCCGCGTCGCCGAAAGCTGGGCGCCGTGGCGTTCGGTCGCCACTTGGTACCTGTGGCGGAGCCTTGACCCGATTCCCGTCGAATACTGAGGTTGAAGAGGCGTACAATGGCTCCCGGATTTTTCCATGAAAACAACGTTTCTCGACTTTGAGCAGCCGATCGCCGAGATCGAGGCGAAGATCGAGGAGTTGCGGTTCGCCCAGGAGGACTCGGCGACCGACATTTCCGAGGAAATCCAGCGCCTGCAGAAGAAGAGCGCGGCCCTCACCAAGGAGATCTACGGCAAGCTCACGCCCTGGCAGGTTTCGCAGGTCGCGCGCCACCCGCAGCGTCCCTATACGCTCGACTACGTCGCGGCGCTCCTCACCGATTTCGAGGAGCTCCACGGCGATCGCTCGTTCGCCGACGACCCGTCGATCGTCGGCGGTCTTGCGCGCTTCAACGGCCAGTCGGTGATGGTGATCGGCCACCAGAAGGGGCGCGACACCAAGGAGAAGATCCTCCGCAACTTCGGCATGCCGCGCCCCGAGGGCTACCGCAAGGCGATGCGCCTGATGCGGCTCGCGGAGAAGTTCAACGTCCCCGTTCTCACCTTCATCGACACGCCCGGCGCCTACCCCGGCATCGGGGCCGAGGAGCGCGGCCAGGGCGAGGCGATCGGCCACAGCCTCTACGTGATGGCGGAGCTCAAGGTGCCCGTCGTCAGCACGGTGATCGGCGAAGGCGGATCAGGAGGCGCGCTCGCGATCGCCGTGGGCGACACCGTGATGATGCTGCAGTACGCGACCTACTCGGTGATCTCCCCGGAAGGATGTGCCTCGATCCTGTGGAAGAGCGCCGACAAGGCGCCCGAGGCGGCGGAGACGCTGGGGATCACATCGAGCCGCCTGAAGGCGCTCGGTCTGATCGACAGGATCGTCAACGAGCCGCTGGGCGGCGCCCATCGCGACCCGGAGACGATGGCGCAGACTCTCAAGCGCGCCCTGGCCGACGCCCTGCGCGGCCTCGGCGAAAAGCGCCCCCAGCAACTCGTCGAGGAGCGCTTCGAGCGCCTGATGGGTTATGGGAAGTTCAAGGAAGCCGATCTCAAGTGAACTGCCCGAAAGGGTAGCTGCGGCGCTCGCGGCCGCGATTTCGCCGGGCGCTCATCTGGTGCTCGGTTTCTCGGGCGGCGTGGATTCGATGGTCCTCCTGTCGATTCTGGCGGAGCTGGCGCCCGGCCTGCGATTCTCGCTTGGCGCAGTCCATGTCAACCACGGCATCAGCCCGAACGCACCTCGCTGGGCCGCCTTCTGCGCGGCGCAGTGCTCGCATCTAGGCATTCCCCTCGAGGTTGAGGCGGTCGACATTGCTCCCTACCGGAGCTTCGGCCTGGAGGGCGCGGCGCGCCGGGCACGCTACGATGTCTTGTCGCGCATCGGCGCCGATTTCGTGGTCCTGGCGCAGCACCGCGACGACCAGGCGGAGACCCTTCTCCTGCGGCTCCTGCGGGGGTCGGGGTTGCGCGGCCTGGCCGCGATGTCTCCCTCGAGGCCCCTCACCGGGGCGCGCGCGCGGCTGCTGCGGCCCTTGCTCGACGTACCGCGCATTGAGATCGAGGCGTACGCACGCTCGCGGGGCCTTGCGTGGATCGAGGACGAGAGCAATGCCGACACCGTTCGCCGGCGGAATTTTCTCCGGCACGAGGTGCTGCCGTCGCTGGAGAAGCAGTTCCCCGCGGCGCGCGCGGCGATGGCCCGGGCGGCAGCAAACCTCGGCGAGGCGCAGGACCTGCTCGACGCATTGGCGCAGATCGACCTCGACGAGTGCGGCGACGGAGACACCATCGATGTCCCCGCCTTGCAGCGCCTCGGCGAGGCCCGGGCCAAGAACGCGCTGCGGTACTGGTGCGACGCGCACGCGATCGAGCCGCTTTCGGCGGCGCGGCTCCATGAGCTGCTGCGGCAGCTGAAGGAATCCCGCGTCGACGCCCGGACCGGTCTCGCGGCGGGGAAGTGGAGGTTCCTGCGCTACCGGGACCGCCTCCATCTGCAGCCGGCCGAGCCGCCGCTGCAGCGCGACTTGAAGGAGGACTGGAACGGCGAGAATCTCTTGCCGCTGCTCGCGCTCGGCGGCGTGCTGAAGTTCAAGCCCGAGGAGGGGCGGGGCCTGAGCGTCGAGAAGCTGCGCTTGGGGCGCGTCACCGTGCGGCTACGGCAAGGGGGAGAGCGCTTGCGCCTCGACATGCGCCGCCCGCGGCGCACGCTCAAGAATCTCTTCCAGGAGCGTGGCGTTCCACCGTGGCTCCGCGAGCGCCTGCCCCTCGTCTATTGCGGCGAGAACCTGGCCTCCGTTCCGGGCATCGGCGATGCCTGCGAGTTCCGCGCCGAGCGCGGCGAGGCGGGCCTTATCGTGACGTGGGAACCGCTCGCGTAGACGCTCGCGTGGAAACAGGCAGCGCCGGAGGGGTGGCTTGGGCGGCGAGCTTGGGGAAGCTGACGCGGACCAGCGTCCCGGCGCCGGCCGGGGGCTGGCCCAGGTCGATCCTGGCGTTGTGCCGTTCGGCGATCTCCGAGACGATCGACAGCCCCAGCCCGCAGCCCTCGCCCCGCGTCGCCGGGATCCGGTAGAAGCGCTCGAAAACCTTTTCGCGCTCCGCCTCGGGTATGCCGGGTCCGTTGTCCTCGACCTCGAATACAGACTCGCCGCCGCGTACTCCGGTGCGCACCGTGACGCTGCCTCCTCCCTGCGTATAGGCAAGCGCGTTGTCGACCAGATTCGCAGCCAGCTCGCGAAGGAGCAATGGTTCGCCCAGAGTCCAAGCGTCCTCGAGCTCGAAGCCGAGGTCGATGTTTCCCGCCACGGCGCGCTGCACCCAGTCGCGCACGTCGCGGCCGACGATTTCGTGGAGGTTCACGGGCTGGCCGCTGGGCGCTTCCCCGGGCTCGGCGCGCGCCAGCGTGAGGAGCTGGTTGACGAGGTGGCTCGTGCGCTGCGTCTCGCCCGCGATCATCTCGAGAATCAACCTCAGCTCCGACGTCGAGGACTCGCGCCGCGCGAGCTCCGCGTGGGTCTTCAGCCCGGCAAGCGGCGTGCGCAGCTGGTGCGCGGCGTTGGCGATGAAGCGCTGCTGCGAGGCGATCGCGGCGTTGAGCCGGGAGAGCAGCTGGTTGAGCGCGCCGATAAGGGAGCGCACCTCGCGGGGCTTGTCGCGCCCGGTGTCCGAGCGCGAGCGGGCCGCGATCTCGTCGCGCAGCCGGTCCAAGGGCCGCAGGCCCTGGCCGATGCCGAGCCATAGCAGGGCGACCGCCGCGAACGCGATCAGCAGCTGGGGCACGGCCGAGGCGACCAGCAACTCGAACACGAGCTTGTCGCGCTTGATCAGGGTCTCGGCGACTTCGACGATCGCAATCTCGCCTTTGTCGACCGGGACCGCGCGCGCGGCGACGCGCACGCGCTCTCCCTCGAGCTTGGCGTCATAGAAGGTGTGCTCGCCGGGACGCAGGACTTCGGGAGGCGCCGGCAGGCGCGCCGTGCCCGCGATCAGCTGCTCTCCCCCGGATCCCAGGACGGCGTAATAGACGCGGTCCTCGGTGTCGATCCGCAGCGCGTCGATAGCGATCGAGGGAAGGTCGAGCTCGATAAGGTTTCCTGTGCGCCGCAGATGGCTCGCGATCGCCAGCACCGGGTCGAGCAGGGCGCTGTCATAGGCCTTGGTGGCGGCGT
The DNA here is from genome assembly GCA_035702665.1 of Burkholderiales bacterium. Classification (GTDB taxonomy): domain Bacteria; phylum Pseudomonadota; class Gammaproteobacteria; order Burkholderiales; family SG8-39; genus VBDM01. Next base: position 16,570 of record DASSQD010000063.1, read on the forward strand.
TGAGGGCGATGCGATACGAGACGAAGGTTCCGGCGGTGACCAGCAGCAGCAGCGGGCCGAGCAACCAGTAGGTGAGGCGCTGGCGCAGGCTAGACTGCATCGGGATCCTCGACCATGTAGCCGAAACCTCGAACAGTCCGGATACGGATCCCGGCGTCGTGCAGCTTCGAGCGCAGTCGGGATATGTAGACCTCGATTGCGTTGTGCGTCAGAGAATCATCCCAGCTGCACATCGCCTGCAGCATGTGTTCTTTGCTCACGACCTGGCCGATCCGCATCAGCAGATACTCGAGCACCGCCCACTCGCGCGGCGTGAGATCGAGAACCTCGGGTCCGATGCTCGCGCGCCGCGCCACCGTGTCGACGCTGAGTCGCCCGAAGCGAAGCTTGGGGCTCTTGACGACCTGGCTGCGGCGGATGAGCGCCCGCACCCTGGCCTCCAGCTCCGGAAGGGAGAACGGTTTGGTGACGTAGTCGTCGGCGCCCAGGTCCAGCCCGCGGACACGGTCCGCCTCGGCGTCGTGGGCCGTGAGAATCAGGATGCTGCCCGAGTGGTTGTCGCGCCGCAGCTGGCGCAGGACCTCGAACCCGTCCACGCCAGGGAGGCTGATATCGAGCACCACCAAGTCGTAGTGCTCTTCGGCGCAGGCGCGCAAGGCGAGCTCGCCGGTCTCGGCGTGATCGACGGCATAACCCGACTGACGTAGCGTGCGCGTCAGGCCGTCGGCCAGTGCCTTGTCGTCTTCGACTATCAGAACCCGCATGGCAAGTGTTTGAACCGGTTCGAACTTCAGGATAGCACGCGAGCGGACTCCAGAATCCTGATCCGAGCGCGTGGACATTGCGGGGGAAAAAAGTGCGTGAGAGCATTTTGTGCTCCCACGCCACAGAGGAGGAAAGAGACTACGTGAAAAACTCTACGCGGCCAGGCTTGCAACAACCTGATGTAAGCTTGCGAGAAGCTGACATTGCGCTGTGGCTTGAATGAGTACGGGCGAATAGCGGACAACCCGGCAAAAGCCAGATAAAATAGAACCTTAGGTGCGTTTCTCGAAGCTTTTCCGAATCCCACTGGAGATCCTGCATGGCAGTTGAGCGAACCCTGTCCATCGTTAAACCCGATGCGGTGGCGAAGAACGCCATCGGCGACATCTATTCCAGGTTCGAGAGCGCAGGTCTGCGCGTCGTGGCAGCCCGGATGCTCTATCTTTCGCAGGTCCAGGCCGAAGGCTTTTACGCGGTGCATCGCGAGCGGCCTTTCTTCCGGGACCTGGTCCGGTTCATGATATCGGGGCCGATCATGGTGCAAGTGCTGGAGGGCGAAGATGCGATCGCCAGGAACCGCGAGTTGATGGGCGCTACCGATCCGAAGAAGGCGAGAAAGGGCACCATCCGCGCGGACCTCGCCGAGAGCATCGACGCCAACGCGGTCCACGGTTCGGACGGGCCCGAAACGGCGCGCACCGAGATCGCGTACTTCTTTCCGGCATGCGAGATTTTCTCCAGATAGATGGCCGTCAACCTCCTCGACCTCGACGGTGACGCGCTCTCCGCCTTCGTCTCGGGCCTGGAGGAGAAACCGTTTCGCGCGCGCCAGCTCAAGCGCTGGATGCATCGCCGGGGCGAGAGCGACTTCGGGCGGATGAGCGACATCGCGCGCTCGCTGCGCGAGAAGCTCGCCCGCGTCGCGACGGTCGTTCCTCCGAGGATCGTGAGCGACAGCGCCGCGGCGGACGGCACCCGCAAGTGGCTCCTCGACGTCGGCAACGGCAACGCCGTCGAGGCGGTTTTCATCCCCGAGGCCGGCCGCGGTACCCTGTGCCTGTCCACGCAGGCCGGATGCACGCTCGCCTGCGAGTTCTGCTCGACCGGGAGGCAAGGCTTCAACCGCAATCTGTCGACCGGAGAGATCATCGGGCAGTTGTGGCTGGCCAACCGGGAACTGGGTGCGGTGGTCGGAGGCGGGCGCGTCGTCAGCAACGTGGTGCTCATGGGAATGGGCGAGCCGCTGCTCAACTTCGACAACACCGTGGCGGCGCTGAAGCTCATGATCGACGAGGACGCCTATGGCCTCTCGCGGCGGCGCGTGACCCTGTCCACTTCCGGCATCGTGCCGATGATCGATCGCCTGCGCGAGGAGTGCCCGGTCGCGCTGGCGGTGTCCCTGCACGCGCCGAACGACGCGCTGCGCGACAGGCTCATGCCGATCAACCGCAAGTATCCTCTGGCCGAGCTGCTGGCGGCCTGTGTCCGCTACCTCGAGCGTGCACCGCGCGATTTCATTACGTTCGAGTACGTCATGCTCGACGGCGTCAACGACACCGAGGGCCACGCTCTCGAACTGATCGACCGGGTCGCGGGCCTTCCCTGCAAGGTCAACCTGATACCGTTCAACCCATTCCCGAATTCGGGGTTCGTGCGCTCCTCGCGCCCGACGATCGAGCGCTTCAGCGAGCTCCTCAACGCGTCGGGGATCGTCACGACCACGCGCAAGACGCGCGGCGAGGACATCGACGCCGCGTGCGGACAGCTCGCCGGGCAGATCAAGGACCGCACGCGGAAGTCGACGCGGCTCGAAAGGATCCACTCTTGAGGCGGTTCTGCTGCTTCGCGAGCGTCGTTGCCGTCTTGTGCGGCTGCAAGTCGAACCCGCTTCCCGGGGACGTGCCGGGCGAAGCCGAAGGCGGTGCCATCATCGGAGAGCAGGCCAGCGCGCGCGAGCGTGCTCGCGTCCACACCGAGCTGGGCGCCTCCTACTATCAACGGGGCAACTTGGGCGTGGCGCTCTCCGAAACGCGCACCGCCATCGCGGCCGACTCCGGGTACGCTCCGGCGTACAACCTGCTCGGCCTGGTGTACGGCGATCTGCGCGAAACGAGCCTCGCCGAGGAAGCGTTCACGCGTTCGCTGAAGATCAACCCCAACGATCCGGACACCAACCACAATTACGCTTGGTTCCTGTGCGAGAACAAGCGCGAAGACGAATCGATCCGCTACTTCCTGATGGCGGTGCGCTATCCGCTGTATCCGACGCCGCAGAAGTCCTACACGATGGCGGCTACGTGCGCGCAGCGCAAGGGCAACGAGAAGGACGCCTACGAGTATCTGGAGCGTGCGCTCAAGCTCGATCCGAACTACACTCCCGCGCTTCTGAACCTCGCCCAGCTCAAATACCGCAGAGGGGAACTGGAGTCCGCTCGAACGCTGGTGGGGCGGTACAACAAGCTCGCCGAGCCCACGTCCGAGTCGCTCTGGCTGGCGCTCAGAATCGAGCGCAAGCGGGGAGACTCCGGGGCCACGACGAGCTACGCTGGCCAGCTCCGCAGGCGCTTTCCGGGATCGAAGGAGTACCAGGATTTGCAGAAAGGACGATTCGATTGAGCGACACGGTCGAAGCACCTAGCGTACCCGCGGAAACCGGACCGGGGCGCGCGCTCGCCCGGCTGCGCGAAGAGCGCAAGCTCTCGGTCGCCGACGTCGCTCAGCGCCTCAAGTACGGCGCCCGCCAGATCGAGGCGCTCGAGGCCGAGGAGTTCGACCGGCTGCCCGGCGCGACTTTCGTGCGCGGCATGGTTCGCGGCTACGCGAAGCTCCTCGAAACCGATCCCGAGCCTATCCTGGCCGCGCTCGAGCAGCGCTACGTACCCGGCGAGATCTCGCTCGACCTGCGCGCCAAGCGCGTTCCGTTTCCGCAGGGCGGCAAGCGCAGCGGCACCCGGGTATATCTCGTTCTCTCGCTGATCGTGTTCCTCGTCGTCGCGGGCGTGCTCTACGAATGGCGCGTGGGAGCGTTTCCCTGGGTTCGGCTCGCTCACAACGCACCTACCGCGGCGAGGCCGGCGAAGCCCCCTGTTGCTCCCCCGGTGGCCCCGAGCCTCCTCCCCGAGGCGCCGCCTGCGCCTGCGGTGGCGTCAGCGGAAAAGCCTCCGGTCGTCCAGGCGCCCGTTCCAGCGGCCCCGCAGCCGCAGGTGCAGCCGCAAGCCACCGGGGCTGAGGCGCGTGTCAGGCTGGAGTTTGGCGGGGAATCCTGGGTCGAGATCAGGGACGCCGAAGGCAAGATGCTGATGTCGCAACTCAACCCCACCGGCAGCCGCAGGGTCGTCTCGGGGCAGCCGCCGCTCTCGTTCGTCATCGGCAACGCGGCGAACGTGCGGCTCACCTACAACGACAAGCCCGTCGATCTGAAGCCTTACATCCAGATCGAGGTCGCGCGATTGACGCTGGACTGAGCGCCGGAGCGGGCGAGATGAGCGCCATTCCAAGACACACGACCCGCCAGGTCCGCGTCGGGGACACCCTCATCGGCGGCGGCGCTCCGGTGCTCGTGCAATCGATGACCAACACCGACACCGGCGACGCGCAGGCCACGGCGCGGCAGGTGTTCGATCTCGCCCGCGCCGGGTCGGAGATCGTCCGTATCACGGTCAACACCTCCGAGGCTGCCGCGCAGGTTCCGCGCATCCGCGAACGCCTCGACGCGATGGGATGCCACGTGCCGCTGGTTGGCGATTTCCACTTCAACGGGCACAAGCTGCTCGTCGACCAACCCGATTGCGCACGCGTCCTGGCGAAATACCGGATCAATCCGGGCAACGTGGGCCGCGGCGCGAAGCGCGACGAGCAGTTCGCGACGATGATCGAGATCGCTTGCCGCTACGACAAGCCGGTAAGAATCGGGGTGAACTGGGGTAGCCTCGACCAGGAGCTGCTCGCGCGCCTCATGGACGAGAACGCGAGCGCCGCGGAGCCGCTCGACTCCGACGCCGTCACGCGCGAGGCCCTGGTCGTCTCCGCGCTCGACTCAGCCGCGCGCGCCGAGGAACTGGGGCTGCCGGGCGACCGCATCGTGCTGTCATGCAAGGTGAGCGGCGTCCAGGACTTGATCGCGGTGTACCGCGAGCTCGCGCGGCGCTGCGACTACCCCCTGCACCTTGGACTGACCGAGGCGGGGATGGGAACCAAGGGGATCGTGGCTTCGACCGCAGCTCTCGGCGTGCTGCTCCAGGAAGGCATCGGCGACACCATCCGCATCTCGCTCACGCCGGACCCGGGCGGAGAACGGACGCGCGAGGTCGTCGTCGCCCAGGAGCTGCTGCAGACCATGGGTCTGCGCTCGTTCTCGCCGCTGGTGATCGCCTGCCCGGGCTGTGGCCGCACCACCAGCACCTACTTCCAGGAGCTCGCCGACAAGATCCAGCGCTTCCTGCGCGATCAGATGCCGAAATGGCGCGAGCGCTTTCCCGGGGTCGAGGAGATGCACGTCGCGGTCATGGGGTGCGTCGTGAACGGGCCCGGCGAGAGCAAGCACGCCAACATCGGTATCAGCCTGCCGGGCTCCGGCGAGCGTCCCGTGGCGCCGGTCTACGTGGACGGCGAGAAGACCGTGACGCTGAAGGGCGAGCGCATCGCCGAGGAATTCCAGCAGCTAGTCGAGGAATACGTGCGCATGGCGTACGGGGAAGGCGGGCGCCTGCGGCGCCACGCCCACGGCGAGAAGAGAAGCATCCCGATCAAAGCCGCAGTGTAGCCCGGGCGGCGATTCCGATATGAGCGAGCCGATCCGCGCGGTGCGCGGCATGAACGACATCCTGCCGGACGAAGCCGAGCGCTGGGAGGCTCTGGAGGAAATCCTGCGCGACTGGCTCCGCGGCTACGGCTACCGCAACGTGCGCACCCCGATCCTGGAGCACACGGGGCTCTTTCGCCGCGCGATAGGCGAGGCCACCGATATCGTCGAGAAGGAGATGTACACCTTCACCGACGAGCTCAACCAGGAGTCGCTGACGCTGCGACCGGAGGCCACTGCCTCGGTCGCGCGCGCCGCGGCCGAGCACAGCCTGCTGTACGGCGGCGGGCAGCGCCTGTACTACATCGGCCCGATGTACCGGCACGAGCGGCCGCAGAAGGGACGCTATCGCCAGTTTCACCAGGTGGGCGCGGAGGCGCTCGGCTTTGCGGGGCCGGACATCGACGCCGAATTGCTGCTCATGTGCGCGCGCCTGTGGGACGACCTCGAACTCAGGGGCGTGCGGCTGCAGCTCAACTGCCTCGGCTCGGCGGGCGAGCGCGCGGCGTACCGCAAGTCGCTCGTGACCTACCTCCAGGCGCGCGAGAAGGATCTCGACGAGGATTCCAAGCGCCGGCTGCGCACGAACCCGCTGAGGGTGCTCGACAGCAAGAATCCGCAGATGCAATCGCTCATCGCCGGAGCGCCGCGGCTGCTCGACGCCTTGGGCGAGGACTCGCTCAAGCACTTCGAAGGAGTGCAGGCGATCCTGAAGGACGCCGGGCGCGCCTACGAGATCAACCCGCGGCTGGTGCGGGGCCTGGACTACTACAACCTCACCGTGTTCGAATGGGTGAGCGGCGACTTGGGGGCGCAGGGGACGGTGTGCGCCGGCGGGCGCTATGACGGCCTGCTCGAGCAGATCGGCGGCAAGCCCGCTCCGGCGTGCGGCTTCGCGATGGGCATCGAGCGCCTGCTGGCGCTGCTTGCGGACTCGGGGGAGCGCGCATCTCCGGACGTCTACGTCGTCAACCAAGGGGAGCGCGCAGGGCGCTTCGCCTTTCGTGTCGCCGAGGCCCTGCGCGAAGCCGGATTCAGCGTGCTGCAGCACTGCGGCTCTGCGAGCTTCAAGTCGCAGATGAAGAAGGCCGACGGCAGCGGCGCACCGGTGGCAGTGATCGTCGGCGACGAGGAAGCCGACGCCGGGGAGGCCAGCATCAAGGCCCTCCGCGAGGAGCGCGACCAGTTCCGCGTGGCCCTGGATGCGCTCCCGGGAGCGATAGCGGACCTGCTTTTCGGCTAAGGCGATGACAAGGGAAATCGATGAGCACATACGATCTTGAGGAACAGGAACAGCTTGCCGCGCTGAAAGCGTGGTGGAAGGAGCACGGCGGCGGCGTCGCCTTTGCGGCCATCTTGGTGGCGGCCGCAGCGGCGGCATGGAACGGCTGGGGCTGGTACCAGCGCTCGCAGGCCGCGCAGGCCGCGGCTCTGTACGACACCCTGCAGAAGGCGGCGCGGGCCAACGATCTCAAGGGCGTCCGCGACACGGCAGGGTCGATCCTGGAAGACTACCCGCGCACCGCGTACGCGCCGCTCGCGGCGCTGGTGTCGGCCAAGATGCTGTTCCAGGCCGGCGACCTGAAGTCGGCGCGGGCGCAGCTGCAATGGGTGGTGGAGCACGCGAAGAGCGACGAGATACGCTCGATTGCGGCGCTGCGCCTCTCGAGTGTGCTGCTCGACGACAAGGAGCCCGACGCTGCGCTGAAGGCGCTCGAAATGAAGCCCCATGCCGGGTTCGAGGCCCTGTTCGCCGCGCAGCGTGGCGACATCCTGGCCGTCCAGAAAAAGCGCGACGAGGCCCGCGCCGCCTACAAGGCCGCTCTGGAGAAGGCGGAACCCGGGCCCCTGCGCGAAGGGCTGCGTCTCAAGCTCGAGGCGCTCGGAGAAGGCTAGGTCCGAAATGCGACGGCTTCTTCTCGCCGGCGTGCTGCTGCTCGCAGGCTGCTCGGGTACGCCCGGCCCGAAGATGGCCGAGCTCACGGACCTCCCGTCGAACATACCGGTGCGCACGCTGTGGCAGGCCAGCCTAGGCGCGGCGGGAGACGCGATCTTCTTTCCGGCGCTCGTGCAGGGCGCGGTGTACGCTGCCGCCCAGAACGGCGCCGTCGCGCGCTTCGACGCCGGCACGGGACGGGAGTCGTGGCGCGTCAACGTCGGGGAGACGCTCTCGGGAGGAGTGGGCTCGGACGGATCGCTGGTCGCCGTGGGGACCTACCAGGGCGAGGCCATCGTGCTCGATGCGGCCAAGGGCGAGGTGAGATGGCGCGCGCGCGTCTCGAGCGAGGTCCTGTCCCCGCCGGTCGTGGCGGGAGACCTGGTGATTGTCCGCACCGGCGACGGCCGCCTGTTCGCTCTCGATGCGAAGGATGGCAAGCGGCGCTGGTTGTATCAGCGCTCGAGTCCGCCCCTTTCGGTGCGCTCGCCCGTGGGCATGGTGGCCGACCGCGGCAGCCTGCTTACCGGTTTCGCCGGGGGCAAGCTCGTCTCGATCGCGCTCGCCAACGGAGCCGTGCGCTGGGAGGCCACCGTTTCGCTGCCGCGCGGGGCGACCGAGCTCGAGCGCGTCACCGACGTCGTCGGCGTGCCGGTTATCGGGGAGCGCGAAGTCTGCGCGGTAGCTTACCAGGGCAAGATCGGCTGCTTCGACGCCGCCAGCGGCACCGCGTCCTGGTCGCGCGACATGTCGAGCACCGCCGGGCTCGCGGTCGACGCGCGCTACGTCTTCGTGAGCGACGACAAAGGGGCGGTCCAGGCCCTGGATCGCGCCGGCGGCGCGACCGTCTGGAAGCAGGACCGCCTGTTCTTGCGGCGGCTCACGGCTCCGATCGTTCTGGGGGATGTGGTGGCCGTGGGGGACGTGGAAGGCTATGTGCACTTTCTGTCGCGCGAGAACGGCGCTTTCGTCGGACGAATCGCCACCGACGGCAGCCCGATCCACTCCTCGCTGCTGCGGCTCGAGCAGGGCTTCCTGGTGCAGACGCAGGAGGGCAATCTCTTCGCCTTGAGCTTGAAGTGACGGTCCCATGAAGCCCACATTGGCGATCGTCGGCAGGCCCAACGTCGGCAAGTCCACGCTGTTCAACCGGCTCACCCGGACCCGCGATGCGCTCGTGGCAGACGTCCCGGGCCTGACGCGCGATCGCCACTACGGGGCCGGGCGGCTGGGCGGGCGCGGCTACCTGGTGGTCGACACCGGGGGCCTCGAGCCTGAAGCGCAGGGAGTGTTCGTGGAAATGGCCAAGCAGGCGAGAGCCGCGATCGCCGAGGCCGATGCGGTGGTGTTCGTCACCGATGCTCGCGAGGGGCTCACCTCGCAGGACCACGCCATCGCCGGGGAGCTCAGGCGAACCGGCAGGCGGGTCATCGTCGCGGTCAACAAGACCGAGGGCATGAATCACGATGTAGCCAATGCCGAATTCCACGAGCTGGGGCTGGGCGCGCCGCTCGCGATCTCCGCCGAGCACGGCGAGGGCGTGAGCGATCTGGTGGAGACGGCGCTCGCCGGCTTTCCCGACGAGAAGGAACCGGAGGAGCCCGACGGCGCGGTCCGTATCGCGGTCGTGGGGCGCCCGAACGCCGGGAAGTCGACGCTGGTGAACACGCTCGTCGGCGAGGAGCGCGTCGTGACCTTCGATCAGCCCGGGACGACGCGCGACGCGATCGACGTGGAGCTGAACGTCAAGGGGCGGCGCTACGTGCTCGTGGACACGGCCGGACTGAGGCGCCGTGGAAGGGTTTTCGAGAGCGTCGAGAAGTTCTCGGTGGTGAAGACCTTGCAGGCGATCGACCGCGCCAACGTCGCGATCCTCGTGCTCGACGCGCAAAGCGAAATCTCCGACCAGGATGCGCACATCGCGGGCTTCATCCTCGAGCGCGGGCGCGCCGTCGTGGTCGCGGTCAACAAGTGGGATGGACTCGATGAATACGCGCGCGACATGGCGAAGCGCGCGATTGCGCGCAAGCTCAAGTTCCTGTCGTTCGCGCATTTTCATTACATCTCCGCGCGCGAAGGGCGCGGCGTCGCGCGCATGCTCGCCTCGGTGGACACGGCATACCGCGCCGCCATGGCGAAGCTGCCCACTCCCAAGCTCACGCGCGCCCTGATCGCGGCCGTGGAGAAGCAGGCGCCACCGCGCTCGGGGTTCTCCAGGCCCAAGCTGCGGTACGCGCACCAGGGGGGGAGCAATCCGCCGATTGTGGTGGTGCACGGCACGGGCCTGGCCGCGGTGCCCGAGAGCTACCGCCGCTACCTCGAGGCCGATTTCCGAAGAGTGTTTCGCCTGGAGGGGACGCCGCTTCGCATCGAATTCAAGAGCGGGAGGAACCCTTTTGTGAAGTGATCCATCTAACGGGGCGGAGTCATGGATTCGAAAGCTTTCCAGGTGCCTTATTACGTTGGCATTTTCCGCAAAACCCGATAGAGTAGAATTCCAAGAAGACAAATCCGGGGTAACCCATGAGCAACAAAGGACAATTGCTACAAGATCCGTTCCTGAATACCCTCCGCAAAGAACACGTTCCTGTGTCGATTTATTTGGTCAACGGTATCAAGCTCCAGGGCCAAATTGAGTCCTTCGACCAGTACGTCGTGCTCCTGAAGAACACGGTGACGCAGATGGTGTACAAGCACGCTATCTCCACCGTCGTTCCTTCCCGTGCGGTCAATCTGGCAGTCGATCATTCTGCTGCGGAGGCGTGATCTCGCCGCGCGGTAACGTTCTGACCCGGCGCGATGGTTGAGCGCTCGTCGGTCGGCGAGGACGCGGTTCTCGTCGGGTTGGATTTCGGCGAGCGCGGCTACGCCGAAGGCCTCGAAGAGCTGCGGCTGCTTGCGGCGAGCGCTGGAGTCCGCGCGCGCGCGGTGGTGGGCGGGCGCCGCGACCGGCCCGACCCCGCGCATTTCGCGGGCTCCGGAAAAGTCGAAGAGATCAGGCGCACCCTGAAGGAGCAGGGCGCCAACCTGGCGATCTTCAACCACGCCCTGTCTCCCGTGCAGGAGCGCAATCTCGAGAAGGCGCTTGGCTGCCACGTGGTCGACCGCACGCGTCTCATCCTGGACATCTTCGCTCAGCGCGCGAGGAGCCACGAGGGCAAGCTGCAGGTCGAGCTCGCGCAGCTCGAGCACGCGTCGACCCGGCTGATCCGCGGCTGGACGCACCTGGAGCGCCAGCGCGGCGGCCGGGGATTTCTCTCGGGGATGGGCGAGACCCAGCTCGAAGTCGACAGGCGCCTCATCGCCACACGCGTCAAGGTGCTGAAGGACAAGCTCGGCAAGCTCCGGCGCCGGCGCGAGGTGCAGCGGCGCGCGAGGGAACGTGGCCGGGCGTTTACCGTCTCGTTGGTGGGCTACACCAACGCCGGCAAGTCGACCCTGTTCAACACCCTCACCCGTGCGGGAGCGCTGGCCGAGGACCGCCTGTTCGCGACGCTGGACACGACCACGCGCAAGCTCTACCTCCCCGAGGCGGGGAATGTCGCGATCTCCGATACCGTCGGCTTCATTCGCGACCTGCCGCATTCGCTCGTCGCCGCGTTCCGCGCGACGCTCGAGGAGGCGATACACGCCGATCTACTGCTGCATGTGGTCGACGCGGCCAACGAGGCGCGCGAGGCCCAGACCGGGGAAGTGGACAAGGTGCTCGCCGAGATCGGGGCGGCAGCGATCCCCCGCGTTCTCGTCTGGAACAAGATCGACCGCAACGGCCTGCGGCCGGGAGTCGACCGCGACGAATATGATAGAATCGTCCGTGTTCGTCTAAGCGCAAAGACGGGCGACGGCGTGGATGGTCTGCGCCGGGCCCTGATCGAGGCTGCTGCCTCGAGGACATCTCCGGCGATCCCGCCAAATTCGATGGATGAGCAGCGCCAAGCGGCCGAAGCTTAGGGGCTGCCGGGGCGGGGATGTCGTTTGCCGCGGAGCCTGGGGTTTTTTATGTCATTGAATGACCCGCAATGGGGCAAGCGAGGCGGCGGCAACGAGGGGCCGCCCGACCTCGACGAGATGTGGCGCAACTTCAATCGCAAGCTGAACGCCCTGTTCGGCAAGCGTGGCGGCGGCACTCCGGACTCCGGCGAGCCGCCGAACCTGCGTCAGCTCGGCGGGGGCGCCGGGCTCATCTTCCTCGTCGTGCTCGTCGCCTGGCTGGCGAGCGGCTTCTACATCGTCGTCGAAGGACAGCGCGGCGTCGTGCTCACCTTCGGCAAGTTCTCCGAGGTGACTTCGGCCGGCCTGCGCTGGCGCTTCCCGTACCCCATCCAGAGCCACGAAATCGTCGACCTGACGGGCAGGCGTACCGTCGAAGTCGGCTACCGCAACAGTGTCAAGACCAAGGTGCTGCGCGAATCGCTGATGCTCACCGATGACGAGAACATCATCGACATCCAGTTCGCAGTGCAGTACATCCTCAAGGACCCGATGGACTACGTGTTCAACAACCGGCGTCCGGAAGACACCGTTCTGCAGGCTGCGGAGACCGCGATCCGCGAAATCGTCGGCAAGAGCAAGATGGACTTCGCCCTCTACGAGGGCCGCGAGCAGATGGCCGACGGCGCGCAGAAGCTGATGCAGGACATCCTCGACCGCTACAAGACCGGGATCCTCATCAGCAACGTCACCGTGCAGAACGCTCAGCCGCCCGAGCAGGTGCAGGCGGCGTTCGACGACGCGGTGCGCGCCAAGCAGGACCTCGAGCGGCAGAAGAACGAGGGGCAGGCGTACTACAACGACGTCGTCCCGAAGGCGCGCGGTACAGCGTCGCGCCTGCGCGAGGAGGCGAACGGCTATCGCGCCCGAGTCGTCGCCAACGCCGAGGGCGACGCCTCGCGATTCAAGCAGGTCCTGATCGAGTACAACAAGGCGCCCCAGGTGACCCGCGAGCGCCTCTACCTGGACATGGTGCAGCAGATCCTCGCAAGCACCTCGAAAGTGCTGATCGACGCCAAGGCGGGCAGCAATCTCCTGTACCTGCCGCTCGACAAGATCCTGCAGATATCCGCGCCCGTCGCCCTGCCCGAGGGGCAGGCGCCGATGCCCTCGACCAGGGCGACCGAACCGCCGCCGCCGCCGGACACCGGCGCGCGATCGCGCGACGCGCTGCGCGGCCGCGAGCGCGGAGACCGGCCATGAACAACCGCGTCGGCATCGCCCTGATCGCGGCCTTCGTCGCCCTGGCCGTCCTCTTCGGCCTGATCGCCTTCACGGTCGATCAGCGGCAGCGCGCCATCGTGTTCCAGCTTGGCGAGATCAAGGAAGTGATCGACGAGCCGGGCCTGCACTTCAAGTGGCCCCTGATCCAGAACGTGCGCTACTTCGACAAGCGCATCCTCACGCTCGACACTCCCGACACCGAGCGCTTCATCACCTCGGAGAAGAAGAACGTGCTGGTCGACTCTTTCGTGAAATGGCGCATCAGCGACCTGAGGCAGTACTACATCAGCGTCCAGGGAGACGAGACGCGCGCCCAGACGCAGCTCAACCAGACCGTGAAGGCGGCGCTCCAGGACGAGTTCAGCAAGCGCACCGTGCACGACGTGATCTCGGGCGAGCGCGACAAGATCATGCAGGTCGTGCGCGAGAAGGTCGACGCCGACATGAAGAAGATCGGCATGTCGATCGTCGACGTGCGCCTGAAGCGCGTCGACCTGCCGCAGGAAGTGAGCGAGTCGGTCTACCGCAGGATGGAAGCCGAGCGCAAGAGCGTGGCCGCGGAGCTGCGCTCTCAGGGTTTCTCCGAGTCGGAAAAGATCCGCGCGGGCGCGGACCGCGACCGCGAGGTGATCATCGCCGAAGCGTACCGCGACGCTCAGCGCGTCAAGGGCGAAGGCGACGCCCGGGCGTCCGCCATCTACGCCAAGGCGTTCAGCGACAATCCCGAGTTCTATTCCTTCTACCGCAGCCTGGACGCCTATCGCGGGAGCTTCAAGAACAAGAGCGATGTCCTGGTGCTCGATCCCAATTCGGAGTTCTTCAAGTATTTCAGAAGCCCGGGAAGAGGCGGCAAGTGAATGGGTACCACGTTCATCATGGCCTTTGCCCTGATGCTGATCATCGAGGGCGTGCTCCCGTTTCTGCTGCCGAAGCTATGGCGCGACACGTTCCGCCGCATCACGGAGTTCACTGACGGGCAGATCCGCTTCTTCGGGCTGTCGTCGATGCTGGCCGGCCTGCTGATTCTCTATCTCGCCCGCTAGGCGCGCCGTGCGCAACTGGCTTCTACCGGAAAGTCTCGAGGACATCCTGCCGCCGCAGGCGCAGCGCATAGACGCCATGCGCACGCGGCTGCTCGGGCTGTTCCGCGTCCACGGCTACGAGCTGGTGATTCCTCCCATGCTCGAGTACATGGAGTCGCTGCTGACGGGCACCGGTCACGACCTGGACCTGCGCACCTTCAAGCTGGTCGACCAGCTCTCGGGCCGGATGATGGGCGTGCGCGCGGACATCACGCCCCAGGTCGCGCGCATCGACGCGCACCTGCTGAACCGCAAGGGCGTGACGCGGCTGTGCTACGCCGGCAGCGTGCTCCACACCCGGCCGCGGGGACTCGATTCGACGCGCGAGCCGCTGCAGATCGGCGCCGAGATCTACGGGCATTCCGGAATCGAGAGCGATCTGGAGATCCAGCAGCTTCTCGCCGAGTCGCTCGCGGCGTGCGGCGTCTCCGGGGCGCGCCTGGACATCGGCCACGTGGCCGTGTTCCGGTCGATCTGCCGGCGCGGCGCGGTCGGCGCCGAGCTCGAATCGGAGCTGTACGAGGTGCTGCAGGGCAAGGACCTGCCCGGACTGCGCGTCGCGACGGCAAGGCTCTCGAAAGCCACTCGGGGCGCGCTCCTCGCCCTGCCCGAGCTGTACGGCGACGCGACCGTGCTCGAGCGCGCGCGGCGCGCGCTGCCCAAGCATCCGGAGATCGCGCGCGCCTTGCGCGACCTCAAGGCTCTCTCGCGGAACGGGAGAATTCCGGTGTCGGTCGACCTCGCCGATCTGCGCGGCTACCACTACCACAGCGGCGTGGTCTTTGCGGCCTATGCGCCCGGAGTCGCCAACGCGATCGCGCTGGGGGGGCGCTACGATGAAGTCGGCAAGGCCTTCGGGCGCGCGCGTCCTGCGACGGGCTTCAGCATGGACCTGCGCGATCTCGTGCGCGCCGCGCCGGAGGGGAACGGGGCGGCGGGGATCCGCGCGCCGCACGCAAGCGATCCGGCCCTCGCCGCGGCGATCGGCAGGCTGCGCGACGCCGGCGAGATCGTCGTGGTGCGGCTGCCCGGGCACGCGGCGGAGCCGGTGCTGCCCGAGTGCGACCGGGAGCTCGTCAAGCGCGGCGGCAAATGGATAGTGAGAAAACTGTAGCCATGGGCAAGAACGTCGTGGTCATCGGCACGCAGTGGGGCGACGAGGGCAAGGGCAAGGTCGTGGACTGGCTCACCGACCACGCCCAGGGCGTGGTGCGCTTCCAGGGCGGGCACAACGCCGGCCATACGCTGGTGATCGGCGGCAAGAAGACCGTGCTGCACCTCGTTCCCTCCGGCATCCTGCGGAAGGGCGTCACCTGCTACATCGGCAACGGGGTGGTGCTCTCGCCGCGCGCGCTGATCGACGAGATGGACGAGCTCGAGCGCGCCGGGGTGGAGGTTGCGCCGCGGCTGCGCGTCTCCGAGGCCTGCCCGCTGATCCTGCCGTTTCACGCCGCGATCGATATCGCCCGCGAGTCCGCGCAGGGCGCCGCCAAGATCGGCACTACCGGCCGTGGCATCGGACCGGCCTACGAGGACAAGATCGCGCGCCGCGCGGTCCGCGTGCGCGACCTGATGGTCCCGGAGCGCTTCGCAGCCAAGCTCGAGCCCTTGATGGAATTCCACAATTTCGTGCTGACGAAGTACCTGCACGCGAAGCCGGCGGATTTCGCGAAGACCCGCGACGAAGCGCTCGCGCTCGCGCCGCGGCTGAGGCCGCTGATGGCGGACGTCGCGCGCGACTTGTACGCGGCGAGCGACGCCGGAGAGAACCTGCTGTTCGAAGGCGCTCAGGGGTCGCTGCTCGACGTCGACCACGGCACCTATCCGTACGTCACCAGCAGCTCGTGCTCATCGCAGGGGGCCGCGACCGGCTCGGGCGTGCCCGTCTCCTGC
>DASSQD010000064.1:0-29662 GCA_035702665.1 Burkholderiales bacterium
CCCTGTCGTCGGGGCTCCAGCATGGGCCGTTCGAGCAGATGATGCCGTCGTCGACCAGCGTCACCGAGAGATCGGTGTCCAGGCGCCACAGGCCGCAGAGCTTCAGCTCCTCCTTGTCGTCCATGCCCCCGGCGAAGAAGCGGCCTCGCCGGTCGCACTTGCCGTCGTTCAGGCGCACGCGCGGCTGCCCTTCGTGCACCAGCTCGATCTTCTCGAGCCTGGAATCCTTGAAGTCGAAGAAGTAGAAGCCGTTGTCGAGCGCGAGCACCGCGCCGCCCTTCTTGCGCAGGGCCATCGCGCCGACGTCGCGCTTCAGGCTCCAGTTCTCGGTCTTCCCGGTCTTGGGATCCAAGCGCCAGATCGAGGGCTTGCCGACGCGCCGGCCGGTGCCGTCAACCCAGTAGAGCCGGCCTTCCTCGACGTCCCACACCGGGCCTTCGCCGAGATGGTTGTCGCACTGCAGGACGCACTCGATCTTCACGCCCGCGCCGTCAGAAACTGCGATCCTCGCCGGGCTTCATCTCCATCATGCGACTGCCGAGCCCGCGCTTGTCGAGGGCCGCCTTGAATTGCGCCGGCGTGCCGGCGAGGATGGGATAGGTGCCGAAGTGCATGGGGATCACCGCTTTCGGGTTCACCCACTCCACGGCTTGGGCCGCGCGCACCGGATCCATGCCGAAATGCCCGCCGATGCCGCAGAGCATCACGTCGACCTTGAAGAACTCGGCGATCAGCTTCATGTCGGTGAACACGTCCGTGTCGCCGGTGTGATAGATGACCGGCCCCTTGTCGACCTGCAGCACGTACCCGACCGGATTGCCGCTCGCGATCGCCGCGGGCTGCCCCGGACCCGAAGGCTGCACCATCGGCGGCGTCAGCTCCGAGCCGTGCACGGCGGTGGTGAACGTCACCTTGGCGCCGGCCTTGGGCAGGTTGATGGTACCTCCGACGTTGCCGCCGGTGGCGAGCGTCGCCTGCTTCTCGGGATAGCCGAGCACCGACTTGATGTTGAACTGCAGTCCGTAGGGCGCGACCAGCTCCGCTCCGGTCTTCTTCGCGATCTCGAGCGCGTCGCCGACGTGGTCCCAGTGGCCGTGGGTGATCATGATGTAGTCCACCCGTCCGAGCTTGGCGATCGACTCCTTGTCCGGATTGGTTGGCACCTTCAGCCACGGATCGATCAGGATCACGCCGCCCGAGGGCGTCTCGATCCTGAATGCGGCCTGGCCGTACCAATGAACCTTGGTCTGCGCCTGCGCGGCGGCAGTCCCCGCAAGCAGGACGAGCGCGAACAGGAATTTCGGCAGCGACATGGGACTTCTCCTCTTCGTGGTGATCAGGCCGCCTTGCGAGCCCTGCCGGCCTGATCGAGCAGACCTGCAGCGACCAACGCCTTGCGGATGCGCTCGATCTCGGCCTGCGGGATCTTGACGAGCGGCGGGCGCACCGTGGCGCGCGGCAGCTTGCCGAGCAGCACCAGCGCCTCCTTCATGCGGTTGTGCATGTCCACCCAGGGCTCGGAGTAGAACGCCTCGGCGGTCGGCCAGATGCGCTCGTTGATCTCCTTCGCCGCCGCGAGGTCGTTCGCGCGCACCGCGCGGAAGAGTTTCGCCTGCAGCGCGGCGATCACCGAGCCCGAGCCCGAGAGCAGGCCGTTCGCGCCCAGCACCAGCGAGCTCATCAGCCAGGAGCTGTGCGTGGTGAGCACGTTCACCTGCGGATTCAGGGACTGCAGCGTCCTGATCTGCCGCTCGTGCAGCTGCGGGCTCGCGCACCAGTCCTTGATCGCCCGCACCTGGGGCACGGCCTCGACGATCTTCAGGAGCGTCTCCATCGGGTAGCCCTGGCCCGCATTCGGAGAGGACCCGAGGGGATACTGGAAGGCGATGACCGGCAGGTCGCTTGCGCCGGCGACGCGGCGGAAGTGCTCGACGGCCATCTCCGGCCGCTGGCCCATGGTGAAGGGTCCGGGCGGGAAGACGAGGAGAGCGGCCGCGCCGCCCTCGGTCGCCATCCTCGCGATGCGCGCGGCTTCCAGGCTTCCTTCGGCGTAGACGCCGTGGACGATCGGCAGCCTCGCGCCGAGCTCGTCCCTCGCGATCGCCAGGACGCGCTTCTGCTCGTCGAACGTGCAGGAAGCGACCTCGGTCGAGTGCGCGTTGATCGTGATCGCGGAGAGGCCTTCGGCGGACGCGACGTCGGCGAGGTGCGCGCGGAACGAGGCCTCGTCGATCGACAGGTCCTCATTGAAGGGCAGCAGGACCGCCGGGATGACGCCTTGCGGAATCCATTTCATGGAATGTCCTCGCCGGGCTACTCGACCCGGATATTGTAATCGCGGATCACCTTCGCCCATTTCTCGGACTCCGCGCGCGCGAAGGCGAGGAACTCTCCGGGCGAGCTGCCGACGACCTCGAATCCCTGCGCGGCGAGCTTGCCCCGCACCTCGGGCTCGGCGAGCGCCCGCCTCGCCTCGGCGCTGTAGCGCGCGACCAGCTCCCCGGGCGTTCCCGCGGGGACGAGCATTCCGACCCAGGACTGGGCGGTGAATCCCGGCAGGGTCTCGGCGACGGTGGGCGTATCCGGGAGCTGCCCGATGCGCTTCGCGCTGCCGATCGCGAGCGCCTTGATGCGCCCCGCCTTCACCTGCGGGATCGCCTGCGGCGCCGACACGAACATCACGTTCACCTGCCCGCCGACGAGGTCGATCATCATCGGCGCCCCGCCCTTGTAGGGCACGTGCACCATGTCGATGCCGGTACGGCCCGAGAGCAGCAGCGCGTTCAGATGGTTCGAGCTGCCCGCGCCCACCGTCGCGTAGGTGACCTTGCCGGGGTTCGCCTTCGCGTAGGCGACCAGCTCGCCCACGCTCGACGGCGCGAAGTTCTTCGCCGCCACCAGAGCCTGCGGCGAGGTCACGAGCAGGCTCACGTGCTCGAAGGACCTGAAGGGGTCGTAGCCGAGGTCCTTGTACAGCAGATGGTTGACCGCGTGCGTGTCGAACACGAACAGCACGGTGCCGCCGTCCGCGGCCCCCTTGGCGGCCTCGGCCTCGCCGATCGACCCGCCGGCGCCCGCCTTGTTCTCGATCACCACGGGGCGGCCGATGGCCTCGGAGAACTTCGGCCCGAGCACGCGCGCGACGCCGTCGACGGTGCCGCCCGCGGGCCAGGGAACGATGACGCGCACGGGCTTGCCGCTCTGGCCGAAGGCCGCCGAAGACACGAGAAGCATCGCCGCAAGGATCCGTCTCATCTCGCCCCCTTCGTCATGAGCTTCGCGATGCGCGAAGCGTCCTCGAGCTTTTCCATGTGCAGGACCGCGTCCCGCAACCGCGCGACCTGCGCCCGCGGAAGCGCCCGCGCCGCGAGCCTCTCGAACTTCGCCACGACCTGCCCCTCGCTCGCGAAGTTCGGCTCGCTGCCCCGCGGCGTCTCCGCCGCGCGCTCCAGCACGCTGCCGTCGGCGAGATGCACCTCCACGCGCACCGCGTGACGGTGCTTCGAGCCCTTCGCCGTGATCCCGGGATCCGCCACCACCTCGACTTTCTCCGCGAGCGCAATGCGCGCGCGGTCGGTCACGGCCTTGTCGTCGAACTGATCGACGAAGCAATCGCCCTCGAGGAGCAGCGTCGCGACGCAGAAAGGCAGATTCATCTGCGCGCCGGCGATGCCGGCGGGCCGGTATTTCCACCCGGCGTGGTCGAGGGTCACCTGCGAGGCATGCACCACGATCTTCCCAACGTCCCTCGCGCCGAAGGGGTGTTGCGCCTGCAGCTCGCGCAAGGCGTCGAGCGTGGTGTGGTTGCTGCCGACGCAGGAATAGAACTTGAGCGCCACGCCCATGGTCTGCCAGATCTCGCCGAAACCGGCCGTGAGCTTGGACAGGTCGAAGCGATCCCGGGAGCGCGAGAAGGTAGTGCAGAAGCCGCCGTACTCGCTCTCGAGGACGTCCGGGATGCCGGTGAATCCGTCCCGGGCGAGCAGCGCGCCGTAGAGCCCGCTCTGCGAGGCCCGGCCCGCGTGCATGCGCTTCACCATCGCGCCGTATTGCGCCGCCATCAGCCCCGAGGCCTGCGTGCCCGCGATGCCGAGCGCGTGCACCGTCCGGTTCGCGTCGAGCGCGAGGCCGCGCGCGGCGCCCGCGGCCGCGGAGAACACGCCGAGCGTCGCGCCCGAGTGCCATCCCTGGCCGATGTGCTCCTGCCCCATGCACAGGCCGACGCGCGGCCCGATCTCGTAGCCGGCGACGGCGGAGGCGAGGAACTCCCGGCCGCTCATGCGCCGCAGCCCGGCGACGGCGACGAGCGCCGGCAGCACCACCGCGCCGACGTGCAGCACGCCCTCGCGGTGCACGTCGTCGAGCTCGAAGCCCTGCACCTGAGTGCCGTTGGCGAGCGCCGCGTGCGGCGCCGAGAGCCTCTGCCTCGTGCCCCAGACGGCGCAGGTCCTGGACCGGTCGAGCTTCGCGAGCGTCCGCTGCAGGATGCGGCACCACGGCAGGCGCGCGCCGTAGAGCGCGCAACCGAGCGAATCGAGGATCAGGAGCTTGGCGCGCTCGCGCACCTCGCGGGGGATGGCACCGTACGAGAGGCCCGAGACGAACTCGGCGATACCGCGCGTGTAGCGGTTGTCGGCGGCGTGATTCACTCGAGGCTGATCTTCGCCTCGCGAATCACTCTCCCGAGGCGTTCCTTCTCCGCGCGGATGTGCGCCGCGAACGCTTCGGGCGTGCCTCCGGCCGGCTCCGCGCCTTCGGCGAGCAGGCTGCTCCTCACCTCGGGCCGCTCCAGCGCCTTCGCGAGCTCGGCGTTGAGCCTTGCCACGATGTCGCGCGGCGTTCCCGCGGGCGCGAGGATGCCGTACCAGGAGCTCGCCTGGTAGCCGGGAAATCCGGACTCCGCGATCGTCGGCAGCCCGGGCAGCAGCGCGAGCCGCTTCGTGCCGGTCACCGCGAGCCCGCGCAGCTTCCCCGCCTTGATGTGCGGCAGGATCGCGACCACGCTCGAGAACATCAGCTGGACCTGCCCGGAGAGCAGGTCGGTGAGCGCGGGAGACAGGCCCTTGTAGGGAACGTGGACCATGTCGATGCCCGCCATCGAATCGAACATCACCGCCGCGAGCTGCGATGAGCTGCCGTTGCCGTTGGAGGCGAAGTTGAGCTTGCCCGGGTTCCTTCGCGCGTAGGCGACGAACTCTGCGATGTCGCGCGCGGGGACGGAGGGATGCACGACGAGAACGAGCGGCGCCTGGGCGAGCAGCTCGACCGGCGCGAAATCCCTGACTGGATCGTAGGGAAGGTTCTTGACCAGGTTGGGATTGATCGCATGGCTGCCGACGCCGCCGAGAAAGAGCGTATAGCCGTCGGGAGCGGATTTCGCAGCGAGCTCGGCGCCGACGACGCCGCCCGCTCCGGGACGATTGTCGACGACGACGGGCTGCCCGAGTCCTTCGCCGAGCCGCTTGCCCACCAGTCGCGCCACGTTGTCGTTCCCGCCCCCGGGAGCGAAAGGAACGATGAGGCGTATGGGTTTGCTCGGATAGTTCTGCGCAAAAACGGAGTTCGCGAAGGATCCGGCGAGCGCCGCGGCGAGAACCGCCGCTCCGAAGGAACATGCGTTTTTCACGTCTTCCGCCCCGGAATGCAATGATTCATTCGGAGGAATGCTAGCATGGCGACTCGTATGCGTTTCGCCCGAGAGCTCACGGCATTTCTCCTCGCAATCTGCATCGCGCCCGCGCCGGCGGACGCGCAGACCTGGCCGGCGAAGCCGCTGCGGATGATCGCCACCGGAGTCCCCGGAGGTCCCTCGGATCTCGCCGCGCGCCTCATCGCCGAGCGCCTGTCGCGCGCGCTCGGCCAGCCGGTCCGCGTGGAAAACCGCCAGGGCGACGAGGGCGTGCAGGCCGCCGCGCGCGCCGCCGCCGACGGCACCACGCTGCTCCTCGCGCCGTCGACGGCGCTCGTCGTCTATCCCTACACCACCGACCTCGTCCCCTACAGCCCGGAAGACGATTTCGCCGGCGTCGCCATGGTGGGCAGCACGCCCTTCGTCCTCGTCGTGAATCCGTCGTTGAACGTGAAGTCGCTCGCCGATCTGATCTCGCTGGCGCGCGAGGCGCCCGGCAGGCTCGCGTACGCGAGCCCGGGCCTGCGCACGCCGCCGGGCATCCTCGGGGAGATGCTCAGGCAGCGCGCCGCGCTGGAGCTGATGCTGGTGCCCTACCGCAGCGCGGAGAGCGTCGTCGACGTCGTCGCCGGCCGCACGCACATCGCGGTCGAGAGCGTTCCGGCCATCGCGATCCCGGTCCAGCGCGGGCAGCTGCGCGCCCTGGCGGTGAGCTCGGCCAGGCGGCTTCCCGAGCTAAAGGAAGTGCCGACCTTCGCCGAGGCGTTCCCCGACGTCGGGCTCAGCGCCTGGTACGCCCTGGTCGCACCCGCCGGCACGCCGGACGCGGCCATCGAGCGCCTCAACCGCGAGACGGGCAAGCTGCTCGCCGATCCCGAGGTCGAGGAGCGCCTGAACCTGCTCGGCATCTACCCCGACGGCGCCGGTTCGCCCGCGCAGCTCGACGCGTTGTTCGAGAGCGAGCGCGCGTTCTGGAGAAA
Organism: Burkholderiales bacterium; assembly: GCA_035702665.1. Taxonomy (GTDB): domain Bacteria; phylum Pseudomonadota; class Gammaproteobacteria; order Burkholderiales; family SG8-39; genus VBDM01. The sequence continues at coordinate 6,610 of DASSQD010000064.1, forward strand.
GACGGCGCGCGAGTTGAAGATGGAGCCCGAATAGGCCCTAGCGGCGCTCCACGCTCAGCGCGCCGGTACCGAACGCGAACACCATCAGCAGGCCGCCGGTGATCGCCACGTTCTTCATGAAATGGATCATCGCGTCCTGCCCGGCCGCGGGATTGTGGAATATCAGGGTGACCGGGATCATCCACACGACCAGCGCCAGAGCGGCCCATCGGGCCTTCCAGCCGATGATGAGGGCAAGGGCGCAGGCGGTCTCGACGATGCCCGAGGCGACGAGGAGCAGCTGGGGAAACGGCAGTCCCGCCTTGGTCATGTAGCCGAGCGTCGGCGAGTAGTAGACGAACTTCTCGACGCCGGACTGGAGAAATATCAGCGCGAGGAGAATGCGCCCGGCGAGCGCGGCGAGGTTGTTCATGGCGGTCCTCCGGAAAGGCGAGACGGGAGCTTACAATAGCGGAAACCCGGGGAGGGCACATGCCCGAAAGACCGCGCGCGATCGTGCGCAACAACGTGAAGGAGAAGCTCGCGCGCGGCGAGGTCGTCGCGTCGATGACGGTGCGCCTCGTGCGTTCGATCGAGATCGCGCGCCTCGCCAAGACCGCCGGCTTCGACTCGATCTACGTCGACGTCGAGCACTCGAGCCTGTCGTACGAGTCGACCAGCCAGATCTGCATCGCTGCGCTCGAGATCGGGATCGCTCCCTTCGTGCGCGTCCCCAGCACGCACCCGGAGCACGTCTCTCGCGCCCTCGACGGCGGGGCGCTGGGCGTGATCGCCCCGCACGTGCACTCGGCCGCCGAAGCGCGGGAGGTCGTGGCGTCGGCGAAATTTCCTCCCCTGGGGCAGCGCTCCGCCGCGGGGCCGCTGCCGCACCTCCACTACCGCGCGTTTCCGGCGGCCGAGGCCAACGCCGCGATGAATGAGGCGACCATGGTCGTTGTCCAGTTCGAGTCCGCGCGGGCCGTCGACTACGCCGAGGAAATCGCGGCGGTCGACGGCGTCGACATGGTGCTCATCGGCACGAACGATCTGCTCGCGGAGATGGGGCTTGCGGGCCAGTACGAGCACCAGGGCGTGCGCGAGGCCTACGAGCGCACGATCGCCGCGTTCGCGAAGCACGGCAAGCACGTCGGCGTCGGCGGCCTCGCCACACGGCCGGCGCTCGCCGCCGAGTTTGTGAAGATGGGAGCGCGCTACGTCTCCACCGGCACCGACCTCGCCTTCCTGCTGGCCGAGTCGACCGCGCGCGCGAAGCAGGTGCAGGAGATGGCCCTCGAATGAGAACCCTCGCCTTCGTTTGCGCGGCCGCCTTCGCCTGCGGCGCGTTCGCGCAGGCTTTCCCGTCGAAGCCGGTGCGCATCATCGTCGCCTTCCCGCCCGGCGGCGGCACCGACATCGTCGCGCGGCTGCTCGTGCCGAAGCTCACCGAGTCCTGGGGACAGCAGGTGATCGTCGACAACCGCGCCGGCGCGAGCGGCGTGATCGGCACCGAGATCGCGGCGCACTCGCCTGCCGACGGCGCCACGCTCTTTCTCGGGACGCTGGGCAACCTCGCGGTGAACCAGCACCTCTACCCGAAGATGACGGTGGACCCGCTGCGCGACTTCGCGCCGGTGACGCAGGTCGTCGCGGTGCACTTCGTCATGGTGGCGAACCCCGCGCTGCAGGCGCGGAACGTCGCCGAGCTGATCGCGCTCGCCAAGGCCCAGCCCGGGAAGATCAACTACTCCTCCTCCGGGCCCGGCGGCGCGCCGCACCTCGCCGGCGAGCTGTTCAAGAGCATGGCGCAGGTGAACCTCGTCCACGTTCCCTACAAGGGCAGCGCGCCCAGCTTCCAGGACCTGCTCGGCGGGCAGGTCTCGCTCACCTGCGACAGCCTCGTGCAGGCGCTGCCCTACATCCGCGACGGGCGGCTGGTGCCGCTCGCGGTGCTCGGCGCGAAGCGGACGCCGCTCCTCCCCGACGTCCCGACCGTGGCCGAAACGCTGCCGGGCTACGAGCTGACCAACTGGTTCGGCCTGGTCGCGCCGGCGGCGACCCCGGGCGCGGTGGTCGCCAGGATCCACGACGATGTCGTCGGCGTGCTCAAGGACCCCGCGATCGCCGAGAGGCTCTCCGGCATGGGCGCGACGGCCATCGGAAACGAGCCGGCGGAGTTCGGCGCCGTGATGCGCGCCGATTCCGAGAAGTGGGGCAGGCTGATCCGCGAGGCGCACATCAAGGCGGAGTGACATGGACGCGGTGAAGATCGGCGGCTACGAGATCGACGTCCTCATCCAGGGATTCCCGGGAAGGATGGTGTGCCACGGAGGCCTCGGCTGGAGCACCGTCGCGCTCGTGCGCGGCGAGGGGCGCGTGGCGCTGGTGGACGTCGGCAGCTTCAGCATGCGCAAGGGGATCCTCGACCAGCTCGCCCGGCGCAACCTCGAACCGGGTGACGTCACCGACGTCATCCTGACGCATTCGCACTACGACCACTCGCTCAACTGGATCCTGTTCCGCCACGCGCGCATCGTCATCGGCGCGCGCGAGCTCGCCTGGTCGCTGAAGGAGCCCTGGGGCGAGGGGCCGGTGCCCGAGCTCTACATGCGCGAGCTGGAGGAGTGGCCGACCCTGCACCCGGTCGCCGCCGAGCAGGAATTCATGCCGGGCTTCCGCGCGCACGCCGCGCCGGGGCACACTCCCGGCCATCTCGTGTACGTTCTCAGCGGCGACGAAAGCGACGTGGTGTTCACCGGCGACGCGGCGAAGAACCGCGCCGAGCTGCTCGCGAGAAGAGGCGACGCCACCTACGACGCCGCGCAGAGCACCAAGTCGATCGAGCGCATCTGGGAGCTCTGGAAGAGGCGCCCGGGGAGCGTTCTCATCCCCGGCCATGACCTGCCGATGACGCAGAAGGACGGGAAGATCGCCTACATCGGCAAACGCAAGGCCGCGCTCAAGATGTGGTTCGGCGACGACCTCGAGATGACCACGCTCATCGAGCTGGGTCCGCGCTGAGAAAATCCAGCGCGGCTTTCTTCAGGCCTGCCGCTACCTCGGGGAACAGCTCGGAGAGCGCGAAGAGCGCAAGGACCGCAACCACGAGCCCGATGCTCCACCGGGTCTCGCGATTTCCAGCGCGCAAGGCGCGCATGAGCAGCTGGAAGGAGCTCACCCGGTTCGCAGGCGGAATCCGCGAGAGCACGTAGCCGGCCAGCTCCTTCTCGTCGAACAAAGGCCTTTGGTCGTAACCGGCGCGCAGTTGAATCAGCCTGTGGCCAGCCAGCACCTGGCGCCCGTTTACGACGAGCGATTCGAACGGATAACCTCGCACCTTGCCGTCGCCCAGGTCGAGCAGGAACCGCTTTCCGTCGGTGCCCAGGCGCGTCCGCCAGGCCCTGGGCGGGCGGACGAGCAGGATCACCGGCATGAGCACCATCAGGGCGAAAATCGCCACGAAGAAAAACTGAGCGGCACGCGGAAGGCTCTGGGGGAACGACGCGAAGAAGTACAGCAGCGCGATTGACGTGCCTCCGAACACAATGAGCACGGTGATCAATAGTATTCGGGCGCGCTTCTTGAACGCCGGCAGCACCTCCAGCCAGCGGATTGCGCCCGAAACCGGCAGCGGGGTCGCGGGTACGGGGGCCTGAGCCGGGACGGGCAGCCGCTCACCGAGGCGCCACAGCGCCCAGATGCCCAGGAGCGGAAAGACGACGACCAGCACCTGAGCCGCAAGACGCACCTCGCCCCAGAGCGAGCGCGATGCGCGCAGTCCGTCGAGATCGGCCTGGAACGCCGCGTCGCCCCAGGGCGCGACCGCCGCCCCGTCCGCCGAGACGCGAGTCAGGGTGGCTCGGGTCGGATCGGCGACGAGCAGCCCTCCGGGGATGGACGCGATCCGCGTGGGGTCCGAGTCCGGGCCGAGGTCGACCCGCTTGAGCGCCTTGCCGTCGGCTCCGAAAAGCACCAGATCCGCGTCCCTCATGCCCTCGCGGGCGATCAGCACCCACCATCCGCCGTCGGGCGATTGCGCGAGATCCATCGGCAAGTAGCGGCCCGGCCTGGAGAGACTGGAATCGGTCTTCATCTCCCACAGATCGGCGCCGAAGACGTCGCCCTCGACCGGGATGCGCGCGAGGCGGCGATGATCGGTGTCGACGACCATGAGCTGCCCGGGTTTCTCCACCACGAGCTCGTTCGGATGCATCACGCGCCTCGGGGCCGAAACGTCGAGCACCTTGCCTTCGGCGTCGGTCAGGATCAGGCGATGCTTGGCGTTGTCCGAGAAGTACCAGCGGCCGCGCTGCTCGTCGGCCGCGACCATGAGCGCGTACTCCGTCGGCCCGACGCGGCCCAACCCCGCCGTGATCGCCACGCATTTCTGCGTCCCGGGGTTGCAGCGGTACGCGGCGGAGGGCACCGCCTGGGCCAGAATCAGCGTCCCATCCGAGAGCGCGAGCAGCTCGGAAATGATCGGCCCGAGCCCGAGCGCGCCGAGGCTCAGCACCTGCTTGCGCCCGCCGGCCTCGGTGAAGCGATGCAGGGCGCCGTGGCTCGCGACCCAGACCGTACCGTCCGGCGCTCGCGCAACCTCCGAGGGCCCGTACGTCGCCTCCCCCAGGTAGTCGCCGGCGTGGAAAAGGGCGGCAAAGGACAGCGCCATCCCCGCGAGGGTCGCCGCAGCAACGACGGTCTTCTTGTTCTTGCTGTCCATATCCCTGAGACGCCATTCTGCCTCGCGGCACGGTTACCCGGTAGTGGGACATAGTAAGATGCTCCCGAGGAGAAGGACTCATGAGGAAAACGCCCGCGCGGCTGGCCGTCGCCGTGCTCGCAGCCGCGCTCGCGACCATCGCCGCGGCCCAGTCGCCCTCGCGTCCCCTGAAGATCGTGGTGCCCTTCCCTCCCGGGAACGGCACCGACATCCTCGCGCGCCTGATGGCGCCGAAGATGATCGCGGCGACGCACCACCCGGTGATCGTCGAGAACCGCGGCGGCGCGAACGGCATGATCGGCGCGGAGGCGGTGGCGCACGCCGCCCCGGACGGCACGACCATCCTGTTCACCTCCCCGAGCACGCACGTCACCGCGCTCTTTCTTTCGAAGAGCCTGCCCTACGACCCGGTGAAAGACTTCACGCCGATCACCGCAGCAGTCGAGCCGGTGACGGTGATGACGGTCAACCCTTCGCTGCCGGTGAATTCGGTAAAGGAGCTGATCGCCTACGCCAAGGCGAACCCGGGCAAGCTCAACTACTCGAGCCCGGGCGTGGGCGCGGTATTTCACATGTCGGGCGAGCTGTTCAAGCTCGGCGCGGGCGTCGACATCGTGCACGTCCCCTACAAGGGCGCCTCGCCCGCGCTCCAGGGCGTGATCGCGGGCGAGGTGGCGATCGGCTTCAACTCGCTCGCCTCGGTGCTGCCGCACATGCGCTCGGGCAAGCTCAAGGTGCTGGCGGTGCTCGAGGCGAAGCGCTATCCCGGGCTGCCCGACGTGCCGTCGATCGGGGAAGTCGTTCCCGGCTTCCAGAAGCCCGCATCCTGGTTCGGGCTGTTCGGCCCCGCGGGCCTGCCTCCCGCGACCCTCGCGCGCCTGCACGACGAGCTGGTCGCCTCGCTCAAGGACCCCGAGGTGCACGCGAAGATCGACGAGCTGGCGATGACCGTGATCGCCAACACGCCCGAGCAGTTTTCTGCGATGCTCAAGAGCGGGATCGACCAATACGGACGGCTCATCAAGGCCGCCGGAATCCAACCGGAGTAAAGAGATGGCTCGAACGATCTACGCGCTCGCCCTCGTCCTCGCGGCGGCATTCACGAACGCCGCGACTGCCCAGAGCTACCCGACCAAGCCCCTGCGCCTCGTGATTCCCTTCCCGCCCGGGGGCAGCAACGACGTGGTCGGGCGCATGATCGCGTTCCAGCTCTCCGACCGCCTCGGCAAGTCGGTCGTCGTCGACAACCAGGGCGGCGCGGGCGGCATCATCGGCACCGAGGCCGTCGCGCGCGCCACGCCCGACGGCTACACGCTGCTCCTCATCTCGGTCGCGCACGCCTTCGGCAGCTCGATGTACAAGCTGCCCTACGACCCGATCGGCGCCTTCGCGCCGGTGTCCATTCTCGGCAGCGGGCCCGTCGCGCTGTGCGTGAATCCCAAGCTCCCGGTGAATTCGCTTGCCGATCTGATCGCGCTCGCCAAGGCGAAGCCCGGCGAGCTGAACTACGCCACCGCCGGCATCGGCAGCTTCCAACACCTCTCGAGCGCGCTCTTCAAGCTGCAGTCGGGCCTCGACATCGTGCACATCCCCTTCAAGGGCGGCGGGCCCGCGATGGCGGACGTGGTCGCGGGCAACACCCAGATCGTGATCGGCTCGCTCATCCAGATGCTGCCGCAGATCCATTCCGGGCGGCTGAAGATCCTCGGCGTGGGCAGCGCGAAGCGCGTTCCCGCGCTCCCCGACGTGCCGACGATCTCCGAAGCGGGCGTTCCCGGCTACGAAGCGACCAACTGGTGGGGCATCGTCGCGCCGGCCGGCACGCCGCGCCCGGTCATCGACCGCCTGCACAAGGAACTCTCGGCGGTGCTCGCCACGTCCGAGACCAGGAAGCGCTTCGAGACCGAGGGCGGAGAAGCGATCCAGATGAGCTCGGACGATTTCGGGAAGTTCATCGTCGCCGAGACGGCGAAGTGGGCGAAGGTGGTGAAGGAAGCCGGGATCAAGCCCGAGTAGCCCCCGATGCGCGCCCTCGTCCTCGTCTGCGGCCTGCTCTCCGTTTCCTCCGCGCTCGCCCAGCGCGCCAGGCCCGCGGCGTTCCCCGACGCGCCGGGCAAGGAGGTGCTCGTCGCGAAATGCTTCCAGTGCCACGCCCCCACGATGTGGCAGGACCACCGCCAGGACCGCCGCGGCTGGGAGAGCGTGCTCTACCGGATGGTCGGACGCGGCGCGCTGTGGACCGAGGACGAGATCCGCACCATGTCCGGCTACCTCGCAGCGGCCTACCCGAAAGGGAAGGAGGCCCCATGAGAGAGCTGGTCGCGCGCTATCTGTCGCGCAACATCTCGCGCCGCGGGTTCCTGAAGGGGCTGACCGCGGCCGGCGTCTCGCTTTCCGCCGCCGAGGCCATCCTCGATTCGCTCGTTCCGCTCGCCCACGCGCAGAGCGTCGCGCCTGAAGCGGTCCGGATGGTGGAAGGTACGGGCGGAGAGGTCTTCGCCGAGCAGCTGATCGCCTCGGGCGTGAAGTACGTGTTCGGCAACTCGGCGAGCGAGGACGCGCAGTTCTACGAGGCGCTCGTCGACCGGCCGCAGCTCAGGTACATCCTCACGCCGCACGAGGGGCCCGGCGCCGCGATGGCGGCCGGCTACGTCAAGGCCTCCGGCGAGCCCGCGATCGTGATGCAGGCGGCGGTGGTCGGCCTGGTCAACGCCATGGGGCAGATGTTCAACGCGTACAAGGAGCAGACGCCGCTCGTCTTCTACAGCTACCGCACCGACCAGACCGGCCGCGCCGGGCGCGACGGCTTCGAGGAAGTCGCCAACCAGGAGCAGATCGTCCAGCCGATGACCAAGTACTCCTGGCTCGCGCGCCGGCCCGACATGATCCCGGAGACGGTGCGCCGCGGATTCAAGGCCGCGTGGACGCCGCCCCACGGGCCCTCCTACATCTCCTGGCACTCCGACTTCAACGACCAGAAGACCTACGCCGAGATCGTCGCGCAGGACAAGGTCGATCCGCGCATGCGCGTGCGGCCCAACCCGGCCGAGGTCGAGCGCGCGGCGAAGCTGCTCGTCGAGGCGAAGATGCCGCTCTTCATCGCCGGCGACGAGATCACGACCGCCAAGGCGGCGCGGAAGGCGGCGAAGCTCGCCGAGCTGCTCGGCATGCCGGTCACCCAGGTGCGCCAGATCTACGCGAACTTTCCGGAGACGCACGCCCTGTGGGTCGGCAGCCCGCCCGCCGCGCGCCTGGCCTCGCTCGACTTCCCGAAGAATCCCGACGTGGTGATCAACGTCGGCAACAAGCTGCAGCACAACAGCCCGGCGCCCATCGTCGGGCGCGAGGCGAAGTTCATCGACATGCGCATCGACGGCGGCAGCATCGGCAACGTGATGCCGACCGAGGTGCCGCTGGTCGCCGACGTCGCCTACGGGCTGGACGATCTCACCGCCGCGGTCGAGGGCCTGATGACGCCGGCGCTGAAGAAGAAGGCCCAGGAGCGCGCGGAGGAAGTGAAGCGCTTCCACGAGAAGGCGAAGGCGCTGCGCGCGCTCGTGTCGAAGAACCCGGACTGGGACAGGAGCCCGATGCTCGCCGACCGGGTGACGGAGGAGATCGCGCGCTTCGCCGACCGCGACGCCATCGTCGTCCACGAGGCGGGCTCGGTCGTGCTCCACGGCTTCGATTTCGATCCGAACGGCGGGCGCGAGCTGTTCTTCTACTACGGCGCCCATCTCGGCTCGGGCGTCGGCACCGCCGCGGGCGTGAAGCTCGCGCGCCCCGACCGGCAGGTGATCTGCCTCGTCGGCGACGGCTCCTTCGTGTTCGGACCGACGGCGCTGTGGAACATGGCTCGCCTCGAGCTTCCCGTGATCACCGTCGTCTACAACAACCACGCCTACGGCGGCCCGCACAGCCGCGTGATCGAGAAGGCCGCGGGCGGGAAAATGGTGCAGAAACGCCAGTTCGTGCACGACTACCTCGGCAGCCCGGACATGAACATGGCGCAGATCGCCAACGGCTTCGGCGTCGCCGCGGAGGTCGCGCACTCCCCCGAGCAGCTGCGCGCGGCGCTCGCGCGGGCGCGCAAGGCCACGGTCGAAGGCAAGCCCTACCTGATCGACGCGCAGGTCGCGCGCACGGGGGTCGCCTGGGCGGACAAGCCCTGGATCCCGCCGATCAGCGTCGCGCGGGAGCGCGCCCGTAAGGTCTGATCAGAAAGTAAAGCCGAACGAGACGCCGAGGCCGTTCGCCTTGATGGTGCTTCCGCCGAACTTGTAGTCGAGCAGCGTGGCGCGCAGGCCCAGCGCGAACCCGTCCAGGAGATAGTCGCCCTGCACCACCGCGCCGAGCGCGTTGTCGAGCGTCGTGTCGATGTCCGACGCCGCTCCGCTGCCCTTGAGACGCGGGTGGATCGCGTAGGTCAGGCCGCCGCCCAGCCGGAAGCTCGGCCAGCGGTAGAAGACCAGGGCGTCGAGCGGGAAGCGGGTCCACCACACGTCGCCGTTGTCGGCATGCAGGTTCTGGTACTTGATCGAGAGCGTCGCCACGAGCTCGACGTTCCGGGCGTCGTTCAGGACCGAAACGCCGCCGCCGAGATACAGGCCCTCGTTCGCTCGGATCGACTCCGTCTTGCCGCTGACGTAGGTGATGGTGGAGATCGTGTCGCCGCCGGCGTCGTAGCCGCCGACGACGACCGGCCTGACGCCGGCCGCGAGCGCGGCCGCTGGAGCGAGCGCGATCGCGGCGAGCCAGGCCGGCAAAAACCTCAGAACGTGATCCCGAACGTGACGCCGACGCCGTTGCCCTTGGCGGTTGCCCCGCCGGACTTGAAGTCGACGAGGGTGCCGCGCAGGCCGATGTTCACCTTGCCCAGGAGGTAGTCCGCCTGCAGCAGCAGGCCGACGGCGTTGTCGACGTTGGTGTTGATGTTGCCCGCCGCCCCGGACCCCTTCAGCTTGGGACTGAGCTGGAAGGTCAGACCGCCGCCGACGCGGACTTTCTCCCAGCGGTAGAACACGAGCGTGTCGATCGGGATGCGCGTCCAGGTGACGTCGCCGTTGTCCGCGGAGACCGACTGATACTTGTAGTTCACCGTCCCCACGAACTCGATGTTCTTGTCGTCGTTTAACACCGAGATGCCGCCGCCGATATAGAGGCCTTCGTTGGCCCTGATCGACTCCGTGTTGCCGTTCGTGAATGTGACGGTCACGAGCTTGTCCCCGCCGGTGTCGTAGCCGGCGACGAACACGGGCCTGATCTCCGCCGCGCGCGGGACACCCGGAACCGCGGAAAGCCACGCCAGCGCCATCAACAGCGATACCGCCTTGAAACGTGTGGTCATTTTGCTCTCCCTGATCCGCTTGGGTGCGGATTCCCCGCAATAATCCTACGAACCGCGCTGCGCTGTCTACTGAACGGCTAGCGCAGCTTGGTGATCTTGGACAGCAGGTCCTTTTCGTCCACCGGCTTGAGGACGTAGTCTTTCGCGCCCTGGCGCACGCCCCAGATGCGGTCGGTCTCGAGGTTCTTGCTGGTGCACAGGATCACGGGAATGTGCTTCGTTTCCTCGTCGCGCGTGATCGCGCGCGTCGCCTGGAAGCCGTCCATGTCGGGCATGACCACGTCCATCAGGATCATGTCGGGCTTGTCCGACTTCGCCTTCTCGATTGCCTCCTTGCCGCTCGCGGCGAGCGTGCACTTGTACCCGTGGCGGGCGAGCATCTCGCTCAGGCCGTGGCGGTTGGTGGCGGAGTCGTCGACGATGAGAATTTTCCTGACGGGCATGGCGAGACCGGGATTTCGCGATGCGGCATTCTACTGCACGCGTCACGGACTCCGACGGTAATAGGCCACGCCGCCGATTCGATGCTAGGATTCGCGGCCATGCCGCGCGCGCCGAAGACGCCTCTCCTGCTCGCCCTTGCGCTCCTCGCCGCGGGCGCGCACGCGCAGACCGTGCTGCGCATCTCCACGCCCGCCGTGCCCGACGACTGGCACGTCAAGATGCTGTACGTCTTCAAGGACGAGCTCGTCCGCACCGCCCCGCGCCTGGAGGTGCAGGTGCATCACTCGGGAACGCTCTTCAGGCAGGGCGCCGAGGTCGTCGCCATGCAGCGCGGCAACCTCGAGATGGCGCTGCTGTCGATGCAGGACATCGCGCGCCAGCTGCCCGAGTACTCGATCTTCACCGCGGGCTACCTGATCCGCGATCCCGCGCACCTGCAGAAGGTGTGGGGCGGGCCGATCGGCGAGGAGGTGCGCAAGCGGGTCGCCTCCGAGATGGGCATCGAGCTGCTGCAGGTCGCGTACCTCGGGACGCGCGAGCTGGGCTTGCGCGAGCCGCGGACCGTAAGGACGCCCGCCGACCTCGCGGGGGTGAAGCTGCGCATGCCCGCCTCGAAGGAATGGCTCTTCCTCGGCCAGGCGCTGGGCGCGAGCCCGACGCCGCTCGCCTTTCCCGAGGTCTATCTGGGCCTGAAGACGGGTACGATCGACGCGCAGGACAATCCCCTGCCGACCCTCAAGTCGGCCAAGTTCTACGAGGTGACCAAGCAGATCGTGCTGACCGGGCACCTCGTCGACTCGCTGCAGCTCGCCATTGCCGAGAAGGCCTGGAGCGCGCTCGCGCCCGCGGACCGGGCCGCGGTGAAGGCCGCCGCCGCCAGGGCCGCGAAGTTCAACGACGACAATCGCGGGCGCGAGGAAAAGGAGCTGATCGAGTTCTTCCGCGCACAGGGCATCGCGATCACCACGCCCGACGTGGACGCGTTCCGGAAGACGGTGCAGGCCGCGTACCTGAAGTCCGAGTATGCCCAGAAGTGGCCGCGGGGCTTGCTTGAGCGCATCAACGCGGTCAGGTAGCCTCGCCGCGCGCCTGACGAAGTGGGCCGACCGGCTCGGCGCGGCGCTGTTCGCCGCGATGTTCCTCGCCCTCGTGCTCCAGGTCGTCTTCCGCTTCATCTTCGACAAGCCCGCCGCCTGGACCGAGGAGCTGGCGACGATCGCCTACGTCTGGGTGATCTTCTGGGGATGCGCCTTCTCGGTGCCGCTCGCCGCCCACGTCGCCGTCGATTTCATCGTGCCGCGCTTCCCGCCCCCGGTGCGGCGGGCGCTGTACGCGCTCGGGCTCGCCGCGCTCGGCGGGCTCTTCCTGTGGGCGCTGCCCGGCGTCGCCGACTACCTTCGCTTCATGCTGCGCGAGCGCACGCCGGTCCTCGACGTGCCCTTCGGGGTCGTCTACTCGGTCTTTCTCGCGGCCGTCGCGATGGTGGCGCTGCGCTGCCTTGCCGGGATCGTCCGTCCGCGGCCATGAGCGCCGCCTTCTGGCTGATGATCGCGGTCTTCGTCGGCATCGCGCTGCTGCGCGCGCCGATCGGGCTCGCGATGATCGCGGGCTGCATCGCCTACCTCGGCGCGACCGGCCGCGACATGGGCCTGGTCGCCGAGCAGATCCTGAACAGCCTCTTCGGCAGCTTCGTCCTGATCGCCGTGCCGATGTTCATCTTCGCCGCCAACGTGATGAACGTCGGGTCCCTCTCCGAGCGCATCTACGGGCTCGCGCACGCGCTCATGGGGCGGTTCCGCGGCGGCCTCGCGCACGTCAACGTGCTCGCGAGCGTGATCTTCTCGGGCATGAGCGGCAGCGCGATCGCCGACGCGGTCGGCCCCGGCATGGTCGAGATCGAGATGATGTGCAAGGGCGGGAAGTACACGCGGCCCTTCGCCGTCGCGGTGAGCGCGGCGTCGGCGACCATCGGCCCGATCATCCCGCCCTCGATCCCGATGGTGCTGTACGCGCTGGTATCGGGCGCCTCGGTGGGCGCGCTCTTCATCGGCGGCATCGTCCCGGGCCTGCTCATGGCCGCGTCGATGATGCTGGTGATCGTCTGGATCGGGCGCAAGCGGAATTTTCCCAAGGAGGCGCCGGTCCCCCTGCGCGAGCTGCCGCGCGTGGTGCTGCGCACCCTGCTGCCGCTGATGATGCCGGTGGTGCTGCTCGGCGGCATCTACTCGGGCGCGTTCACCCCGACCGAGGCTGCCGCGGTGGCGGCGCTCTACGCCCTGGTGCTCGCGCTCTTCGTCTACCGCGTGCTCGACTGGAAGGGGCTCGTCGCGGTGCTCGCCGACAGCGCGCGCTCGACCGCGGTGGTCAGCGTGATCATCTGCGGCGCCTTCCTGCTCAACTACGTGCTCGCGACCGAGCAGATCCCCGAGCTCGTCGCCGCGTGGTTCGCCTCGCTCCACATGGGCCCGGTCGGCTTCATGATCGTCGCGAACCTCGTGTTCTTGGTGCTCGGCTGCCTGCTCGATACCACCACGCTGCTGCTGGTGCTGGTGCCGCTGCTCCTCCCCGCGGCGAAGGCGCTCGGCGTGGACCTCGTGCATTTCGGCGTGGTGATCGTGGTGAACATGATGATCGGCCTGCTCACTCCGCCCTACGGCGTGCTGCTGTTCGTGCTTTCCGGGCTCTCGGGAGCCCCGGTGAAGGACATCGTGCGCGAGCTGCTGCCGTTCATCGCGGCGCTGGTCGCGGTGCTGTTCCTCCTGATCTTCGTGCCTTCGCTGGTGCTCGCGCTGCCACGGCTCGCGGGGTACGCGGCTTGAGCCGCGGCCGTGAGACTCGTCCTCGCGATATGCCTGCTGTGGACCCTTGCGCCGGCGGTATCCGCCGACCCGGGCGGTAGCGGCCTCGGCGCCCCGGAGCGGCGCCGCGACCAGTTTCCCAAGGAATACGGCTACGCGATCTTCCCCTATCCCTACAGCCTCCCCGGAATCGGCTCCGGCCTGAGCCTGGTCGCAGGCGCCCTGAACATCGGCGACAGCTACACCGACGCCTACGCCATCGCGTTCACCGGCGACGTGAAGGGCGGCGCCGTCGGCCTCGGCGACCTGCACCTGATCCCGCGGACCCTCATCCTCGACGTCGGCTACAGCTCACTCAGCCGCGCGGCCTTCCAGAGCTACAGTCAGCGCGGGATGAACACGGGCAAGAACGACTTCAGCATCGCCGAAGTGACCGACTCGGACTACTTCGGCGGGCGCCTCACGGCGACCTTCCTCGACCGCCGCTTCGAGCTCTACACCGCATGGTTCGAAAGCGCGGCGCGGCTGAAAAGCATTCGCGACAACCAGGGCAACCTCATCCTCGAGGCGCAGGACCCGCCGCGCGACCGCGGCCACACCACGATCTTCGGGACGCGCTTCGATCTCACCGACGACTACACCGATCCGCGCCGGGGCCTGCGGGCCGACGTCACGCACACCCAGTCGCCGCCCAAGGGCTCCGGGCCCGACTTCTACGTGATGGACTACAGCGTCACCGCGTACATCCCCGTAGCGCGATGGAATACCGTCGCGATCAACCTGCTGCGCTCCGACGCGTTCGTGACGCGGCAGGGCGAAACCGATCCCGCCGCGCTGCAGGCGCAGCTCGGCCTGGACTGCGCGAGCATTCCCGACCCCGCCCAGCGGCAGACCTGCAACGAGGTGATCACCACCACGGCCGCCGCGAACCAGTTCGGCACCGCCACGCAGCTCGGCGGGTTCAGCCGCCTGCGCTCGTATCCCCAGGGGCGCTTCAAGGGCGCCCATACCCTGTTCCTCGGCGCCGAATACCGCTGGAACCTCACCGACGAAGCCACGCCCTTCGACATCTTCGTCATGAAGGGCGTGCGCACCTCGATCCAGCTCGCGTTCTTCTACGAGACCGGCGTCACCTCCGACTCCCGCGACGATCTCTACCGGCGCAGCGAGTGGCGCGACTCCTATGGAGCGGGGTTCCGCATCGTGACCGGCTCGGGCGTGGTGTTCCGCGCGGACGTCGCGCACGGGAAGGAGGGGTTCAACGCCGCGATCTTCATCGGCTACCCGTGGGAGCTGCAGTGAGTCAGTCGCAGCGCACGCTCATTCCGCCGTCGACGACGATCTCGGTCCCCGTGACGAAGCGCGCCTCGTCGGAAGCCAGGAACAGCACAGCGTTCGCCGTGTCGCGGCCGTCGCCCTCGACGGGGAGCGGGATGCGCTTCTGGCGCTGCTTGAGCAATTCCGTCACGTCGCCGCCGGCGCGCTGGCGCGCGAGCCGCGCTTCCACCATGGGCGTGTGCAGCTGTCCCGGCACCACGGTGTTCACGCGGATGCCCTTGGGCGCGTACTGCACCGCGACCACGCGCGAGAGCTGGATCACGCCGGCCTTGGTGGCGGCGTAGCCGACCTGCGGATTGCCGGTGAAGCGGATGCCGGAGGTCGAGGCGATGTTGACGATCGCGCCGCCGCCCTGGTTCTCCATCACCGGGATCACGTGCTTGCAGCCGAGAAACACGCTGGTGAGGTTGAAGCCGAGCTGCGCGTTCCAGGTCTCCTCGGACATCTCGGCGGGGCCGCCGGCGGCGGAGCCGCCGACGTTGTTCACGAGGATGTCGATCCGGCCGTAGGTTTTCACGCAGGCCGCGACCATCGCGGCGACGTCGTCGCCCTTCGTGACGTCGCACAGGTGGGTGGTGATCGCGCCTCCCGCCTTCTTGACCCCCTCGACGGTCTCGCGCAGCCGCTCGGCGTCGCGGTCGACGGCGAAGATCCGGGCGCCCTCCTGCGCGAAGCGCACCGCCGTCGCGCGCCCGTTGCCCCAGCCCGGGCCCACGGAGCCGGCGCCGGTGACGATCGCGACCTTGCCTTCCAGGCGCCGCGTCATTTGGTGCTCATTTCCGAAACCCGTAGAACTTCCCCGGGTTGTCGACCAGCAGCGCCTTGCGCTCCTTCTCCGAAGGCGCGATCTCGGAGAGGATGTCGACGAGCACGCCGTCGTCGGGGATCGCGGCGAGGTTCGGGTGCGGCCAGTCGCTGCCCCAGAAGCAGCGGTCGCCGAACTCGGCGACGAGCGCGCGCGCGAAGGGGCGCGCGTCGGGCCACGGCGAGGGCTTGCTTGAAATCCGCTCGGAGCCGCTCACCTTCACCCGGAACCTGGGGTCGCGCATGAGCGCGAGCAGGCTCCTGAACGCGGGCTGGTCGACGCCGAGCGCGGCGTTGACGCGCCCCATGTGGTCGATCACCACCGGCACGGCCGAGCGCTTGAGAAAGGGCGCGAGCTCGTCGACGAGCGGCCCCTCGAAGTGCACCTGCAGATGCCATCCGATCGGGGCGAGGCGCGCGGTGAGCGCGATCGCGTCCTCGATCCCCGGGCCCTTGCCGAGGTGACGCATGAAATTGAAGCGCACGCCGCGGAAGCCCTGGGCGTCGAGCCGCTTCAGCTCCGCGTCGTCGACCGTCGGCGGAACGAGCGCGACGCCGCAGTAGTCGCCGTTCTTCGCGGCGATCGCGTCGGCGACCACGCGGTTGTCGTAGCCGTGGCAGGTGGACTGGACGATCACGCAATGCTCGACGCCGAGCATCGCGTGCAAGGCAAACAGCTTGTCCTTGGGCGCGTCGGCGGGCGTGAACGGCGCGCCCTCCGCGTAGGGGAAAACCCTGCCGGGACCGAACACGTGCACGTGCGTGTCGCACGCGCCCGCGGGCAGCTTGAGCTCCGGACGGCTGGGCGAAGCGAGGTACGACGGCTTGGGCTCCGCCATGGGCGCCCTAGATGTCTTCCTTGAAGCCGATCGCCTTGATGATCGCGCCCCAGCGCGCCTGCTCCTCGCCGAGGAACGTCCGGTACTCCTCGGGCGTCATCGGCGCGGGAATCCCGCTGACCTTCGCGAACTGCTCGATGAGCGCGGGCGACTGCAGCGCCGCGATCGAGGCTTCGTGAATCCTCTTGAGCACCGCAGGCGGAGTGCCGGCCGGCGCGACCAGGCCGTACCAGTTGTCCGAGATCACCCGGGGATAGCCCGCTTCCGCGGTGGTCGGGACGTCCGGAAGGGAGGGCGCGCGCTTCGCGCTCGTCAGAGCAAGCGCCCTGAACTTGCCCGACTTGATGTGCGGCAGCACCACGGGTACGTCGAAGATGCCCATCTGCACCTGCCCGCCGAGCAGGTCGCTCACCGCGGGCGCCGCGCCCTTGTACGGCACGTGCAGCACGTCGATCTTCGCCTCGGACTTGAGCAGCTCGCAGGCGAGATGGGTAATGCCGCCCGCGCCGGCGGATCCGAACGCGATCTTGCCCGGATTCGCCTTCGCGTAGGCGATCAGCTCGGCGAGGCTCTTGACCGGGAGCGAGGGATTCACCACCACGACTTCCGGGACCTTCACGACCGCCGTGATCAGGGCGAGATCCTTGTTCGGATTGAACGGCATCTTGGTGAGCGCGTACGGCGCCATCGCGACCGAGCCCTGGTTGTTGAAGCCGAGCGTGTAGCCGTCGGGCGCGGACTTGGCGACCGCGTCGATGCCGAGCACCCCGCCGACGCCGCTCTTGTTCTCCACGACCACCGGCTGGCCGAGGCCGGTGCCGAGCGCCTGGGCGAAGGTGCGCCCGAAGATGTCGGCGGGACCGCCCGCGGGGAATCCGACGACCAGGTGCACCGGCCTCGCGGGATACTGCGCGGAAGCGCCGGCGGGAAAGAGGGCCGCGGCGCACGCCAGTGCGGCAAGCAGAATCCTCATTTAACATCCTCCTCGGTTCGTTTGTTGTCGCGCAAGGATACATTGAATCCGGAGGGCGGAGCATGAAAGACCCCGACGCGGTGAATCAGATGTGGAAGGGCCTGCTCGCCGAGCATCTCGGCATGCGCTTCGTCGAGACCGGGCCAGACCGCGTCGTCGCCGAACTCGAGATCCAGGATCACCTGCGCACGGTGCGCGGCGCCCTGCACGGCGGCGCGCTCATGGCGCTCGCCGACGCCGTCGGCGGGACGGCCGCGCTCCTCAACCTGCGCGAGGACGAGGCGACCGCCACCATCGAGTCGAAGACCAACTTCTTCGCCGCGGGGAAGAGCGGCACCGTGCGCGCCGAGGCGACTCCGCTGCACAAGGGCAGGAGCACCACCGTGTGGCAGACGCGGGTCACCGACGAGTCCGGAAAGCTCCTGTCGCTGACGATACAGACGCAGGCGGTGCTGCGGAAGTAAGATCGAGTCATGAGCCCACAGTCGAAATGGAAGCACCAAGGCGTTCGCGTCGTCCACGCCAACGAGCTCGATATCAACACGCCGCAGACGCCGGGCATGAACCGCGCCGCCGCGATCACCCACGCGCGCGCCGGCGCGGAGAAACTCTGGGCGGGCACGGTCGTCATCCATCCGAAAGCCAAGACGGGCGCCCACCACCACGGTCCCGTCGAGAGCGTGATCTACGTCGTCAGCGGCCGCGCGCGCATGCGCTGGGGCGACAAGCTCGAGTTCGTCGCCGAGGCCGGTCCGGGCGACTTCATCTACGTGCCGCCCTACGTCCCGCACCAGGAGATCAACGCGAGCGACACCGAGCCGCTGTCGTGCGTCCTCTGTCGCAGCGGACAGGAGCCGGTGGTGGTGAACCTCGACATCCCGGCGGTCGAGAAGCCGGAGCAAGTCCATTGGGTGGACAACATCCACCCGGCGCCGAAGAAGTGAACTGGACTCCCGCCAAGCGCGGCCGGCGCGGCAAGATTCTTATCGCGTGACATTCACACAGGCGAATGTCAACACCCCGCATCACTCCCGTCGACCCGCCGTATCAGCCCGACATTCAGGCGGAGCTCGACAAGTTGATGCGTGGCGCGCCGCCTCTGCTCCTGTTCCGAACGGCGGCGCGCAATCCGCGCGTGCTGCAACGCATGATGGCCGGCAGCTTGCTCGACCGGGGCAGCATCTCCCTCCGCAGCCGCGAGCTGATGATTTTGCGTACGTGCGCACGCTGCGGGGCCGAATACGAGTGGGGTGTGCACGTCGCGACCTTCGGCGCCAAGGCGCAATGGACTCCGGCGCAGCTCCGCTCCACCGTACATGGCGGCGCGGACGATGCGTGTTGGAACCTGGAAGACCGGCTTGTTATTCGTCTCGCCGATCAACTTCACGACACGAACCGGGTGGATGACGCGCTTTGGCAAGACATTTCCGGGGAATTCGCCCCGGACCAGTTGGTGGAATTGATCATGCTGGCAGGGCTCTATCACGCCGTATCGTATATGGCCAACGCCATCGGCGTAGAACACGAGGCATTCGCGCCGAGGTTCCCGAGTGCCGCCTGACGCCGCTTTCGCGAACAGATCGCCTTCCGCGACAGCTCAACTCGGGCGTCGGGCGCCGTGAATGCGCCGTCCGTCGAGCTCCGCGACGAGGGCGAATGCCAGCAACTCGAAGCATTCCTGGTCGAGCGCATCTACGAGTTCAATTCGCGGGCAACCGGCTATTTCGATGGAAGGCTCGTCGGCGGCCGGCTGCGAAACGAGGCCGGCGAAGTCATAGCAGCTTTCAGCGGCCACACATGGGGAGGCTGCTGCGTGATCGCTCATCTGTGGGTACACGAGCTGCAGCGCGGCCGCGGTCTGGGCCGGGCGCTGGTGCGGGCGATCGAAGCGGAAGCCTTACGCCGGGCTTGCGGGCAAGTCGTCGTGTCGACGCACACCTTCCAGGCGCCAGGATTCTACGAGCGACTGGCCTACGAGAAGCAGGCCGTCATTCGCGGCCAGCCCAAGGGCCACGGGAACGTCTTCTACGTCAAGCGCCTCGACCATCGCAACGACAACTAGGCCGCTCCGGCGCGCCGGATTCATTCACCGGCGGCGCGCCTTAGCCCCAAGGCGTCGAGGATCCTCACGCGCATCCGCCCGGTCTCGATGAGCCGGCGCGCGCCCAGCGACCGCAGCGCGCGGAACACCACCTCGCGAGCGGTCCCGAGCTCGCCGGCGATCGCGGCCTGCGTCGCGCGCACGGTCCCGTCGGGCGCGGCGCGCTTCAGCAGGAACCGCGCTACGCGCTGCTCGGTACGCACGGAGCCCGCCTCCTCCAGGGCCTGCATCAGCTCGAAGACCCGCCCTGAGAGCGTCCCGAAGACGAATTCGCGGAACGCGGCCTCGGCATCCAGCAGGCGGCGCAGCGGCTCGGCTGGAATCCGCGAGAAGGCCGCCCCCTCGGGTCCGCTCTCGACCCATGCCGGGTACGGCTCCTGCCCGATCGTCGACGTGATCGCCAGAATGCACGTCCCCCCCGGCTCGACGCGGTAGAGCGTCGCTTCGCGCCCTTCCGCGGTCAGGTAGTAGACGCGGAGCGATCCGGCCGTGACCAAGTAGGCGCCGCCGGCGCTCGCGCCGCGCTCCAGCAACACGCGCCGGCCGCCGATCGTCTGAGCACGGCATTCGGCCAGCTCCCGGCGGGCGTCGCTCGACAGCTGCGCCAGGAACGGAAAGGTCGCCTCGTTGAGATCGTCGGGCACGTCGGCGTCCAGTTTCGCAGGGCACACCGGCCCCGGCAAGCCTGCGGCGTCCAAAGTGACTTTGGTACCAGAGCGAGCGGGTGCCGCCCGCTAAAGTGCCGACTTTTTGAACGAGGCCAACCCGCTATGAATCCCTCCGACACCGTCACCTGGCTCGCCGCGACGACCGCGCTCACCGGCTGCTTCTGGATCCCGTACGTGCTCGATCGCTTCCTTACGCTCGGCATTGCGCGGACGCTCGGCAACCCGCAACCCGGCGACGGCGAGGCGCAATCGCCCTGGGCGCGCCGCGCCCGCCAGGCCCACGCCAACGCCGTCGAGAACCTCGCCGTCTTCGCGCCGCTGGCACTCCTCGCGGTCGCCCTCGGCGCCGGCCGCACGCCGCTCGCGGCGGCCGCGGCGGCGACCTACTTCTTCGCGCGCGCCGCGCACTTCGCGCTGTACACGGCCGGCGTGCCGGTGCTGCGCACGCTCGCCTTCGTAATCGGCTTCGGCGCCCAGGCGGCGCTGCTGCTCGCCGTCGCGGGGGTGGTGCGATGACCAGGACGGCGATCGTGGCGGGGGCGGGCGGCGACGCCGGCCGCAGCATTTGCCTGGCGCTCCGCGGCCTGGGCTTTCATGTCGTCGCCGCGGGCCGCGACCGCGCGCGGCTCGACGCGGAGCTCGACGGCGCGGCGGCGGAGCTGGTCCAGGTCGACCTCGCGTCGCCGGACGCGGTGGCCCGGGCGTTTCAGCAGCGGGAGGCGGACGCGCTGATCTATAACGCGGGGCGGATCGATCTCGCGAAGCTCTCCGAGACGACGCCGGAGGCGTTCGAGGCGAGCTGGCGCACGAACGCGTTCGGCGCCTTCCTGGCCGCGCGCGCGGTCGCGCCGGCGATGCTGGCGCGGCGCGGGGGCAGCATGGTCTTCGTCGGTGCGACGGCATCCGTGCGCGGCGGAGGCCGGACGCACGCCTTCGCGTCCGGCAAGCACGCGCTGCGCGGGCTCGCCCGCGCGCTGGCCGCGGAGCTCGGCCCCGGCGGCATACACGTCGCCCACGTCATCGTCGACGGCAAGATCTGGGGCGCGCGCACGCGGCGCCGCTTTCCCGATGCGCGCGAGGCCGACTGCCTGGCCCCCGACGACGTGGCGGCGGCGGTCTGCGCGCTCATCGAGCAGCCGCGATCGGCCTGGACCTTCGAGCTGGATCTGCACACACAACCCACAAGGAGCGCTTGACATGCGTCTTCACGCGGACAGAACCGAGCGCGTCGTCATCGACACGCGCACCGCAGCCTGGGCGGCATCGCCCGAGCCCAACGTCCATCGCATCATGCTCGACCGCGACGGCGACGAGATCGCGCGCGCGACCTCCATCGTCCGCTACGCCCCCGGCGCGCGGTTCAAGGAGCACGTGCACGGCCAGGGCGAGGAGATCCTGGTGCTCGACGGGGAATTTCGCGACGAGCACGGCGTCTACCCCGCGGGGACCTACCTCCGCAACCCGTGGGGAACGCGCCACAGCCCGTTCTCGCCGCAAGGGTGCCTGCTTTTCGTGAAGCTGCGCCAGATTCCGGCAGACGATCGACAGTCGGTCGTCGTCGAAGCTGCGGTCGCGCGCTCGGCGCTCGAAGCCGAGCGCGGCGTCTGCGAGGTCGTGCTTCACGCAACCGGGAGCGAGAGGGTTTCACTCGTGAGATGGCCGCCCGGGCACGCCGATGCTCGCCACGACCACCCGTACGGCGAGGAGATCCTTGTGCTTGAAGGCGATCTCGCCGACGAGCACGGCCGCTACCGCGCGGGCGCCTGGCTGCGACAGCCGGCGGGGAGCGCGCACGTTCCCTTCACCCGCGACGGTTGCCTGATGTGGGTGAAGCGCGGGCCGCGTTGACTTGACGTTTCCCGCGCAAGCTGTCGCGGCCGTGCCGGCGGGACTCCCGTCTTGACCGCGTGCATTTGAACGCGAACCTCGCGGAGCGTAGACTGCCGTCCCAGATTAGTCAGGTTTCATCATCGACATCACCGTGCTTAAGGCGGAAAAACCGGATCGAGCGTTCATTCCCCAGCGCGAGCCGAATATCGATGACTTTCGCGGTCTGCACTGAAGCATCTATGAGACCTAGCAGCGCGGCCCACCCGGAGCCTCTGAAGCGGCGTGCCGTGTCGCATCGTTCATCTCGTCGGCCCGGCGGCGGCGAACGTTAGGAATCACCAGACAGCGGGAGGCATCGTGCCAAAAGCAAAAGCTGGTGGGTGGAAAAGCTGCAGCCGCGGTCACAAATTCCGCGGTCCGAGTCCGTGTCCTGTCTGCTATCCAGGCTCGCGCCGAACTTCAACCAAGCTGCGCCGGCGCAGGTGACATATCGTCGAGCGAGGACAATCACGAGAGGGCGAGCATGAAGGCTGAAGAGTTGCGGGCTGTGCAGACTCCTCTGAAGGAACGTTACCGCGAGGCGCCGGACGCCGCGCTCGTTACTCTGCGCTCGCGAGGGCGTCTCGGCGAAGGTGTCAGCTGCAAAATTGAGACAGGCAAGGCGCTTGTCGTCGCCGGACTGCATCCCGCCACGGGCGGGAGTGGTCAAAGCGCGTGCTCGGGCGACATGCTGCTCGAGGCCCTGGTGGCCTGTGCCGGGGTGACCTTGAACGCCGTCGCCACAGCGCTCGGAATCGAGTTGCGAGACGCCTCGCTCCTGGCGGAAGGCGACCTCGATTTCCGTGGGACGCTTGGCGTGTCGAAGGACGTTCCCGTCGGCTTCCAGAACATACGGCTGCAGGTCGTCCTCGACACCGACGCCTCGGAAGAGCAGCTCGCCACTCTCCTGCGCCTCACGGAGCGGTACTGCGTTGTGTATCAAACTTTGGCGCATCCACCGGCGCTGGCGGTCGTTCGCAAGTCCGCAGTAGCCTGAACGTCCTTGAAGATGACGCCCAACCCACTGTTGCTGCGGACGGGCCGTTAGCGGCGTGCCTCTCACGGCGATGCCTTGGCCCGCCGCTGAACTGCACGTTAGATGCCATGAAAAGACTAGCGAAGTGTGGATCACGCTAAGGAGGATTGCAATGCACGCGACGATAGTGATTGACGAGC
>DASSQD010000065.1:0-56443 GCA_035702665.1 Burkholderiales bacterium
CAGGTCCCCGAAGGGATCGTAACGCATGATATTTGCCATAATCTTCCTTCCGAAAAAGTTTTCGGGCCTTAACGCCCGCGCATGGACAGATCTTGGGTCCGCGGGCTGGATTTCAAGACGGCTTGCGGTCCCTCGACGAAGACGCTAGATTTCCGCGCACATGTCCCCCGGATCTTCCGCGCCGACTCCTCTTGAATTGGAGCGGCACCGCCCTTATTTGCTGCGGTTCGCGCTCGTGCAGCTCCGCGACCGCAGTGCCGCGGAAGACGCCGTGCAGGACACGCTGCTGGCGGCGATCCAGGGTGCGTCGCAATTCGCCGCGCAATCCACGGTGCGCACCTGGCTCGTCGGGATCCTCAAGCACAAGATCATCGACAGCATCCGCAAGACGGCGCGCGAGCGGCCGGTCGAACCACGCGCAGAAACCGAGGGCACGGAGGGTCTGGAAGCCTTCTTCGCCGACGACGGCCATTTCGCCGAGCCGCCCGAGGAGTGGGCGGGCCCTGAGCGCTCGCTCGAGGAGAGTCGCTTTTTCGAGGCGCTCGAGCGCTGCCTGCAATCGCTGCCCAAGAAGACCGCCAGCGCCTTCACGCTGCGCGAGATGATGGGGCTGGAGACCGACGAGATCTGTAAGGAACTCGGGATTTCCGCGTCCAACTGTTGGGTGATGCTCTATCGAGCTCGTATGAGCCTGCGCGCCTGCCTGGAGCGGACTTGGTTCAATTCAGGCTCAGGCAAGGCCGGTTAGAGGAGAATGGCCGAGTGGCCTTCCGTCTTTCGTGCAAGGAAGCATCCAGGCTGATCTCGGAGGGAATGGACAGGCGCCTGTCATTCGCCGAGAGAATCGGCCTGCGCCTGCACGTCCGCATTTGCGACGCCTGCACTCGTTTCACCTCCCAGGTTAGTTTCCTACGGAAGGCGTTGAAGGCCTTCCCGGGGCCCGATGACTCCGAAGGACGCTAAGGCAAGCCGCTGTCCCGGGTGCGGCGCCGAATTCGAATGCGGGATGCTGGCCGCCCGGGAACACTGCTGGTGCGCGGATTTCCCCGCCTTGCCGACTCCTGCGGGGACGGCCTGCTATTGCCCTCGCTGCCTCGAGCTCAAAGTACGTAGCGCGCCAGATCCTCGCTCTGCGCCAGCTCCTTGAGCTTGGCGTCGACGAACTCGGCGTCGATCCTGATGCTCTCCTTGCCGCGCCTTCCCGCGTCGAACGAGATCTCCTCGAGCAGCCGCTCCATTACCGTATGCAGGCGTCGCGCGCCGATGTTCTCGGTTCTCTCGTTGACCGACCACGCGATCTCCGCGAGGCGCCGGATGCCGTCCGGCAGGAAGGTGACCTCGACGTCCTCGGTGGCGAGCAGCGCCTGATATTGGCGCGTCAGGCAAGCGTCGGTCGCCGTGAGGATCCTCTCGAAATCCTCGACCGACAGGGAATCGAGCTCGACGCGTATCGGAAAGCGCCCCTGCAGCTCGGGAATCAGATCCGAGGGCTTGGACAGGTGGAACGCGCCGCTGGCGATGAAGAGGATGTGATCGGTCTTCACCATGCCGTACTTGGTGGAGATCGTGGTGCCTTCCACCAGGGGCAGCAGGTCGCGCTGCACGCCCTGGCGCGACACGTCGGCGCCGACGATCTCCCCCCGGCTCGCGATCTTGTCGATCTCGTCGAGGAACACGATGCCGTTCTGCTCGACGTTGGCGAGAGCCTTGGCGCGCAGATCCTCCTCGTTCACGAGGCGTCCCGCCTCCTCGTCGACGAGCATGCGCATCGCCTCGCGGATCTTCATGCGCCGCAGCTTCCTCCTGCCGCCGCCCAGATTCTGGAACATGCCCTGGATCTGCTGCGTCAGCTCCTCCATTCCGGGCGGGGCGAAGATCTCCATGTGCGCCTGCAGGGCCGACACCTCGATATCGATGTCCTTGTCGTCGAGCTCCCCCTCGCGGAGCCTCTTGCGGAACTTCTGGCGCGTCGCCGATTCATCGTCGCTCGCGGCCCTTCCCGGCGGCGAGGCACCCTCGGCGCCGAAAGGCGCGATGCCGCGCGCAGCGGGCAGCAGCACGTCGAGCACCCGCTCCTCGGCCGAATCCTCCGCCCGGCTGCGCACCTTCTTCATCGCCGCCTCGCGCGTGTCCTTGATCGCGATCTCCACCAGATCGCGCACGATGGTGTCCACGTCGCGGCCGACGTACCCGACTTCGGTGAACTTGGTCGCTTCGACCTTGATGAAGGGCGCATCCGCGAGGCGCGCCAGGCGCCGCGCGATCTCGGTCTTGCCCACGCCGGTCGGCCCGATCATGAGGATGTTCTTGGGCGTGATCTCCTGCCGCAGCGGCTCGGCGACCTGCTGGCGGCGCCAGCGGTTCCTGAGCGCGATCGCGACCGCCCGCTTCGCGCGGCCCTGTCCGACGATGTGCTTATCGAGCTCGTGGACGATTTCCTGCGGGGTCATGGAAGACATGGAAGCCGCGAGCCGTGCTAGTCCAGCGTTTCGACGACGATCTGGTGGTTGGTATAGATGCACAAGTCTGCGGCGATCGACAGCGCCTTGCGGACGATCGTCTGTGCATCGAGCTGCGAGTTCTCGAGGAGCGCCCGCGCCGCCGCCTGCGCGTACGGCCCGCCCGAACCTATGGCGAGCAGCCCCGACTCGGGCTCGATGACGTCCCCCATGCCGGTGATGATCAGCGAGGACTCGCGATCCGCTACGGCGAGCATCGCCTCCAGCCGCCGCAGCACCCGGTCGGTGCGCCAGTCCTTGGCGAGCTCGACGGCGGAGCGCATCAGATTCCCCTGATGCTTGTCGAGCTTGGATTCGAAGCGCTCGAACAGCGTAAACGCGTCCGCCGTTCCGCCCGCAAAGCCCGCGAGAATCCGGTCGTGATAGAGGCGCCGCACCTTGCGCGCGCTCGCCTTGACCACGATGTTGCCGAGCGTCACCTGGCCGTCGCCGCCGAGCGCCACTTTACCGTCCCGGCGCGCGGATACGATGGTCGTTCCGTGGAATTGTTCCATGCGTCGCTGTCAGATGGGGGCGCCGTGCCGTCGGGTCAAGCCCCCGGGCGCGGACGCCCCACGAAAGCGACCAGCGCGCCGGCCGCGGCGATGGTGCAGACGATCATCGATCCCGAGGGGAGATCCAGCCAAAGCGACGCGAGCAGGCCGATCGCGTAGCCGAGGACGCCGACCGCATAGGCTTTCGAGAACCGGCGCGCCTTCGTGTAGTAGGTGGAGAGCGCCGGAACGACCAGCGTCGCGAACACGAGGTACAGCCCCACCAGCTGCACCGAGACGGTCACCGCGCACCCGAACAGCGCGTAGAACCCGATTCTTCCGAGCCGCTCGCGCAACCCGAACCAGAGCGCGAGCACGACGGCATAGACGACCGCCACGACCAGCAGCTGTGTCTTGGTCACCCAGAGGATCTGCCCGACGAGGAGGTCCTTCAGGTTCTCCCCGCCGCGAGGATCGTGGGCGAGCAGCAGAATCGCCGCGCTCGATCCAAGGACGAACACCACCCCGATGATGGCTTCCTGAACCTCGGGCCAGCGCCGCTCCGTCCAGGTGAGGAACATGGCGCAAGCTAGCGCAGAGGCGAGCGCCGCGACCTGCACCGCGGCGCCCGTCGGTTCCCAGCCGAGATAGTGCGCGAGGATCACGCCCAGACCCGCCACCTGAGCGACGGCAAGATCGATGAACACGATTCCGCGCGCGAGCACCTGCATGCCGAGCGGCACATGCGTCGCGGTGACGAGCAGGCCGGCGACGAACGCCGGCCACAGAATCCCGAAGGTTGCGGCATCGAGATTCATTTCACCACCTTGAGCAGGCGCTCGATCATGTCGTCGAAGAATCCGAACAGGTCTTTGGCCTTATCCGTTCCGCCGACGGTGAAGGGCAACATCACCGCCGGTATCTTCGAACGCTCCGAAAGGAACTGCGCGGCTTTGGGACTATCGTACGACGAGTAGACTATCACCTTTGCGGGCGCGCTCTTCATCAGATCCAGCAATTCCGCGAGATGCGAAGGCGTGGGAGGAATTCCAGGTTTCGGCTCGAGCGTGGCCACCTCGCGCATCCCCATCCAGTTGATGAAGTACGAGAACGCCTTGTGATGCTCGACGATGGGCACGCCCGTGAGCGGCGCAGCTTCCTTTTCCCAGCGCGCGATGGCCGCCTGCCAGCGCGCGAGAAACGACTTGGCCCGCGAGTGATACGTGTCCGCGTTGCCCGAATCCAGCTGCGCCAAGCGACCTTCGAGGACCGCTGCGATCTTCGCGATGTTGCGGGGATCGGTGTGGACGTGCGGATTGCCTCCGGGATGGATGTCGCCCATGGCGCGGTCGACGACCTTCGGGATCTCCAGCTTCGCGACGAACTGGGACGCCTCGAAGTATCCCGGAGTTCCGAGCTGGATCTTGCTGTTCCCGCTCTGCGTGAGCAGCAGCGGAAGCCAACCTATCTCCAGCTCGGAGCCGGAGCAGATCAACAGGTCGGCCGAGCGGATGCGCGCGATCAGGCTCGGGCGCGCCTCGATCCGATGCGGATCCTGCAGCGCGGTCGTCGCCGAATACACCGAGACCTTGTCCCCGCCGAGTTCCTGGGCGAGCGCGGCCCATTCCGGTTCGCAGGTGAATACGTTGAGCGTCGCCGCGGCCGGCAGCGCGATGAGCGCCAGGCTCAGCGCTGCCCCGAGTTTCGGAATTGTTCTCATGTTCGCGCTCCTAGAACTTGTGGGCGCCGTGCGCGCCCAGGCTCACGATGTACTGGAGAAACACCTGGTTGTCGGTCGCGTCCGATCGCGACTTGTCCTGCGCAAGCTGCAGGCGGACGCGGCTGAACTCGCTCGGGCTCCAGTCCACCATGACGGTATTGCGGGTCGGGTTGTGCTTCGCGAGGATCGGGAAATCGGCCGCGACGAGCGCGCCCGAATCCACGAGGCCGATGCTCGTCCCGCCTGCGTTCAACCGGTCGTAGCGATAGCCGACCCGCCACATCGGAATGAACTGGTAGACACCCTGCAGGTACCAGCCCGACTGCGTCGACGCGTAGCCGCCCGTCCGGGTGCCTCCCCCGGTCGCTCCGGCGGTGTCGAACGTGAGGTCCCCGTTCTCGCTGCGCCGGAAGTACTCGCCTTGCACCTTGAAGTACGTCTCGGTCGGATTGAAATTCGGCGCCCACTTGAGGATGCCGTCGAGCGCCCACAGCTTGCTCGCCCCCGAGAAGCTGTTCGTGACCGGCGTGCCGGCCGAGTCGACATCGTCGTAGGCGCGGTTCTGCGGCGAAGTCGCGAGATACGCGAGGCCCGCTTGCCACGCGGTGCCCGTTCCGAAGTCGCCGCCGAGCGTGGTAAAGAAATTGCCGGAGCCGAAGCCGTTCTTCTCGCGCCCCCCCGGGGGTCCTGCGGGAAAGTTGCGCCCGCGGCCCACCTCGACCCCGACGTCGAAGTAGAGCAGGGTCGGCGCGACCCATTTCAGCTGGATGCCGTCGTCGCTCAGCTGGTTGCCGAGGAATACCTTGTTCGCGAGCGGCGCGTCGGTGAAATCCCAGGCGTGCGCGTGGACCTGGTTCTGGTAGCCGACGCTGGAGAAAAAGCGCCCCGCCTTGATCGTGAAACCGTTGGACAGGGCAAGCGTCTGTATATAGGCCTCCTCGACCTCGATCGAATTGTCGGACGAGACCGAGAATATTCCGGTGCCACGGAAGACCTGATCGACGTTGGCGGCAATCGAGAGCTCCGACTCGCCCAGGCTGAGGCCCCGGCCGGGCGGCGCCACGTCGCCGCCCGTCGGGATGAAGCCGTTAATCCTGAAGTTCGCCGGGTCCTGCGAAAGATTGCCGTAGATTCCGTTCAGGATAAGCGAAACCGCCGGATTCAGCGCGTTCTCGCCGGCCGGACGGTTGGATGCCTGAGCCGCCGCCTGCTCGGCGTTCGTAACTCGTTTTTCGAGCTGATCGACCTGCTCCCGCAAGGCCCGCGCCTCGTCCTGCGTCTGCGCAGGCGCTGCGCGGGACAGACCCAGCGTCGCGACTGCAGCGAGCGCCAAAGCATTCTTCTTCAGCATGTTCCTCTCCAGCTGTTGCTGCAAGACACGTCCGTCTCGCGCGGGAGACGGAGCCCCTCAGCTATCGAACTAGGAGAGGACGGGAGGGGCGCGCGAATCGAACTCGATCCGCGGCGGTTGCAGGAGCTGCAGGACGACCGCGGCGAAGGCCGGCAGCGCGATGCGCGGCGGATCGATCGCCGGCGCCAGGCTCGGCAGCGTGCTGTCGACCGCGTGATACGCGATGCACTTCTCGGCGGTATGGCTGATCGGCGGAACGCACTTGCCGCCGCTCTCGACTTTGATTAGATCGTGCTTGAGGTGCGAGAGCGCGTGCAACTGCGCCGCCTGCTGAGCGAAGACCAGCGCGGCGGCGACGAATAGATGGCGCAGAGTACGGTTCATGTCGCGGGTGGACCGGGACGTAGTGTACTCCCTGGGAACCCGGGGTCGGCTACTCCCCGTAGAGTCTCTGCTTCTGCTCCCGGCGCGTCTGCGCCTCGACGGAAAGCGTGGCCGTCGGGCGCGCGATCAGCCGGGCGATGCCGATGGGTTCGCCGGTCTCCTCGCAGTACCCGTAGCTGCCCTCTTCGATGCGGCGCAAGGCTTCGTCGATCTTCTTCAGTAGCTTTCTCTCCCGATCCCGCGCCCGGAGCTCGAGTGCATACTCCTCCTCGATCGTCGCCTGATCGGTCGGATCGGCCTCGAGCTCGTGCTCGCGCAGGTGCTCGGAGGTGAGGTTGGCCTTCTCCAGCAGCTCCCGCTGCGTCTGGAGGAGCCGCTCGCGGAAGAACGCGAGCTGCTCCGGGCTCATGTATTGCGACGCGGGCGCGCGCATCAACTCGGCTTCGGTCAAGCCGTTCCTTTTCACCGGCCGCTCCTCGGCCGGCGCGGCTTCGACCGATTTCGCCTCCGGCGCCTTCGTCGCCTTCGGCGCCGGCTTCTTTACTGCTTTTCTACCAAACATTGTTCAAGCCCCTTGATAAATAGCTCCTGCGGAAGGTTCTTTCCGATGAAAACCATCGTGCTCGAGCGCTTCTCTCCCTTGCCCCAGGGACGGCCCAGATCGCCGCCCATGAGCATGTGCACGCCCTGAAACACGACGCGATGCGTGTTGCCTTTCATGTACAGCACTCCCTTGTAGCGCAGCAGGTCGGGCCCGTAGATCTGCACCACCCCCGACAGAAATTCCTCGAGCTTCACGCTGTCGAACGGCGCGTTCGAGCGGAACACGAACGAGCTGACGTGCTCGTCGTGCTCGTGCTCCGCGTCATCGAGAAACTCCGGATCGAGCTCGAGCACCGCGTTGAGATTGAAGCCGCGGATATCGAGAATCTCCCCGACCGGGGCGTTCCCGAAATGCACCTTCTTGATCGGGGCCCGCGGATTCATCTTCACCAGGCGCTTCCTCAGCGTTTCCTGCTCGTCCTCCGACACGAGGTCGGTCTTCGACATGAGGATGCGGTCGGCGAAGCCGACCTGCTCCTGGGCCTCGCGGAACTCGTCGAGCGTCTTCGCCGCGTGTTTCGCGTCCACCAGGGTGATGACGCTGTCCAACAGATAATAGTTGCCGATCTTCTCGTCGATGAAGAAGCTCTGGGCGACCGGGCCCGGGTCGGCCATTCCCGTGGTCTCGATGATGACCCGCTCGAAATCCAGTTTCCCGGTTTCACGGCGCTCCTTGAGCTCGCCGAGAATGCGGATCAGGTCACCGCGCACCGTGCAGCACACGCAGCCGTTGTTCATCTCGACGATCTGCTCGCCGGTCTCGTTCAGGAGGATTTCGTTGTCGACGCCCGCCTCCCCGAACTCGTTCTCGATCACCGCGATACGATGGCCGTGCTGCTCCTTGAGAATGCGGTTGACGAGTGTGGTCTTTCCGCTCCCCAGGAACCCGGTGAGTATGGTCACCGGAACCATGTTTTCCTGTACCGCCAATTCGATCTCCTGGCACGCTCGCCCGAGCAACACCATTTGAGCATGCAGTGCCGAAAAAGTTTGCGGCTGGACGCCCCGGCTGGGCACGGGGTCGTCCAAAAAAGGGCGCATTACAGCACGCTCCCGATTACAAAGCAACCGTTCGGGCGACGGGGGTTTCGGCTAGCTTTTTTCGAGCAGGAACCCCTTCAAGTATTCGCCCTCCGGGAACTCGATCCGCACCGGATGGTCGGGAGCGGCGCGATACCGCTCGCGCAGCAGCAGCGACGCGCCGGCATCCGCGGCAGCGCCTGCCACGATCTTCTGGAAAAGCTCGAGCGACACGCCCCCGGAGCAGGAAAAGGTCGCGAGCAGCCCGCCCGGGCGCAGGAGCTTGAGCGCGTTCAGATTGACGTCCTTGTAGCCGCGCGCTGCGCGCGCGGCGTCCTTCGCGGTCGGCGCGAACTTCGGCGGGTCGAGAACGATGAGGTCGAACCGGCGGCCGTCGCGCTGCAGGCGGCGCAGCGCCTGGAACACGTCCGCTTCCAGCCATTCGGCGCGGCCCGGGGCGATCCGGTTCAGGCCGAGGTTGCGATTCGCCTGGGCGAGCGCTTGCGCCGAACTGTCGATCCCCAGGACCGTCCGCGCCCCGCCGGCGAGCGCGGACAGGGAAAAACCGCCGGTGTAGCAGAAGCAGTCGAGCACATCGCGGCCGGCGGCGAGATGCTTCACGCACAGGCGGTTGTCGCGCTGATCGAGGAAGAATCCGGTTTTCTGTCCCGAGGCCGGGTCGACCTCGTACTCGATGCCATGCTCGGCGATCCTGAGCGGCCCGGAGGCTGTCCCGAGAACCCAACCCGACCTCGCGGGCTGTCCTTCGAGCTCGCGCGTGTCCGTGTCGGAACGCTCGTAGATCCGGACGCAGCCGCTGCGCTCTCGCAGTATTCCGATCAATTCGTCGCGCCACTTCTCGCTGCCCGCCGAGAGCAGCTGCACGACGAGGGTATCGTCGTAACGGTCGGCAACCAGGCCCGGGAGCCCGTCGGACTCCCCGTGCACCAGGCGGACTGCGTTGGTGGCCTCGACCGCGATCTGCGCGCGCCTGCGGGCGACGGCGACCTCGATCCTCTTCCGGAACAGGCCCGGGCCCGGCACCTCGGCCTCGTCGAAGCTCCAGACACGAGCGCGGATCTGGGAAGCGGGGCTATAGGCGGCCCAGGCGAGGAACTTGCCGTCGGCGGCGCACACGCGCACCGTAGCCCCGCTCTGCGGCGAGCCGATGATCTCTTCGACGGCTCCCGAGAACACCCAGGGATGACGCCGCAGCAGAGAACGCTCGCGGCCCGCCTTGAGCCTCAGTTCCGGCGAGCTCAAGACTAGACCCAGCCGGCGAGGCCGATCAGCCCGCCCGCCGCAAGCAGCCACAGGGGGTGGATCCTCGTGGCCAGCACGGCAGCGGCGGTCACCGCGGTGATGACGAATCCCGCGGCAGTCCGGTCGGCCGCGAGAGTGATGAGATAGCCCCCGGCGAGCATCAGACCCACCGTCACCGGGACCAGACCCTCCTCGA
The DNA here is from genome assembly GCA_035702665.1 of Burkholderiales bacterium. Taxonomy (GTDB): domain Bacteria; phylum Pseudomonadota; class Gammaproteobacteria; order Burkholderiales; family SG8-39; genus VBDM01. The sequence continues at coordinate 9,530 of DASSQD010000065.1, forward strand.
CCGTCTTGCGCCAACGGGCGCCGCGAAAGCGCTGCCAGACCCGCGACACACCGTAGGTCAGGATGCTGCTCGGCGCGCAGACCGCCGCGGTCGCGACCGCGGCGCCAGCGAGGCCGGCCACCTTCCAGCCAATCAGGCTCACGACGAGGATGTTCGGGCCGGGCGACGCCTGGGCGAGCGCGAACAGCCGCGCGAACTCCGCGCTGCTCATCCAGCCGTGAACCTCGACGACGCCGCGGTGCAATTCGGGCAGAACGGTGATGACGCCACCCACCGCAAACAGCGACAAGATCGAGAAATCCATCGCGAGTTCGGCGAGCGCCTCGCTCATCGGTTCCTCCACGCTGCGGCAGCCACGCTGGCGGGAGCGGCGAACAGCAGAAAGATCCCCAGGGGGAGACGCGCGAGAGCGATGCCGACGAACGCGGCGAGCGCGAATACCGCAAGCGGCGAGCGCAAGCGTCGGCTCGACGCCATCTTGAGGCCCATGGCGACGATCAAGCCCGCTGCGGCGGCGGATATTCCACGAAACGCCGCCGAGACGGCGGGCAACTCGCCGTAATGGGTAAACAGCGCGCCGAGCACGAGAACGATCGCGAACGGCGCGCACATCAGGCCCAGGAAGGCGGCGAGCGCGCCGAGGGCGCCGCGAAAACGCGTGCCCACACAGACGGCCATGTTGACGATGTTGGGCCCCGGGAGAACCTGGCACAGGCTCAACGCCTCGTTGAACTCCTCGGCGTTCAGCCAGCGTTGCTCCTCGACCAGCATCCTTCGCGCCCAAGGCATCACGCCGCCGAAACCCGAGACGCCGACCTGAGTGAAGCGCAGAAAAAGATCCGACACGCCGGGCGCGCCTTCGCGCGGCGCTTCGCTCACGGCTTCTTCTCCGTCGGCGGCGCCTTCCTCTTGGCGCGCGGGTGGGCGGCGTCGTACGCCTTGGCCAGATGCTGGAAGTCCAGGTGCGTGTAGACCTGCGTGGTCGAGATGCTCGCATGCCCGAGCATTTCCTGCACCGCGCGCAAGTCGCCCGAGGATTGCAGTACGTGGGTCGCGAAAGAATGACGCAGCATGTGCGGATGCACGTGCTGCGGCAGCCCCAGGCGCCGGGCCCATTGCGAGAGCGCATGACGCACGGAGCTCGGGCTGATACGGCGGCCGCGCGCCCCGACGAACAGAGCCGGCTCGTCCGAATTCGCGAGCGCGCCGCGCTGCGCGAGCCAGGCGTCGGCCGCCGCGCGCGCCTTGCTGCCCACGGGCACGGTGCGCGTCTTCGCGCCCTTGCCCGTCACCGTGACCTCGGCCTGCCGCAGGACGCCCTCGGCGTCCGCGCAATCGAGGCTCACCAGCTCGGCGAGACGCAGCCCCGAGGAATAGAACAGCTCGAACATCGCCTTGTCGCGCATCTCGGCGGGTGTTCTTGCCGGGGTTTCCAGAAGGCGCGCCACGAGATCGGGCGACAGCGCTTTGGGCAGGGCCTTGGGGCTTTTCGGCGGGCGCAGGCCGACGCAGGGATTGCGCGAAAACCCGCGGTGCTTCACCAGCCAGCCGAAGAACCCGCGCCAGCCGGAGATCATGTACGCGATGGTCCGCCCGGACATGCCGCGCGAATGCAGCTGGGAGGCGGCGCGGCGGAGGTGCTGCGAATCGAGATCGTCGAGAGCCTTCCCCGGGTTCAGCGCGAAAAGCTCCTCGACGGCACGGCGGTAGTTGCGCGCGGTTCCCGGGCTGAGCCGGCGCTGGTGCGAGAGCTGGTCGATGAATTCCTCGAGCAAACCCTGGCGGGGATCGCGCGCCATTCCCGCGGGCCGCTAGAGAAATCTAAGCAGCGCCGCGCTCGCGAGATCGCCCATGCGCTTCAGGTATAGCGTGCCCATTTCGGGATAGAAGCGCAGCACGTCCTCGCTCCCGAGCGCGAGCATGCCGAAGCATTCCCGGTCCCGCAGCGGCATGTGCGCCACCGAGCGGATGTGCGATGCGCCCTCGCCGAACCAGGCGGCCGCCTCTGCGTCGCCGCTAGGACCGCAGAACGGCTGGGCGAGCGATCCGGCGTAGCGCCTAAGGTGCTCGCCTACGGGGCGAAACTCGGGCGTATCGTCCACCCCTTCCGGCGCGCCGCGCTCCGCGTGCCAAATTCGCAGCGCGGCGTGGGGCACCGCGAAATCCTCGCGCAAGTGCAGGTAGAGACCGGCCAGCAGGCTCTGCCAATCGGGCGCCGCGAGCAGCGCGAGACTCAGGCGGTGCATTTTCTCCCCGATCGCGTCGTTTTCCTCGCCGATCTGGAGAAGCTCGGTCAGACGCGACTCGAGCGCCCTGCTCTTTTCCCGCAGTGTCAGCATTTGCCGGTCCGAGAGAGGGATCGCGCGGCCGCCGTGGGGATGGGGAATGCTGATCTCGGCGAGCAGGTCGGCGTGCGTCTCGAAGAACGTCGGGTTCTCTCGCAGATAGCGCGCGACATCGTCAGCTTTCAATCTCGATCTCCCCTTCAAACACGGTCTCGGCGGGCCCGGTCATCCACACGGAGCCGTTCGGATCATTCTCCCCGCCCGCCCAGCGGATCGTCAATCGGCCGCCGCGCGTTTCGACGCTTACCTTGCTGTCGAGCAGCCCTTCCCTGATCCCCGCCACCACCGCGGCGCATGCACCCGTGCCACAGGCGAGGGTTTCACCGGCGCCACGCTCCCACACGCGCAAGCGCGCGCTCGAGCGATTCACCACCTGCAGATACCCGGCGTTCGCCCGCCTGGGGAACCGCGGGTGCCGCTCGATCAGGGGGCCCTGGGTCGTAACGGGAGCTGCGTCGACGTCCTCGACCGTTTGCACCGCATGGGGATTGCCCATGGACAGCACCGAGGCCGACACTACGCCACCCGCGACTTCGAGCGGCCAGCGCAACCCCGACTGCTTGAGCCCGCTCGCGTCGAAAGGCACCTGTTCCGGGTCGAACGCCGGCGCGCCCATGTCGACGCTCACCTGACCGTCGGCCTCTAGGCGCGGCGCGATCAGCCCCGAGAGCGTCTCGACGCGGATTTCTGTTTCTTGGGTGAGCCCCTTGTCATGCACGAAGCGAACGAAGCAGCGCGCGCCGTTGCCGCATTGCTCGACCTCTCCGCCGTCCGAATTCCAGATGCGGTAGCGGAAATCTGCGTCGGCCCGCCGCGGCTTCTCCACCAGGAGGATCTGGTCGCAGCCGACGCCGAAGTGGCGGTCGGCGATCCGCCTCGCACGCTGCGGGGTGATGTCGACTCGACGACTGACGCCATCCAGCACGACGAAGTCGTTTCCAGCCCCCTGCATCTTGGTGAATTTCAGGCGCAACTCAAAGCCTGTATACGAGGCTCGCTCCGATGAAGTCGACGTCGGTTTGCCCCGTCTTGTTCTGATCGCCGACGTCCTTGTAACGCTGCCACTCCCCGCGAATCGAGAAATCCCTGTTGAAATCGAACTTCACGCCGAGACCGAAGGTGAGGTCGGTCCCAGAGGTGCTGGTCGATGGAGCGGTTGTGTCCGCCTTCCAGTGGAACAGCCCCCCTCGCGCGAGCAGGGAGAATTGATTGCCGATGGGGAGCATCCCCACGCCGGCGAATTCGAGGCCCTTGGCTCCGAAGGTGCTGCCGCCGGCTTTCGCTTGTCCGAGGTCCGCATAGGCGAGCTCGAGATCGAAGTTCCTGCTGAACTGATACCCGCCGAAGAACTTCCCAGCGGTATCGGTATTGTCGCAGCAAGCGTCTTTGAACTTGGACTGTCCGATGCCGAAGCCGAGGTACCAGCCGGGGATGTCCTGGGATAGGGCGATTCCCGGAAGCGCAAGCAGCGCGACAGCGCACAGAACTCGGATGGAAGAATTCATGCTTGTCTCCTTCGCAGAGTCGGTGATTCTCAAATGCTGAGACACGGAAGTCAATTTGCCGTTCAGTACCACTTCGCCTCGCCCGCAGGCCGCGTCTTGAAGCGCTTGTGCGTCCAGAAGTACTGCTCAGGCATCTCGCGCACCCGTTCCTCGATGAATGCATTCAGACGTCGGGCGTCGGCGGCATCGTCGCCGCTCGGGAAATGCTCCCACGCGGGATAGCAGTGCACCTCGTAGCCTTCCGCACCCGGAAACATGCGCGTTACGACAGGAAGCACCCGCGCCCCGGTAACTCTCGCCATCCGCGACAGCCCGGTTATGGTCGCCGCGGGCACGCCGAAGAAGGGGACGAAGATCGTGTCGCGGGCGCCGTAATCCTGGTCGGGCAGGTAGTAGAAGGGAACGCCTTCCTTCACCGCAGCGATGGCTGGCCGCACGCCGTCCTGGCGGGGGATCGGGCGCTGGCGCCCGAAGCGCGTCCGCCCGGAGAGCAGCAGAGCGTCGATAAGAGGGTGCTTTTGCCTCGCGTAGATGCCCGCCATGTCGATCTCGCAGGTGAGTCGCGTGCAGCCCGCGTCCAGCCCCACGAAGTGCGGCACGAGCAGGATCAGCGGCTGGCCCTTGAGGGCGAGAATTCGCTCCAATCCGACGACGCGCACCATACGCTGGATCTGCTCGCGCGGCGACCACCAGAGGATCGAGCGCTCGAGCACGGCGCGGCCGAAGGCGCGAAAGTGCGCCCTGGCGATCGCGACGCGCTCTCCTTCCGGCAGTTGCGGAAAGCAGCGCGCGAGGTTTGTGAGGCACACGTTGCGGCGCTCGCGCGCGAGGAAATACAGGAAGCCCCCGAGTCCCGACCCGACGCGCGCGAAGATCGAGAGCGGCAGGAAATGCAGCACCCAGACTATCGCAACGGCGATCCGCGTCAGCATCGCAGGATCTCTCTCATCCCCGCGGGCTACCCGGGGGCTGCACTCCGGCCGGAACCTTGTAGCGGTTGTAGCTCCACAGGTACTGCTCAGGGCAGCGACGGATCAGCCGCTCGAGCGAGCGGTTCAGGGCCCGCACCGGGGATTCGGGCGGGCGCGCCTCGAGCAGGGGCTCGATCATGAAGCGGTAACCGCGGCCGCCTGCGAGGCGCTCCGAGTAGCACACCAGCACGGGAGCGCCGGTCTGCTCCGCCAGGCGCCCGACCAGAGTCATGGTATAGGCGGGCCGTCCGAAGAACTCGACCCACTCTCCCTCGCCCACACCGGGAACCTGATCGGGAAGGATGCCGATCGCCTCGCCGCGCTTGAGCGCCTTGAGCATTGCCCGGACGCCGCGCATGTCGGCGGGAACGCTTTTCATCGCGTCGCCGCGGTCCCGGCCCGCCAGCATCAGCGGCTCGAGCCATCTGACGTTCGGCGGACTGTACATCACGGTGATCCGCATCCGGCTGGCGATGTACTGTCCCGACACTTCCCAGCAGCCTAGATGAGGCGTCAGCAAGATCACGCCCTTGCCCGAGGTCGCAGCGGTCTCGACGTGCTCCCAGCCGACGGCTTCCACCACGAGGCCGGCCGCGTGCTCGTGCGGCCGCAGCCACACCGCCGGGATCTCCATCGCCCCCTTGCCCGTTTCCGCCACGACCGCCGAGCGCATGCGCGCCGAGTCGAGCCCCGCGATTTGCAGATTGCGCGCGATCATCCTCCGGTAACGCGGAGAAATCAGGTAGACCACCCATCCGAGCGCGGCGCCGATCGCGTGCAGCACACGCAAGGGAAGGCGCGCGACCAGCCGCAACAGAAATTGCATGGATGTGGGACGAAAGTGGGAGCCGCGTGGGTTGGGTACGAGGGTGCGCTGTGCTAGACTGGCGGACCATTTTTCGCAGGGAAAACCGCCAGCATGAGCAGCTATCTCTTCACGTCCGAATCGGTTTCTGAAGGGCACCCGGACAAGGTCGCCGACCAGATCTCCGATGCCGTTCTCGACGCCATTCTAGCTCAGGACAAGCGCTCCCGAGTCGCCGCGGAGACGCTCGTCAAGGACAACCTCGTGGTCCTCGCCGGCGAGATCACCACGGGCGCGCATGTGAACTTCGACGAGATCGCGCGCAAGACCATCAAGCGCATCGGCTATACCGATCCTGCCATCGGGTTCGACACCTCGACCTGCACCGTGCTCGTCGCCTACGGCAAGCAATCGCAGGACATCGCGCAGGGTGTCGACGAAGGCAAGGGCCTCGATCTCGAGCAGGGCGCCGGCGACCAGGGCCTCATGTTCGGCTACGCCTGCGACGAGACGCCGCAGCTCATGCCCCTGCCGATCTATCTCTCGCACCGGCTGGTCGAGCGGCAGTCGGAGTTGCGGCGCGACGGGCGGCTTCCGTGGCTGCGCCCGGACGCCAAGTCGCAGGTCACGATCCGGTACGTCGACGGCAAGCCCGACGCGATCGACACAGTCGTGCTCTCGACCCAGCACGCGCCGGGCATGAAGCACGAGCAGATCAAGGAAGCGGTGATCGAGCAGGTCATCAAGCCCGTCCTCCCCAAGGCGCACGTCAAAAGCAAGATCAACTACCTCGTCAATCCCACCGGCAGCTTCGAGATCGGCGGTCCCAAGGGCGATTGCGGGCTGACCGGCCGCAAGATCATCGTCGACACCTACGGCGGCTCGGCGCCCCACGGGGGCGGTGCATTTTCCGGCAAAGATCCGTCGAAGGTGGACCGCTCGGCGGCGTACGCGGCGCGCTACGTCGCGAAGAACATCGTCGCCGCCGGACTCGCGACGCGCTGCCTCGTCCAGGTGTCGTACGCGATCGGCGTTGCGCGCCCGACGAGCGTCATGGTGACCACGCAGGGCACGGGCAAGGTCTCCGATGACAAACTTGCGGAGCTGGTGCAGAAGCACTTCGACCTGCGCCCGAAGGGCATCATCCAGATGCTCGATCTGCTGCGCCCCATCTACGAGAAGACGGCGGCATACGGCCACTTCGGCCGCGAGGAGCCGGAGTTTACCTGGGAGGCGACCGACAAAGCCCAGGCGCTCGCCGCCGACGCCGGCGTGAAGAAAGGTGCGGCGGTTACGGCCTGAAGCGCGCTCTCGGATACGGCCGGCCTCGCGCCGGCTTTTTTTTTCAGCGCCGGGTCGAGTACAATACGCCCCTCTCCGAGGAGCGTTGCAACGGGCCCTTTCGGCGCCTGCCAGGCTCGGAGGATCCGACCCGTGCAACGGCGCTCGCAAACTTTTTTCGAAAGAAAGGAGAGCGCGAGATGAGCGCCGTACCGCATTCCAAAAGTTTGACCGACTTCAAGGTTGCCGATCTCGCGCTCGCCGATTGGGGGCGCAAGGAGATCGCCATCGCCGAGACCGAGATGCCGGGTCTCATGGCGATCCGCGAGGAGTACGCAGCCAGCCAGCCCCTTCGCGGCGCGCGCGTCGCGGGCTCGCTGCACATGACCATCCAGACCGCGGTCCTGATCGATACCCTGCGCGCCCTGGGGGCAGAAGTGCGCTGGGCGTCGTGCAACATCTACTCGACCCAAGACCACGCCGCTGCGGCGGTCGCCGCCGGCGGTACGCCCGTCTTCGCGTACAAGGGCGAGACGCTCGAGGAATACTGGGAATACACCCACCGTATCTTCGAATGGCCCGACGGGAACTTCGCGAACATGATTCTGGACGACGGCGGCGATGCCACGCTGCTCTTGCACCTGGGCACGCGCGCCGAGTCGGACCCCTCGGTAATCGCGCACCCGGCGAGCGAAGAGGAGACTTTTCTCTTCGCTTCGATCAAGAAGCGCCTCGCGGCTCAGCCCGGCTGGTACTCCAAGCGCATCGGGCAGATCAGGGGTGTGTCCGAGGAGACCACGACCGGCGTAAAACGCCTGTACCAGATGGCCAAGGAGGGGCGGCTGAAATTCCCGGCGATCAACGTCAACGACTCGGTGACGAAGTCGAAGTTCGACAATCTCTACGGTTGCCGCGAATCGCTGGTCGACGGCATCAAGCGCGCGACCGACGTCATGGTGGCAGGCAAGGTCGCGGTGGTCGCGGGATACGGCGATGTCGGCAAGGGAAGCGCGCAGGCGCTGCGCGCGCTCTCGGCGCAGGTGTGGGTCACCGAGATCGATCCGATCTGCGCGTTGCAGGCCTCGATGGAAGGCTATCGCGTCGTTACCATGGACTACGCCTGCGACAAGGCGGACATCTTCGTGAGCGCGACGGGTAACTTCCACGTCATCACGCTCGAGCACATGAAGAAGATGAAGAACCAGGCGATCGTGTGCAATATCGGCCACTTCGACAACGAAATCGACGTCGCGAGCCTGAAGCAGTACAAGTGGGAGAACATCAAGCCACAGGTCGACCATGTCATATTCCCCGACGGGAAGCGCATCATTCTTCTCGCCGAGGGGCGCCTGGTGAACCTCGGCTGCGCGACCGGGCACCCTTCCTACGTGATGAGCTCCTCCTTCGCCAACCAGACGATCGCGCAGATCGAGCTCTGGACAGAGACGCAGAAGAACCCGAGCAAATATCCGATCGGCGTATACGTTCTGCCGAAGCACCTGGACGAGAAAGTTGCGCGGCTCCAGCTGAAGAAGCTGGGCGCGATGCTGACCGACCTGACGGACGCGCAGGCGCGCTACATCGGAGTCTCCAGGCAGGGACCTTACAAGGCGGACCACTACCGCTATTAGCCCAACGCTGCAGTCGCGATTCCGGGACACCCGATGAACTCGATCTGGCACGATAACTACGCGGCGATCGCGCTGCACCTCCTGATCGCGCTCGCCGCCGGATCGATCATCGGCCTGGAGCGGAGCTACCACGGCCGGCCCGCCGGCTTCCGCACGCATGCCCTCGTGTGTCTGGCTTCCTCCATGCTGATGGTCCTCACGGTCTACCAAGACACGTGGTTTGAAGCTTTCTCCCTCGAGAGGGCAAACATCGACCCCACGCGCATGGCGCAGGGGATCATGACCGGCATCGGTTTCCTCGGGGCGGGAGTGATCATGCGGGAAGGCTTGACCGTGCGTGGCCTGACCACGGCCGCTTCGATCTGGGTCACCGCGGGCATCGGTGTGATGATCGGCGTGGGATTCTACTTTCCCGCGGGAATTGCGACGGCGATGACCCTAATCGTTCTGTCCGTCTTCCGCTGGATCGAGCGCACGATGCCGATCGAGTTCTACGCCAATCTTACGGTGGCGTTCGCCCGGAACGCTGCCTTGCCGGAGGAAGAATTGCGGTCGATGGTGGAGCGGAAGGGATTCGTCATCGCCAACATGAACTACGCGGTTACCGGAGACGGGCTGACATTCGAGTACCAGATGGTGATCCACTCGCCCGACCGCGACAAAACGCGGGATCTCTCGCTCGCGTTAAACGCCCTGGCCTCGATCAAGGCGTTCCGGATTTCGCCTACCGGCGACTAGGCGGCAGCGCTAGAGCTCGTACGCCTCCGCCTTGCCGTCGAGGGCGGTCTCGATCAGCTTGCGATTGAGTCGCGGCGAAAACAGCTCCATGAAGGTGTAGGCGTAGCCGCGGAGGGCTGCGCCGCGCCGCACGGCGACGCGCGTCGTCATGGTGCCGAAAAGATGCCCCGCATCGAGCGCTCGCAGCGAGCGATCGCGCTTTTCATCGAACGCCATCGCCGCGATGATGCCTATCCCCAGGCCCAGCTCGACGTAGGTCTTGATGACATCCGAATCGACCGCCGAGAGCACGATATCCGGCGCAAGGCCCTGCCCCCGGAACGCCTCGTCGATGTGGCTCCTGCCGGCGAACGCGGCGTCGTAGGTGACAATGGGGTGGCGCGCGAGCTCCTCCAGAGTGAGCCGGTCGACCTTCGCGAGCGGATGCTTCGCGGGCACGACCACGCAATGGTTCCACTCGTAGCCCGGAAGCGCGAGCAGCTTCGGGTAGCCATCGAGGGCCTCGGTCGCGATCGCGATGTCCGCTTCGCGCGCGGCCACCATCTCGGCGAGCAGCGGCGGGCTTCCCTGCTTGATGCTGAGGTGCACCTTCGGAAAGCGCCGCTTGAATTCACGCACGACCTTGGGCAGGGAGTATCGGGCCTGCGTGTGCGTGGTGGCTACGGTCAGGGTTCCCGAGGTCTGATCCTTGAACTCGCGGCCAACCTGCCTGAGGTTCTCCGCTTCCTGCAGGAGGCGGTCGATGACGTCGACGACCGCCTTGCCGGGCTCGGTGACGGCGACGATACGCTTGCCGTGACGCACGAAGATCTCGACGCCGAGCTCGGTTTCGAGCTCGCGGATCTGTTTCGACACGCCCGGCTGGGAGGTGTGGAGCTTTCGGGCCGCTTCGGTCAGATTCAGACCCTGCCTCACGGTCTCGCGAATGTACCTCAATTGCTGGAAATTCATGAGCTTATATTATATCAATCAAGGTTATTAAATTCTAACATGAAAGTCTTTTGAGGTATTAGCGCTCCGACGCTAGCATGCCCCTTTTTCGGCGCGGTCCATGGACTGGCTCACTACGCTCTCCGGATTCCTGGTCGGTTTCGTCGTCGGCGTTACCGGCGTGGGCGGCGGTTCGCTGATGACCCCTTTGCTCGTACTCGTGTTCGGCATCGCCCCCGTCACCGCAGTCGGCACGGATCTCCTTTTCGCGTCCTTGACCAAGGCGGGCGGAGCATGGGCGCACGCGCGCCGCGGCAACATCGACTGGGGCGTGGTCGGCTGGCTGGCGGCGGGTAGCGTGCCAGCATCTTGTATCACGCTGGTGCTGTTGCACTTCCTCGTTCCGCATCCGGACAAGCTCTCCGCGGTCGTCAGCGTGGCCCTGGGCGTCGCGCTGCTCTTCACCGCCGGCGCCCTCGTTTTCAGGGAAACGCTGCACGTGTGGGCCGAGCGGCGAGCCTCGGCAAGCGTCGACCGGCGCTCCACCACGCGGCGAACCCTGATCGTCGGAGCGGTCCTCGGCGTCCTGGTCACGACGTCCTCGGTTGGAGCCGGAGCGCTGGGCGTCACGGCGCTCTTCTTCCTCTACCCGGGACTCGCGGCGGCGCGCATCGTCGGCACCGACATCGCGCACGCGGTCCCGCTCACGCTAATCGCCGGCATGGGCCACGCCGCCGCCGGCGCCGTCGACTGGCGGCTGCTCGGCTCGCTCCTCTTCGGTTCGCTGCCCGGCATCTGGCTCGGCAGCTCGCTGGGCCGGAAGATTCCGGAGCGCGTGCTGCGCACCGCCCTCGCTGCGATGCTGGTGCTGATCGGCGGCAAGCTCGCCCTGTAGGCAAACAGCTATGTACACCTACGACGAAATCGATCAGAGGCTCGTCGACGAGCGCGTCGCACAGTTCCGCGACCAGACGCGCCGCTTTCTGGCCGGGAAACTTTCGGAGGACGAATTCCGTGCGCTGCGTCTGAGGAACGGCCTCTATATTCAGCGATACGCGCCCATGCTGCGAATCTCGATCCCGTACGGGCTGCTGTCGACTCGACAGCTGAGAAAGCTCGCGCACGTCGCACGGAAGTACGACCGCGGCTACGGCCACTTCAGCACGCGCCAGAACCTGCAACTCAACTGGCCCAAGCTCCCGGAGGTGCCCGACATCCTCGCCGAGCTCGCGACTGTGCAGATGCACGCGATCCAGACCTCGGGTAATTCCTTCCGCAACATCACCACCGACCATTTTGCGGGCGTCGCGCCCGACGAGATCGTCGATTCCTTCGTCTGGTGCGAGATCATCCGTCAGTGGTCCACCTTCCATCCGGAGTTTTCCTACCTGCCGCGCAAGTTCAAGTTCGCTGTCAACGGCGCCAAGTCGGATCGCGCCGCGGTGGCGGTGCACGATATCGGGCTGCACGCGGTACGGGACGCCAGGGGTGAGGTTGGGTTCAAAGTGCTGGTCGGCGGGGGCCTGGGCCGAACGCCGGTGATCGGCTTTGTCATCCGCGAGTTCCTCCCTTGGCAGCACCTGCTGAGCTACTGCGAAGCGATACTGCGCGTCTACAATCGCTACGGCCGACGCGACAACATCCACAAGGCGCGCATCAAGATTCTGGTGAAGGAGCGTGGGCAGGAGCGCTTCCGTGAGGAAGTCGAAGCGGAGTGGGCGCATCTCAAAGACGGGCCGTCGACGCTCATCGCGGAGGAGGTCGCGCGTATCGAAGGCCGCTTCACCCGGCCGAAATACCTGCCGCTGACCGCGACCGACGCAGGGCTGGGGCGCGCGCTGGCATCGGAGAGAGCCTTCGCGAACTGGCACAAGCGCAACGTCCATCCGCACAAGATGCCCGGCTACGCGGCGGTCACGCTGTCGCTCAAGATGACAGGAGTGCCTCCAGGAGACGTAACCGCCGAGCAGATGGAGAAAATCGCCGATCTCGCCGACCGGTACTCGTTTGGCGAGTTGCGGGTATCGCACGAGCAGAACCTGATCTTTACCGACGTGCGGCTTGCGGACCTCCACTCGCTGTGGACCGAGGTCAGGGCACTCGGATTCGCGACGCCGAATATCGGCCTCCTCACCAACATCATCTGCTGCCCGGGCGGCGACTTCTGCTCGCTCGCCAACGCGAAATCGATCCCGGTGGCCGAGGCCATCCAGCAGCGCTTCGACGATCTCGACTACCTGCACGACATCGGTGAGATCGACGTGAATATCTCGGGCTGCATGAACGCCTGTGGTCACCACCACGTCGGGCACATCGGCATCCTCGGCGTGGACAAGAATGGACAGGAGTGGTACCAGATCGAGGTCGGCGGCAACCAGGGCGAGGTTCGGCCGGGCGTGGGAGCGTCGCTGGGCAAAGTCATCGGCCCGTCGTTTGCGCGCGCCGAGGTCCCCGACGTCATCGAGAAATTGATCGAGTGCTATCTTGAGCGCCGCGACAGCGACGCCGAGCGCTTCATCGACGTCGTGCACCGCATCGGCATGGAGCCCTTCAAGGAATCGGTCTATGGCAACGCTGATCAAAGAGCGGCGTATCGTCGCGGACAACTGGCTGCTGCTTAGGCGCGGGCCCGACGGCGCTCTGCCCGAAGTCCCGACGCAGGGCGATGTCATCGTCCCGCTCGCGCTGTGGCTGGAGCGCCGCGAGGCGTTCCTCGCGTACCCCGGCAGGCTCGGCGTATGGCTAGACGCGAACGAGGGACCGGAAGCGGTCGCGGCGGATCTGCAGCGCTTCGCGGTCGTTGCGGTAAGCTTCCCGAAGTTCGGCGACGGCCGCGGCTACTCGACCGCGCGGTTGCTGCGCGAGCGTTACGGCTACGAGGGTGAGCTGCGCGCGATCGGCGACGTGCTGCACGACTTTCTCTACTTCATGAGCCAATGCGGGTTCGACGCGTTCGTCCTGCGCGAAGACCAGGACCCCCAAGAGGCACTCACGGCGATCGATACCTTCAGCGAGGGCTACCAGACCTCGGTGCTCAGGCCGGTCCCTCTCTTCCGGCGACGCCCCGCCGCGCCGAAGTGACGAGCGAAGCCTTGGAACGCAAGGTCGAAGACCTTCGGCGGCTGCTCGGGCGCGTCGCGTCCGAATGCGCTCCCGCCGCGCTCGCTTCGAGCCTCTCCGCCGAGGACATGGTGCTCACCGACGCGATACTTCGACACAAGATCGGCATCGAGGTTTTCACCCTCGACACCGGAAGGCTGCACGCCGACACGCTCAACGTGCTTGGCGCGATTCGCGAGCGCTACGACTACGATGTCCGGGTCTTCCAACCCGACCCGGCCGCGGTCGCGGGCTACGTCGCGAGCTTCGGACGCGACGCCTTTTACGCGAGCGTGGATCTGCGCAAACGCTGCTGCCACATCCGCAAGGTGGAACCCCTGGAGCGAGCGCTCGCGGGTAAGAAAGCCTGGATCACCGGCCAGCGGCGCGAGCAAGCGGCTACGCGCGCCGCCCTGAAGGTCCAGGAGCACGACGCCGCGCGCGGCATCGTCAAGTTCAACCCGCTCGCCGACTGGAGCGAAGCCGAGGTCTGGGAATACATCCGCGGCCGCAAGGTCCCCTACAACGCGCTCCACGACCAAGGCTACCGCTCGATCGGCTGTGCCCCCTGCACCCGCCCGACCGTCGCCGGCGAGGACGTGCGCGCCGGCCGCTGGTGGTGGGAGCTGCGCGACGCCCGCGAGTGCGGGCTGCACGTGGCTCCGGACGGGCGCTTGGTGCGCGACAAGGAAACTGCTTGAGCGCCCTGCTACGGCAAGCGCGGACAGTACCGGCCGCATCGCCCGTGCCCGACCATCTCGAATGGCTCGAGTCGGAGGCGGTCTTCATCCTGCGCGAGGTCGCCGGCGAGTGCGCCAATCCGGTGCTGTTCTTCTCCGGCGGCAAGGATTCCATCGTCCTGCTGCGGCTCGCGGAGAAGGCGTTCCGGCCGGCGCGATTTCCGTTTCCGTTGCTTCACATCGACACCGGCCACAATTTTCCCGAGGTGATCGCGTTCCGCGACGCCCGCGCGGCCGAGCTCGGCGAGAGGCTCCTGGTACGCTCGGTCGAGGACTCCATGCGGCGCGGCACGGTGAGGCTGCGCCGGCCGGACGACAGCCGTAACGCCGTTCAGTCAGTGACCCTGCTCGAGGCGATCGCCGAATTCTCGTTCGACGCCGCGATCGGCGGGGCTCGCCGCGATGAGGAGAAGGCACGCGCCAAGGAGCGCGTGTTCTCCTTCCGCGACGAGTTCGGCCAGTGGGACCCGAAAAACCAGCGCCCCGAGCTGTGGAGCCTCTACAACACGCGCGTGGCTGAAGGCGAGCACATGCGCGTGTTTCCGATCAGCAACTGGACCGAGCTCGACGTATGGCAGTACATCGCACGCGAAAGGCTCGCCGTGCCGTCGATCTACTACGCGCACCGCAGGAACATCGTGCGCAGGAACGGTCTCCTCGTGCCCGTGACGAGCCTCACGCCGCCGCGCGAGGGCGAGGCCGTGGAGGAGCTCTCGGTGCGCTTTCGGACGGTGGGCGACATCAGCTGCACCTGCCCCGTTGAATCTGTGGCGAGCACGCCCGCCGAAATCGTCGCCGAGACCGCGTTGACCACGGTCACCGAGCGCGGCGCAACGCGCATGGACGACCAGACCTCCGAGATCTCCATGGAGAAACGCAAGAAGGAAGGGTACTTCTGATGGGCCTCGCGGAGCCGATCGAGCGCCAGCCCCTGTTCCGGGAGGACCGCGGCGTGCTGCGGTTCATCACCGCCGGCAGCGTCGACGACGGCAAGAGCACGCTGATCGGGCGGCTGCTTCACGATACGCGCGCGGTTTTCGAGGACCAGCTCGCCGCGGTGGCGCGCGTCTCGCGGCGGCGCGGCAACGAGCATATCGACCTGTCCCTCCTGACCGACGGGCTGGAAGCCGAGCGCGAGCAGGGCATCACCATCGACGTCGCCTACCGCTACTTCTCCACGCCACGGCGCAAGTTCATCATCGCCGACAGCCCGGGACACGAGCAGTACACCCGCAACATGGTTACCGCCGCGTCCACCGCAGGCGCGGCAGTGATACTCGTCGACGCCCGCAAGGGAGTGCTTCCGCAGACCCGCCGCCATACCTACATCGCCCGCCTGCTGGGTGTGCGCCACGTCATCGTCGCCGTGAACAAGATGGATCTGGTCGGCTTCGACGAATCGGTCTTCGAGCGGATCCGGAGCGACTACCTCGCTTTCGTCTCGGCCCTCCGGATCGCCGACCTGCGCTTCATCCCGATCTCCGCGCTGCACGGGGATCTCGTAGTCGAGCGCGGCCCGAACATGAACTGGTACGCCGGCCCTACGCTCCTCTCCGTTCTCGAGGAGATCGACGCCACCGAGGAGGCCGAAGCGCGTCCGCTGCGCTTCCCGGTGCAGCTCGTCGTCCGCGCCGGGGCAGGCAAGGACTTCCGGGGATACGCCGGCCGGGTCGAGTCGGGCTCGCTATCGCGTGGAACGGAGGTCGTTGCAATGGCTTCCGGGCGGCGCGCCGTCGTCGAGGATATCGTCTCCCTCGCGCAATCGCTCCCCGTCGCCGCCGCTGGCGCCTCGGTGAGCGTAGTGCTCGCCGACGACATCGACCTTTCGCGCGGCGACATGCTTGCCGACCCAATCTCGCCACCACGGGCGGTCAAGGCAATCGATGCGCGCATCTGCTGGCTTTCCTCGCTGCCTCTGGACGCCCGCGCTGTCTCATCCGCACGATTCGTCCTCAAGCACACGACGCGCAGCGTGCCGGCGAGGTTTGCCTCGCTCGAATCGCGCGTCGACGTGAACACACTCGAGCAGCACGCAGCGCCCGCGGGGCTGGTGATGAACGACATCGCTCGCGTGGGCCTCGCGCTCGCCCAGCCGGTATTCGTCGATTCCTACCGAAACGACCGCGTCACCGGCTCGTTCATACTCATCGACGACGTGACCCATCAGACGCTGGCGGCGGGAATGATCGAATGACGGGGCGCGTCTATCTCGTCGGCGCCGGTCCGGGAGCGCCGGATCTCCTCACTCTCCGCTCGGCGGACGTCCTGCGACGCGCCGATGCCGTCTTCTACGACGCGCTCGTGCATCCCGCCACGCTCGCGATCGCCGCGCGCGCGGAGAAGATCCCGGTGGGCAAGCGCTCGGGGCGGCGGTCGACTGCCCAGAAATTCATCAGCAAACGCCTGGTCGACGCGGCGCGTACACACGCGGTAGTCGTTCGGCTGAAGGGGGGCGATCCCATGCTCTTCGGCCGCGCGCAGGAGGAGATCGACGCCCTGCGTCGCGCCGGCGTCGATTTCGAAATCGTTCCGGGGGTCACCGCGGCGACCGCCGCCGCCGCCGAGCTCGGCGTCTCATTGACGCGACGCGGGCTCTCCAGGCATGTGGTCTTCGCCACGCCCCGCGCCGCCGAGGGCGAACGCGGCAACGACTGGGCCGCGAGCGTGCTAGCAGCCGACACCGCCGTGCTCTACATGGGCGCGGGCCTCGCGGAGCCGATCAGCGCGGAGCTCATGGCGCGCGGCAGGCCCCCCGGCACTCCGGTCGCGCTCGTGGAGAATGCCTCGCTGCCCGAGCGCAAGGTGCTCTTCGGAACCCTGGCCGAGCTGCCCGCGCTTGCCCGGCAGACCGGGTACGGCCCGACTATCGTCCTTTTCGGCGAAGTGCTGAAGGACGCGCTCGCGCAGCGCCGACCCGCGGCGGACGAAGCGATCGAGGCCGTTCTCAGGCAGGCCTGAGCGGAACCCTTGCCAGCCTTTCAGAGTCAGATTTGCGAGAAATGTCCAAAGTCCGGCCGATGAGCCCTCGCCCCATCCCCGAAACCGTATGGCGCTCCCCCTCGGGCGAGATCGTGTCCTGCGTCGAGAAACTGAAGGTGCTGCGCGAGAACCTGGAGGAGATCCAGCAGCTCTGCCAGGACGCTCTCGAGGACGCCGTGCTGATGGGGTGCGATGAGCGCCAGTTCAAGCAGGTGCTCGGCAACCTGGTACAGCTTCTGGAAAACCCCTATACGGACAAGGCGCGCTGACCGCCGGATCAGTCGCGCAACGCGAGCACGACCGCGCAGACGGCGAGGGCGAGGAACGCCGCGAGGGTCCACTCCGGGATGCTGAAGGACAGCAGCGTCCAGTCGACCTTGCCGCACTCGCCCGACCCGCGCAGGATACGCCCGAGGGACTGGACCGGCCCGAAGGTCGAGAGCAGGAAATCAAGGCTCGGCCCGCAGGCCGGCCGCTGGTCCTCCGGAAGATGCTGGATCCAGGTGTGCCTGGCCGCGATGGCGGCGCCGGTCACGGCGCACAGCGCGATCGCACCGGCGTATATCCCCGCACCGACCCTGCGCGCGGGGTGATGGATCGCCGCGACGAGGAAGGCGATCCCGGTCGCGAGCAGCATGATGCGCTGGAGGATGCACAGGGGACAGGGCTCCAGCCCGGCGGCGAACTGAAGGTAGTAGCCGAAGGCGAGCATGCCCGCACAGGCGAGGAAGCCCCCCAGGTTGCCGATCCGTCGCGAAAAGAGAAGTCGGGTCATGGGAACGAAGCCTAACATCGTCGCGTTTCTTGGTGTCTGCCCCTCCGGCGGCGCTACTTTCGACCGGGGTCCGGGCAAAGCGTTCCTGTCCTATTAGAATGGCCCGGCGCGGTGCCTCGGGCGCCGCTTCAGGGGGATAGGGTTCGTGAGACCGCGCTTCGCCCGCCGCGAGAACCTGGGACTCAGCAAGGCCGAGTTCGCCGTGCTCAGGCGCCTGCGCACGCCCCAGAAGATCCAGGATTTCCTGAACCGTATGTCTCCGAATTTCGAGACCGAGGGCCAGACCTGCCTTTCGGTCCGCGAGGTGCTGAAGCAGCGGCGGGCGCATTGCATCGAGGGCGCGATGTTCGCCGCGTGCGCCCTGTGGGTGCACGGAGAACCGCCGCTCCTCCTCGATCTGCGCGCCGAGCGCGACTACGACCACGTCGTCGCCCTGTTCAGGCGCGGTCGCTGCTGGGGCGCGATCTCCAAGACCAACCCCGCAGTGCTGCGTTGGCGCGACCCGGTATACCGCAACCTGCGCGAGCTCGCGATGTCATACCTGCACGAGTACGCGAACAAGCGCAGCCAGAAGACCCTGCGAAGCTACGCCGGGCCGTTCGATCTGCGCCGCTTCGACCCCCGGCTGTGGGTCACCAACGGGAAGAACTGCTGGGAGATCGGCGCGACGCTCGACGACATGCGGCATCGCCCGCTCCTGACCAAGCGCCAGGCGCGCGCGCTGCGCCTGCGCGACGCCGTGGAGCGTAAGGCAGGCGCCCTGAACGAACACCGCCCCCCGCGCAAGCGCTCGGGCTAGGCCATCCTCCCGGCCTTGCGTACGCTCTCGATCAGCGAGGTGCGCATCAGAAACTGCTTGTGCAGGCGCGGATCGGCGGCGGCGCGCCGCAGCTCGTCGAAATTGGCCTGCCTCACTTTCGGGTCACGCTCCTCCAGCCGCTTCTTGTTCGCCACTGTCTGCTGCTGCACGTATTCGATGTTGAGCGGCCGCCTGCGACGCTCGTACCGATCGAGCAAGTTTTCTCCCGCCTGCCCGCTTGCGACGACGTCCAGGGTCTGCGCCAACTCGATGGCGTCGTGGATGCCGCAGTTCAGACCCAGGCCGCCTACCGGATTGTTGACGTGCGCCGCGTCGCCGGCGAGAAACACGCGGCCGGCGCGGAAAGCCTTCGCCACGCGCTGGTGCACCCGGTAGATGTTGCGGTGGACGAGCGATTCCATCGGATGCTCTTTCGCGAGCTTGCGCATCCTGCGGCGCACGGAGGTTTCGGAGAAGGCTTCCTCGTCCGTCTCGCTTTCCTTCGCCGGAAACACGGCGCGCCAGCGTCCCTTGAGATCGTCGCCCATGACCTTGAAGAGATTGGTCCACTCCTCCGGGTCGGAGATATAGCTGCGCTCGCGGCATCCCAAGGCGGATTGGAAATCGAACAGGCTGGTGAGCACGAGGAACCTCTCGGGCCACGTGTAGCCCTCGAACTCGATGTCGAGACACTTGCGCACGGTGCTGCGCCCGCCGTCGCAACCGATGACGAAGTCGAACGCATGCTCTCCGGACGCCGCGACCCGCACGCCCTTCCCGTCCTGCGCCACGCCGGTAACGGGCGTCTCCAACCGCACTTCCGCGTTCGGCAGGGTGGCGAGGCGCCGCAAGCCGATCTCGCATAGCTTGTGCTGCTCGGTCTGGACCACGTACGGGTAGGGCGTCTCGTCGCGCAGGGTCTCGTGATCGAATTCTGCGACGAGAGTCTGCGTCGCGCCGTCCCAGAACTGGAAGTAGCGGGCCTTCAGGCCGACCGACTCGAACTCCTCGAGCAGCTCCAGCTCCGCGAGCATCTCGAGCGTCGAGGGATGGGTGGTCGCCGCCCGGGGACTGTGGTCGATGTCGCGCCCGGCCTCGAAGAGCACGACGCGCATGCCGCGCCGCGCGCAGGCGAGCGCCGCGACGACCCCGACCGGGCCCGCGCCGACGATCCCGATCCGCGCCTGCACCGCAGCCTGCAGGTCAGCGCGCGGCCGTCAGGGCTTCGGCTGTCGGCCGCCTCGAATGGTCCTCGGCGAGCAGCACGTACATCGCGGGAACGACGAACAAGGTGAACAGCGTTCCGATGGCGACGCCGGTGGCGATAACCAGACCCATGTTGAAGCGGCTCACTGCGCCCGCGCCGCTCGCGATGAGAAGCGGAACGACCCCGAGCACCATTGCGCCGGTGGTCATCAGGATCGGGCGGAGCCGGATGCCGGCAGCCTTCTCGACCGCTTCGCGCTTGGGCAGGCCCTGCTTCTGAAGATTGTTGGCGAACTCGACGATCAGGATCCCGTGCTTGCTGATGAGCCCGATCAGTGTGACCAGGCCCACCTTGGTGTAGATGTTGAGGCTCACCGCGCCGATCCCGAGCGTGCCGAACAGGTTGACGAAGATGAGCGCCCCGCAGATCGACATCGGCACTGAGATTAGGATGATGATCGGGTCGCGGAAGCTTTCGAATTGCGCGGCAAGCGCCAGGAATATGACCACCAGGGCAAACAGGAAAGTGACCAGCAAGGCGCTCGATTCCTGGATGTACTGGCGCGAAGGCCCGGCGTAATCGACCGAGTAGCCTTGCGGGAGCGTTCGCGCCGCGAGGTTCTGCATGTAGGCGATCGCATCGCCCTGGGTCACGCCGATGAAGGGGACGCCGGAGATCGTGGCCGCGTTCTGCTGCTGGAAGCGGTTGAGCGATTGCGGGATCGTCTTGGTAGTGATGTGCACCACCGTCGAAAGCGGGATGGAGTCGCCGCTCGCGGTGCGGATATAGGTGCTGTTCAGCTGGTCCGCATTGAGCCGGTCCGTCTGCTGGACCTGAGGAATCACCTTGTAGGCACGGTCGTAGAAGCTGAAGTAGTTGACGTAACCGCCTCCCAGGAGCGAGGACAACGCGCCGCCCAGGTCCTTCATCGTCAGCCCGAGCTGCGCGGTCAGCTCCCTGTCGATCTCGACCGTCGATTGCGGGAGGTCGTAACGCAGGTCATTGTCGATGAAGAAGAACATGCCGCTCTTTTGCGCTTCCTGGGCGAACGCGGAGGCGACGCCGTTCAGCCTGTCGAAAGGCTCGGTCGTCTGGATCACGAATTGCACAGGCAAGCCGAACGCTCCGGGAAGCGGCGGAGGCGGGAAGAGCGCGGCGCGCAACCCCGCAATGTGCCCGAGCTCCTGCGTGACGCCGGGCAGCAGCTGCGAGGCAGTGGCCTTGCGCTCGTTCCAGGGCTTGAGCACCATCCCGGCGAGCGTCTGTCCCGGGATGTCGAGCTGGAACACGTGCTCCGTCTCGGGATGCTTCACGAACGTTTCGTATACGGCGCGCGTGTAGAGCTGGCGCTGCTGCAGCGTCGAATTCGGCGCGGCCTGCGCCGACATGATGAGCACGCCCTGGTCCTCCGGCGGCGCGAGCTCGTCCTTCGAGGTGGTCCAGAGAAAGTAGATGCTGCCGAGGACGATGACCGAGAACACCGCCGTCACCGGAACCCAGTTAAGGGTGCCGTGGAGGAAATTCTCGTAGCGGCGGTGCAGCGCGTCGAAAGTGGAATCGAGCAGGAGGACGAGCCTCATGTCCCAGCCCTCTTGGTTCGGGTCGTGGGGCCTGAGCAGTCTCGAGCACATCATCGGCGACAACGTGAGGGCAATCACGGCCGATACCGTCACGGCACCGACCAGAGTCACGGCGAACTCGGTGAAGAGCGCTCCAGTCAGCCCGCTGAGGAACACGATGGGCACGTACACGGCGACGAGCACGATCGTCATCGCAATGATGGGATTGGCGAGCTCGCGCGCGGCGAGCACGGCCGCCTGCATCGGCTTCATGCCTTCCTCGAGGTGGCGCTCGACGTTCTCCACGACGATGATCGCGTCGTCCACAACCAGGCCGATCGCGAGCACAAGGGCAAGCAGGGTCAGCAGGTTGATGGAGTAGCCGAGCGCGAACATCACCGTAAACGTGCCGACGAGCGAAAGTGGGATCGCGATCGTCGGGATGAGCACCGAGCGCACCGAGCCGAGAAAGGCGAACACCACCAGCGTCACGATGATGAGGGCCTCGCCGAGCGTCCAGATCACTTCCTCGATCGCGCTGTTCACGAACTTGGTCGAATCGTAGACGATCTCGCCCTGCAGCCCCTGGGGCAGCTGCGAGTGGATATCGGGCCACACTTTGCGCACGCCGGCGATCACGTCGAGCAGGTTCGCCGCGGGTGCGACGTTGATGCCGATGTAGACCGCCTTCTTGCCGTCGAAGCCGACCTCGGAGTCGTAGTCTTCGGCGCCGAGCGTGACGTTGGCGACGTCGCTCAGGCGTATCACCGCGCCGCCTTGCTGCTTGACGACGAGATTCTTGAACTGCTCGACCGTGCGGACGTCAGTCGACGCGGTGAGGTTCACCTGGACCATCTGACCTTTGGTCGCGCCCACCGCCGAGAGGAAGTTGTTGGCGGCCAGGGCCGCGCTCACGTCGGCCGCCGTAAGGCCGTACGCCGCGAGCTTGTCCGGGTCGATCCACGCCCGCAGGGCGAAAAGCTTTCCGCCCAGGATCTCGGCGGTCTGCACGCCCTCGACCGCCTGTAACTTGGGTTGAACGACGCGAATCAGGTAGTCGGTGATCTTGTTGGGCGTGAGCACGTCGCTCGCGAAGCCAATGTACATGGCGGCGAACGTCTGGCCGACTTTCACCGTCAGAACCGGCTGCTGCGAGCCCGGCGGCAGCTGGTTCAATACGGCGCTGACCTTGGTGTTGATCTCGGTGAGCGCCTTGTCGACGTCATAGTTGAGGCGCAGCGCGGCCGTGATCGTGCTCACGCTCTGGCGGCTCGACGAGCTCATGAAGTCGATGCCGTTCGCCTGGGCGATGGAGTTCTCGAGTGGCGTGGTGATGAACCCGGCCACCAGCGACGGGTCGGCGCCGAAGTAGGTCGTGGTCACGGTCACGACGGCGTTCTGCGTCCGCGGGTATTGCAGCACCGGAAGGAGGCCGATCGAGCGCAGCCCGAGAACGAGCAGCGTCAGGCTGACGACCGTCGCGAGAACGGGCCGCTCGATGAAAATGTCGGTGAATTTCCGCATCGGACCCCCTATTGGTCCTTGGGCTTGGGTGCCGGCTCGTTGGTCGGCTGGATGGAATTGTTCACGACCACCGGGAATCCGGAGCGCAGCTTGATCTGCCCGGCGGTGACCACGGTGTCTCCTTCCTTGATGCCCGAGACGATCGCGACCTGGTCGCCGCGCGTCTCTCCGGTAGTGACGAACCGCTGCTGCGCGACGAGCGCGACTTTATCGTCCTTCCCTTTGCTCTCCTCCACGACGAACACCGTATCCCCGTAGGGGTTGTAGGAAACCGCGGTCTGCGGCAGAGTCAGGAAGCGCTGCGGTCCGCCCGAGGCGAGCACCACCGTGACGAACATTCCGGGAAGCAGGCTGTGCTTGGGGTTGCGCACGGTGGCACGGGCCTGGACGTTGCGTGTCGCGGGATCCACCTTGGGGTCGATCGAGCTCACCTCGCCCTGGAACTGCTGCCCTTGGAAGGCGTCGGCCTTCAACGCGACTTTCTGCCCGGGCGCGATCCTGCCGAGCGATTTTTGCGGCGCATAGAAGTCCACGTAGACGGGGTCGAGCGCCTGGAGCGTCACCAGCTTCGTCCCGGCGTTGACGTACTGGCCGATGTCGACTGCGCGGATTCCGAGCCGCCCGGCAAAGGGCGCTCGAACGAGCTTCTTGTTGAGCAGCGCCTGCTGCTCGGCAACCTGCGCCTTGGCGCTCTTGAGCGTCGCGGCATCTGCGTCGACCACAGCCTGGCTCACCGCCTGGATCGCCAGCTGCAGCTTGTCGCGCTCGTAATTCGCCTGCGCCAGCTCGGCAGCGGCCTCGAGGGATTGCAGCTTCGCCTGGTCCGCCTCGGCGTTGAGCTGGACAAGCGGCGCGCCCGCCTCGACCGCCTGTCCCGACTGGAAATGGATGGCCGTAATCACGCCGGGCAGCTCCGGTGCCAGATCCGCGCCGCGCACCGCGCGAACCGTTCCGACCGCCTGGAACTCGCCCTGCCATTCGGTGAACTGCGCCTTGGCCGTCGACACGGTCTGGGGCGGAATACCCTGGGCGGAGATGCTCTTGCGAATGACTCCGCCCAGGAAAGCCTTGAAACCGAACAGGCCGCCGAAAAGCGCCCCGACGATTGCCAACATGATAAGCATCCGTTTCATCATGACGTCCGACTCCTTGAATTCTCGCGGCGCCCTTAGTTGGCGACCTTCGCGGGCGCCTCGCTCGACTGCTCCGCGCGACTCCACCAGCCGCCGCCCAGCGCCTGGAACAGGGCCGCCGTATCCGCGTAGCGCGCGGCCTGCGCCTGCACCAGGGCGAATTTCGCGAGCGAGTACTGCCGCTGCGCGTTGAACAACTGGACATAGTTCACCGCGCCGAACTTGAGCTGCTGCTGCGTGACCTCCAAGCTCTCGCGCGCGGCGGCCTCAGCTTCGGACTGCGCCTTCAGCGCTCGCGCGTCGTGCTCGAGCGCGAGCAGAACGTCGGCGATGTCCTGGAAGGCGGTGAGAACCGCCGACCGATACTGGGCAAAGGCCTGGTCGTAGGCCGCTTCCGCGCCGCGCTTCTGCGCGGCGAGCTGCCCTGCGTGAAAAATCGGCTGTAGCAGATTCGCGCCGATGTTCCAGAGCTGCGTGCCGGGATTGAACAGGTCGCCGGTGCTCAACGCCGCGGTCCCGAAGCTCCCGCTCAGAGTCACCTGAGGGAACATCAGCGCCTCCGCGACGCCGATCCGGGCGTTGGTCTGTCGAAGGATCGCTTCGGCCTGACGCACGTCGGGCCTCTGCTGAAGGAGCTCCGAGGGCACGCTGACCGGAAGATCCCGCGGCAGGCGGAAATTTCCGAAATCGAGGTCGGGCAGCTTCGCGTCGGCCGGCAGCTTGCCCAGCAGCACCGCGAGCTGGTTGCGGGTCTGGCCGAGGGCCTTCTCCAGCGGCGGCAACGTCGCGCGCGTCTGCGCAGCTTGCGCGCGCTGGCCGAGCAGGTCGGATCCGGAGATCGCGCCGAGCGCGAACTGTTTCTGCGCCAGCTCCAGCTGGGCATCCTGCGCCTCGGAGATCTCGCGCGTGGCGCGGATCTGCTCGCGCAGCGAGGCCTCGCGAAACGCAGTCGTCGCGACGTTTGCGGTGAGCGCGAGATAGGCCGCCTCGACCTGGAAGCGCTGGAAGTCGACGCCCGCCTTGAGGGCTTCGAGCTCGCGGCGCGCGCCGCCCGCGACGTCGATCTGGTAGCTCACGTTCACCGAGGCGTTATAGAGATTGAACGTGCTCGGGGGAATCGACGGGTTCCCGAACGTCGCGCCGGAGATGCGCTGCCGCCGGGCCGAAAGGCTCGCGTCGACGCTGGGGTAGAGCACCGAGTACTGCGCGTTCACGTTCTCCTCGGCCTGCCGCAGCGCGGCCTTCGCGGCCGCCAGCGTCGGCTGGCCGGCGAGCGCCGTACGGATGAGCGCGTCGAGCTCCGGCGAGCCGAAAACGGCCCACCAGTCGGCGGCGATCTTCGCCCCGACCTGGAAGCGTTGCGCGTCTCCGCCCTGCACCGGCGCGGATTCGGTCTGCTTGGGTTGCGGATTCTCCGTGTACGCGCTCGCGGCGGGCGCCTCGGGGGCGCGATAGTCGGGCCCGACCGCGCAGGCGGCGAGCAGTGCGGACACCGCGACGGCGAGGGCGCGGCCGTCGAGCCGGCTCATCGCCTTGCCCCTTTCGCCGGGCGCTCTTCTCCGTTCGCCGGCTGGAGCCCTACCATCAGCGCGCGCACCGCGTCGTGCAGTCGCTGACGCGCTTTTCCCTTGGCTTCCAATCCGCTACAGAAGAACTGGTCGCACATGGCCGAGTTGAAGCTCACCGCCATCATCAGCTCGGCGACGGTGTCGGGGACCGCGGAAGCTGCGACGCGGCCGAGCCGCTGCTCGGCGCGCAGGTAGGCCGCGATCGCGACGGCGGCGCGCCCCGGTCCCATGGAGCGCTCGTTCATCATGCCGCGCACCTTGGCGAGCAGCTCCTGGTCGGCAAAAAGCGAGCACACCAGGGGCGTGATCCGGTGATGGAAAGCGAACGCGCTCTCGAGCACCTTTTCGAGGTTCTTCTGCACCGTGTCCTGGCCCACCTGCAAGAGCAGGCTCTGCAGCACCTCGGGGAAATCTCCGAGCTGGTGCAGCACTACCGAAACGATCAGCTCGGCCTTGTCGCCGAAGTGGTGATAGAGAGCGCCCTCGGCGACGTTCGCCGCCTTCGCGATGTCCCGCGTGCTTACCGCACCCAGCCCGTGCGAAGCCAAGAGCCGCTCGGTCGCGGCGAGCAGGCGCTCCTTCTGGTCGGGCGAGGGCGCACGGGAAGACGAACGGGATGCGGAGGTTTTCGCCACGCGAGTCGTGTCTGGAAAGTGAGACGGTCTCGACTAATTTGAGCAATCGCTCAGGCATTGTGAGCAATCGCTCAAGAAAAAGCAAGCCCCGCTCAACGCGGGGCTTATGTCGTATACGAACTACAGGACGGCGTTACGCAGCAGCGCGGGCCTTCTGCTTCTGCTGCGCGGCCTTGGTGTGCATCGAAGCGTAGGCCCCGTGCGCTGCGGCCTCGGCATCGCCGACGTGGACGTTCATCCCCATGTCCGACAGCACCGATCCCAGCGCCGACAGGCACAGCATCACGTTGTCCGGACGGCAGGAGTAGCCCATGATGCCGATGCGCCAGATCTTGCCGGCGAGCGGTCCGAGTCCCGCGCCGATCTCGATGCTGAACTCGTTGAGGAGCGTCTTCCTCACCTCGGCCTCGTTGACGCCCTCCGGGCAGCGCACCGCGTTCATCTGCGGCAGCTGGTACTTCTCGTTCACCAGGAACTTCAGGCCCATCGCCTCCAAGCCCGCCTTGAGCGCATTGTGGTGCCGCTGATGACGTGCCCAGGCATTCTCCATCCCTTCCTCGCGCAGCAGCAGCAGTGCCTCGTGTAGGCCGAAGAGCGAGTTGGTCGGCGCGGTGTGGTGGTAGGTGCGCGTGGTCGCGCCCCAGTAGCCGAGCAGGAGGTTCATATCCATGAACCAGGAATGGATCTTGTCCTTGCGCGCCTTCACGTACTCCACCACGCGCTCGGAGAAGGACACGGGCGACAGGCCCGGGGTGCACGACAGGCACTTCTGGCTCGCCGAGTAGATCGCGTCGATTTCCCATTCGTCGACGCGCACCGGCGACCCGCCGAGCGTGGTCACGGCGTCGACGATCGCGAGTGCGTCGTGATCGTGCGCGATCTTCACCAGCGTCCTCGCGTCCGACTGCACGCCGGTGGAGGTCTCGCCGTGGACGAACGCGACGACGCGCGCGTCGCGGTTCTTCTTCAGCGCGTCCTCGAGCTTCTGCGGGTCGACCGGCGAGCCCCACTCGTCCTCGACCACGATCGCCTTGCCGCCGCAGCGCTCGACGTTCTCGATCATGCGGCCGCCGAACACGCCGTTCCTGCACACGATGACCTTGTCGCCGGGCGCAACCAGGTTCACGAAGCAGTACTCCATCCCGACCGAACCGGGCCCGGAGATCGGGAAGGTCAGCGGATTCTTTGTCTGGTAGACGTAGCGCAGGAGGCCTTTCAGCTCCTCCATCATCTCGACGAAGACCGGATCGAGATAGCCGATCGCAGGCTGGCTCATGGTGGTGAGCACGCGCGGATGGATCTCGGTCGGTCCGGGACCCATGAGGGTGCGCTGCGGCGGATGAAAAGAGCTGATTCGTTTGGCGGGTGCGAAATCGTCCATGGCGTCCTTTCCCGAGAGTGGCGACCCGAACAGATGACCGTCGGGGCGCGATTTGACCTTCACCGGCTTCTTCGCCGAGGCTTCGTTCAGCACCTCGACGGCGTGAATGCCGCCGTTGGTGACGCGCTCGACCTCGGTCGCCCAGCGCGCGGGCACGTAGCCCGACTTCACCCAGTTGTTCACGACCGCGCGGTCGAGACGGAACGCACGGGCGACTTCCGCTTGGCTACCGAAGATTTGTACGAGGCGGGCGGCGCAGCTCACGGCCGTCGAAGATTAGCATGTCAAAGTTAGCTTGACAATACCAGCTATACCTATTGGGTCATTCAATCTGCAACCCAATGCGCTTGATCAGGGCCCCAAGGCGCTCGTGCTCCGTGCGCAGCATTTTCGCGTACTCCTCCGGCGAGGAGCCGGCCGGCTCCATGCCGATGGCCCCCATGCGCTCGACGACATCCCGTGACTTGACCGTATCGATCACGGCGCGGTTGAGCCGATCGACGATCTCGCGCGGCGTGCGCGCGGCGACGAAGACGCCGAGCGGAGCCGCCATGTCGAAACCCGGATCGACCGTCTCCGCGACCGTGGGGACCTCGGGCGTGAGGCTCGAGCGCCTTCCCATGCTGAACGCGAGCACGCGTAGCTTCCCGGTCTTCATCGCGCTCGCCGCGGCGGGATAGCCGACGAAGCCGAGAAGGACGTCGCCTGCCATCATGGCGGGCACCGACTGTCCCGCGCCCTTGAAGGGCACGTGGGTGAAGTCGACGTGCAGGTCGGCCTTGAACAGTTCCATCGTGATCTGGTGAATGGAGCCGTTGCCCGATGATGCATAAGGCATCGGGTCCTTGCGCGACTTGGCAAGCGCGACCAGCTCCTGAATGGAGTTGGCGGGCACCGAAGGATGAACGACCAGCCACATCGGCACCACCACCGCGAGCGACACCGGCTGGAGGTCGCGGAATGGATCGTAGGGCAGCGACTTGAACAGATGCGGGGCCGTTGTGATCACGCTCGAGTCGCTGATGAGGACGGTATATCCGTCGGGCGGCGATTTGGCGGCGAGATCGGCCGCCACCGTGCTGCCTGCGCCGGGGCGGTTCTCCACCACGAATTGCTGGCCGAGGGCGTTGGTCCATTTCGCGGCGAACAGGCGCGCCAGCGTATCGGGGTTGCCGCCTGGCGCAAGGCCGACGAGCACCCGTACGGGTCTTTGCGGCCAAGCCTGCCCGGTCGCCGTCGCCGACCACGCCGTCGCGAGCACTCCGAGCCACAGCGCAATGCGAGTCATCGTTTCCTCCTCAGACTTCCGCGTGGATCCGCAGCAGGCCCGGGATCGTCTCGGGTGGCCGCCGCCCGAAGCCGCACTCGGTGGCGATGCCGAAATCGCGCGCGTACTTGGCTGCGGCGCGCATTCGCCTCCGCGTGCCATCGGCACCGTCCGAGTCGTGCACGAGCCCGAGAAAGAGCTTCGTTTTCGGATCGAGCTTCAGCCCCGCAAGCGGCCCGAAATAGGCTTCGTCGTCGCGGTCGGCGGGAACTGGCATGTGGAGGTAGTCGATCGGACGAGCGAGCTTCGCCGCGAGGCGATTGTGCACTTCGACCATGTTGGCGGTGCTCTCCGGCTCCTTCCAGTGGCGGCCGCCGTAGCTCCCGTAGCATAGGTGCACGCCGAGTTCCACGTCGCGAGGCACGCGCGCGCAATGGATCGCGAGGCGCTCGATGACTCCCGATTCGACGTCGGCGAAATGCGCGTGACGCACGCCTTCCCACTGCCCCATTTCGGTGGAGACGTCCCACTGGATCGCCAGGTCGCGGTGCGGAATCGCCGCGAGGATCTCGTCGACCTCGGAGAAGAGTCGCTCGCGGTAGATCGGCTCGACGACTGCGTGATGCTCGTAGACCACGTGAGCGTTCAGGAACGCCGCCGTCGTGGGGAGAGCGACCTGAAAGCGCAGGTGCGCCGGAATCACACCCTCCTCGCGCAGGCGGCACAGGATCCGGTAGGAGTCGATCGCCGCTTCGGGGTAGCCGAGGCGCCCGATGCGAATGTCCTCCGGATTCACGCCGGCGCGAACACGCAGGCGCGGGGGCGGCGGCGCTCCGCGCGGAACGGCGGCGCTCCCTTTCCAGGTGCGCCTGCCTTCGATGGGGTGGGTGATGCGGCCGCCTGCGGCGAGCTCGCGCGGGTCGTCCTCGAAAGCGGGGTTGTTCTCCAGGGCGAAGCGCAGCCGGGCGACCCACGAGGTCCGCGGCCCCGTCTCGCCGTCCGGAATGCGCCGCATGCGCGCTCCGAGGAGAGAACCGACCGTCCGGAACACATCCTCGCTGTCCGCGAGGCCCACGCTGCCCACTAGCAGCACCTCGCGAGCTGACTGGGAACCGGGTTTCACGCCCGCATTGTAGCGGGTGAGCGGGACGCTTTATCCCGAGTGCTCGCTCACCGCCTCCGAAGTCGAAGTCGCCGCTGCCCGCGATGCGCCGATGCGCCCGATGAGCGGAAGCTTCAGTGCAGGGTCGAAGGGGTTCACCCCGAAGGTGAGACCCAGGAGGTTGATTTCCAGCCCCTCGACGCCGCTCGCCGTGATTCCGGCGAGTCCGAAGAGCGAGAACTGGAAGCCGCGGCCGCTCGGCGCCGAGCCGATCAGCTTCGTTCCGCTGTAGTCCTTGCCGATCGCGGTGGGGGGCAGGTCGGCTCCGAGCTCGGGCACCGCGCGAAGCACCCAGGCGGTAAAGGTATTGGAGTTCGGGCCGGGCCACATCACGTACTCGCCTGCCCAGGGATAGGCACGCGCCGCCGCGTCTATCCTCGGAATCAGCTCGGCCGCCGCGGGACCGTGTTTCTCGGCGATGAGCTCGGGCGCGGCGCCGAACCAGCGCGCGTCGGGCGCACGGTGCCTGATCGCGAGCGCGGTGTCCTGCCAGCGCAGCCGCCAGCCGATGATCTCGTACACGGTGTACTCGCTCGCGGTAGCGGGCTTGACCGCGATCCAGGTGTGCACGCCGAAGACACCGCGCCAGCCGATGACCCGGGCGGCGTACACCTGCACCACCGCTTCTGGGTACGCCGCCGCCTCGGGGGCGAGCCCCACGGGCTCCTGGCTCGCCGTGCGCCAGTCCTGAGCTGTTACGCGACCCACCACCGCAGCGCCGAGCGCGATCACACCTGCCAGGACAAGGAGAGCGGGAAACACGCGAAGCCTCATTGATCTTTCGGCACCTGTTCTACCGATAGAGCGTGACGTGCGCATTTCGTTCAACGAAGCGAATCGGCGCGAGGTTAACGCGCCGGAGAGGATGCTAGTCGAAGGCCCTGTCGCCTTCGCCCGACGGCTCGCCGGTCGCGCGCACCGCGGCGAAGTCGAACAGATCCCTATCCATGAGATGCGAGGGCACCAGGTTGGAAAGCGCGCGGAACATCGAGTCCACTCGGCCGGGATGACGCTTGTCCCACTCGCGCAGCATATGCTTCACCTGCTTTCTCTGCAGCGTGGGCTGCGAGCCGCACAGGTCGCAGGGAATGATCGGAAACCGCCTCGCCTCGGCATAGGCTTCGAGGTCGGACTCCGCGACGTAGGCGAGCGGGCGGATCACGACGTGTCGGCCGTCGTCCGACTGGAGCTTGGGCGACATCGCCTTCATCCTGCCGCCGAAGAACAGGTTGAGGAAGAACGTCTCCAGGATATCGTCGCGATGGTGGCCCAGCGCGATCTTGGTCGCACCCAACTCGCGCGCGACGCGGTAGAGCACGCCGCGGCGCAATCGCGAGCACAGGCTGCACATCGTCTGCCCCTCCGGTACGAGGCGCTTCACCACGGAATAGGTGTCCTGCGTCTCGATGCGGAAGGGAATGCCCAGCGACTCGAGGTATTCGGGGAGGACGTGCTCGGGATAGCCCGGGTGGCGCTGGTCGAGGTTCACCGCGATCAGCTCGAAGGAGAGCGGGGCGCGCGCTCGCAACTTCATGAGCACGTCGAGCAGTCCGTAGCTGTCCTTGCCCCCGGACAGGCACACCATGACGCGGTCGCCTGCCTCGATCATGCCGTAGTCGCCGATCGCCTCGCCGACCAGCCGGCACAGCCGCTTCTCGAGCTTGCCCGTCTCGAAGCGTTCCTTGCGGGTAATGTGAATTTTTTCGGGCGCGTTCATGGGGCTTTACCTAGATGTTGATGCTTCTTCCTCCGTCCACGGCGATGATCTGCCCGGTCACGTAGGGCGCTTCCGCAATCAGATAGTAAACAGCTCGCGCGATGTCGTCGGGCTCGCCAGTGCGCTTGAGCAGCGTGTGCGACACGACGCGCTGGCGGGTGACGTCGTCCCACGACCCGTCCTCGGGCCAGACGATGGCGCCGGGCGCGACGCCGTTTACGCGCACCTCCGGGCCGAGCTCGCGCGCGAGCGAGCGCGTCAGTCCCACCAGGCCTGTCTTCGCGATCGAGTAGATCACATAGCTCTTCAGCGGACGCTCGGCGTGGATGTCGGTGATGTTGACGATCGCGCCTCCGGCTTTCCTCAGGTGCGGCGCCGCCGCCTGCGACAGGAACAGCGGCGCCCTGAGGTTCGTCCCGATGAGGCTCTCCCAGTTGGCGGCCGTCATGTCGCCGACCGGCGTGGGGAAGAACGTCGAGGCATTGTTGACGAGCGCGTCGAGCCGGTCGAAGCGGCCGACGGCGTTCCTCACGATCTCTGGCAGGCCGGCCGTGTCCAGAAGATCGGCCTGCACGAGCGCGACCGAATCCGCGCGCTCGGCGTTCAATTCCGCTCGCAGCGCCTTCGCCTCGCGCTCCGATCCGCGGTAGTGGAGCATGAGGTTCGCACCCTTGCGATGCAGACGTCGCGCGATCGCCGCGCCGACGCGCTTGGCGCCTCCCGTGACGAGCACAACTTTCCCTGAAAGCGACTCGCTCATGGCCTAGAATGATACCGGATTAGTCCCACGATTCCCGACATGCCGCTCCCCGAGCCTACGCCCGACGCGCGCGCACACAGCGAGCGCGTCGCCGGGCGCGTTCGCGAGGAAATCGCGGCGAGCGGCTGGATCAGCTTCGCGCGCTACATGGAGATCGCGCTGTACGCGCCAGGCCTCGGCTACTACAGCGCGGGGGCGAAGAAACTCGGCAAGGCCGGCGATTTCGTCACCGCGCCGGAGATCTCGCCGCTCTACGGGCAGACGCTCGCGCGCCAGGTGCTGCAGGTCCTGCAGGGCGGATACGAGGAAGTGCTCGAGGTGGGAGCGGGGAGCGGCGCGCTCGCGGCGACGCTGCTCGAAGAGCTCGAGCGCTCGGGGAACCTTCCGCGCAACTATTTCATCCTCGAGCTCTCGGCCGATCTGCGCGAGCGCAGCCGCGACACGCTCGCCGAGCGCGTGCCGCACCTGCTCGAGCGCGTCGCCTGGCTCAACCGACTGCCTCCCGCGTTCTCCGGCGTCGTCCTCGGAAACGAGGTCCTCGACGCCATGCCCGTCCACGTCGTCCGTGTGAACGGCGGAAAGCTCGAGGAAGGCGGCGTCGGCGTGCGCGGCGGGCGCCTAGACTGGTCCTGGCGCATCGCCTCCGGCGAGGTCCTAGCGGCCGCGAGCGCGCTCGAGCTTGCCGAGGGATTCCGCACCGAAGTCGCGCTCGCCGCGCGCGCCTTCGTGCGCTCGCTCGCGGACATTCTGGAAAGAGGGGTTGCGCTGTTCGTCGACTACGGATTCCCGCGGAAGGAGTACTACCACGCCCAGCGCAGCGAAGGCACGCTCATGTGCCACTACCGCCACCACGCGCATGCCGACCCTTTCTTTCTTCCGGGCCTGCAGGACATCACCAGCCACGTCGATTTCAGCGCCGTCGCAGCGGCCGCGCGCGAAGGCGGGCTCGAGCTCGCGGGCTACACCAGCCAGGCGCAATTCCTGGTCAACTGCGGGATCACCGAGGTGATGGCGCGCACCCCGGCCGAGGACCGTTCGGCGTTCCTGCCGCTCGCCAACCAGGCGAACCGGCTGATGAGCCCCGCGGAGATGGGCGAGCTGTTCAAGGTCATCGCCCTGTCCCGCGGATTTTCCGCGCCTCTAGTCGGTCTTACAGAAGGAGACCGGCGCCAGGCGTTGTAAGGTGTAGGCTATGGCCTCCGACCAAGGCGAAACTGGAGCTACGGGACCTTCGATGGAATTCGAGCGGAATCACTGGGTCAGCATCCACCCGCTGATCGTGCGCATCACGCACTGGATCAACGCCTTCGCCATCCTCATCATGGTGACGAGCGGCTGGCGCATCTACAACGCCTCCCCCCTCTTCGCTTTCAGAATCCCGAACGAGATTACCCTGGGCGGCTGGCTCGCGGGCGCGCTGCAGTGGCACTTCGCCGCGATGTGGCTTCTGGTGCTGAACGGGCTCGTCTACGTGACCTACGGAATCGCGTCGGGCCACTTCCACAGGAAATTCCTCCCGCTGTGGCCGAGCGCCGTGCTGCATGACGTTCTTCGGGCGCTGCGCGGCAAGCTCGCCCACGAGGACCTGTCGATGTACAACGCGGCACAGCGCGCGGCCTACCTGGCCATCCTCCTCTGCCTTGCAGTCCTCGTCTGCACGGGGCTCGTGATCTGGAAGCCGGTGCAGTTCCAAGCGATCGGCCAGTTCATCGGCGACTACGAAGGCGCGCGCTTTCTGCACTTCTTCGCGATGGCGCTGATGGTGCTCATAGTGCTCGTGCACATCGTCATGGTGATCCTCGTGCCGCGCACTTTCCCGACAATGATCACCGGTCGCGCAAGGAGGGCCGCATGAAAAAGCGCGCCATGGAAGCGAGCCTCGCCGCGCAATCGCCCGAGCTCGTCCGCCGGGTGGAGCGGCGCCTCTTCCTCCGGCAAGGCCTGTCGCTCGGCGCGCTCGCCATGCTTTCGGGCTGCAACCTCACCGACGACGAAAGCGTGCAGCGAGTGCTCACGAGCATTTCGCGCTGGAACGACGGCTTTCAGGGCCTGATATTCAGCAAGGCCCGGCTCGCTCCGGAATTTCCGGAGACCGCGATCACCAAGCCCTTCCCCTTCAACGCCTTCTACACCGAGGACGAGATCACCTACGTCGACGGCAAGAGCTACAAGCTCGAGCTCGCCGGCCTGATCCGAGACAAGAAGCCCTGGACCCTGCCCGAGCTATACGCGCTGCCGCAGACCTCGCAGATCACCCGCCACATCTGCGTCGAAGGCTGGAGCGCGATCGGCCAATGGAGCGGCGTGCGCTTCTCGGACTTCCTCGCGCGCATCGGCGCCGACACCACAGCAAAGTACATCGGCTTCGAGTGCGCCGACGACTACTCGACCAGCATCGACATGGCGACCGCGCTGCACCCGCAAACGCTTCTCACCTTCCGCTTCGCAAACGAGATCCTGCCGCCCAAGTACGGCTTCCCCATGAAGTTGCGCATTCCCACGAAGCTCGGCTTTAAGAACCCCAAGCACATCGTGGCGATGACCGTCACGAACGAGTACCCGGGCGGGTACTGGGAGGACCAGGGGTACAACTGGTTCAGCGGGTCGTAACCGCGGGCTCGCCTGAGCCGCTAGCGCGGGTCGAGCGTCATGAACAAGTTGTTCAGCGACTCGGCAAGCGTCGGGTGCGCGAATACGCCTTCCTTGATCGCCGTGTACGGAATTTTCCCCAACATGGCGATCTGCAGCATCGACATGATCTCTCCGCCTTCGACGCCGAGGATGGTGCAACCGAGGATCTGCTGCGTCTTGGCGTCGACAATGGCCTTCATGAATCCGCGTGGCTCGCTCATCTCGACCGCGCGCGCGACCCCGGTCATCGGCAGCTTCGCGACGCGGTAGTTAAGGCCGCGCTTCCGCGCCTCGGTCTCGTTCAGGCCAACGGTAGCTAGCTGCGGGTCGATGAACACGCAGTTGGGCACGAGGCGTCCCTCGATGGTCGCATTGCCACCGTTGAGCCAGTTCTCCCGCAGGATGCGGAAATCGTCGTAGGAGATGTGAGTAAACGCCGGCCCGCCCTTCACGTCGCCGATCGCGTAAACGCCCGGCACGTTGGTCTCGAGCTTCGGATTCACCTTGATGAATCCCGCCTTGTCGGCTTCGACTCCTGCCGCCGCCAGATCCAGGCGGTCGGTGTTCGGCACACGCCCCACCGCGACGAGCAGGTGGCTGCCGGCAACACCTCCCGATTGCAGGACGACGCGCACGCCGGACCCGCTCTTCTGCACGCGCGTCACCTGCGCCGAGTTGAGCACCTTGATCCCGTCCTCCTTCAGGATCTTCTCGACCTCTTCGGACACGTCGGGATCTTCGCGCGACACGAGGCGCGGGTCCCGGTTGACGATGGTCACGCGCGAGCCAAAGCGCCTGAACATCTGGCAGAACTCGAGCCCTATGTACCCGCCCCCAAGCACGACGAGGTGCTCGGGCAGCTTGGTGAGCTCCATGATGCTCGTCGAATCGAGGTACCGGACCCGGTCCAGCCCGGGAATCGGGGGGACCGCCGGCCTGCCGCCGGTGTTGACCACGATGCGCTTGCCCTCGAGTCCACGCGTGCCGCCCTTGCTGAGGTGCACCGCGACGCGCATGCCGCCGGCGAAGCGCGCCTCGCCGAAGATCAGGTCGACGTTGTCGGCCTTCTCCAGGCTTTTCTGCCCGTAGTTCCGAAAGCGCTCGACGACTGTGCGCTTGCGCTCGAAGACGCGACGCAGGTCGACCTTGACAACGCCCGTCTTTACGCCGAACTCCGCACCGCGCCGCGCAAGGTACGCGACCCGGCCGCTCGCGACCATGGTCTTGGTGGGCGTGCAACCGACGTTGATGCAGGTGCCCCCGACGTAATCGCGCTCGACCACCGCGACCTTCCAGCCCGCGCGCGAGAGAGCGAGGGCGAGCGGCTTGCCGGACTGGCCGGTACCGATGATCACGGCGTCATGCGTGCTCACGTTGTCTCCTTGGGAACCTTTGCGCCTCAGTATAATCGCCGCATGCGTTCCGCCGCCGTATTAGGTGCGTTCACTCTTGCGACGGCGGCGCTTGCTCAAAGCGGCGATGATCAGGTCGCGCAGGCGAAAAAGCGCTGGGCGGAGAGCCCTCACGGCCCGATGCTCGAGCGGATCCTTCCGCCGACGTTCGAGCCTCGTCAGCTCCCCGATCCGGGATCGCGCGGCGCGCGCCTCCTAGTCGATTACTGCGTCCAGTGCCACAACCTGCCCAACCCGGCGATGCACGATGCGAAGAAATGGCCGGTCGTTCTCGAGCGCATGGTGGTGCGCATGCGCGGGCGAGGCAACATGGGCGAGTTGATGCGCGACATGATGGCCGGCGTGCAGGCGCCGAGCGAGGATGAGGCGAATACTCTCCTCGCGTATTTGCGGAAGAACGGTCAGGCTCCGATCGACCCCAAGAAATATCCGGAGCTCTTCGGCACCGAGGGCCGGTCGTTCAAGCTCGCGTGCGAGCAGTGCCACGTGCTCCCCGACCCGATGCGCCACACCGCCGCCGAGTGGCCCGCGGTGGTCGCGCGAATGGAGAAGAACATGGAGTGGATGAACCGCGTCGTCGGGAACCACCCTCCCCCCGACGAGCCGCAGCTCCGGATCGACGAAATCAACGCGTTCCTGGTCAAGCGCGCACGGAAGGACTAGGCGCTAGAGGCGCGGGCACCGCCATGCCGCGCTGCACCGCGGGACGCGCGCCGATCGCGTCGAACCAGCGCTTCACATTCGGAAAGGCGTTCAGGTCGGTCTTGTGCCAGTCGTAGCGCGCGACCCAGGGGTAGGTCGCGATATCTGCGATGGAATATTCCTTCGCGAGATACTCGGTCTCGCCGAGCCGTTTGTTCAGCACGCCGTACAGCCGGTCCTTCTCCTTTACGTAGCGCTCGATCGCGTACGGGACCTGCTCCTTCGCCGAGCGCAGGAAGTGGTGCACCTGGCCGAACATGGGCCCGACGTGGCCCATCTGGAACATCAGCCATTGCAGTGCCAGGTACTTGCCGCGGTCGTCCCTAGGCAGGAATTTTCCGGTCTTCGCCGCGAGGTAGATCAGGATCGCGCCCGATTCCATCATGCGCATGGGCTCGCCACCGGGGCCGTCGGGATCGACGATCGAGGGGATCTTGGCGTTCGGATTGATCGCCACATAGTCGGGCGCGAACTGCTCGCCCGCGCCGATGTTGATGCGGTGGACGTTGTAGGCCAGACCGCATTCCTCGAGCATCACCGAGACCTTGCGGCCGTTGGGTGTGCTCCAGGTGTACAACTCGATCATCGTTCTCTCCTGTTAAAGTGGGCGCATGCTGAAATGGGTCGTCGTGCTCGTGATCGCCCTCATCGTCCTCACCGCGCTCGCGCCGCGGCTGGCGCGATACGGGCTCGGCCGCCTGCCGGGAGACGTCACCGTGCGTTACAAGGGGCGGCTCTACTACCTGCCCTTCACGAGCACGATCCTGCTGTCGCTCGCCCTCACTCTGATTACCCGCATCTTCTGAGGGTCCGGCGCGTATCCACCGGCGAGGCGCTTCTCGAGCGCCGCGAGCTTCTTGCGCATTTCGCTTCCCATCGCGATCTGCGGATTGGACGGAGGAAAGCCTTCGGCGCGCTCGCGCTCCTTCACCTTTTTTTTCGCTGCCTCGAAGGCCTCGGCGAACGAGAAAGTGTCGCGCAGCGCCTCGTCGTAGAGCGCTTCGCTGAACCACGTGTAGTCGCTGTCGTAGTTGCAGCCGAAGGACGAATGAAACGCGTCGGCCGCAGTGATGACCAGGGTGTGTTCGTCCCTGAGGGGCTCGACGAAACCTCCCGAGAAGCACGCCGAGATGACGATCACCTTCCATTTGATGCCGCTGTCGGCCAGAATGCGCGCGAGCGCGGTCGGCGTGAGCTGGTCGAGCTCTAGCGGCGGCATGTCGAACGCAAGCCGGTAGTCGCTGCCGCTGTGCGTGGTGATGTGCAGCAGGACGATGTCCTCGTCGGTATCGATGATGTTGCCGAGATAGGCGAGGGCCTCCCTCAGATTGCTCACCGTGGCGATGGGTTGCTCGGTCAGCGACTCGGGGTTGTTGACCAGCAGGATCGAGCGGCCGGCGGTGTCGAAGCGCCCGTCGAGCAGCTCCTTGATCGACTCGACCTCCGCGTAGAACGTGTCCTCCCCGCTGTCGGCCGCAACGCCGACGAAGTACAGGTCTTCGACGCCCCGGCGCTGCGGCGCGAGCGCGGCGAGGTGCTCGTCGAGCAGCGTGCCCTGCCGGTGGAACACCTCCTCCTGGGTCAAGCTGGGCCCGGAGTCATCGGCGTCCTCGTCCGTCGCGACCCACAGGTCGCTGCGCGGTCCGATTTCGGTTGCCAAGCCGAGGAGCCCGGCCAGAAGCGCCAGCGCGAGCGCCGAGCGCCACCCCCGCCAGCCGCTCAGCACATATTGTGCTCGGATGACGACCGCTAGCGACCAGGCGAGAAACAGCCCGTCCAGAATAGCCTGGAACAGCGGAGGCTCGACGAGGTCCTGCGCGAGCGCCAGCGCATAGTCGACGATCAGAAACACCGGGACGACCGCGAGGAGCGCGACCGCAAGCGCCGGCGCGAGGCGCGGCTCGCGAAGCAGCCCCGCTGCAGCCAGGCAGGCCGCGATCAGGACCGGAATCGCGGCCAGAGCTGCCGTAAGCGCGCTCAGGTCGACCGTGCCCGGAACGCCCTGTGCAAGCACTCCCAAACCGAGCCAGAGCGCCAGGCAAGCCAGAACGAGTGTGGCGCACTGAGGCGCCGAAACGCGGAAGTCGAGCGCGCGCACCCGCGCGAAGAGCGCGAGGCGAGCGCCGGCAAGAAGGTTGCGCAGCAGGCCGCCGACGAGCAGCGCAACATCGGACCCGGTACTCATGGCCGGCTCAGCCTCTCGATGGCCATAACGCGCGCGCGACGGATGCGTGCGGCGATTTCCGATTTCTCGGCCCGCCCCGCGATTTCCCCTGCATCCACGCCCGCGGCCGCGGCCAGCGCACGCCGCAGCATCGCGGCCGGCAGATAGGGCGCGTGTCCCCAGCCCCGCCGGCCGCGCTCCGCGCAGGCGCACAGCGCGAGCAGCTCTTCGAAGCGCTCCGGCCGGCGGAAGGCGTCGCAGCGCTCCAGCAGCGTCAGAAGGTCCGGCGCCGGGAGGGTGCTCGCGGCCCCGATCATCGCGAAATGCCGGTGTGCGAGGAGAGCGAGGTCCCGGCACTCGCTCGGCGCCCGCAAGCGCTCGCACAGCGCGCCGAGCGCGTCCACGGAGGGCGCGCCGATGCCGAGGAGCGCGAAGCGCGGCGCGAGCGCGAGACGCTCGGCTGCTGCGCATTCGAGAGAGCGCACCAGCGCGCGCGACGCGTCGTTGGCCGGCCGCCCTTCCTCGAACGCGAGCGCCAGCTCGGAGAGAAGCTTCCCGAGCGCCCCGGCCTCGGCCAGCACCGCGAGCATCAGGGCGGCCTCGCCTTCCATCAGCCCGCGCGAGAATTCCTGCCACACGCGCTCGGGCACCAGCGCGCCGGCCTCGCCGCTCGCCACCATCTGGCGCATCAGCGCCATCGTCTCGGGAGCGACGGCAAAGCCGAAGCGCGCCGCGATGCGCGCCACGCGCAGGATGCGCACCGGGTCCTCGACGAACGCCGGGCTCACGTGCCGCAGCAGCCGGCGCTCGAGATCGGCCGTTCCGCCGAAGGGATCGACGAGCTTCCCGCTCTCGTCGCGCGCCATCGCATTGATGGTCAGGTCGCGGCGCTCGAGGTCCTGTTCGAGAGTCACGTCGGGCGCGGCGTGAATCCGGAATCCCTTGTAGCCGCGGGCGATCTTGCGCTCGGTCCGCGCGAGCGCGTACTCCTCGTGCGTCCGGGGATGCAGGAACACCGGGAAGTCCTTTCCCACCGGCTTGTAGCCAAGACGCTCCATTTCCTCTGGAGTTCCGCCGACCACCACGTAGTCGCGATCCGATACCCGGAGTCCAAGGAGCTCGTCGCGCACGGCGCCGCCGACGGCGTAGATCTTCACGCTAGGGAAGCGCCTTCACCTACCGGCCTTGTAGCGGAACCAGCTGTAGCGCGAGCGCGGGTAGGCCCCGCGAAGATAGACGGGCGCCACCGACTCGAGCGGCGTCGGCTGGATGGAGAAAGGGAATGCGCTGTCGCAGACGTTGTCGACCTTCATGGAGTTGAGGTTGTCGCGCGACATCAGCTTCGCTCCGGGCTTGCACTCCATCGCCCAGGCCGCGAGAAAGGACAGGCGGGCGGAGAGACCGATCACCGGACGCGGGTGGCCGCACGCCGTTCCGGCGTAGACGGCGAGCTCGCGCAGCGTGTACACGCGCGGCCCGCCGAGGTCGTAGCGCTGGCCGACGCTGTCGCGATCGGTGAGGCTCGCGGCGAAGCAGCGCGCCACGTCCTCGACGTACACCGGCTGGAATCGCGCGTCCGGGCTGGGGAGCAGCAGCAGCGGTAGCCAGCGCTGCAGCCAGGCGAAGGTGTTGAGGAACTGGTCCTCCGGCCCGAAGATCACCGAAGGCCGGAAAGCGGTGACGGAGAGATCGTTCTGCGCCGAGAACACCCACGCTTCGCCGTCTCCCTTGGAGCGCAGGTACTGGCTGGAGCCCTCGGGGTGCGCCTTCAGGGCGCTCATGTGCAGCAGGCGCAGCACGCGCTTCTTCTTGCACGCCTCGACGATCTTCTGCGGCAGCTCGACGTGCACGCGCGCGAAGTCCGGCCCGTAGGGATCGCCGCCCCTCCCGTGGAGTATCCCCGCCAGGTTCACCACCGCGTCGCAGCCGTGGACGAGCTTCGCGAGCGTTTCCGGGTCGTGCACGTCCGCCTGGACCACGTCCACCGTCGGCAAGAGGATCAGGTGCTTCGCCCGCTCGCGGCGGCGCGTGGGAACGACCACGAAATGACCGTCGTCGACAAAGCGGCGGACGACATGCCGGCCGACGAAGCCGCTGCCGCCGATGACCAGAACTCGACTCATGGATGCCGCAAGGAGGTGCCCGGTGAAAGCGCTAGTTTAACCGCGAAGCGCGCGGCGCGGACTGCGGCCA
Organism: Burkholderiales bacterium; assembly: GCA_035702665.1. GTDB lineage: Bacteria > Pseudomonadota > Gammaproteobacteria > Burkholderiales > SG8-39 > VBDM01. The sequence goes on from DASSQD010000065.1 coordinate 51,143, forward strand.
GCCGGGGTACTACTGGACTACCGGTTCGCTGCGGATCGAGGCAACCCCTTCGGAGCCCCGGCGCGGAGGCACGACCCCCAGGCGCGTCTTGAGCGGCGTCGGCTCGGCGCCGAGCACCGCAGAGTAGTAGACCGTGTTCGTCATGACCTTCTTGACGTAGTCGCGCGTCTCGCCGAACGGGATGGTTTCGGCGAAGATCGCGCCTTCGACCGGCGCGTCACCGCGCCACAGCCTGGCTCGCGAAGGCCCGGCGTTGTACGCCGCGGCGGCGAGCACCGGGCTACCGTCGAACTGGTCGAGGACATGGCGCAGGTAGTAGGTCCCGAGCGAGGCGTTGACCTCCGGCTCGCGCAGGCGCGCCCAGGAGAAATTCTTCAGGCGCATCCGCTGCGCCGCCCACCTCGCCGTCGGGCGCATCATCTGCATGAGGCCGCTCGCGCCCGCCGAGGACCTCGCGCCGTTGACGAAGCGGCTCTCCTGGCGCACGACGCCCAGCACCCAGGACTCCTCGAGATCGCGCGAGCGGGCACTCTCGGCGAGGACCTCGCGGTAGGGCGCAAGGTAGCGGACCGAGAAGTTGTGGGCGACGACCGTCCTATCGGCGGTGCTGATCGCCCGGTCCCAGGCTTCGTTGCGGCGGGCGAGCTCGGCCGCAGCGAGCAGTTTTCTGTCGTCCATGCCGCGTATCGTCCAGAGCCACTCGCGCGTCGCCTCGGTGCGCATGTCGATGCGGTAGAGCGCGAGCGCCCGTTCGAGCCCGGGGATCGCCGCGACCTCGGCGATCTCGACTTCGGTGGGCAGCGGGGCGCGCGGGGGAATGCGCACGCCCTCTCCCAGCTCGTCGGCCGCGAGGCGTCCGTAGAAGCTGTACTCCCCCGCGATGCGCCCGAAGTAGCCTTCGGCCTCAAGCGGGCTGCCGAGCTCGCGCTCCGCGCGTCCGTACCAGTACGTCCACACCGTGTCGCTCTTCGCGACGGGCGACATTTGGTCGATGGAGCTCCTGACCTCCGTCCAGTTCTCCGTCCACATCGCGATGCGCGCCCGCCAGGCGAGCTGCTCGTCGCTCAGTGTCCCGGCCTTGTCGAACCAGGCGAGCGCATCGGGCACGTGGCGCTGAGCGCCGTTCATCGCAAGCATCAACCACACGTACTGCACGTCCTCGTCCGGGTACTTGGCCGACAGGCCGCCGCTCCACAGCTTCGCCACCGCGAGCGGATCCGAGTCGGATGCGAGCGTCATCGCGGCGATGACGAGCTCTCGATCGGCGATCTTGGAAAAATCCGCCTGGGGATTCCTGAGGAACCTGGCCGGCGCCCGGACGACGCCCGAGAGCCGCCGCGGATCGATCGCCTCGGCGCGCGGTACGAACTCCAGCGAGCGCTTCGCCGAGCCGGTGAGTCCGGTGTCGACGAGCAGGCGGAACCGCGCCCAGGCTTCGGCCCGGTCGATGCCGCCGGCTTTCGCGAGCGCGCGTGCGAGCTGCAGGCAGCCGTCTGGCAGGTCGCGGGGCGCGTTCCAGTACGTCTTGAATTGGTCGGGCACGGAGGCGTCGTCGCGCTTCCAGCGGCCGAGGAGCGCATAGCAGGTGACGTCGGGATCGTCGCTCGAGAGCCGCGGGTATTCCTCGAAGAACAGCTCCCAGCGGCCGCTCTTGCCGAGCACCTTGAGCCAGTCGGTGCGCAGCTGCTCGGCGAGCGCGCTGCCCGCGTTGCGCGAGAGAAAATCACGGACCTCTTCGGCGCGCGCCGCGGGCAACCTCGGGAACAGCTGCCAATACTCGATGTACGGCGCGAGCACGTGGTTCGCGAGCTGCGGCGCGAGCTGCGCGAGGCGGGCGCGACGACCCGACTCGTATGCGTCGCGCGCAGCGACTAGCGCCGCGTCCTGTGCGTCGAGCGTGGCCGCGTAGGCAAATGCGGACGCGGCGAGCAGAACCGCCACCGCCGCGAGCCGTGGCAATGCTGGTTTCAAATCACACCCTCCCAGCCTAGAATACCATAGGGGTTTGCGGCCCCAGAGTGAAGAATACCGCCTAGTCCATTGAGCGCCATCCATATATCCGCGGAGCTTTCGGCCTGGCGCAAGAGCGAGCGCGCGAGGCTGCTGCACGAGCGCGACGCGCTCGCCGAGGATGTGCTGGCGGAACGGCGCGCGCGCATGGACATTCACATTGAACGCACGTTCCCGGATCTGGTGCACGGCGTTCTCGCGTTTTGCTGGCCCTACCGCAAAGAATACGACGTGCGCCACGTCGCGGCGGCGCTGCGGCGTAGGGGCGCGCAGACGGCGATGCCGGTCGTCGTCGCGCCGAGGACGCCGCTGATCTTTCGCGAATGGCATCCCGGAGTGGAACTGGCCGACGGGCCCCTCGGCATACCCTATCCGGTGGGCTCGCCCGAAGTCGTGCCCGAGAACGTCTTGCTGCCGATGCTCGGCTGGGACGGGGACGGATACCGTCTGGGTTACGGCGGCGCCTTCTTCGACCGCACCCTCGCGTCGCTCTCGAAGAGGCCGCGCGTGATCGGGCTCGCCTACGAGCAGGCCTACCTGAAGACGATACGGCCGCAGCCGCACGACGTTCCCGTCGATTTCGTCGTCACCGAGCGCGGCGTCTACAGGCGAGAGCCGCAGGGATTGCGCTTTCTCGACAACCCGGCAGGGTTCTCCTCGCCGCCGTGCTACGCGGGTGAGGTCGCGCCCGGCTATTTCGGCGAGGATCCGAAAACCTAGCCGAGGAACAACCGGTACGCCGGGTTCCTGCTCTCGTCGACGTACGGGTACCCCAGGTTCGTCAGGAACCCCTGGAACGCGCGCATCTCGTGGTGCGGCACCTGCATGCCGACCAGGACTCTGCCGGTATCGCTCCCATGGTTGCGGTAGTGGAACAGGCTGATGTTCCAGTCGGTGCGCATGCTCGACAGGAATTTCATGAGCGCCCCCGGGCGCTCGGGAAACTCGAAGCGGTACAGCAGCTCGTCGGGCGTGCCGCGCGCGCCGCGCCTGATCGCCGCCGGCGCATGGCCGCCGACCATGTGGCGCACGTGGAGCTTGGCCATTTCGTCGTCGGAGAGATCCAGCGCCTCCAGGCCCTCGCGTCCGAGCGTCTTCACGATCCGCGCGCTCTCGTCGCGGTTGTGCACCTCGACACCGACGAAGACGTGCGCCTCGCGCGGATCGGCAATGCGGTAGTTGAACTCGGTGATGTTGCGCGCCCCCAGCGTTGCGCAGAATTTCTTGAAGCTCCCCGGACGCTCGGGAATGGTCACCGCAAGGATCGCCTCGCGTTCCTCGCCCGATTCGGCGCGCTCGGCCACGAAACGCAGCCGGTCGAAGTTGGTGTTCGCCCCCGAAGCCACGGCCACCAGCCGCTTGCCCCGGACGCCGCTTTTCTCGACCCAGGCCTTAGCGCCCGCGACGGCGAGCGCCCCGGCGGGCTCGAGCACCGTGCGCGTGTCGCCGAACACGTCCTTGATCGCCGCGCAGATCTGGTCGGTGTCCACGAGCACCATGCCGTCGAGCAGCTCGCGGCACAGCTGGAACGTCAGTTCGCCGACCTGCTTCACCGCGACGCCGTCGGCGAACAGGCCCACGTGATCCAGCGCGACGCGCCGACCGGCCTTCAAGGACCGCGCCATCGCATCGGCGTCCACCGGCTCGACGCCGATGACCTTGACCGAAGGGCGCAGGCGCTTGATGTACGACGCGATCCCCGAGATCAACCCGCCGCCGCCGACCGGCGCGAACACGGCGTCCGGCGGCTGCGACGACTGCCTCACGATCTCCATGCCTATCGTTCCCTGACCGGCGATGACGTCCGGGTCGTCGTAGGGATGGACGAAGGAGACCCTGCGCGCGCGCTCCAGGCGCTTGGCCTCGGCGTACGCCTCGTCGTAGGTGTCGCCGTGGAGGATCACCTCTGCGCCGCGCGACTTGACCGCGTCCACCTTTATCTTGGGCGTGGTCGATGGCATCACGATCGTCGCGGCGCAGCCGAGCTTCTGGGCGGCGAGCGCCACGCCCTGGGCGTGGTTGCCCGCCGACGAGGCGATCACTCCGCGCGAGAGCGCCGCGGCGGAAAGGTTGACCATCTTGTTGTAGGCGCCGCGGCACTTGAACGAGAATACCGGCTGCTTGTCCTCGCGCTTGAGGAGCAGCCGGTTGCCGAGGCGCGCCGACAGGTTCGGCGCGACCTCGAGCGGCGTCTCAAGCGCCACGTCGTAGACGCGCGCCCGCAGGATGCGTTCGAGGTAGTCGTTCTTCATACGTTTTCGATACCCCCCAAAGGGGGGTCCTGAAAATCTGGCTCCCGGGGCAGGCCGCTACTCTACACGAGGCCGGAAATTCGCGCGTAGAATGCGCGCCGAGGGGGTGGCCCATGGCGAAGCGCTCGGCTAAGAAGGCCAGGCAGGCATTCTGGGAACGCGGCTACCTGTCGCACGGTTACTGGTACGGCAAGGAGCGGCTCGGCACCGTCGAGCTGGGCCCCAAGAAGGACTGGGACGGGATCTATCGCTGGCGGGCGGGTAATCACGCCGGGGAAGCGGGATCCCTCGAGGAGGCCAAGCGCGCGGTCGAGCAGGCCGCCCTGGCCGGCGCGAGCCAGCTGGGGCTGTTCGACAAGAGCTAGGCGGCGGTCAGCTTCGCGTATTCCAGCGCGAGCCACTTCATGCCCTGCTTCCCGAAATTGATCTGCAGCCGCGCGTCGTTCCCCGATCCCTCCGCGTTGACGATTACGCCCTGACCGAACTTCGGGTGTTGCACCGCCTGGCCAATGCGCCATCCATGTCCCGCGCTCTTCTGCTTGAAGGCCTTTTCCGGCGCAGGCGCCCAGGCCTGATCGTCGAAGCGTGCGCGGCCCGAGCCCATCCCCATGACCGGAGTGAGTCGCTTTACCACCTCCGGCGGGATCTCGTCGATGAAGCGCGACGCGACGTTGTAGCGCGTCTGGCCGTGCAGCATGCGCGTCTGCGCGTGGCATAGGTAAAGCCGTTGCCGCGCGCGGGTGATCGCCACGTACATCAGCCTGCGCTCCTCCTCCAGGCCGTCGTCCTCGAGCGCGCTCTGCTCGTGCGGGAACAGGCCTTCTTCCAGGCCGGTGACGAACACCGCCGAGAACTCGAGGCCCTTGGCCGAGTGCACCGTCATCAATTGGAGGGCGTCCATGCCTTCTGCCGCTTGGTTCTCGCCCGCTTCCAGCGACGCGTGCGCCAGGAACGCTGGCAGGTCGGCGGGCAGGCCTTGCTTCTCCGCCTCGGCGACGAAGGCCGCGGCGGCGTTCACCAGCTCGCTCAAGTTCTCGAC
>DASSQD010000066.1:0-2775 GCA_035702665.1 Burkholderiales bacterium
AGTGGTCGTGCGCTTCAAGTTCAGCGGGGTCGCGCCAGGGTATCGCGGCCCTCGCTTGTTCTGGCTGCTCCTTGAGCGTGCGCAGGTCGATCTGTGTATCGAGGATCCCGGATTCGAAGTCGATCTCTACGTCGAGGCCGAACTGGCCGCGATGGCGAAAGTCTGGCTCGGCGACGTGCCTTTCGAGCGGGTATTGCGCTCCGACGAGGTGCGGCTGTTGGGCTCGCGCGAGTTGGCGAAAATGTTTCCTTCCTGGCTGATGCTGAGCCACTTCGCCGGAGTACCAAGACCGGGAAGCTCACCCGCGGAACTGCGCAGCTTGCACTAACCCCTCCGGGACTCCAACTCCGGTCGACCGCGATGCTTGCGATCGTTGGGGTCGGTGCTGTCGATCTTTCAGAGTTCGGCGAGGTCGAACAGGGTCCGCGTCGCGTCTCCTCTCATTTGTATCGGCCCGCTTTGCGGTAGAATTCTCGGCACTCGGCCGCCTCGGCCGGAGATTCGTCTTTCCAGCGGAGTTCCCATGAACGATCCCAAGATTTCCGGCATCGCCGCGCTCAACCTCAAGGACCCGTCCTTGTTCCGCCAGCAGTGCTACGTCGACGGGAAATGGATGGATGCCGACAACGGCAAGACCATCCCTGTGAACAACCCGGCGACCGGCGAGATCCTGGGGACCATTCCCGGCATGGGCGCGGCCGAGACGCGCCGCGCGATCGAGGCGGCGAACGCCGCGATGCCGGCCTGGCGCGCGAAGACCGCCAAGGAGCGCAGCAACATTCTCCGCAAGTGGTTCGACCTGATGATGGTCAACCAGGAGGACCTCGCGAAGATCCTCACCGCGGAGCAGGGCAAGCCGCTCGCGGAGGCCCGCACCGAGATCGCGTACGGCGCCTCGTTCATCGAGTGGTTCGCCGAGGAAGGCAAGCGCATCTACGGCGACACCATCCCGGCGCACGGAACCGACAAGCGGATCGTCGTCATCAAGGAGCCGATCGGGGTGTGCGCGGCGATCACGCCGTGGAACTTTCCCAACGCCATGATCACGCGCAAGGCGGGCCCGGCGCTCGCGGCCGGCTGCACCATGGTCGTCAAGCCCGCGACCGCGACGCCGTACTCGGCGCTCGCGATGGCCGAGCTCGGCGAGCGCGCCGGCATCCCCAAGGGCGTGCTCAGCGTGCTCACCGGCAGCTCCTCGGCGATCGGCGGCGAGATGACCTCCAACCCCATCGTGCGCAAGATCACCTTCACGGGCTCGACGGCGGTCGGCAAGGTGCTGCTCGAGCAGTGCTCGAAGACGGTGAAGAAAGCGTCGATGGAGCTCGGCGGCAACGCGCCCTTCATCGTATTCGACGACGCCGACCTCGACGCGGCGGTCGAGGGCGCGCTCGCCTCCAAGTACCGCAACACCGGACAGACCTGCGTGTGCGCAAACCGCATTCTGGTGCAGGACAAGGTCTACGACGCCTTCGCCTCCAAGCTCACCGAGAAGGTGAAGACGATGAAGGTCGGCAACGGCATGGAGCCTGGCGTGGTGCAGGGCCCGCTGATCGACAAGGCGGCGGTGGAGAAGGTCGAGGAGCACATCGCCGATGCGCTCGAGAAGGGCGCCAAGGTGCTCACCGGAGGCCGGCGCCACGCGCTCGGCGGGACCTACTTCGAGCCGACCGTGCTAGCCAACGTCAACACCACGATGAAGGTGACGAAAGAGGAGACCTTCGGACCCGTGGCGCCGCTCTTCCGCTTCAAGGACGAGAAGGAAGCGATCCGGCTCGCGAACGACACCGAGTTCGGCCTCGCGTCCTACTTCTACGGCCGCGACATCGGCCGCATCTGGCGCGTCGCCGAGGCGCTCGAGTACGGCATGGTCGGCATCAACACCGGGATCATCTCCACCGAAGTCGCGCCCTTCGGCGGCGTCAAGGAATCCGGGCTCGGCCGCGAAGGCTCGAAGTACGGCATCGAGGACTACGTCGTCGTGAAGTACCTGTGCATGGGCGGCGTCGACCGCTGATCCGGCCGTCGCCTTCGTTCGGCGCAAGACTCTGCTCCGGGTAGGAAGCGCCTAAAGAACGAACACGATCCGTTGCGAGCGCGCGGGCGCGGTGGAATCCACGTAGGGGATTTCCTAGTAGGGAAACCCTGACTCGCTCTTTTTGACTTATCGCTCCCCCGATGGCAAATTCCCGAAAAGCGGGCGACGCTGGATTCGCCCGTCTATAAGAGAACTTTAATAAGGGAGGTTTGTATGAATTCGTCGATATCCCGGCGGTGGGGAGCGTTGGGGCTGGCCTTCGCGTTGCTGGCATTGGTCAGTTGTGGTGGTGGCGGCGGGGGGAGCAGCACTCCTCCTGCTCCGGGCAGCAAGCTGTTTGTTTCCGACGGGGGTAATCACGCGATCGCGTCGATCATCAACGCGGCGCCGACCCTAGGTTCCACCTTCACCATCGACCGTATCATCCAGGGGGCAAACACCGGGCTGGGGCTGCCCGGCGGAACGCCGTCCATTTCGACCATCCCTAGCATGGCACTCGACGCGTCGAAAGACCGCCTGTTCGTAGCGACGCAGGGGACCCTTGTGACGTTCGACAACGCGAGCGTAGCCAACGGAAATATCTCCCCCTCGCGCTTCATCACGGGCTTGATCCCGGCGAGCGGGGGCGGCCTCGCCCACGCAGTAAATTTCTACAAGATCGACGTCGACAAGACCAACGACAGGCTGTACTCAGTGGACTTTCAGGGAGAAGTGCACATCTACAACGGTATTAGCACGCT
>DASSQD010000067.1:0-10567 GCA_035702665.1 Burkholderiales bacterium
GACCAGTTCCCCGGCACCGGCGAAAAGGGCAACGGCATCTCCTCCAACATCAAGACGCAGGAAGCCTGGGTCGACACAGTGAAGAACGCCTGCCAATCCTGCCACGCCCTCGGCTCGCACGGTATCCGCGTCGTGCCAAAGGAATTCGGCGGAGGCTTCGCGGGCTGGGCGCGCCGCACTCAGTCCGGCCAGGCGATGTCGAACATGGCCCTCGGCCTGGGATACATGGGCGCCGAGGCGGCGCTGAAGAACTACGCCGACTGGACCGACCGCATCGCCGCGGGCGAGGTGCCGTTCGCCAAGCCCGAGCGGCCGAAAGGCGTCGAGCGGAACATGGTCGTCACGATGTGGGATTTCTCGGCGCCGAAGTACTACCTGCATGACGGCATCTCGACCGACCGGAACAACCCGCGCCTCAACGCGAACGGCCCGATCTACGGCGCGCCAGAGGAGAGCACCGACGGCATTCCGGTGCTCGACCCGGTGAAGAACGAGACCTATTTCATCAAGCATCCCGTGCGCGACCCGAAGACGCCGTCGTCGACCGACTTGCCGATGCAGCCCTCGGCTTACTGGGGCAAGGACCCGATCTGGGATGGCCATTCGAGCATGCACAATGTGATGATGGATAGCGAAGGCCGCGTCTGGGTCACGGCGCGGATCCGGCCGATCCCGGCGAACCCGGCCTACTGCAAGAAGGGCTCGGACCATCCTTCTGCCAAGGTCGCGCCGCAGGACAGCTCGTTCCGGCAACTCTCGGTCTACGATCCCAAGACCAAGGAATGGAAGCACGTCGACACTTGCTTCTCGACACACCACCTGTACTTCGGCCACGACGCCAACCGGACGCTGTGGCTGAGCGCGGGTCCGCCCAACAGCGGCGTGGTGGGCTGGGTCAACACCAAGATGTTCCTCGAGACCGGCGACGAGGCAAAATCGCAAGGCTGGACGCCGATCATCGTCGACACCAACGGTAACGGCAAGCGCGACGACGGCGACAAGCGGCTCCAGGCAGCGTTCTACGGCATCATGCCGAGCCCGGTGGACGACTCGATCTGGGGCCAGTCTACGGGCATCGGCTTTTCCCGCCTGGACCAGCCCGGCTACGTCGTTCACATCATCCCCGGGCCAAACCCGTCCGAGACCGCGCTCGCCGAGGTCTTCGTTCCGCCCGATGGCGCGTGGAGCCCGCGCGGAATCGACGTCGACAGCACCGGCGTGGTGTGGACGCCGCTCGCGAGCGGGCACATCGCCAGCTTCGACCGCAGGAAGTGCACGCGGCCGCAGAATGGCCCCGAGGCGGCGAGCGGCAAGCTCTGCCCCGAAGGCTGGACGCTCTATAGAATGCCCGGCCCGCAGTTCAAGGGGCTCGATACATCGGGCAGTGCGAACCACGCCTACTACCTATGGGTAGACCGGTACAACACGCTGGGTCTGGGCAAGGACGTGCCGATTGCGATGGCGAACGGCAGTGAATCGCTGATGGCCGTCGTGGATGGAAAGATCGTCGATCTTCGCATCCCCTACCCGCTCGGCTTCTTCACCAAGCTCGCCGACGGACGCATCGACGACCCGAACGCCGGCTGGAAGGGCAAGGCGCTGTGGACCATGTCGGGGACGCGCACCGTGTTCCACAACGAGGGTGGCACGCAGAACCACCCCAAGGTCTACAAGGTCCAGGTCCGGCCGAGTCCGCTCGCGAACTGACGCTTCGCCGGAAGGCGAAGCGTCATCCCGAGTGTAGCGAGGGATCTCGCGTTCAGCGCTGCACGCGCCCGTCACAGCGGTGGGCGCGTCGGCGGCGCCTCCCGAAACGCGGCGGCCGGCGCCCCCGCCCTCCTGTAAGATTCGCACGGAGCAGACGCCATGAACTCATTTTCGGGATTCGCCAGGGGGATAGCGATGGCGGCAACGATCTCGATTGCGGGCGGCGCCCGCGCGGCCACGTTCGTCTATGTTTCGAACGCCGAGGACGGCGACATCGGCGTCTACGCCATGAAGCCCGACGGCACGCTCTCGCCCCGGCCGCGCGTGGCGGCGGCGAAGGTGGTCATGCCGATGGCGGTGAGCCCGGATAAGCGCTTCCTCTACGCGGCGGCGCGCTCCAAGCCTTATTCGGTCTACGTGTACGCGATCGACCGCCGCAGCGGCGCGCTCAAGGCGGTCGCGAATTCGCCCCTCGCGGAGAGCTTCCCCTACATCTCGCTCGACAAGACCGGACGCTTCCTTTTCGGCGCGTCTTACGGCGGCGCCGTGGTGAGCGTCAACGCGGTCGGCAAGGACGGCCGCGTCGCGGAAAAGCCGATCCAGGTGATCCCCGTCGGCCGCAACGCGCACTCGATCCGCGTCGACGCGACGAACAAGTTCGTCTACGCCCCGACCCTGGGCAGCGACGAGATCTTCCAGTTCCGGTTCGACGCGAAGACCGGCAACCTCGCCTCGAACACGCCGTCCGTCGTGCTGATGAAGGCCGGCACCGGCCCGCGCCATTTCATCACGTCGAAGGACAACCGGTTCGTGTACCTGCTGTCGGAGCTGGTCGGCACGGTGACGACGCTGTCGCTCGACGCCAAGACCGGGCTGCTGACCGAGACGAGCGTCGCCTCCGCCGTGCCGCCCGACTCCAAGCTCGTTCCCGGCGCGCCGCGCGGCGCGGTCGGCGGCCCCGGCGGACCTCCGCCGCGCGACACGTCGAACGACATCTGGGCCGCGGATCTGCACCTGACGCCCGACGGGAGGTTCCTGTACGCCACCGAGCGCACCCACAGCACCGTGGCCGGGTTCAGCGTCGACGGCGCCAGCGGCAAGCTGACCTACCTCGGCGCCACCCCGACCGAGAAGCAGCCGCGCGGCTTCAACATTTCCCCGGACGGGAAGACCATGGTCGTCTCAGGCGAGAAGTCGGACACGATCACCGTCTACGCCATCGGCGCCGACGGCGCGCTGAAGGAGCTGCAGAAGGCGCCCACGGGAAAAGGCTCGAACTGGGTGGAGATCGTCTCGTTCGACTAGAAGCGTCGCATCGCCATGCCCGACACCAGCGAAACCGTTTCCGCATCCGCGCCCGAGGCGGCGCGGCGCCATACCGGCATCGGCCGGCAGATCGACAAGAGCCTGCCGCGCCGCCTGCGGATGATCCTCGCGCTGGACGACTTCGAGGGCCCCGCGCGCCGCTATCTCCCGCGGCCGATGTACGGCTACGTCTCGGGCGGCGCCGAGACCAATGCGTCGCTGCGCGCCAACCGCGCCGCCTTCGACGACTACGCTTTCGCTCCGCGGACGCTCGTCGACGTTTCGGCGCGCTCGACGAGGACCACGCTCTTCGGCCGTGAATACGCCGCGCCCTTCGGCATCGCGCCGATGGGCGGCAGCTCGATGGCGGCGTACCAGGGCGACATCGTGCTGGCACGGTCGGCTGCAGCGGCCAATGTCCCGATGATCATGAGCGGGGCGTCGCTCACGCGCCTCGAGGACGTGCGGGCCGCCGGGCGCACGTCGTGGTTCCAGGCCTACCTGCCGGGCGACGACGCCGCCATCAGGACGATGGTCGATCGCGTCGCGCGCGGCGGCTTCGACACCCTCGTCCTCACCGTCGACGTGCCCGTCGGCGCCAATCGCGAGAACAACGTGAGGAGCGGCTTCAACCGGCCGCTGCGCCCGACGCTGCGCCTCGCCTGGGACAGCGCCCTGCGCCCGCGGTGGCTCTGCGGCATGTTCCTGCGCACGCTGGTCGTGCACGGCATGCCGCACTTCGAGAACACCGGAACCCGCGCGCCGCTCATCACGAGCACCGCCGAGCGCTACACGGGGCCGCGCGACAAGCTCGCGTGGCCGCACGTCGAGCTGATGCGCAAGATCTGGAAGGGGCACCTGGTGCTGAAAGGCGTGCTCGATCCGCAGGACGCGCGCATCGCGCGCGAGAGCGGCGTCGACGGTGTCATCGTCTCGAACCACGGCGGCCGCCAGCTCGACGGGGCAGTCGCCCCGCTGCACGCCCTGCCCGCGGTCGCCCGGGAGGCGGGCGGCATGACGGTGATGATGGACAGCGGCATCCGCCGCGGCACCGATCTCCTCAAGGCGCTCGCGCTCGGCGCCCGGTTCGTATTCGTCGGCCGTCCATTCCTCTACGCGGCGGCGATCGCCGGCGACGAGGGCGTGCGCCACGCGATCAAGCTCCTGCGCGAGGAGGTCGACCGCGACATGGCGCTCCTCGGCATCACCGAACTCTCGCAGATGACGCGCGAGCGGCTGGCGCCAACCCGGGCCTAGCGCGCCGGCGCCGGGCTGTACGCCCACGCGATCTGGGAGCCGGTGACGCGCGGGTTGAATTGAGGTGAAGCTTCTTGTAGCGCCTTCGCTCCACGGACTATTTCAGCAGGCCGTTGGCGCGACCCGTGTCGCGCAGCCGCGCGCACTGGGCCGCGGAGAGCGAAGTGTTCCGCGGCGAGGTCTCGTCGCGCATCAGATTTCCCTCCTCGTCGCTGTGCTCGCCGCTGTCCATGAGCACGTGCGCGAGCTCGTGCGCTAGGGCGATCCCGGGATCGCGCGTCGCCGCGGTCATCCATACGGTATCGGCGATCTCGGGCCGCGTGCCGCTGTTGCCCCGGCCGATGGCCTCGGCGTCGAACGCCGGGTGGCTGCGCGTGTCGCGCACCAGATACACCGCCGGGCGCGCCACCGGATGAGCGCGCGCCAGCTCGCGCGCCGCCGGCGTGGAGAAATCCATGAGATCCGGCCGCACGCGGAGAACGACGGGGTCGACGTGCGCTAGCGTCACGCCGCACTGGGCGAGAATGTCCCCGGCTTCACGCAGGGTGGCGTCCGCGCGCACGCGCGTCCACCCGCTGCCCTCGAGCATCACGACCACGAGCGGCACGACCAGCGGCGGCTGCGCGGGTGCCGCGCCACCGGCGAAGGCCAGCGCGAAGGCGAGGACTCTCATCCGCCGCCATAATGCCACCCATGCGCTTCATCGCCCACATCGACATGGACGCCTTCTACGCGTCGGTCGAACTGCTGCGCTATCCGGAGCTGCGCGGCAAGCCGCTGGTGATCGGCGGACGGCGCCGCGCCCCGCAGGGCGAGCCGGGAACGTTTCCGACCCTCAGGGAGTACAAGGGCCGCGGAGTGATCACCACCGCGACCTACGAAGCGCGAGCCTTCGGCGTCAACTCGGGCATGGCGCTGATGCGCGCGGCGAAGAAGGCGCCGGACGCGCTCCTGCTGCCGGCCGACTTCGACGAATACCGGCGGTACTCGCGACTGTTCAAGGAAGCAGTGCGCGCGCTCGCGCCGGAGATCGAGGACCGCGGCATCGACGAGATCTACGCGGACCTCACCGCGCTCGCGGACGAATGGGCCGATGCGCACGACCTCGCGCGCTCGATCCAGGGCGCAGTGCGCGAGGCCACACGGCTCTCCTGCTCGATCGGGGTCGCGCCGAACAAGCTGCTCGCGAAGATGGCCTCCGAGATGGACAAGCCGGGCGGGCTGACGCTCCTCACCGAAGCCGACATCCCGGAGCGCGTCTGGCCCCTGCCCGCGCGCAAGATCAACGGCGTCGGCCCCAAGGCCGCGGCTCGCCTCGAGACGCTCGGCATCCGCACCATCGGCGAGCTCGCGCGCGCCGACCCCGCGATGCTCGTCGAGCGCTTCGGCCAGAAGCACGGCGCCTGGATGCACGCGGCCGCGAACGGCCGCGACGAGCGGCCGGTCGTGACCCACAGCGAGCCCAAGTCGATCAGCCGCGAGACGACCTTCGAGGACGACCTGCACCCGGTCGACGACCGCGAGACGCTGTCACGCGTCTTCACCGATCTGTGCGCGAGGCTCGCGGGCGACCTCGAGCGCAAGGGCTACGCCGGCAGGACGATCGGCCTGAAGCTGCGCTACGACAACTTCAAGACGCTGACCCGCGACTGCACGCTCGAGAGCCCGACGCGCGACGCGGCCGCGATCCGCCGCGCCGCGGGCGAATGCCTGAAGCGCGTGCCGCTCGAGCGGCGCATCCGGCTGCTGGGCGTGCGGGTGGGAACGCTGAGCCGGTCCTAGTTGCGCGCCAGGTAGGCGCGCGCCCCGTTGATCTCGGGGCGGGGGTTCTTGCCCGCCATCTCGACGAGCCGGCCGAAGTACTGCTTGGCCTTCGCCTTGTCGCCGGCCTGCGAGGCGGCGAACCCGGCGCCGTAGAGGCCGCGGAAGCGGTTCGGCTCGCGCAGCTGTGACGCCTCGTACTCCTTGAGCGCCTCCGCCGGCCGGTTCAGGCCGAGCAGCATGTCGCCGAGCAGCTCGCGCGCCGGCAGCAGGCGCCCGGGCGTGATGATGTTCTTCTCGCTCTTGTCCTCGATGTCCGCCGCCTGACGCATCAGCGCGAGCGCCTCGTCGTTCTTCTTCTGCGCGCGCGCGATCCACGCGAGCGACGCGAGGCGCATCACCTCGACCTCGTTCGCCCAGTACTCGTTCTTCGAAGCCTTCAACTGGTCGCGAAGCGCCGCGATCCGCTCGACGTCGGATTGCACCGCGGCGGGGTCGCCGCTCCGCGCCGCGCCGACCGCCCGCGCGAAATGCGTCATCGCTTCGGTGTAAGGGTACTTGCCCGGCGCGGCCTCGAGGCGGGCGGCGGCGCGCCAGTCGCCGCGCTCGAGCGCGTAGCGCGCCGGCATCGCCGCGAGCGCGTAAGGCCCCGCGGCCGAGCCGCTGAGCCCGGTCAGCGTCCGCGCCTCGTCGAGGATCTTGAGCGCTTCGCCGTCGCGGGCGAGCTGCAGATCGGCGTAGACCATGTAGTCGAGCGCGTGCAGCGCCTGATCGGGCTCGTTGCCCTTTTCCGCGACCGTCGCCGAGCGGCGGTTGGTCGCCGCCGAGCCGGCCCAGTCCCCCACGCGCGTGAAGATGTGCGAGGGCATGTGCAGCGCGTGCGGCGCGTCGGGAGCGATATCGGCGTAGCGGCGGGCGGCGGGCAGGCCCTGCTGCGCGATCGGCGGCGCGTCGTAGCTGTGGATCAGGTAATGCGCGACACCCGGATGATCGGGGTGCTTGGCGAACTGCTTCTCCAGGATCCCCGCCGCCTTTAGCCAGGCGGAGTAGGTCTGGTCGGACGGTAGCTGCGTCCCGGCGAGGTAGAGCGCGTAGAAAATCTGCGCCTCGTCGTCGTCCGGATACTTCGCGGCGAGCGCCTCGTAGGCCTTGGCGCGCCCGACCTGGCGCTCGCGCTCGCTGCGCTTGGCGAAATCCTGGTAGTAGGCGGCCACGGCGTCGAGGTAGTCGCGCTCGCGCTGGGTCTTCGCGCCCATCTGCCGCCCCTTGTCGATCGCTTCCTGCGCCAGCGGCGCGTCCTTTGCCGAGGCGCCGACGCCCTGGAGCGGGTTCCCCATCATGATCGAGGCATAGCCCCAGGCGGCGATCGCGCAGGAATGGTCCTCGGCCGCCACCTCCTGGAAGGCTTTTACCGTCGCCGAGTAGTAGAACGAGTGCAGCATCGCCACGGCGCGCTCGAATTTCTCCTGCACCGCCGGGCTGCAGGAATTCTTGAAGTCGACCTTTCCCAGGCCATCGCCCTCGTGCGCTACGGCGGCGCACGTGAGCACGAAAGCGGTCACGATCAAGAATAACCGGAGCACATATCCCCCTTTAGATCCCCTTGATCCGCGCGCCCTGCGCGATGTTCTCCACGCGAGCCTGGTAACGCCCGAAAAAAGTCATGCGCGGCGCGATGTACACAATGGAGAACAATTCGCCGTTGCTCACTGCGCCGTAGCCGACCCCGGAGAGCTCAACGCTGTCGACCTTCCTGACGACCTTGAACTCGAAGTGGTAGCCCTTGGCGCCGCCGAACGTCGCGGGCTCGGACTTCACGAGCTGGAACGTCGAGCCGTCGCGAGTCAGCATGCTCTCGAACAGCGACACGATCTCGTCCGGCTGCATCGTCGAATGGAACACCGCCGGCGTCGCGGAGCTGCCGCGCGCGACCGGCTGCATCGCCTGCCCGTCCTTGATCCCCGAGTAGATCTGGAGATCGTCTATCGGCAAACCTTCCATGGTCCAGTGCTCCGCCGCTTGCCCCGGAATGTAGATGTGGTTCCATGAACCGTCCAGTGTGACCGTCAGCCGATCTCCGACGAGCTGCTCACCGGAATCCGGCTTGACCGGTGTCGGAGGAGTGGCGCATCCGGCCAGCCACAGGAAGCAGGGCACTAGGATGTATTTCCTCATTGTCCGAGTTCCTCCAGGTAGCTCTTGATCATCGGGGCGTCCGGCGCCTTGGGAGCCGCGTCCAGGTAGCTGCGGTAGCTGGCCCGGGCTTCCGGGATTTCGCGACGCGCGCGATACACGGTGCCCATGCCGCGCCACAGCTCGGGCGGCGCGCCGGCCTCCAGAGACGCTGCCTCGTAGTCGGCGAGCGCCGCATCGTAGTCGCCCTCCCCGGCGCGAAGGCGGTGTACCTCGCCACGGAAATACAGGTAATCGGGCTGCTCCGGCTCCGCCGCGATCTTTCGCGTCAGCAGCGCGACACTCTCCTCGCGCTGGCCGCGCTTGACTTCGTCCTCCAGCCACTCTCGGCGGAACGCGTTCGTTTTTTCCCGCCAGATATCCGCGTTGGTCGTCCCCCCGGGCATCGTCCGGGCGAGCTCCGCCAGTGCGCTCTGGCGTTCTTCCGCGGGCGGATGGCTCGCGAAGAAGCCGTTCTTCGACGGATTGCCCCCCGGCCTGGCCTCGAGCTCGAGCAACAGGTTGTCCCAGACCTTCGCCGCCTCCGATGCGTCGTAGCCCGCCTTGTTCATGAGCATCACGCCTATCCGGTCTGCCTCGCGCTCGTGGTCGCGCGTATAGCTGAAGCCGGCGCCGAGCACGCCCAGCCCAGCCAGGGCGCCGACACCGGGGACTACGCCGAGAACCGAGGCGAACGCGGTGCGGGACTTGGCGTCGCGCAGCTGATCGACCGAGTGGCGCGCGAGGTAGTGGCCGATCTCGTGTCCCAGGACGGCCGCGAGCTGCGCCTCGTTGTCGGCGCGCAGCATCAGCCCAGACCACACCTGCATCATGCCGTTGGGTGCCATGCTGGCATTGAACCAAGGCGTACGGACCAGGTACACGCGAATGTCGGGGCAGTGCTCGCCGCCGAGGCGGCAGGCGATTCCCTGAATGTAGTCGTTGAGGCCCCGATCCTTGATGCGGAACGGACTGCGCCGCAGCCGCGTCTCCTCCCGGTCCATCAGGGCCCACAGGCCGCCTTCGTCGCTCGCGATGTCGGGCCGCGCGAAGCGCGGCGGCGGCTTCCATCCCGCCCCGTCCCCGCGCGAGAGTCCCGGCCGCAGCAATGCGCCGCACGCGCATCCGAGAGCCAGGAACCCGCGCCGGTTCATTTCACGGCCGGAAACTCTTCGAGCAGCGCGTCGACCGTGCCGGCGGCCTTGGCGGGATCGCGCAGATCGCCGGAGTTGCGCTGGATGCGATTGAACCAGAGGACTCGGCCGGTGTTCAAGTCGACCAGCGACGCGTACCCCAGCTGCTGACCGGTCAGACCTCCTACGGACGCGACCCTGCCCCCGCTCAGTATGGTCGTCAGGATGGTCGTCGCGATCGCGGTGGCCTGCCGCTCGGTGCTCGCGTAGCTGTCGCGCACCCAGCTGAAGAGCGCGTAGTCCGCTCCGGTCTTTTCCTTTATCGCGCGCACCGCCTCGCCGAGGGACCAGTCGAGCTTGCCCGCCTTGGTCGGGAGGTGGAAGGTGGCGGGTCCGAAGTGATGCAGCGAGATCGCGCGCGCCACCGCGCCGTGCAGCGCATTGATGTCGGCGAAATCGTCGGCGTCCTTTTCGCCGAGCGTGACGAGCTCGATGCCCTGGATGCCCTTTCTCGCCAGCAGCGCGTCACGGAAGTTCTTGTGCGCCGTCTCGGTCCAATCCGCCTTCGGCTCCGGCACGCCGCCGGCGCTGATCGAGTAGAGCTCGATGTCGAGCGGCATCACCACGACCTTTGTCCCCTTCGGCAGGGTGCTGAAGCCCGGCGCGAGGTTCATCGATTCCACAGGCGCCCCGGGCGGACGCGACGGACCCCATAGCTGCGCCATGGCTGCATGCGGCAGGGCTATCGCACCCGCGAGCAGGACGCACGCCCACGCGCAGACCACCCGCACGGGTCCAAACCGGCTTGGATTCGGATTCATCGGCACCCCCTCTTTTTTCGAGATTACACCAACCGCGGGCGCCCGGCGATTCGCGGCGCTTCTATGCGCTCTGCTCGCGCACCACGGTGGTAATGCGCCAGCGCGCGAACTCGCGCTCGAACTCGGGCAGCGACAGGAATCCGGTGCAGGCGAAGGCGCCGCGCTGCGCGATGCCGCCGTTCGCGAGCTTGCGCGCGAGCAGGATCGCAGGCATGCACGGGATCTCCGGGCCGTGCAGCGCGTCCGCCGTCAGGTGCCACTCCCCGCGCGCGCGGCTGCCGTCCGCGCGCTTTCCCGAGACGCTCACCAGCATGCCGGCGAGGCTGCCGCCCAGGGAATTCATGCGCGACGCGACCCAGTCGAACGCTCCCGTCCAGCGCTCGAGCGGCAGCCGCACGCCGTTGCGGCGCA
>DASSQD010000068.1:0-32293 GCA_035702665.1 Burkholderiales bacterium
TCCCTGGCTGGAGAGGCGCTCCTTCAGGTTCGGAAACAGCTCGAACACTCGCGAGAGCGCGACCCCCCCGCGGCGCACCTCGGGCGGCAGCAGCAGGTTCTCCTCCACGTCCAGGCTTGCGAAGATGCCGCGCTCCTCGGGGCAGAACGCGAGCCCCAGCCTGGCGACACGGTCCGAAGACATCGAGATCGTCTCCCTGCCCTCGAACCTGATCGAGCCCTCGCGGCGCGCCACCATGCCCATCACCGACTTCAGGGTCGTGGTCTTTCCCGCGCCGTTGCGGCCGAGAAGCGTCACGACCTCGCCGCGCCGCACCTCGAACTCGACCCCGTGCAGGATGTGTGACTCGCCGTACCAGGCCTGGAGCGCGCCGACCGAGAGCAGCGCGGGCTCAGACATGTTCGGACCCCAGATAGGCCTGGACCACGTCGGGATGCTTCGACACCGCCTCGTAGTCGCCCTCGGCGATGATCTCCCCGCGGGAGAGCACGGTGATGCGGTCCGAGAGCTTCGCGACGACGCTGAGATTGTGCTCGACCATGAGGACCGTGCGCTCGGCGGCGACGCGCTTGATGAGCGCAGCGATGCGCTCGACGTCGTCGTGAGCCATTCCCGCGGTGGGCTCGTCGAGCAGCAGCATCTCGGGATCCAGAGCCAACGTGGTCGCGATCTCGAGGGCGCGCTTGCGGCCGTAGGGCAGCTCCACGGCGATCGTGTTCTCGAAATCGGCGAGGCCGACCGAGGCGAGCAGCCCGCTCGCGCGGGCGTTCAGCTCGCCGAGAAGCCGCTCGGTGCGCCAGAAGTCGAACGAGCCGCCCCGCTTGCGCTGCAGCGCGATGCGCACGTTCTCGAGCACGGACAGGTGGGGGAACACCGCCGAGATCTGGAACGAGCGTATCAGCCCCATGCGCGCGATCGCGGCCGGCCCGGAGCCGGTGATGTCGCGCCCCTTGTAGAAGATCCTGCCCCGCGTGGGAACGAGAAAGTGCGTAAGCAGGTTGAAGCAGGTGGTCTTGCCGGCGCCGTTGGGACCGATGAGGGCGTGGATGCTGCCGCGCCCAACCTTGAGGTTGACGTCCTTGACCGCGACGAAACCCTTGAACTCCTTGGTCAGCCCGCGCGTTTCAAGAATGCTCTCCTCGCTCATGCGCCGCAGCCCCCTCCCGGCGCGATTATCGGCGAGGACGGAGGATCGGGCAATCCGCCGGGATTACTTCCCGCGCCAGCGCGGCTTGCGCTTCGCGAGAAAGGCGTCGATGCCCTCGGCCGCGTCGGCGAGCATCATGTTGCACGCCATGCCCTCCGAGGCCAGCGCGTAAGCGGCGCTGAATCCCTTTTCCACCTGCTCGTAGAAGAATTGCTTGCCCATCGTGACCACGGCGCCGCTGTGGGCGAGGATCTTCTGGGCGAGCCTGTCCACCTCAGCGTCGAGCTCGGCGGCCGGCACCACGCGATTCACCAACCCCCACGAGAGCGCGGTGGCGGCGTCGATCAGATCGCCCGTGAACAGCATCTCGAGCGCGTGCTTTCGCGCGATGTTGCGGGCCACGCCGACGCCGGGCGTGGTGCAAAAGATCCCGCTCTTGATCCCGGGAAGGGCGAACCGCGCCGCGTCGCTCGCCACGGCGAGGTCGCACATCGAGACGAGCTGGCAGCCCGCGGCGACCGCAACGCCCTGCACCCGGGCGATCACCGGCTGCGGCAGGCGCACGAGCGAGAGCATCAGCTTGCTGCAGCGGTCGAACAGCGCCTTCTGCCATTTCTTGGCCGGATGCTCGCGCATTTCCCGCAGGTCGTGGCCCGCGCAAAAGTGTGCCCCGGCTCCCGCGAGCACGACAACCTTGACCGCGTCGTCGTCGGCCAGCCTGTCGAGCTGCCCCTGGAGCGCTGCGAGCATGGCGGTGGACAGGGGGTTCATGCGCTCGCCGCGGTTGAGCGTCAGGGTGGCGATGCCGGCCGCGTCGGACCGGAGCACGTACGGAGCCTCGACTTCGCGTTTGCCTGGGGCATTCATGTCCGCTCTTCTATTCGATCGCTTCGACCGATCTCGCCTGCTGCCGCAGCACGAACTTCTGGATCTTCCCGGTCGAGGTCTTCGGAAGAATGCCGAACACCACCGCGCGCGGAGCCTTGAAGCGCGCCAGGTGCGCCCGGCAATGCTCGATCAGCTCGTGCTCGGTGACCTGGACGCCGGGCTTGACTTCCACGAAAGCGCACGGCGTCTCGCCCCATTTCGGATCCGGCTTGGCCACGACCGCCGCCGCGAGCACCGCCGGATGGCGATAGAGCACGTCCTCGACCTCGAGCGAGGAGATGTTCTCGCCCCCGGAGATGATGATGTCCTTCGAGCGGTCCTTGATCTTGACGTAGCCGTCGGGCTGCATCACCGCGAGGTCCCCGGAGTGGAACCAGCCGCCGGCGAAGGCCTCGGCGGTCGCCTTCGCGTTCTTCAGGTAGCCCTTCATCGTGATGTTCCCGCGGAACATGATCTCGCCCATGGTTTCGCCGTCGGCGGGCGTCTCCCTCAGGGTCGACGGGTCCATCACGGTCAGGCCCTCCTCCATCAGGTAGCGCACGCCCTGCCGCCCGTTCCGCTCGGTGCGTCGGCCGATGTCGAGGCCCTTCCATTCCTCGTGCTTGGCGCAGACCGTCGCCGGCCCGTATACCTCCGTCAGCCCGTAGACGTGGGTCAGGTCCCAGCCCATCTTCTCCATGCCTTCGATCATCGCCGCCGGGGGCGCGGCCGCGGCGACCATGGCGTGCACCTTGTGGCGAATCCCCTCGCGCAGCTTCGGGTCCGCGTTGATGAGCATGGAGTGCACGATCGGCGCGCCGCAATAGTGCGTAACATTGTGCGCGCGGATCAGCTCGAGAATCGGCTTGGCCTCCACCCTGCGCAGGCAGACGTTGGTGCCGGCGTTGGCGGCCATGGTCCACGGGAAGCACCAGCCATTGCAGTGGAACATGGGCAGCGTCCACAGGTAGACCGCGTGGTGCGGCATCGCCCAGGTGACGATGTTGCAGATCGCGTTGAGGTAGGCGCCGCGGTGGTGATAGACCACGCCCTTCGGATTGCCGGTCGTTCCCGACGTGTAGTTGAGCGAAATCGCGTTCCATTCGTCCTCGGGAGGCCGCCACGCGAATTGCGGATCGCCTCCGGCGATGAACGACTCGTAGTCGGTCGACCCAATGCGCTTCCCCGGACCGGCGTATTCGGAATCGTCCACGTCGATGACGTAAGGCTTCGACCCGATCGTCGCGAGCGCCTTCTCCATCGTGCCCGAGAACTCGCGGTCGGTGATCACGACCTTCGCACCCCCGTGATCGAGCATGAATGCGATCGCCTCCGCATCCAGCCGGGTATTGAGCGCGTTCAGCACCGCCCCCGCCATCGGCACGCCGAAGTTGCATTCGTACATTTCGGGCGTGTTGGAGAGCATCACTGCGACCGCGTCACCCTTGCCGATGCCTCGTCCGGCGAGAGCGGAAGCGAGCCGGCGGCATCGCGCGTAGGTCTCCATCCACGTGTAGCGGCGCGAGCCGTGAACGACGGCCGTGTGCTCCGGGTATACGTACGCCGCGCGTTCGATGAAGCCGAGCGGCGTCAGCGGCGCGTGGTTGGCCGGATTCTTGTCGAGATCGGTCTCGAAGGGATTGGGGCCCGACATCGCGGATCTACCGTGCTCCGTCCATTCTCGCACACCGCTACTGGCGAAGCTCCGCGGCCGCCTCGAAGCGGCGCCACACGCTCGGCGCCTTGTTCTCGGCCTCGATCGCCTCCAGGAAGCGCGCGTGCTCGGCGAGCTCCTCCGGGCTCGCCGGAACGACGACGGGCCGCGGCCGCTCCCCTTGCGCCGTCCAGTCCGCCGCCGCGGCGCGCGCCGGCTCGAGCTCGATCGCGAGGCTGTCCTGGCCGCGCGTCATCGCCAGATAGACCTCGGCGAGCAGGGACGCGTCGAGCAGCGCTCCGTGAAGGGTGCGATGGGCGTTGTCCACGAGGTAGCGCTCGCACAGGGCGTCCAAGGAGTTCTTCTTTCCCGGGTGCAGCTCGCGGGCGAGCGCGAGCGAGTCGACGATCCCCGAGCAATGCTCCTCGATAGGCGGGAGCTTGGCGATATCGAGCTCGCGGTTGAGAAACTCGACGTCGAAGGCGGCGTTGTGGATGATCAGCTCGGCGCCGCGGATGTAGTCGAGGAATTCCCCCGCGATCTCCCGGAATCTGGGCTTGTCCTGGAGAAATTCTCCCGTGATGCCGTGCACCTTCAGCGCGCCCTCCTCGCTCCGGCGCTCGGGGTTCACGTAGCGGTGGAAGTGGTTGCCGGTGACGCTGCGGTTGAGGATCTCGACGCAGCCGAGCTCGATGATCCGGTCGCCGAGGCCGGCGTTCAGGCCGGTGGTTTCGGTGTCGAGCACGATGCGGCGCACCCTCGAAGACTAATCGGCGCGCCGGACGCTGTAAAGTGCCGCCGCGGGTCAACGGCCGTTGTGGCGGTAGCTGTCGATGTGCGACTTGATGATGGTGTCCGCGGCGCCGCGTATCGGCCCGTGCGCCTTGTCCATGAGCCACAGCCGCACCAGCCCGATGAGAAAGCTGCAGGTCGCGGACGCCGCCGGCGCCGGCGTCAGCCCGGGCCGCAGCTGACCGGCGCGCCGCGCGCGCCGGTAGACCTGCGCGAGCTTGCCCGTGAGCTCGGTGCAGCGGCTGCGCTGGCGGTCGAGCTCGCGTCCCAGCTCGCCGACGTACTCGCACTTGAAGCCCATGATCCGGAACGTCTCGCGCGCGGCCGGGTCGTCGAGTGACGCGATGACCCCGCGCAGAAACCGCTCGGCGCTCCCCAGAGGATCGGCGGCGTCTGCCGCAGACGCCGCAAAGCCGGTATCTATCGTCGGAAGCAGGACCTGTTCCCGCATCGCATAGAAGAGCTCGGTCTTGCCCGCGAAATGCCAGTAGATCGCGCCGCGGGTCACGCCCGCCGCCCGCGCCACTTCCTCGAGCGTGGTCCTCCTTACGCCCTGCCGGGCGAAGACCTGGCGGGCCGCGGCGATGATGCGGCGCCGGGTCCGTTCGGAATCTTCCTTGGTTCTGCGCACGCTGGCTCGCCCTCGTTAATATACATTCACGTTTGTTTGTATATACTATATCGAACAACCATCCCGAGCGACAAGCGGGCCAAGGGGAAACATGACGCGCATTTCGACCGCTCTTCGCCTCGCGGCGGCGCTTCTTCTCGCCTGCTCGCTCCCCGCGTGCGACCGCGGCGACGCGGCGGCGAGAGCCGGACAGGCGCCTCCCCCGGCTGTGGCGGTTCCCGCCAAGGTCCGCGAGGCGGCGCCGCAGGACGTGCCCATCGTCCTCGAGGCGGTCGGCCAGGTGCAGGGCTCCAAGGAAGTCGAGATCCGCGCGCGCGTCTCCGGCATTCTGCTCAAGCAGCTCTACAACGAGGGCCAGCTCGTGAAGGCCGGCGCGCCGCTGTTCCAGATCGACCCGGCGCCGTACGAGATCGCGCTCGCCCAGGCGCAGGCGCAGCTCGCGCAGGAGCGCGCGCGCCAGGAGCAGACCGGACGCGAGGCGAACCGCCTCAAGGACCTGGCCCGCGAGCGCGTCATCAGTCAGAAGGAGTTCGACGACGCCGTATCGGCGCAGAAGCTCTCGGCGGCCTCGCTCCAGGCCGCCGAGGCGAACGTGCGCCAGGCCGAGTTGAATCTGTCGTACACGCGCGTCACGGCGCCCGTCTCGGGCGTGACCGGGCGCATCGCGCGCTCCGAAGGCAGCCTGGTCACGGCGGGGCAGGACTCGAGCCTGCTCACCACGCTCGTCCAGGTGGAGCCCGCCTGGGTGCGCTTCAGCCTCTCGGAATCCGACCTCGCCAAGGTCGCGGGCGGCAAGCTGACCCCGGGCGCCGGCCAGGACATTCGCCTCGTACTTCCCGACGAGTCGCTCTACCCGCTGAAGGGACGGCTCAATTTCGCGGCGACCCAGATCGATTCCCGCCTCGCGACCCAGGAGTTGCGGGCCGAGTTCGCCAATCCCAGGGTCCGCCTGCTGCCGGGACAGTTCGTGCGCGTGCGCATCACCGCCGGCGAATACAGGAACGCCTTCCTCGTGCCGCAGTCGGCCGTGTTCCAGAACGAGAAGGGCCATTACCTCTTCGTCCTCGACGCCGAGAGCAAGGCCCAGATCCGGCCGGTGCAGACCGGCGAGTGGAGCGGCGCGAACTGGCTGGTGCTGGCGGGACTGAAGGCCGGCGACCGCGTCGTCGTCGACAACCTGCTCAAGCTGCGGTCCGGAGTTCCGGTGAGCCCGCAGGCCGACGAGGCGGCGCCCGCGGCCGCGCCCGCCGCCGGGACGAAGTCGAAGTAGCCGCTCCAGGCAGTGTTCTCGAAATTCTTCATCGAGCGGCCGATCTTCGCGTCGGTCATCTCGATCATCTTCACTCTGGCGGGGCTGGTCGCCTCGCAGGTCCTTCCGATCGCCCAGTACCCCGAGATCGCGCCGCCCACGGTGACCATCACGACGACCCTCCCCGGCGCCAGCGCCGAGACGCTCTCCCGCACCGTCGCGGCGCCGATCGAGGAGCAGCTCTCCGGCGTCGAGGGCCTGCTCTACTACCAGTCCACCTCCTCGTCGAACGGCACGCTGACGATCACCTGCACCTTCGAGGTCGGGACCGACGTCAACAACGCCACCATCCAGGTCAACAACCGCGTTCAGATCGCGCTGCCGCGGCTGCCCGACGACGTCCGGCGCACCGGCGTGGTGGTGCAGAAGCGCTCGCTCGACATCCTGCTGTTCGTCGCGGTGACCTCGACCGATCCGCGCTACGACACCCTGTACCTGTCCAACTTCATGACCATCAACGCGCTCGACGTGCTGAAGCGCGTTCCCGGGGTCGCCGACGCGACCATCTTCGGTGCGCGCGACTACTCCATGCGCATCTGGCTGCGTCCGGACAAGATGGCGCAGCTCGGTGTCACCGCGACCGACGTCGCCGCCGCGATCCGCGCGCAGAACGCCCAGTACGCGGCGGGCAAGATCGGGCAGGACCCTGCGCCCGACGACCAGTCGCTCATCTATACGGTCACCGCCCAGGGGCGGCTGGTGCAGCCCGAGGAATTCGGCAACATCGTGCTGCGCTCGAGCGGGCCGGGCGGCGTGTTGCGGATCAAGGACATCGCGCGCATCGAGCTGGGCGCGGTCAATTACGACTCCTACACCACGGTCGACGGCAGGCCCACGATCGGCACGGCGATCTTCCTGCAGTCCGGAGCGAACGCCCTCAACGTCGCGACCAACGTGCGCAAGACGATGGACGAGATCGCGAGAGGCTTTCCCTCGGGCGTCAGCTACATCATCCCCTTCGACACGACGCGCTTCGTGGAGGCGTCGATCCGGGAGGTGGTGCACACGCTGTTCGTCGCGGCGCTCCTCGTGCTCGCGGTGGTGTTCGTCTTCCTGCAAAGCTGGCGCGCCACACTGATCCCCTTCATCGCGGTGCCGATCTCGCTGGTCGGCGCCTTCGCCGGCCTCTACGCGTTCGGCTACTCGATCAATACGCTGACGCTGTTCGCGATCGTGCTCGCCACCGGCATCGTCGTGGACGACGCAATCGTCGTGCTGGAGAACGTCGAGCGCCTGATGAGCGAGAAGGGGCTCACGCCCAAGGAAGCGGCCATCGAGTCGATGCGCGAGGTGACCGGCGCCATCGTCGCGATCGAGCTGGTGCTGTGCTCGGTGTTCGTCCCGGTCGCCTTCCTCGGCGGCCTCGCCGGGAAGCTCTACCAGCAGTTCGCGGTCACGGTGACGACCGCGGTCGTCATCTCGGGGGTCGTCGCGCTCACGCTCACCCCCGCGCTCTGCGCGCTGCTCCTGAAGCGCTCGCACGGCGAATCGCGCATGTTCCGCCCGTTCAACACGGGCTTCGCGGCGCTGGTCTCCTGGTACACGAAGGGTGTCCGCTGGGTGGCGAGCCACGTCGCGGCCTCGCTCGCGATGTTCGTCCTCGTCATCGCCGCCACGGTCGGGCTCCTGCGGCAGGTGCCCGGGAGCCTCGTTCCCCTCGAGGACCAGGGCTATCTCTTCGGCGCAGTCGTCCTTCCGGACGGGGCGACGCTCTCGCGCACCGGCAAGGTCGGCTCGGCCATGCAGAAGCTGCTCACCGAGCACCCCGCGGTGGAGCACGTCTTCTTGATCAACGGTTTCGACCTGATCGGTGGCGGCAACAAGACCAGCTCGGCGACGCTCTTCATCACCCTGAAATCCTGGGACGAGCGCAGCGCCAGCGCCGACGACATCGTCAAGTTCGTCGGCGCCAAGGGCGCAGGGCAGACCGAAGGCTTGGTGTTCGCCTTCAACCCCGTGCCGATCCGCGGCCTGGGCACCGCGGGCGGCATGGAGATGTACCTCCAGACCCGCGCCGACGCCGACGCGAAGAAGCTCGCCGGCGTGGTGCAGCAGTTCGTCGGCGACCTGCGCAAGCAGCCCGATCTCACCGCGGTCAACACCTTCTTCCGCGCCACCGTGCCGCAGATCTTCGTCGAGGTGGACCGGGAGAAGGCCCTGGCGCTCGGCGTGCCCGTGAGCGACATCTTCGACGCCCTGCAGAGCACCATGGGCGCGCTCTACGTCAACGACTTCAACAAGTTCGGCCGCACCTTCCGCGTGCAGATCCAGGCCGAGTCGCAGTTCCGCGCGCGCCCCGAGGACCTCGGCAATGTCTACGTGCGCTCGGCCACCACCGGGCAGATGCTGCCTCTCGGGAGCCTTCTGCGGATCCAGCCCACCGTGGGACCGGATCAGATCGACCGCTTCAACGGCTTCGTGTCCGCGAAGGTCCTCGCCGCCACCGTTCCGGGGGTGAGCTCCGGCCAGGGCATCGCCACCGTCGAGAAGGTCGCGCGCGACGCGCTCCCCGGCGGCTACGTCCAGGAATGGACCGGGCAGGCCTTCCAGGAGAAGCGCGCCGGACGGGCGGCGATCATCGCGTTCAGCTTCGCGCTCGTGATGGCGTTTCTGATCCTGTCGGCCAACTACGAGCGCTGGTCGCTGCCGGTGGCGGTGCTGCTCTCCGTGCCGTTCGCGCTGCTGGGCGCGCTGCTCGCGGTGCTGTTCCGCGGCATGAGCAACGACGTTTACTTCCAGATCGGCCTGGTGACGCTGATCGGCCTTGCCGCGAAGAACGCGATTCTCATCGTCGAGTTCGCCGCGCAGAACGCCGCGCAGGGCATGTCCGCTTTCGACGCCGCGGTGACCGCAGCGCGGCAGCGCTTCCGGCCGATCGTCATGACTTCGCTCGCCTTCGTGCTCGGCGTGCTGCCGCTCGCCGTCGCCACGGGCGCCGGCGGGGCGGCGCGTCGATCCATGGGCACCGGCGTGGAAGGCGGAATGCTGGCCGCCACGTTCGTCGCCACGCTGTTCGTGCCGCTCTTTTTCATCCTGCTCACCGAGCGCCGCGCGAAGCGCGCGCGGCGCGCCGCGACGGAGCCCGGCGCATGAGCGCGCGCGCCTGCGTCCTCCTCGGCGCGGCGCTCGCCGGCTGCGCGGTCGGCCCGGACTACGAGCGGCCTGCGACCGACCTGCCCGGGGTGTTCACCGAACCCGATGTGGGCGAGGCGCGGGCGGTGCGCGGCGACTGGTGGAAGCTCTACGGCGACCCGGCGCTCGACGAGCTCGTCGCCACCGCGCTCGAGCGCAACGCCGACATCCGCTTCGCCGTGGCGCGCATCGAGGAGGCCGATGCGAACATGCGCGTCGCAAACGCGGCTTTCCTGCCGGAGATCGACCTGGGCGGAGGCGCGAACCGCACCCGGTTCAGCTCCACCACCGCCGTTCCCCTTCCCCCGGGCGTTCCCTCGGTCCGCAACGACGTGCGCCTGGCGCTCTCCACCTCGTTCGAGCTGGATTTCTGGGGACATCTGCGGCGGCAGGCCGAGTCGGTGCGCGCCCAGGTGCTCGCGACCCGCTACGCGAGGGACGTGGTCGCGCTGACGCTCGCGGGTCTGACGGCGCAGACGTACTTCGCGCTGCGCTCCTTCGACGCGCAGATCGTCGTCACGCGCGAGACCATCGTCACCCGGCAGGAATCGCTCGACTACGTGCGGGCGCGCGCCCGGGGTGGCATCGCGTCGGATCTCGAGGTCGCCCAGGCCGAGGGCGCGCTCGCGGACATCTCCGTCCAGCTGAAGGAGCTGCAGCGCCAGCGCGCCCTGTTCGAGCACCAGCTCGCGACCCTCACCGGCCGGCTCGACCTGACCCTCGCCGACGGCGACATCCGCAGCCTGCCGACCCCGGCCCTGCCGCCCGCCGGCCTGCCTTCCGCACTGCTCGAGCGCCGCCCCGACGTGCGCCAGGCGGAGCAGCAACTCGTCTCGGCGAACGCGCAGATCGGGGTCGCCAAGGCGGCGATGTTCCCGACATTCACGCTCACCGGATTCGGTGGCGGCGAAAGCACGACGCTCGCAAACGCGGTCAACGGACGGTCTTCCATCTGGTCGCTGGGCGTCGGCGTGAGCATGCCGATCCTCGACTGGGGTCGCTACCGGGGCCTCACCGACGCGGCGATCGCGCGGCAGCACCAGGCGACGGCGCTGTACCAGCAGGCGGTCGAGACCGCGTTCCGCGAGGTCGCCGACGCGCTCTCCTCGGTACGGCTGTCCGCATCGGCGGAGCGGGACTACCAGGCGGGCCTGGACGCGGCGCGCAGGACACTGCGCATGTCGCGCATGCGTTACGACGCGGGCTATTCGCCTTATCTGGAAGTGCTCGACGCGCAGCGCCAGGCCAACTTGAGCGAGCTCGCCGCGCTGCGCAACCGCCAGGCCCTGCTCTCAGCAACGGTGGACCTGATGAAGTCGCTGGGTGGGGGTTGGGTCCCCGACCCGATGACCTCGGAGCAATAGCTCAGGACAGCGCCTTCTCCACTCCGCGGTTCGCCAGCGCGTCGGCGCGCTCGTTCTCCGGGTGCCCGGCGTGTCCTTTGACCCAGTGCCAGGTGACGCGGTGCGGAGCCGCCGCGCGATCGAGGCGATGCCACAGGTCGACGTTCTTCACCGGCCGCTTGTCCGCGGTGCGCCAGCCGCGCCGCTTCCAGGCGTGCAGCCACTCGCTGATGCCTTTCTGCACGTACTGCGAGTCGGTGTAGACCTCCACCGTGGCGGGGCGTGGCAGCGCTTCCAGCGCGCGTATGACCGCGGTCAGCTCCATGCGGTTGTTGGTCGTCTGCGGCTCCCCGCCGTAGAGCTCCTGCTCCCGCCCTCCCGCTCTGAGGATCGCGCCCCAGCCGCCGGGACCGGGATTGCCCTTGCAGGCCCCGTCGGCGTAGATCTGCACGATCTCAGCGCCGCTCACGCTTTTCGACATGCAGTCCGTTTTCCCTCTGGGTCACCGGCGCGAGCGCTTTCTTGGCCACGCGCTTGTCCCGCCAGTTCGGCGTCATCAGCCGCATCCCGGCGACGCGCTTCACCGCGCGCACCACGTAGACGCTGCCGCAGATCGGCCACCAGCGCTCGCCCGCCTTCTCCATGAAGCTGCAGCGCTCGAGCCAACGCCCCTGCGAAAACGGCGGGGCGTAGCAGCCGAAGCGCCCGCCGTTCAACTCGAAGCCCAGGAGCGAAAGCCAGTCTTTGAGCCGCAGCAGGCCGATGTACCGCCCGCAGCCCGGATAGCGCCGCCGCTCCCAGCCGAGCGCGCGCGCGGCGCCCCAGAGGGAAAGCGGATTGAAACCGGAAATGACGACGCTGCCCTCGGGCATGAGCACGCGCTCGGCTTCGCGCAATATCGCGTGCGGCTGGGCGCTGAACTCGAGCACATGGGGCAGGGCGAGCAGGTCGATGCTCTGCGAGGCGAGCGGCAGTTGCACCGGGTCCGAGCGCAGGCTGCAGCCCTGCTCCACGCCGGAGCGGATCTTGAGCGGAATGCGCGACTCGCGCAGGAAGTCCAGGCTCGGAAGGCCGACCTGGACCGCGTTGTAGCCGAACACGTCGTCCACCGCGGCGTCGAACTGCCCGCGCTCCCAGCCGAGCACGTAGGCGCCCTTGGGAGTTTCGAACCAATCCGCTAGCATGGAGTTCTGCACTATCACCGCACCCGATCCCCGACGAAACCGCCATGGCCGAGAAGATGCAAGTCATTCCCCTGCGTGCATTCAAGGACAACTACGTCTGGACGCTGCGCAAGGACCGCTGCGTCGCCGTCGTCGACCCGGGCGAGGCACAGCCGGTGCTCGAATACCTCGCGGCGGAGGACGTCGATCTGATCGCCATTCTGGCGACGCATCATCACCAGGACCACGTCGGAGGAATCGCCGAGATTCTTCGGACCCGCAAGGTCCCGGTGTACGGGCCGCGCGGAGAACCGATCCCGACGCTCACGCAGGCGGTTGGTGGCGGAGACAGGGTCTCCCTCGAGCAACTGGGCGTGTCGTTCGAAGTGCTCGACATTCCCGGGCACACGCGCGCACACGTCGCCTATTATGGGGCAAACATGCTGTTCTGTGGCGACACGCTGTTCGCCTGCGGCTGCGGCAAGGCCTTCGAGGGCACGCCGCAGCAGCTGTACGCGTCGCTCGAGAGACTGATGGCGCTGCCGGACGAAACGCTGGTCTACTGCGGACACGAGTACACGCTGGCGAACATCGGCTTTGCGAAGACGGTGGAGCCGGACAACGCGGCCCTCCTCGAGCGCGAGGCAAGCGATGCGAGCCTGAGGCGCGAGAACCGCCCGACGCTGCCCTCGACGATAGGCCGCGAGAAGGCGACCAATCCCTTCGTGCGCGTGACGCGTCCGGCGGTCGTCGCGTCCGCCAACAAGTACCTCGGCAAGCGCGTGAGCGACCCGGCCGGAGTATTCGCGGCGCTGCGCCAGTGGAAAAATGAGTTCTGAGCCTGCCAGAAAATATCCCGCGAGTGCGTGACACTTCCTTCAGCTTGGCGCGTTAATTGCGTCACCTTCAGCGTTGCCGTCGCTTGACCAGCGAACAATGCGTCGGTACTATCGCGGCTCTTGTATTTCATGAACAATCGTGAATAAGTACATGATTAAGCATCGTATAGGAAAGCTTTCCGCTCTCGCTGCCGGGTGTCTCGCCGCCGCGTGCTCGCAGATCCCATGGGATTCGTCTCCGGCAGCGTCGCCCTCCGGCGACGTCGTGGTGCCGGCCGACCGAGCGGCGCTTCCGGTTGCTCCCCCGCCAGCCCCGGCGAGCGCTCCTGCGACCGGCGCGCCAACCGCCGCGGCCGCCGCCCCGAAGACAGCCCCGCCGGCGCAGGAACGCGCAGCGCCCGCCGTCGCCGCGGCCGCGAAAGGAGCGAAGGATGTCGATCCGCCGCGCCCGGTCGACCTGGCGCGGCCTGCGGACGACCTCTGGGACCGCATCCGGGACGGCTTCGCGATGGACGACCTCGACAGCCCGCTCGTCGGCGTACGCGAGCGCTGGTACGCGAGCCAGCCCGACTACCTCAAGCGCATGATCGAGCGCAGCAAGCTGTATCTCTATTACATCGTCGAAGAGCTGGACAAGCGCGGCATGCCGACGGAGATCGCGCTCCTGCCCATGGTCGAAAGTGCGTTCAACCCGATGGCGTACTCGCGCTCGCACGCCTCCGGCCTGTGGCAGTTCATCCCTTCGACGGGCAAGAAGCACCAGCTGACGCAGAACTGGTGGGCGGACGAGCGCCGCGACGTCATCGCATCCACCAATGCGGCGCTCGACTACCTGCAGAACTTGTACGATCTGTACGGAGATTGGCACCTCGCGCTGGCCTCATACAACTTCGGCGAGAACGGCGTCGCGCGGGCGATCGAGAGAAACCGGGCGAGGGGCCTGCCGACCGACTACCTGAGCCTGAAGATGCCTCCCGAGACGCGCGGTTACGTACCCAAGCTCCAGGCGCTGAAGAACATCATCGCGAACCCCGAGGCGTTCGGCGTATCGCTCGAGCCGATTCCCAACGAGCCCTATTTTGCGACGGTGCCCACGCCCGCCGCGATCGATATTCGCCTCGCGGCCAAATTCGCGGAGCTCTCGGTGGAGGAGCTGATCGCGCTCAACCCCGCGGTCAACCGCCCGATGATCTCGGGCCCGCACACGCAATCGCTGGTGCTTCCTGCCGACCACGTCGACGCCTTCCAGCGGAACCTTACCGGCTACGACGGGCCGCTGACCTCCTGGCAGGCCTACACGATCAAGCACGGCGACAGCCTGGACAGGCTGGCGGCGAAGCACGGCATCGCGGTGTCCAAGCTCAAGCTTGCGAACGGCATCACCTCCCGGACCCGGGTCAAGCCGGGCTTCGAGCTGCTGCTGCCGGTCAAGGGATCGAGCGCCGGCGCCGAACCTCTGCCAGCGGTATTCCGCCAGCCGGTCATTACCGCGCGCCGAGGAGGGGCCATCCACATCGTGCGCAGGGGTGAAACTCTCTACGGCATCGCCAGACGCTACCATGTCAGCACCGACAGCCTGCTGCGCTGGAACCACGTCGGCGTGCTGACCACGGGGCAGAGGCTGGTCATCTATCGGCCGGCCAGATCCCACAAGGCCGCCAACCCGCTCAAAGTCTCCTCCCAGAAGTAGCCGCAGACGCCCGAGAGTGGGCGGCGTCCCAAGCTTGCCGCCTCGCGCGCGCCTTGCTATGGTGCTCGCCCGAGGAGGGAAACTATGAACCGACTACTCGCAGCAACCCTAGGTGTACTTGCTCTCGCTGCCTTCCCTGCGCAAGCGCAGGAGCCCGTGAAGATCGGGCTGATCATGCCGTACTCGGGGCAATTCGCCGACGCCTCGTCGCAGATGGACAACGCCGTCAAGCTGTATGTGCAGACGCACGGCGATACGGTGGCCGGCCGCAAGATCGAATTCATCCGGCGCGACACCGGCGGCGTTCCCGACAACGCCAAGCGCCACGCTCAGGAGCTTGTCGTGCGGGACAAGGTGGACATACTCGCCGGCTTCGTGATCACGCCCGAGGCGCTTTCCGTCGCCGACCTGTCGGCCGAGGCCAAGAAACTCATGGTGGTGATGAACGCCGCAACCTCCATCATCACGACGCGATCGCCGTACATAGTGCGCACTTCGATCACGATCCCGCAACTGAACGAGGCGTTCGGCGCTTGGGCCTACCAGCACGGAGTGCGCAAGGCGTTCACGATGGTATCGGACTACGGCCCCGGCATCGACGCCGAGGGCGCATTCCAGCGCGCGTTCAAGGACGCCGGCGGCCAACTGCTCGGCTCGGTGCGCATGCCGGTGGCGAACCCGGATTTCTTCCCGTTCGTTCAGCGCGCGAAGGACCTGAACCCGGAGGCGATCTACGTATTCATCCCGGGCGGCGCGCAGCCTGCCTCGTTTGCCAAGGCGCTCATCGAGCTCGGCATCGACTCGAAGAAGACCAAGATACTCGGCCAGGGCGAGATCACCGAGGAGAACGCGCTCAAGGTCATGGGCGACGCCGCGCTCGGTCTCATCACCGCCTTCCACTACGACCACAACCACAAGTCCGCGCTGAACGAGAAGTTTGTCGCCGACTACAACAAGGCGTACGGCCGCGATCCCGATTTCTTCAGTATCGGCGGCTGGGATGGCATGCACCTCATCTACGAAGCCCTGAAGAAGACCGGCGGCAAGGCCGACGGTGACTCGCTGATCGGCGCCGCCAGGGGCATGAAGTGGGAGAGCCCGCGCGGCCCGATCGAGATCGACCCGGAGACCCGCGACATCATCCAGACGGTCTACGTCCGGCGCGTCGAGAAGGTCGGCGGCAAGCTCCTAAACGTCGAAATCGACAAGATCGAGAACGTCAAGGATCCGGTCAAGGCGCGGATGAAGAAGTAACCCGGGCTTTCGCTGGCCGCCCTTCGATAGGCCGAATGTAGCGGGATAGCTACACAATTCTGTCGTCTCTGCGACTTACTGTTTGCAGAATTGTGAATATGCTACCGGTTACATGAGCGTCCAGGATCGACAGCAAGACGCACCGAGCAAGTCGCCAGGAAGATCCCGGGCCGCGCCGAAGCCTCCGGCGTGGCACCGTATCAGCGCCGAATCGGGGTTCCTGCGCTCCGAGCTCTTCAATCGCGGGACGATCGAGGAAACCCAAAAGTTTCTCGAGGCGGTGCTGGCCGCCGCGATCCGCCACAAGCTCCCGCATGTCCTGATCTGCGTCCGCAATTCCGTCCCGATATTCACCGTCGAGCGATACGGGTTCTCCCGCTATCTCGATCTCGCCTTCAAATCGAAGTACAGGATTGCGCTCGTCGGCGACGCGCTGGAGCTGCGCATCGCCCACCAGTACGTCGCGACCATGGCGCGTTTGCGCGGTGTCAACCTTCGCGCATTTCCGGAGGAAGCCTCCGCGATCGCCTGGCTCACCGCGGGCGAGCCGCCACAGCCCCTGTCCCGGACCTGAAGACGTCTCCGTTCGTGTGGCGCGCGGTTCGCCGCCGCGCCCCGCATTGGGTTATGCTTCGCCACGCTCGCGAGGCCGCCTTGCTCAATCCCTTCCAGAAAATCAAGCGCATCGAGGCACGGGCCTTCACGTCGCTGCCCGGCAAGTTCCGCAAGAAGAGGCGCACCGCTTGGTCGGATCCCAACCGCGGCGGTGCCGAGGTGGACAGCTTTCTCGAAGGGCCGTCGTTCGACCGCGACGGAAACTTGTGGTGCGTGGACATCCCCTTCGGCCGGATTTTCCGCATCGACGCCCGGGGCCAATGGGAGCTCGCGGTTCAGTACGACGGCTGGCCGAACGGACTGAAGATCCACAAGAGCGGCTGGATCTTCATCGCCGACTACAAGCGCGGCCTGATGCTGCTCGACCCGAAGTCCGGGAAGATCGAGACCTACCTGGCGACCGCATTCAGCGAGGGCTTCAAAGGCCTGAACGATCTGCATTTCGCCGACAACGGCGACCTGTACTTCACCGACCAGGGGCAGACCGGGATCGCCGACCCCACGGGCCGCGTCTATCGGATGCGCGCCAACGGCGAGTTGCAGCGCCTGGTCGACAACGCACCCTCGCCCAACGGCATTACGCTCAGCACCGGCAATACGCACGTGTACGTCGCGGTCACGCGCTCGCAGCAGATCTGGCGCCTGCCGCTGATGGCGGGCGGCACGCCGTCCAAGACCGGGGTCGCGATCCAGCTCTCGGGCGGTCACGCCGGCCCCGACGGCGTCGAGTGCGACGCCGAGGACGGGCTCGCCGTATGCCACCTCGGCGTGGGCGTCTGGCGCTTCGATTCGAATGCCCTGCCGACGCATCTCGTGCACGCCGGCAAGAGGCACCGCCTCATGACCAACATCGCGTACGGCGGCTCGAAGCGCAGCACGCTGTACATCACCGATTCGCTGAACGGCGAGATCCTCGCTGCCGAGATGCCCGTGCCGGGCAAGAAGATGTTCGCGCACCGCTAAGGAGCCTTCATGAAGCTTCTCCGGATCCTCCTCGCTTGCTGCCTCGTCCTGCCCTTCGGAGCGGGCGCCCAGCAATACCCGACCAAGCCGGTGCGCGTGCTCATCGGCTACGCCGCGGGCAGCTCGACCGACATCGTCGGCCGCGTCATGGCCGACCGCTTGGGTGTCTTCTGGAAGCAGACGGTCATCGTCGAGAATCGCGGCGGCGCGGCCGGCAATCTCGCCGCCGATGCGGCGGCAAAGTCGCCGGGCGACGGCTACACCCTGCTCTTCGCGCAGAACGGCCTCGCGATCAGCGCGGCGGCGCTGCCCGACCTGCCCTATAGCGCCGAGCGCGACCTGGTGCCGCTCGCCCCGGTGGCGGCGACCCCGCACATCCTCATCGTCGGCCCGAATTTCCCGGCGAAGAACGTGCAGGAGCTGATCGCGCGCGCGAAGGCGTCGCCGGGCAAGCTCACCTTCGCCTCTTCGGGCGTCGGCAACTCCGACCACCTGTGCGGCGAGCTGTTCAACATGATGGCCGGCATCCAGGCGATCCACGTGCCGTACAAGGGCGGCGCCCCTGCTGTGCAAGACGTGCTTCCCGGACGAGTCGACTACTACTTCGCCGGCATGCCGGTCGGTCTGCCGCTCGCCAACTCGGGACGCGCGCGCGCGCTCGGCGTCACGAGCAAGACGCGCTTTCCGGCGGCGCCGAACGTTCCCACGATCGCCGAGCAGGGATTGCCCCAGTACGAGGCGACGCTGTGGCAGGGGTTCTTCGCGCCGTCCTCGATCAGTCCGGCGCTAGGCGCGCGGATCGCGAGCGACGTCGAGACGGTGCTCAAGCAGCAGGCGACCCGCGACCATCTCGCCAAGGCCGGCGTGGCGCTGTTCGAGGACAACCAGGCGAACTTCAAGAAATTCTTCCACTCCGACATCGAGAAATGGAAAAATCTGGTGAAGAGCACGCATCTGAAGCTCGAGTGAGGCCATCATGAAACGTCCGTTCTTTACCTTCGCGCTTTGCCTCGCGGCAGCCTCGCAGGCGACGGCGCAGGACTACCCCACGCGCCCGATCCGCTTCATCACCGCGGCGGCGCAGGGCGGGACCTCCGACATCCTCGCGCGCACCTTCGCCGTCCATCTCACCGAGGCGCTCAAGCAACCGGTGATCGTCGACAACCGCGCGAGCGCCTCGGGCGTGATCGCCGGCGAGCTGACGGCGAACGCGCCTCCGGACGGCTACACCATCCTGCTCGCCTATCACCAGCACACGGTGAACGCGGCGCTGAATCCGAAGCTGCCTTACCACGCGGTCAACAGCTTCACGCCGATCACTCAGCTCACCCGGGCGGGCTTGATGCTCGTCGTGAACCCGTCGGCGCCGGTGACGAACCTCAAGGAGTTCGTCGACTGGACCAAGAGCTACAAGGGGCCGCTCAACTTCGGCTCGGCCGGCATCGGCACCGGCGGCCACCTCGCCGGCGAGCTCTACAACGTCATGACCGGCATCAAGGCCGAGCACATTCCGTACAAGGGCACCGGGCCCGCGCTCCTCGATCTAATCGCGGGGCGGTATCAGTACAACTTCGCGGGCCTCCAGGGGGCCCAAGTCCAGGTGCGCGCCGGGAAGCTGCGAGCAATCGCCGTCACCACGCCCAAGCGAATTCCCGCCCTGCCCGACCTGCCCGCGGTCGCGGAAGCGCTTCCGGGCTTCGAGGTCGTCGGCTGGTACGGCGTGATCGGACCGGCGGGACTTCCCGCGCCGATCGTTGCGCGGCTGCACGACGAGTTCGTGAAGGTCCTCGCGCGCCCCGACGTGCACGAGCGCATCGTCGCGGACGGCTCGGAGCCGGTGGGGAGTGGTTCCGAGGAGTTCCGTCAATTCATGCTCGCCGACCTCGCCAAGTGGGCGAAGCTGGTGAAGGAGAGCGGCGCGAAGCTGGACTGACGGCGGTCAGATTACCCCGCAGGCGCAGGCCTCCCAGGCTCGCCCGTCGGCGATGAGCCCGGGCTGCGACATGGCTCGCGCGAGGTTCTTCGCTTCGATTGCCGCGCTCTTGTAGTACTCGCCGTACTGGTGCACGGGCAGCCAGTCCTGCTGAACGGGCGGCAGCGGAGGCGACAGGCGCGAGAACGGCCCCGCTCCGTACACCACCTTGCCGCCGACCACGGTCAGCACCGATTCGATGTCCTTGATGCCGTCGACCGGAACGCTGAAGTAATCGGCCGACAGGATCGCGAAATCGGCGAACTTGCCGACTTCCAGCGTCCCCTTCTTGCTTTCCTCGGCCGAGATCCACGCGCTTCCCGACGTGTACAGGCGAAGCGCCTCGGTCCGATCGAGCAGGTTCTTGTCGCCTTGCAGCTTCGCGCCGCCCAGCGTCTTGCCCGTGACGAGCCAGTACAGCCCGATCCAGGGGTTGTAGCTGGTGGCGCGGTTGGCGTCGGTGCCGCAGGCGAGCGGGATCCCCAGCTCGCGGATGCGCGCGATCGG
The DNA here is from genome assembly GCA_035702665.1 of Burkholderiales bacterium. GTDB lineage: Bacteria > Pseudomonadota > Gammaproteobacteria > Burkholderiales > SG8-39 > VBDM01. The sequence continues at coordinate 19,879 of DASSQD010000068.1, forward strand.
CGGCGCGTCGGCCGCCGCCTGCGCTCCGTACTTCCTGAGGAAGGCCTCGCCGTCGAGCGACATGCGGTTCTGGATGTCGATCGAGCCGCCCAGCGCCGCGAGGCGCTCGAGCGTCCTCGGCTGCAGGGTCTCGCAGTGGTCCAGTCCCCAGCGCAGCCCTTTCAGCGGCTTCTCGCGATTCACCTGCTCGAGCACGTCGAGCACGCGGCTCGCGCTCGCGTCGAAGCTGGTGTGCTGGCGGAACGGCCAGCCCTGCCCTACGATGAAATCGACCACCGCGGCGAAGTTCTTCTCCATAACGCCCGGCGGCGGGACCGGGTAGTCCTTGGCGAAGTTCGCGACGTCGCCCGCCTGATAGAGGATGTACTCGCCGGTGCCGATCATGCGGTAATAGTCGTTGCCCTGCCCGTACTTCACCAGCTTCGACCACGCCGTGTAGTTGGCGAGCTCCTTGCCCGGCGCCTGCGCGAACAGCGTGTAGCCGATGCGCAGCGTCATCTGGCCGTCGGCGGCGAGCTTGGCGATGGCGGCGTAGTTGTCCGGGTAGTTCTGGCCGCCGCCGCCCGCGTCGATCACGCTGGTCACCCCGAGGCGGTTGTGCTCGCGCATGAAGTGGCGCGTGGAAAGGATCTGGTCCTCCGGCGACAACCTGGGGATCCGCAGCCACACGGACACCAGGCTCGCGAGGCTGGTCGTCGACATCACCAGCCCGGTGGGATTCCCGGAGGCGTCGCGCTCGATCGCGCCGCCGAACATGTTGGGCGTGTCCTTGTTCCAGCCGAGAGCGCGGATCGCGGCGCGGTTGAGCCACGCCCGGTCGTAGAGATGCATGATCATGCACGGTGTGTCGCCGGTCGCCGCGTTGATCTCGTCGAGCGTCGGGAAGCGCTGCTCCGCGAACTGCGCCCAGGTCCAGCCGCCGATCACCTGCACCCAGTGCGGCGGCGGCGTGCGCCGCGCCTGCTCGCGCACCCGGCGCATGGCGTCTGCGAGCGAGGGCACGCCGTCCCAGCGCACCTCGTTCGTGTAAGTCAGTCCGCCCCGGATGAAGTGCGTGTGCCCGTCGTCGATTCCGGGAACGACGGTGCGCCCGCCGGCGTCGATCACCTGCGTGTTGGGTCCGCGCAGCTTTTCGACGTCGGCCGCTGTACCGATCGCGGCAATCTCGACGCCGCGGACTGCGACGGCGCTCGCGGTCGGCGCCCGCGGATTGAGCGTCGCGATCCTGGCGTTCGTCACGATGACTTCCGCAGGTCCCGCCGCCGGCGCCGGAGGCGCCGTCTCGCATCCGGCGAGGAACAGACCCGCGATTCCCGCCGTAGCCGCGGTCTCCTTCAGGAATTCACGCCGGCCGAAATTGAAGGCGTTCTTCGTCGCTCCGGTGGAGCACGCAGCATGCGCGCACGCAAGGCTTCCGCATTGATTCGACATGTTCCCCCTCTCGCAGGTCTTGTCGCGAAAAACTATACACCGTGAGGCGGTCGATTTGGCGTGGGCGGGAGCCCACGATCACGCGAGATACTTGCCGAACCAGGCGAGCGTCTCGCTCCAGGCGGCTTTCGCGGCCTCGGCGTTGTAGCGCGTCCCGGAGTCATTGTGGAAGGCATGGTCCACGTCGGGATAGACGATCTTGCGGAACGTCTTGCCGTTCCTGGCCATCGCCGCCTCGATCCCCGGAATACTCTGGTTGATGCGGTCGTCGCGTCCCGCGTAGATGGCGAGGACCGCCGCGCCGATTCCTGGCACGTCGGCCTCCGGCGCGGGCACGCCGTAGAACGGAACCGCGGCGCGCAGCTCGGGCAGCGCGGCGGCGACGCGCCAGGTCACTCCGCCGCCGAAGCAGAACCCCACCATGCCGGCGCGGTCGATGCGCGCGGCGTTCTGCGAGCGCGCGTACGCCAGGCCGCTCTTGAAGTCCTGCACGTGGCGCGCGGGCGGCGCCTTGCCGAGGATGCCGGGGATGGCGTCGAAGTCGTGCTTGTCGGTCCCGCCCTCGCGCGACAGCAGGTCCACGGCGAGCGCGACGTAGCCCGCCTTGGCGAGGCGCCGCGCGACATCCTCGATGTGGCGCGTGAGCCCGCGGTTCTCGTGGCACACGAGCACCACGGGGTAGAGCCCCGGCCTTGCCGGGCGCGCGAGATACCCGTCGAGCCGCGCGCCCTCGCCCGGAAATTCGGCGACCCCGGCGACGATGTCGGGGTCGTTCGGCGCGACCTGAGGTGGCGTGCTCGGCGGACCTTTCGGCGGGGGGCTCTTGGCGGTCTTGCCCGCCTGCGCGCTCGCGTCGAGGACCCGGGCCGCGAGCGCGGCGCCCGCCACCCCTGCGATGGCCGCGAGCGCCTGCCTGCGCGTCAGCCTTCCTTCCTCGTAGTCCTCGACGGCCTCCTCCACCAGATACCGCTGCAGCTCGTTCACCTTTGCGGGTCCCCTCGTGAATTTCGATTTCGGGCAGGCCTTTCATATTAGAATACCGCCGCTTTTCGCGCACACTCCCGCGGCACAAGGCCAATCATTCCGAAGCTGCCGAACCGATACGCCGCACGGATTTCGTCCTGCCTTGCCCTGATCCTTGCGGCCGCGGCTTCGCCGCCCGCGCTCGCCACGAGCGACTTCCTGGCGGACATCGTCGGCAGGGACAGCTCGGGTCTGGGCGCCGCCGTGCGCATCGAGCGATCGCTCTATCGCGGCGACGGCACGAGGATCGACGTGCTGCCCGTATACCTCTACGAGGGCGAACGGGTCTACCTGCACTCGAACCGCATCGGCCTCAAGTTCAACGTCGATCCGACGCACCGCCTCGATGTATTCGTATCCAGGAGGCTGGAGAGCTCCCCGGTCGAGAGCGTTCCCTCGAGCCTGGCCGGGATCACCACCCGCACGACCGAGAGCGAGGCGGGCTTCAGCTACGAGCAGCGCTTCGACTGGGGCCGGCTGTTCGTCGAGTACCTGCGCGACACGTCGCACACCTCGGGCGGCACCGAGACGAAGCTCGGGATCAGCGGCGACGGCGGCAGGGGCGGGCTGAGGGTCATGCCCTACGCCGCGCTCTCGGCCCGCAACACGAAGCTCAACGACTACTACTACGGCGTGCGGCCCGCAGAGGCCACGGCGGATCGCCCCGCCTACACCGCTGGCGGGGGGGTGAATGGCACCGTGGGCGTCAACGCCCGCTACGATCTCTCGCGGCATTGGCACCTGTTCGGCGGCCTATCGGCGACCTACTGGCCGAGCGTGGTGCGCGACAGCCCGATCGTCGACCTGCGCGGCTTGCAGATCTCGGGCTTCGGCGGCCTCGCCTATGAATTCGAGCCCAGCCCGCCGCGCCGCTGGAAGGACGGCACGCCGGTCTTCGTGAAGGTCCTCTACGGCAGGTCGTCCACCTGCAACCTGCTCCCGATCATGGAGCTTCGCTGCGGCACGCTCGCGACCGACGAAAAGACGAGCATCGCGGCGGTCGACCTCGGCGTGCCCTTCTACGAGAACCCCGACAAGTGGAGCTTCGTCGGCTACGTCGGCCTCCTGCACCACGACGAGCGCGGACTGCAGCCGGATTTCTGGCAGGTCAACGCCTACATGAAGGCGTTCTACTGGGGGTTCCCTTGGAGGAATTCGGTGCGCACGCGCGTCGGCTTCGGGGCGGGGCTCTCGTACGCGCAGGCCGTCCCGTTCGCCGAGGCGCAATCCCAGGCCGAGCGCGGCCGCAACACCGCCAAGCTCCTGCAGTATCTCGACCCGACCGTAGACGTGAGCATCGGCGACCTGTTCAGGTCGAAGAAGCTGCACGAAACCTATTTCGGCCTGGGCGTCAGCCACCGCTCGGGCATCTTCGGCATGGCGCAGCTGTTCGACAACGTCAACGGCGGCTCTAACTACATCTACACCTACGTCGAGTGGAAGATGTGAGGCGCGCCGCTACGCGGCTTCGCCCCGCCAGAAGCCGAGCGCTTCCTGGGCGGCACGGTCGGAGTAGCTGAACAGGAAACAGTCGGTCGCCGCCTGGAAGCGGTGGACCTCCCAGGAAGGGATCACGAAAGCGTCGTGCAGCGCGAACTCGAGGCGCGTCGAAGCGAGCTCGACGGCGCCCCGGCCCGCGACCACGCAGTACACCGCGCCGTCGGTGCTGCGCCAGTCGCGGCCGGAAAAGCCCGCGGGCAGCCACTGCATGAAGACCGCCATCGTCGGAAAGGGGTCGCGGCCGGTCTCGGGATGCAGGTAGCGCAGCTTCCAGCCCTGCGACGGATCCGGTTGCCCGCTGCTCGACATCTTCTCCAGCCTCGCGCGCGTGTGCTCGAAGGGATAGGACAGCAGGCTGTCGCCCCGAACGCGCGCCTCGGCCTGCCGTTCCTCGGGATAGTCCTCGCGGAAGTGCGCGCCGAAGAGGTTCGCGAACGCCGTGTCCAGGCCGTCGAGCCACACCACCGGCGCCCGGCCCTCGTTGCCGTGGTCGTGCCAGCTCCAGCCTGGCGTGACGATGAAATCGCCGGCGCGCATGGGAATGCGCTCCCCGCCCACCGCGGTATACGCGCCCTCGCCCTCGACGATGAGGCGCAGCGCGTTGGGCGTGTGCCGGTGCGTCGGAGCGATCTCTCCGGGCAGGATCGCCTGCAGCCCCGCGAACAGCGACGGCGTGATGAACGTCGTTCCGGCCAGCGCGGGATTCTCGAGCATCAGCACGCGCCGCTCGGCCTGCTTCGCGGTGATCAGCTCGCAGGCGCGCATGAGAAGCGGGCGCGTGTCGCGCCAGCGCCAGATCGCTGCCTGCGCCGCGGTGCCGGGCGCGAGCCGCGCCACACGCTCCCACAGCGGCTTCATCCCCAGCGACGCGATCTCCTTCGAGAACCGCGCCAGATCGGGGTTGACGACCGCGGCCACGCCGTCCCCTACGCGGCCGAGAGCGACCTCAGCCGCGCGCGGTTGTGCGGGCGCGTCCAGTCGGCCTTCGGGATCTTCGGGACGATGCGGTTGGGGTTGACCCGGTCGATGCTGTAGTAGCCGGTGACGATGTGATCGAGCTTCACCGTTTCGGCGATGCCGGGCACCTGGTACAGGTCGAGCATGTAGTGGGTCAGGTTCTCGTAGCTCGCCAGCGGCCGCCAGGTGCACTTGAACACGTGATGGTAGGCGGCGTCGAAACGCACGAGGGTCGGAAACAGGCGCCAGTCGGCCTCGCTGATCGCGTCGCCGACGAGGTACCGCCGGCGCGACAGGCGTTGCTCGAGCGTGTCCAGCCCCGCGAACACCTTTTCCACCGCCTCGTCGTAGGCTTCCTGAGTCGCTGCGAACCCGGTCCTGTATACGCCGTTGTTGAGGTGCGCGTAGACGAACTCGTTGACCACGTCGATCTCGCCGCGCAGCGCCGGCGGATAGTAGTCGCCGGGCTTCGCGCCCGCGCCGTCGAAAGCGCTGTTGAACATGCGGATGATCTCCGAGGACTCGTTGTTGACGATGGTCCTCGTCTTGCTGTCCCACAGCGTCGGCACGGTGCAGGTGCCGGTGTAGTCGGGCTTCGCGAGCGCGTAGACTTGGTGCAGCCATTCACAGCCGTTGACCTCGTCGCGGCTCGCGCCGGGGAACCCTTCGTCGAAGCGCCAGCCCTCCCTGCGGTCGTCCGGCCGGGCCGAGGCGATCGAAACGGCGTCTTCGAGGCCTTTCAGCTTGCGGAAGATGAGCGTCCTGTGCGCCCACGGACAGTTGTACGCGACATAGAGGTGATACCGGCCCGGCTCTGCCTTGAATCCGGAGGAGCCGTCGGCGGTGACGAAGCTTCGGAACTGGCTCTCGGGACGGACGAAGCGCCCCGAAACCTCCGCCGGGCGGCGATCGGTCCACTTCCCTTGGATCAGCATGCCCATCGGATGCCGATTCTACACTGCGCTTCCGGCGCCGCAGGCGCGCTACCTGCAGCGCAGATTCCCGCCGTCCCTCCTGAGCTGCCGGGTGCAGTCCTGGACGCTGATCGCGCGCCCGGGGTCAGCTTCGGGAATGGTCCCGTACTCGTCGAGGCCCAGCTCGTACATCGAACGCCCGTCGGACATGGACTCCGAGGCGCAGGCGGCGAGCAGCAGCACGAACGCAACGCCGAGGAAGGTTCTCATCGAGGTGGTTCCTTTCTCCTCCCTCGACCTAGCTATGAATGCTCCTCCCGCCGATCAGTTCCCTTCCGCCGCATTCTGGGCAGCGCTCACGCTAGTACAGGTACGCGGCACCGGAGTTGAACGCGACGCTGCCGTCGTCGCGCGTAGCGCCGATACCGCTGCTTGTACCGTCTTCCAGCTGCGCCCCGACCGCGAGGGCGTTGCCGTCACCGGACAGCCCAACCGACGTCCCGAACTGGTCGCCCGCACCGGTGTTCGAGGCCTTCACGTAGGCCTGCTGCGACCAGGCGCCGCCGCTCACCGCGTAGAAATACGCTGCGCCGGCTTTGGCGGCCAGCTCGTCGGGGGTGCTATTGATGCCAATGCTGCTGCTGGCTTCGAATGGCGCTCCCACGGCGAGGGCGTTGCCGTCGCCGGACAGAGCGAGCGACGTGCCGAAGCTGTCTCCCGCCCCGGTGTTCGACGCCTTCACGAACGCCTTTTGCGACCAAGCGCTCGTCGCGCGACCGTACACATACGCCGCGCCCGACCCTGATGCCAATTCGTCGCTTGGCCCGTTGACGCCGGTGCTGCTGCTCGCCTCGCCCGGCGCCCCCGCAGCGAGGGTATTGCCGTCGCCGGACAGCGCGACCGAAGTGCCGAACTGGTCGCTGCTCCCCGTGTTCGACGCCTTGACGTAGGCCTGCTGCGACCAGGCGCCGCCGCCGCGGACGAGCACATACACCGCGCCGGAGAATCTCGCGCAGTTGGTCGCGGCTCCGCTGCAATCGCTTGCCTGATTGCCGCCCACGCCGGTGGCAGCGCTGTTCTCGAACGGTGCGCCGACGGCCAAGGTAGTGCCGTCGCTGCTCAGGGCGACGGCACTGCCGAACAGATTCGAGCCTCCGGTGTTGGATGCCTTCACATATGCCTGCTGGGACCAGGTTCCGCCGGCGCTGACGAACACGTACGCCGCGCCGGAGAAGGTCGCACAATTGATCGGGCTCGCAGTGCCGCAATCGTTCACCGGATTGCCGTTGACTCCGGTCGCAGCGCTGCTCTCGAACGACGCACCGACAGCGAGCGTACCGCCGTCTGCCGAGAGAGCGACCGCGGTTCCGAAGAGGTCGTTCGCGTTCGCGTTCGCCGCCTTCAGGAAGGCCTGCTGCGTCCAGGCTCCGGCGGCGCGTGTGAATACGTACGCCGCCCCGCTCCCCGCCTGATTCCGGGCACCGACGGCAAGTGTGTTGCCGTTATTGCTCAGCGCGAGCGCGCCGCCGAAAGCATCGCTCGCCGCAGTGTTCGAGGCTTTGACGTAAGCCTGCTGGGTCCACACTCCGGCGATCCGGGCAAACACATAGACGGCGCCGGAATTGGTGGCGCCGTTGCCGGCCGTTGCGTCATCCACGCTGCCGGCGATGACGCCGGTCAGCGCGCTGTCTTCGGTCGGCGCGCCCACTGCGAGCGTGTTGCCGTCGCCGGAAACGGCGACCGACATTGCGAACTGGTCGCCCGGCACGGAGAAACTGGCGCTGCCGCCAGGATTCGACGCCTTGGCGTAACCGATCGCCTGCATGAGATCTGTCCCCGGAGCCACCGGCGAGGAAGCCGTGCAGCCGCCGGCGTTGCACGCCGCGACCTCGTACGAGGCGTTCAGCCGTCTGTGCACCGGGACCGTGTAGTTGTAGCTCGTCGCGGTGATTCCGGTGGCCACGGGCGCGTAACCGGAGGCGCCGTCGGGATCCTCGAGAAGCTGGTAGAACGTGGCGCCGCTCACGGCCGCCCAGCTGAACTGGAGCTCCTTGACGCCGAAACCGAGGGGATTCACGCTCGGCGCGGCGGGAGGCGCAGCGCAGGTCACGGCGACGTTGGTGACATTGGCGCCCGCCATCGTGCCACTGCCGTTGGCCACCGAGCACCCCTGCCCCGTGGGCTGCGCGAACACCGTGACGCCATACGGGCCACCGCTTGCGACGGGCGTCGCGAAGGCAAAGGGGCCGTTGGCGGCCACCGATAGATTGTCTCCGCCGTTGTTCTGCAGCACGAGCCCGCCGCCCGTGAGGCCCGAAACCGTCCCTCCGACCGTGGAGCCGGTGCTCGCGCAGGTGACCATGACGTTCGTGACGTCGGACTTGGCGACCTTGCCCGTCCCGTTGCTCACCGTGCAGGTCTGGCCTGCGGGCTGCGTGAACACAGTGACGTCATACGTCGAGTTCTTCCTCACCTTCTTGGAGAAACTGAAGGCGCCGTTGGACGGGATGGCGAGGTTGTCTCCGCCGTTGTTCTGCAGAACGAGTCCCGTGCCGGTCAGACCGGTGACCGTGCCGCCAATCTTGAACGACGGGTCGCCGAAGTCACATGCAGACAGCAGCAGCGCGAACGCGATAACGTGAATGCGGGAAGCTTTGCCGACGTGCAAGGTCGTTGCAAGCATGGTGAATCTCCCCTCTTTCTTTTGGGGAGCATTGTGGAGTGACCAGCGCGGAAAACACGCGGCAGTATTGCTCGGGGCCGGTCAAGAGGTCTTCTTTCCCTCCATGACGCGGGAATATGACACACGATTGGAGCCGGTGGCGCTAGTTGCCTTCCGCCGTCTTGGGCGCCGCCTCCGGATGCCACTGTCCCCGGCGCATGCGCGTGATCTTGGTCGTCTTGAAAAGGCCTGCCTTACGGAAAGGCTCGTCGGCGGAAAACGCTTCCGCGGCCTTGCGGTCCGGCACGTTGAGGATGAACACGCTGCCGAGGCGGGTCTTGCCGTCCTCCGACAGAAGGCCGCCGCCGAGCACCAGCTTGTCCTTGTGGCGCTCCAGATACGCGAGATGCGCCTCGCGTGTCGCGTCGCGGACCGCGAGGCCGTCGGGCCTGTCCTCGTTGTACAGGATGTAGAGCACTAGAAGCTGGCGTTCATGTAGAGCAGCGGCCCCTGGAAGGTCTGCTGAAAGCGCGCGGTGAGTTGGTCGCCTGTCGCCTTGAGGACGATGAACAGGTTGCGGTAGGCGAGCCCGAAGCCCACGTGGCGGAACGGCTGGTATTGCAGATCGACGCCCAAGCTCGTGAGATTAGCATCGTACTTGTCGTACGAGATAACGAAGCGGTCGAGCCGCCCGCCGACCGCCCACTTGTCGGTGAGCGCGAACTGGCCATAGACGCTGAGCACGGGAAGTGGCGCCGTCACCTTCTTGGCCTCGTCCCCGACACCCGCGGCATCCAGCCCCACGTCGTAGCTGGCGACGTGAAACCCCAGGCCCACGCCGAGCTCCTTGTCGGGCGTTCTGAAGAACGAATACCCGCCGGACACGCGAACGTCGGCGAAGTTGAATTTCGAGGTTACCTGAGTTCCCACGGAGTAGACCTTATCGTCCCACTGGATGTCCTGCTGCAGCACTTTGCTGCCCATGCGGTTGAGGAGAAAATACTCGGCCTCGACGCGCCACCGGTCACCGATCCGCCAGCGTGCGTAAGCATCTGGTACCGTCTTCTGGGTGGTGATCCCCAGCGCCCGCTCGAAGTCGATGTTCGTGCCGGCGCCCAGCGTGGTCGAATCGAGTTGGGCCGAGGTCGTGGTCTTGGGCACGAAAGCGCCGAGTTCGAAGTAGAACTTGTCGTGCAGGGCCGGATGGATCGGCGGCGCCTCCTGCGCCTGGGCAAGCGCGAGGCCGCAAAACAAGCTGACACCGACGACCGCGGATCTGAGGGTTCGCTGAATGATTGGCATTGAGGTCATGTCGTACGGATCCTATTGTAGGGGTTCATGTTCCACGCACGGCGAGTAGCTACGTAGATCTAGATCAAACTATCGCTTGCTCCCGACCATGGACTCCGGGCGCACCCACCGATCGAAATCCTCGGCGCCGACGTAGCCGAGCGCGAGCGCCGCTTCCTTCAAGGTCGTGCCCTCATTGTGCGCCTTCTTCGCGATCTGCGCCGCCTTGTCGTAGCCGATGTGCGGGTTGAGCGCGGTCACGAGCATGAGCGAGTTCCTCAGCAGTTCCGCGATGCGCTCGCGGTCGGGTTCGATGCCTTTCGCGCAATGGTCGTTGAAGCTCGCGGCGCCGTCGGCGAGCAGGCGCACGCTCTGGAGAAAATTGTGGATCAGGAGCGGCTTGAACACGTTCAGCTCGAAGTTGCCCGAAGCGCCGCCGACGTTGATGGCGACGTCGTTGCCCAGCACCTGGGCGCACAGCATGGTCATCGCCTCCGACTGCGTCGGGTTGACCTTGCCCGGCATGATCGAGCTGCCCGGCTCGTTCTCGGGGATCGCGATCTCGCCGAGTCCCGAGCGCGGGCCGCTCGCGAGCCACCTCACGTCGTTCGCGATCTTGGTGAGCGAGGCGGCGAGCGTCTTGAGCGCGCCGTGCGCGTGCACCAGCGCGTCGTTGGCCGCCAGCGCCTCGAACTTGTTGCGCGCCGAGACGAAGGGAAGGCCCGTCGATCTTCCGAGCTCCTTCGCGACGCGGGTGCCGAACTCGGGGTGCGCGTTGAGGCCCGTGCCCACGGCCGTTCCGCCGAGCGCCAGCTCGCACAGGTGCGTGAGCGACGCCTGCACGTGCGCGATGCCGTGGTCGAGCTGCGAGACCCAGCCCGAGATCTCCTGGCCGAGGGTGAGCGGCGTCGCGTCCTGAAGGTGAGTGCGCCCGATCTTCACCACGTCTTCGAAGGCGGCGGACTTCGCCGCAAGCGTGTCGCGCAGGCGCTTGACCTCGGGCACGAGCCGCCCGTGCAGCGATTGCACCGCAGCCACGCTCATCGCGGTGGGAAAGACGTCGTTCGACGACTGGCCGCGGTTTACCTCGTCGTTGGGATGCACCAGGCGCTTCTCGCCGCGCTCGCCGCCCAAGATCTCGCTCGCACGGTTGGCCAGCACCTCGTTCATGTTCATATTGGTCTGGGTGCCCGAGCCTGTCTGCCACACGACGAGCGGAAACTCCCCGTCGTGCCTGCCCGCAAGCACCTCGTCCGCCGCGGAGGCGATGGCCTTCGCCTTGTCCTCGGACAGCTCCTTCAGCTCCACGTTCACCCGGGCGCAGGAGCGCTTCACCAGCGCCAGCGCACGGATCAGCTCGAGGGGCATGCGCTCCCCGGAAATGCGGAAGTTCTCGAGCGAGCGCTGGGTCTGGGCGCCCCACAGTTTGTCTGCGGGCACGCGGACCTCGCCGAAGGTGTCGCGTTCGATGCGGTGGTCGGCCATGGACGGCTCCGGAGACCGGTATGCTACGCTAAACTTGCGTCCCTTCCCCAGGAGCCCTCGTGATCGCGGTGATCTTCGAAGTCTGGCCGGCCGACGGCAGGGCCGGCGAATATTTCGACCTCGCGGCCTCTCTCAGGGCCGACCTGGAGAAAATCGACGGCTTCATCTCGATCGAGCGCTTCGAGAGCTTGACGACCAAGGGAAAGTATCTGTCGCTCTCGTTCTGGCGCGACGACGAGGCCGTGCGCAAGTGGCGAAATCTCGAGTCGCACCGGAGCGCCCAGGCCAAGGGGCGCGGCGGCGTGTTCGCCGACTACCGGCTGCGCGTCGCGTCGGTGGTTCGGGACTACGGCTTCAAGGAGCGCGGCGAGGCGCCCAAGGACAGCAGGACCGTGCACGGCTAGCAGGCAGCGGGGGAGGCCAAATGCGACAGTCGCGTTGGTACGCGCTTTCGGCGTGACGGCAAAGCTCATCATCGGAATACACGGCCTCAACAACAAGCCGGAGCCGGGCATCCTGCGGGACTGGTGGACGGCCGCGATCGCCGAAGGCATTTCGCGCAATCGCGGAGGCCGGAAGCTGCCCTTCGACTTCAACCTCGTCTATTGGGCCGATCTGATCTATCCCGCTCCGGTGCCGGTCTCCGAGAACCCGGAGCCCTACCTTCCCGCCGGAGGCAGCGGCCCGCTGCCCAGGGGCGACGTGTCGGTCAAGTCGGTCGCTTCGACGCTCGTTCGCGAGAGCGTCGAGAAAGCACTGGAGAAGCTGCTTACGACCCCGCTCGCCGAAAACATCGTCAGAAGCGCCGTCGAGACCAAGTACCCGGATTTGCATCGATACAAGCACCATCCGGTGACGCGGCGCGACGTGCAGGAGCGGCTGCGGGAGCCGCTGCGCGCGGCGCACGCCGAGGGCCGCTCTGTCATGCTGATCGCGCACTCGATGGGGTCCATCGTCGCGTACGACGTGCTCAGGCGCGCCGGCCGCACCCTGCCCGGCCTGCGGATCGCGCACTTCGTCACGCTCGGGTCGCCCCTCGGACTTGGCGGCATCGGCGAGATCGTGGCGGGCCCGTTGCGGGTGCCGGAGTGCGTCGCGCGCTGGAGCAATCTCGCCGACCCCAGGGACTACGCCGCCGAGTGGAACACGCGGC
>DASSQD010000069.1:0-110739 GCA_035702665.1 Burkholderiales bacterium
AGGAGAACCTGCTGCTGCCGCCCGAAGTCCGCGAGGGCGGCTTCGCGCTGCCGCGGGTTTTCGGCCTCTTTCCCAACCTCAAGGAGCGGCTCGCGAGCCAGGGCACAAAGCTCTCGGGCGGCGAGCAGCAGATGCTCGCGATCGGCAGGATCCTGCGAACGGGAGCGCGGCTGCTGCTGCTCGACGAGCCGACCGAGGGGCTCGCCCCGGTGATCGTCCAGCAGATTCGCCGGACCATCTCGCGCCTGAAGGAGGAAGGGTTTACCATCCTCCTCGTCGAACAGAATTTCCGCTTCGCTTCGCGCGTCGCGGACCGGCACTACGTGATGGAAAACGGCCGGATAGTGGACATGATCCCGAACGCGGAGCTAGAGTCGAACCTCGCGAAAGTGCACGAATATCTCGGCGTATGAGACGCAAACCGATTCGACAAACCAAAGGAGTGGAGGGCCCCATGCAATCCAAGCGCAACTTGTTCCTCGCAGCACCCTTCGCGCTCGCCGCGGCGTTCGCCGCCCCGGGCGCGCCGGCGCAGATTTCCGGCAACATGGTCAAGATCGGCGTCCTGTCCGACATGTCGAGCCTGTACTCGGCCGTCGGCGGGCCGGGTTCCGTCGTCGCGGCGCGCATGGCGGTCGAGGACTTCGGCGCGGCCAAGAAGGGATTGAAGGTCGAGATCGTCTCGGCCGATCACCAGAACAAGGCGGACGTGGGCTCCCAGATCGCGCGCCAGTGGTACGACGTTGACGGAGTCGACGTGATCCTCGACGTGCCCAACTCCGGCGTGGCGCTCGCCGTCAGCCAGGTCACTCGCGAGAAAGGGAAGGTCTTTCTCGTCTCCGGCGCGGCCAGCTCCGACCTCACGGGCAAGGCGTGCTCGCCCAACACCATCCACTGGACCTACGACACTTGGATGCTCGCGCACGGCACGGGGAGCGCGATCGTGAAGCAGGGAGGCGACACCTGGTTCTTTCTTACCTCCGACTACGCCTTCGGCTACGCGCTCGAGCACGACACCGAGGAGGTGGTTCTCAAATCGGGCGGCAAGGTGCTCGGCAAGGTGCGGCACCCGATCAATACGCAGGACTTCTCCTCGTTCCTGCTGCAGGCGCAGGCGTCCAAGGCGAAGATCATCGGCCTTGCCAACGCCGGCGGCGACACGATCAACTCGATCAAGCAGGCGGCCGAATTCGGCATCGTCAAGGGCGGGCAGAAGCTGGCCGGCCTGCTGGTGTTCCTGAGCGACGTGCACGGCCTGGGCCTGGACAAGGCACAGGGCCTCATTTTCACCGAGACCTTCTACTGGGACCTGAACGACAAGACGCGCGCGTGGAGCAAGCGCTTCGCGGCGCTGAACAACGGCGCCTACCCGACCATGGTTCAAGCAGGCGTGTATTCGTCCGTGCTGCACTACCTGAAGGCCGTGCAGGCGCTGAAGGGCGACGACGGGACCAAGGTCGTCGCGGAGATGAAGAAGCTCCCGACCGACGATGCCTTGTTCGGCAAGGGCGTCGTGCGCGCCGACGGCCGCAAGCTGCACTCGGCGTATCTCGTGGAAGTGAAGAAGCCGTCGGAGTCGAAGGGGCCTTGGGACTATTACAAGATCCTCGCGACCATTCCCGCCGACCAGGCATTCCGGCCGATGAACGAGGGCGGCTGCCCGCTGGTGAAGTGACATTCGGGCGCGAGCCCGAATGTCATTCCGAGCGCAGCGAGGGATCTCCTTTGAGGACCACCCCCGCGGAGATCCCTCGGCCTTTGGCCCCGGGATGACCCCGAGCCGATGGACATCTTCGGCATACCGACGCAGGCGCTGTTCGGCCAGCTGTTGATCGGGCTGATCAACGGATCCTTCTACGCGCTGCTGTCGCTGGGTCTTGCGGTCATTTTCGGCCTGCTCAACATCATCAACTTCACGCACGGCGCGCAGTACATGATGGGCGCGTTCTGCGCCTATATCCTCCTCGACAAGCTCGGGATCGGATATTGGTGGGCGCTGCTGCTTGCGCCGATCGTCATCGGCATCACCGGCGTCGTCATCGAGCGGCTGATGCTGTCGAGGTTGTACAAGCTCGATCATCTCTACGGTCTGCTGCTCACGTTCGGACTCGCTCTGATCCTCCAAGGGTTGTTCCGCAACGAATACGGCTCGGCGGGCATGCCCTACGCGATGCCCGCTCAGCTGGCGGGCGGCAGCAACCTCGGGTTCATGTTCCTGCCGAACTATCGCGCCTGGGTCATCGCCGTATCGCTCGCCGTCTGCCTGGGCACGTGGTTCGTGATCGAGAAGACGAAGCTGGGCTCCTACCTGCGGGCCGCGACCGAGAATCCGGCGCTGGTGCAGGCCTTCGGCGTGAACGTGCCGCGCATGATTATGCTCACCTACGGCTTCGGCGTGGCCCTCGCCGCGTTCGCCGGGGTGATGGCCGGCCCGATCTACCAGGTGAATCCGCTCATGGGAGCCGACCTCATCATCGTTGTGTTCGCGGTGGTGGTGATCGGCGGCATGGGCTCGATCATGGGCTCGATCGTGACGGGATTCGCTCTGGGGCTGATCGAAGGCCTCACCAAGGTGTTCTATCCCGAGGCGTCGAACACCGTGATCTTCATCATCATGGCCATCGTGCTGATGATCAAGCCGGCCGGCCTCTTCGGCACGCAGCGATGAGGGCCGGATAGACCATGGCGGCAGTTCCCGAGCTCGTCGTCGGCCGCACGAACGGCCTCGCGCATCAGCGTGTCGCCTTTGTCGCGATGGTCGCGTTCTTCCTGGTCGCGCCGCTCGTCGCCTACCCCATATTCCTGATGAAGGTGATGTGCTTCGCGCTGTTCGCCTGCGCCTTCAATCTCCTCATCGGCTACGGCGGCTTGCTGTCCTTCGGTCATGCAATGTTCCTCGGCACCGCGGGCTACGCTTCGGCGCACGCCGCCAAGGTCTGGGGTCTGACTCCGGAGTTCGCGATCCTCTTCGGCACCGCGTGCGCGGCGCTGCTGGGGGTGGTGACGGGCCTGCTGGCGATCCGGCGCCAGGGCATCTATTTCGCGATGATTACCCTCGCGCTGGCTCAGATGATCTATTTCTTTTGCGTCCAGGCGCCGTTCACCGGAGGCGAGGACGGCATCCAGGCCGTTCCGCGCGGCAAGCTCTTCGGGCTCGTCGACCTGAGAAACCAATGGGCTATGTACGCGGTCGTGCTCGCGGTGTTCTTGGGCGGCTTCCTGCTGATCTACCGCACCGTGCATTCCCCGTTCGGTCAGGTGCTCAAGGCGATACGCGAGAACGAGTCGCGCGCGCTGTCGCTGGGCTACGACATCAACCGTTACAAGCTGCTCGCGTACGTGCTGTCGGCGACCCTCGCGGGTCTCGCCGGCGCTACCAAGGCGCTGGTGTTCGAGCTCGCCTCCCTCACCGACGTCCACTGGAGCATGTCGGGAGAGGTCGTCCTGATGACGCTGCTCGGGGGGCTCGGGACGGTGTTCGGGCCGGTCGCCGGCGCGCTCATCGTCGTCGCCATGGAGAACTACCTCGCGCAGCTCGGTTCCTGGGTGACCGTGACGCAAGGGGCGATCTTCGTCATCTGCGTGCTGACATTCAGGCGCGGGGTGGTCGGCGAGCTGGGGCGCTGGCTGAAGCGGCCGCTGTAAGCCCTGCCGCGCTGGTAGCAGGGATTTCTTCCCGGCCGCCGAGCTGACGAATTCGATCGGCCCCGCTGAATCAATCCGAGCGCTATCGTGGCTCGGTGGGTACACGTCCTAGCGGCTAGGTGATCTTCCGGGCGGCGAGGCGGTCGAGCTCGGCCTCGCTCAAGCCGAGCACGCCGGAGAGCACTTCGCGCGTGTGCTGGCCGAGGAGCGGCGGCGGCGTCGTGTACTCGACCGGCGTTTCGGAGAACCGCATCGGGCTCGCGACGCCGGCGAGCGCACCCGAAAGCGGGTGGGTCATCTCGATCTTCAGCCCGCGGTGCTGCACCTGAGGGTTGTCGAACACTTCCTTGTAGTTGTTGATCGGACCGCAGGGGACGTTGGCGGCATCGAGCCGCTCGATCCAGTCCCGGCTCGAGCGTTCCTTCATGATGCGCTGGATCGCCGGGATCAGCGCCGCGCGGTTGCGGATGCGGTCGGGCATGGTCCTGAAGCGCGGCTCGGCCGCCAGCTCGGGGCGCCCGGCCGCCTCGCAGAAGCTCGCCCACTGGCTGTCGTTGCCCGCGCCGAGAATGATGTGGCCGTCCGAGGTGGGAAAGACTTCGTAGGGGAGCAGGTTCGGGTGCGCGTTGCCCCAGCGTTGCGGGATCTTTCCGGAGTGGAAGTAGTTGAAGATCTGGTTCGCGCCGAAGGCGACGATGGTGTCGAGGAGCGCCATGTCGATGTGCTGGCCTTCGCCGCCGCGCTCGCGGTGCAGCAGCGCGGCCGCGATCGCCAGGCTCGCGTACATTCCGGCCATGACGTCGGTCACGGCGATGCCGACCTTCTGCGGGCCGCCGCCCGGCAGCTCGTCCCGCTCCCCGGTGATGCTCATCAGGCCGCCCATCCCCTGGAAGATGAAGTCGTATCCCGGAAGGTGGGCGCAGGGGCCGCTTTGCCCGTAGCCGGTGACCGAGCAATAGACGATGCGCGGATTGATCTTATTCAGGTCCTCGTACCCGAGCCCGTATTTCGCGAGGCTGCCGACCTTGTAGTTCTCGATCAGCACATCGGATTTCGCGGCGAGCCTGCGCGCGATGTCCGCGCCTTCGCGCGTCGCGATGTCGAGCGTGACCGATTTCTTGCCGCGGTTCACCGAGAGGAAATACGCGGACTCACCGGTCTCCTTCCCGTCCCGGTCCCTGAGGAAGGGCGGGCCCCAGCTGCGCGTGTCGTCCCCCGATCCGGGCCGCTCGATCTTGATCACCTCCGCGCCGAGGTCGGCGAGGTTCTGCGACGCCCACGGGCCGGCGAGCACGCGCGTCAGATCGAGGACTCGGACATGCGAGAGAGGACGCGTCATGGCGACGATTCGGGACGGGGCGATTATAATCCGTGTGATTCTCTCCAATACGCTATCGATGAAAATCCTGGTTGCGGTCAAGCGCGTGGTTGATTTCAACGTCAAGGTGCGAGTGCGCACGGACGGCTCCGGCGTGGAGACGTCCAACGTCAAGATGTCGATGAATCCCTTCGACGAGATCGCGGTGGAAGAAGCGGTTCGGCTGAAGGAGGCGGGCGCCGCGACCGAGATCATCGCGGTGTCCTGCGGCGGGCAGGCCTGCCAGGAAACGCTGCGCACCGCGCTCGCGCTCGGCGCCGACCGTGCCGTCCTCGTCGAAAGCGACGCCGAGCTGCAGCCGCTCGCGGTCGCCAAGCTCCTGCGCGCGATCGCGCAGAAGGAGAATCCGAACCTCGTCATCCTCGGCAAGCAGGCGATCGACGACGACTGCAACCAGACCGGCCAGATGCTCGCGGCGCTGCTCGCCTGGCCGCAGGCGACGTTCGCCTCGAAGCTGAAGATCGCGGGAGACAGGGCCGAGGTCACGCGCGAGGTCGACGGGGGCCTGGAGACGATTTCCGTCAGGCTGCCCGCGGTCATGACCACCGATCTGCGGCTGAACGAGCCGCGCTACGTCACGCTGCCGAACATCATGAAGGCCAAGAAGAAGACGCTCGAGGTGCTCAAGCCCGATGCGCTCGGCGTCGACGTCGCGCCGCGCCTGAAGACGCTCAAGGTCGAGGAGCCGCCGAAGCGCAAGGCGGGCGCGAAGGTGCCGGACGCGAAGGCGCTGGTGCAGAAGCTGAGGAACGAAGCGAAGGTCATCCCGTGAGCATCCTCGTCATCGCCGAGCACGACAACGCCGCGCTCAAGCCGTCGACGCTGAACACCGTCGCTGCCGCGCGCAAGATCGGGGGCGACGTCGCGATCCTCGTCGCGGGGGCGGGCTGCGCGGCGGTCGCCAGGGCCGCGGCCGCCGTTTCCGGGGTCAAGAAGGTGATGCTGGCGGACGCGCCGCAATACAAGGACCAGCTCGCGGAGAACCTCTCGGCGCTGGTCGTCGGATTGGCGGCGGGCTGCACGCACATCCTCGCGCCGGCGACTTCCTTCGGGAAGAACGTCGCTCCGCGGATCGCGGCGCTGCTCGACGTCGCGCAGGTTTCGGACATCGTCGAGGTGAAGAGCGCCGACACGTTCGTCCGGCCGATCTACGCGGGAAACGCTCTCGCCACGGTGCAATCGCAGGACAAGATCAAGGTGGTCACCGTGCGCGCGACCGGCTTCGACGCGGTCGCGGCGAACGGGGGAGCGGCGGCGCAGGAGAGCACGGCCGCGCTCGCCGACACCGGGCTCTCGTCCCTCGTCGGACGCGCGCTCACGAAGTCCGAGCGCCCCGAGCTGACCTCGGCGCGGGTGATCGTCTCGGGCGGGCGCGGCATGGGCTCGGGCGAGAATTTCAAGCTGCTCGAGCCGCTCGCCGACAAGCTGCACGCCGCGATGGGCGCCTCGCGCGCCGCGGTGGACGCGGGCTTCGTGCCCAACGACTGGCAGGTCGGCCAGACCGGCAAGATCGTGGCGCCTGACCTCTACATCGCGGTCGGGATCTCCGGCGCGATCCAGCACCTCGCGGGCATGAAGGACAGCCGCGTCATCGTCGCGATCAACAAGGACGAGGAGGCGCCCATCTTCCAGGTCGCGGATTACGGGGTCGTCGGCGACCTGTTCCAGATCGTGCCGGAGCTCGTCAAGGAGCTGGGATAGAGTTGGAGAAAACCACATGAGCGAATACAAGGCGCCTTTGCGCGATATGCATTTCGTGCTGCACGAGCTCGCCGGGCTCGCCGAGATCGCGCGCCTCCCGGGCTGCGAGGAGATCAACGCCGAACTCGTCGACCAGATCCTGGAGGAGGGCGCGAAGTTCGCGAGCGGCGTCCTCTCGCCGCTCAACCGGTCCGCCGACGAGGAAGGGTCCCACTGGGACAAGGGCAAGGTCACCACGCCCAAGGGCTTCAAGGAAGCTTACAAGCAGTTCATCGAAGGCGGCTGGAACGCGCTGCAAGCCCCCGCGGAGCACGGCGGGCAGGGGCTGCCGAAGATCGTCTCCACGCCCATCGTGGAGATGTGGAAGTCGGCGAACTTGTCGTTCTCCCTCGTGACCATGCTTACCGCCGGAGCGGCGGAAGCCCTGATCCTGCGCGGCAGCGAGGTGCAGAAGAAGCGGTACCTGCCGAGGATGATCGAGGGCACCTGGACGGGGACGATGAATCTCACCGAGCCTCAGGCGGGAACGGATCTCGCGCTCGTGCGCACGAAAGCCGTGCGCGAGGGCGACCACTACCGTGTGTCGGGCCAGAAGATCTTCATCACCTACGGCGAGCACGATCTGACCGAGAACATCGTGCACCTCGTGCTGGCGCGCGTCGAGGGCGCACCCGAAGGCGTTCGCGGCATCTCGATGTTCATCGTGCCGAAGTTCCTGGTGAGGGAAGACGGATCGATCGGGGAGCGCAACAGCGTGCAGTGCGCGTCGATCGAGCACAAGCTTGGCATTCACGCGAGCCCGACGGCCGTCCTCGTCTACGACAACGCGATCGGCTATCTCGTCGGCGAGGAGAACCGCGGCCTGGAATACATGTTCATCATGATGAACCTCGCGCGCTTCGCGGTCGGCATGGAGGGCCTGTCGATTTCGGAGCGCGCCTACCAGCAGGCCCTCGCGTACGCCAAGGAGCGTGTGCAGAGCCGCGACGTCGCGGGCGGCGGCAAAGCCGTGACCATCATCCATCATCCCGACGTGCGCCGGATGCTGATGAGCATGAAGTCGCAGATCGAGGCGATGCGCGCGCTCGCGTACGTAGTTGCGGCGGCGGTGGACAAGTCCCTGCGGCATCCCGACAAGGCCGCCCGCGCCCGCCACCAGGCCTTCGTCGATCTCATGATTCCCATCGTCAAGGGTTGGTTTACCGAGACCGGAATCGAAATCGCTTCGACCGGCATCCAGGTGCACGGCGGAATGGGATTCATCGAGGAGACGGGCGCGGCGCAGCACCTGCGCGACGCGAGGATCACGACGATCTATGAGGGCACGACCGGGATCCAGGCGAACGATCTCATCGGCCGCAAGATCGCCCGCGAAGGAGGAGCGACGGCGAAAGAGGTCATCGCCGCCATCCGCGCCGTCGAGATGGAGCTCGGCAAGGCTGCGGGCGAGGATATGGCGGCGACCCGGGAGGCCTTGTCGGCCGCGCTCACCGCCGCCGAGGAATGCGTCGCCTGGATGGTGATCACCTACGGCAACGACATCAAGGCGGCCCATGCCGGCGCGGTGCCTTTCCTCAAGCTCATGGGGATCCTGTGCGGCGGATGGCAGCTCGCCCGTTCGGCGCTGGTCGCCCAGCAGCGCCTTTCGGAAGGCAAGGGCGACAAGTCATTCTACGAGGCGAAGATCAAGACTGCGCGGTTCTACGCCGATCACGTGCTGACGCAGGCGCCGGCGCTGCGCAACACCGTGGTGCACGGCGCCGCTGCCGTGATGGCGCTGGCCGAGGAGCAGTTCTGATCACGCGGGCTGAAACACCGCGTTACCGATCGATACAATTTCTCACGGATTTTGCGGTCTAACCCCGGCACCATCGGGTGGTGTCCTGACGAGGGGTTAGCAATGAAGAAGACATTGCCGCTGTCCATTCACGTCGTAGCAGTAGCCCTCGGGCTGATGTGCCTCGCTTCCGTGGCGCACGCGCAGGCGCGACACGACGTGAGGCGGGAGCACTTCAGCACGCCGCACTGGAGGTACGACAACCGCTTCCATCACGATCACTACTACCCGCAACTCGGCTACCCGGTCCGGGCGCTGCCCTCGAGCCGAATCGCCATCACCTTTCGCGGGTCGCCTTTCTTCTTTCACGCCGGCGTGTGGTATCGGCCGAGCGGCGCGACGTTCATCGTGGTCAGGCCACCGATCGGAATCGTCGTTCCCGTCCTGCCTCCCAGCTACGCGACGATATGGGTGGGAACCGAGCCTTACTACTATGCCGACGACGTGTTCTACCAGCAGACGAACGAGGGCTACGCCGTGGTCGCGCCGCCCTCCGGATACGTGGAGCAAGATGCTCCGCCGCCTCAGGCGGTGGCTCCGGCGGCGCCCCAGGCCGGGAGCGGAACGTGGTACTACTGCGAATCCTCCAAGACGTACTATCCGTACGTTTCAGAATGCAAGGAAGGGTGGAAAGAGGTGCCTGCGACGCCACCCCACGGGTAGAGCTGCGGGTCACGTGCCCGCGGGCGGACGGTGGCTCCGGATCAGGCGTTCTATCGCATCTTGGGCTCTCGCGATCGAGCGCGTATCCTCGAGCAGCCTGCGATCGTGGTGGGTGGCTAGGACGATCCCGTATAACTCGAAGCCTAGCTGCCAGGGATCTGTCCGGGGTGCCAGATGTCCCTCCTCGATGGCGAGTCGAATCGCCTTGACGATCGCTCCGCGGAGCTCCCGTTGGCCGGCCACGAGGAGGTCGCGGACGGCTCCTGGCCGGTCGTCGTACTCAGCGGACGCGGAGAGCACCAGGCAGCCGCCGGAAAGGTCGTCGTTTTCCCCGATCCAGGAGAGCCAGTTGGATAGGAGCGAGCGCAGACGGGGCAAGCCTCGCGGGTGATCCAGCGCTGGCGAGAAGACGCGCTCTTGGAAAAGCGCCTGAGCGCGCTTGAGGGTGAGAAGCTGCAGGTCCTCCTTGGAGCCGAAGTGGGCGAAGAGGCCGCTCTTGGAGAGATCCAGCCGCTCGGCCAAGGAGCCGATGCTCAGCCCTTCGAGTCCAACCTGGCTCGCCAGAGCGACGGCCTCTTCGAGAATCAGGGCTCGAGTTCGGTCGCCTTTTTGCACGGACGCATACTAGAACGAACGATCGTTCTCGTAAAGCAATAGCATGTTTCGAAGTCTAAGAACGCCTTGCCAATCAGCATATCCTTCCGCATCACCCAATCCCCGGCGAAGCTCACGAAGGCTCAGTGGCGGGAACCGCTTGATCGGCGGATAAGTAGAGGGTGAATGTACTTCCCGCGCCCGGGGCGCTGGCCACGCGGATCTCGCCCCCCAGGCGCTCGGCGAGCGCCTTGCTGATCGAAAGGCCCAATCCGGTGCCCCCGAATTCGCCGGCCGCGGTTCCATCCCCAGGATGGAAAGCCTCGAAGATGACCGATTGCCTGCTCTCGGGAATGCCGATCCCCGTGTCGCTCACCGAGAAGGCGACGACTTGTCGGGCGCCATCGAGCTGTGGCTGACCGGGGGACCATCCCGATGCGGCCGGCACGATGCGTAGAGCCACGCCGCCCTGCTTGGTGAACTTGAAAGCGTTGGAGAGGAGGTTCCTGAGGACTTGCTGAAGCCGCCGGGCATCGGTTTCGATTGCGTCGGGCAAGCCGGGCTCTATCGCGATCTCGAAGTGCAAGCCCGCTTGCTTCGCGACCTGACCGAAGGTTCGCTCGACGTGTTCCTTCACGCCCGCCAAGCTGGTCGAAGCGATGTGCAGCGCCGTCGGGGCTCCCGATTCGATCCTCGCGAGGTCGAGCAAGTCGCTGATGAGCGCGAGCAGATCGCTGCCCGCCTCGTGGATCACCTGTGCGTACTGGACCTGCTTGTCTGTGAGGTTCTTGCCGGTATTGTCGGCGAGGAGTTTGGCGAGAATCAGCAGACTGTTGAGCGGCGTACGCAGCTCGTGGGACATCCTCGCGAGGAATTCCGACTTCGCTCGGTTCGCCCTTTCCGCCAGCGCCTTCGCGCCCATGAGGTCCGACTCCGCGCGCTTGCGCTCGGTCAGGTCGCGTACAACCTTCGAGAACCCGAGGAGCTTGCCTTCCGAGTCGCGCATTGCGGTGACGACCACCGTCGCCCAGAACATGGTTCCGTCCTTGCGGAGGCGCCAGCCCTCGTCCTGGAAGCGGCCTTCCCGCGCGGCGCCGTCCAGCACCATGCGCGGCTTGCCGCCGCGCGCGTCCTCATCCGGGTAAAAGCAGGAGAAATGGCGGCCGATGACCTCGTCGGCGCGATAGCCCTTGATGCGCTCGGCACCCGCGTTCCAGCTCGTGATCCGGCCTTCCGGATCGAGCATGAAGATCGCATAGTCGGCGACGTTGAGGACCATGAGCCGGAAGCGCTCCTCGCTCTCCGAGAGGCGGCTCTCGACCTCCCTCCTGCGCTCGCCGAGCACGGCGCTGAGGACCAGCCCCGTGACCACGACCGTGCTCGCGAAAGCGAGCAGCAAAAGAAGCGATTCGTTGAGGGAGAACGCTGCAAAGGGGCTGCGACGCTCGACCGTGTACCAAACGGCGAGCCCGCACACGACGGCATTCGCCGCCGTTACCTCTCGCTGCTCGAAGCGGATTGCGGCCCAGATGATGAAGGGCGCGATTAGAAACGTGAGGGGATAGGGAATCTGGCCCGGTGTCGAGCTCCCGAAGCTGATCCAGCTTGCTCCAACGAGGAGCAGCGCGAAGCATGCGGCTTCGAGAACCCTTCCGCGCGACCAGAGTATGTGCGAGCGAGCGCTCCAGCTGAGTATCAGCGGCGTGACGATGATGATTCCCGCGGCGTCGCCTTGCCACCACGTCCACCAGTTCCAGAGCAGCTCGGAGCCGGCGAGCGCGTGGCCCAGGGAGAGAGGCATCAAAGCGACCGTAGCGGCGACGACAGGAGCCAGCGCGGCGACGGCGACGAACCTGACGACGTCTTCTCCGCGTCCGATGGGATACGCGGAACGTATTGTTCGGTGGATCAGCGCCGCGCCGACGAGCGCCTCGAGCGTGTTTCCGGTCGCGATCATCGCGGCCGCGGGCAGCGAGGCCTCGACGGTCAGGTTGACGATCACCGCGCCGGCCCAAATGCCCGGCCAGTAACGGGCCCCGAGCAGCAGTATCGCCGCAAGGGCGATGCCGGAAGGGGGCCAGACGGCGGTCGCGTAGCCCGGCGGGATTGCCAGGAGCAGGGAAATCTTGGCGGCCGAAAAGTAGATTGACGCGAGCAGCGCAGTCCACAGCCAGTAAGACAGCTGCCTGAGCGGAAAGGAAGCCTGCTCCACGCCCTCGCCTTCACATGTTGGGATAGTTGGGCCCGCCGCCCCCTTGCGGCGCCACCCACACGATATTCTGGGCCGGATCCTTGATGTCGCAGGTCTTGCAGTGCACGCAGTTCTGCGCGTTTATCTGCAAACGGTTTCCCCGGTCGTCCTTCACGAACTCGTACACGCCCGCGGGGCAGTAACGGGCCTCGGGTCCGGCGTATTTCGCGAGATTGAGCCTTACGGGCAGCGAAGCGTCCTTCAAGGTCAGGTGGACCGGCTGGTTCTCCTCGTGGTTGGTGTTGGAGATGAACACCGAGGACAGCCGATCGAAGCTGATCTTGCCGTCCGGTTTCGGATAGTCGATCGGCCGGCACTCTGCCGCGGGACGCAGGCACTCGTGGTCTGCGTGCCGATGGTGCAGGGTCCAGGGAAACTTCCCGCCGAGGAGATACTGCTCGACCCCGACCATCGCGGTGCCGGAATACAACCCCTTCGACATCCACTGCTTGAAGTTGCGCGCCTGGTACAGCTCGTCGAAAAGCCAGGATTCGCGAAACGCCTGCGGATATGCCGCCAGCTCGTCGCCCGAGCGGCCCTGCTGGAGCGCGGAGCAGGCGGCTTCCGCGGCGAGCATGCCGGACTTGATGGCGGCATGGCTGCCCTTGATGCGCGAGGCGTTGAGGAAACCGGCCTCGTCGCCGATCAGCGCGCCTCCCGGGAAGACCAGGCGCGGCAGCGACATGATCCCGCCGGCGGCGATGGCGCGCGCGCCGTAGGCGATGCGCTTGCCTCCCTCGAAGAATCCGCGAATGTGGGGATGGGTCTTGTAGCGCTGGAATTCCTCGTAAGGGCTCAGATACGGATTGGAGTAGGACAGCCCCAGCACGAAACCGACCGACACCAGGCGCTCCTCCATGTGGTAGAGAAAGGAGCCGCCGTAGGTACCGGCATCGAGCGGCCAGCCCGCCGAATGGATGACGAGGCCCGGGCGGTGCTTGCCCGCTTCGATTTCCCAGAGCTCCTTCAGACCGAGCCCGAATACCTGCGGGTCGCAGTTGGCACCGAGCCTGAACCTCTCCATCAACCGGCGGCCGAGGTGACCCCGGCAGCCCTCCGCGAAGAACGTGTACTTCCCGAGCAATTCGATACCCGGCTGATATTGGTCGGTGGGGTTGCCGTCGCGTCCGATGCCCACGTCCCCGGTCGCGACGCCGCGCACACCTCCGCTGTCGTCGTAGAGCACCTCGGCGGCGGCGAAGCCCGGATAGATCTCCACTCCGAGCGACTCCGCCTGCCGCCCCAACCAGCGGCACACGTCGCCGAGGCTCACCACGTAGCTGCCGTGATTGCGAAAACACTCCGGAAGAAGGGCGCCGGGCACCTTGAACGAGCCTGATTTGCCTAGGAACAGGAAGCGATCCTCGACGACCGGCGTTCTGAGGGGGGCGCCGCGCTCCTTCCAGTCGGGGATGAGCTCGGTCAGGGCGCGTGGATCCATCACGGCACCCGAAAGGATGTGGGCGCCGATCTCCGAGCCTTTCTCGATCACGCACACGCCGATTTCGGTTTTTCTTTCCGCGGCGAGCTGCTTCAGGCGGATGGCGGCGGCCAGCCCGGCAGGGCCTCCACCGACCACGACGACATCGAACTGCATCGATTCGCGCGCCACCGAGTCTCCGATCCACGGGCTCGACAAATTATAATGCGGGTAAGAGGAGAGCCCGGATGGTCGAAAAGCCGCTCTGGTCGCCCAGCCAGGAGCGCATCGAGGACGCGAACCTCACCCGCTTCGCGCGCCAGGCGATTCGCGACTGGAACTTGGGATTCAACGACTATCCGGCCTTCTACCGCTGGACGATCGAGAGCCCCGAGCAATTCTGGGAAACAGTGTGGAAGTTCGCCGGGGTACGCTCGCGCGCCAAGGGGTCGCGGGTCCTCGTCGACGGCGGCCGGATGCCCGGCGCGCGATGGTACCCGGAGGCAAGGCTCAATTTCGCCGAGAACCTCCTCAGGCGGCGGGACGCCTCAACGGCGCTCGTCTTCTGGGGCGAGAACCGGGTGAAGCGCCGCCTGACGCACGGCGAGCTCTACGACCAGGTGTCGCGCATCGCAAAGGGCCTGCGCGACCTGGGCGTCGAGCCCGGCGATCGCGTCGCCGCCTACCTGCCGAACATGCCCGAGGCCGTCACCGCGATGCTCGCCGCGGCCAGCATCGGCGCCGCCTTCTCGACCTGCTCGCCCGATTTCGGAGTCCGGGGCGTGCTCGATCGCTTCGGGCAGATTTCGCCCAAGGTGCTGTTCGCCGCGGACGGCTACTTCTACAACGGCAAGGAGATCGACTCGCTCGGAAGGGTGGGCGAGATCGCCGCAGGCCTTGCCAGCCTGAAACGCGTCGTGATCGTGCCCTACGTGGGCGACCGGCCGGACGCGAACCGGGTTCCCGGCGGACAGCGGTTCGACGATTTCATCGCCCCCAAGAAGGGCGGCGACATCCGCTTCGAGCAACTTCCTTTCGACCATCCCCTGTACATCCTCTTCTCCTCCGGCACTACGGGCGTACCGAAGTGCATCGTGCACGGAGCTGGGGGGGCGCTCCTCAAGCATCTGTGCGAGCAGCAGCTGCACTGCGACATCAAGCCCGGGGATCGGTTGTTCTACTTCACGACGCTCGGCTGGATGATGTGGAACTGGCTGGCCTCCGGCCTCGCCTCGGGCGCGACGCTGCTCCTCTACGACGGCTCCCCCTTCGTCGCGGAGGGCCGGATTCTCTTCGACTACGCGGACGCTGAGGGGGCGACGCACTTCGGCACTTCCGCCAAGTTTCTCGACGCCGCCGCGAAGGCGGGCGTCGATCCGGCGAGAACGCACAGGCTGGAGCCCCTGCGCACGGTGCTCTCGACGGGATCGCCGCTCGCGCCCGAGGGGTTCGACTTCGTGTACCGGTCGATCAAGCGCGACGTGTGCCTGTCCTCGATCTCCGGGGGGACCGACATCTGCGGCTGCTTCGTGCTCGGTAATCCGATCCTTCCGGTATGGCGGGGCGAGATTCAGTGCCGCGCCCTCGGGCTCAAGGTAGAGGTCTTCGACGAGGGCGGGCGCCCGGTCGAGGGTGAGAAGGGCGAGCTCGTCTGCACCAGGCCGTTCCCCTCGATGCCCTTGGGGTTCTGGAACGATCCCGGCGGGGAGAAATACCGCGCCGCGTATTTCGAGAGGTTTCCGGGCGTGTGGACCCACGGCGACTGGTGCGAGCTCACCGTGCACGGCGGGATGATCATCTACGGCCGCTCGGATGCGGTGCTTAACCCGGGTGGCGTGCGCATCGGAACGGCCGAGATCTATCGCCAGGTCGAGCAGCTGGACGAGGTGGTCGAGTCGATCGTGATCGGCCAGACCTGGCCGCCGGGAGAGATCGGCGACGTGCGGGTGGTGCTGTTCGTCAAGCTCCGCCAGGGCTGCGAGCTCGACGACGCGCTGATCGCCAGGATCAAGTCGAAGATACGCGAGAACACGACGCCGCGGCACGTGCCGGCGAAAGTTCTCCAGGTGCGGGACATTCCGCGCACCAAGTCGAACAAGATCGTCGAGCTGGCGGTGCGCGAGGTGGTGCACGGCCGGCCGGTGAAGAACGTCGAGGCCCTCGCCAATCCCGAGGCGCTGGAGTATTTCCGGAACCGGCCCGAGCTGGCCTAGCGCGGCGGCTGCCTTCGGGCTAGAGCGGGAAGGGGATTTCGTGTACCATTCTCCATCCCATCCCCCTGGTTTGTGATGGCCAAGTATGTGTTCGTGTCGGGCGGTGTGGTTTCCTCTCTGGGGAAGGGGATAGCCGCCGCCTCCCTCGCCGCGATCCTCGAATCCCGCGGCATCAAGGTTACCCTCCTCAAGCTCGACCCGTACATCAACGTCGATCCGGGAACGATGAGCCCCTTCCAGCACGGGGAGGTGTTCGTGACCGACGACGGCGCCGAGACCGATCTCGACCTCGGCCACTACGAGCGTTTCCTCTCGGCGCGCATGAAGAAGTGCAACAACTTCACCACGGGCCAGATCTACGAGTCGGTGATCAAGAAGGAGCGCCGCGGCGACTATCTCGGACGCACGGTGCAGGTGATCCCTCACGTGACCGACGAGATCAAGGCGTTCATCGCGCGCGGCGCGGGCGACGCGGAGGTCGCGATCGTCGAGATCGGCGGCACGGTGGGCGATATCGAGTCGCTGCCTTTTCTCGAGGCGGTGCGACAGATGGGCCTGGAGCTGGGCTCTAACAACACCTGCTATCTGCACCTCACGCTCGTGCCCTTCATCAAGAGCGCGGGCGAGATCAAGACCAAGCCGACGCAGCACTCGGTGAAGGAGCTGCGCGGCATCGGCATCCAGCCCGACGCCCTGCTGTGCCGCTCGGACCGGCCGATACCCGATGACGAGAAGAAGAAGATAGCGCTCTTCACCAACGTGCAAGCTCGGGGAGTCATCTCGGTGTGGGACGCGGAATCGATCTACACGATTCCCTGGATGCTGCACCAGCAGATGCTGGACGAGATCGTCTGCCACAAGCTGGGCATCATCGCGAGACCCGCCGACCTGAGGTCATGGAAGAAGCTGGTTGACGCGCTTCAGAATCCTCAGCAGGAGGTCACCATCGCCATGGTCGGCAAATATGTCGATCTGACGGACTCCTACAAGTCCCTCAACGAGGCGCTGGTGCACGCCGGAATCCACACGCGCAGCAGGGTGAACATTCGCTATGTCGACGCGGAGGCGATCGAGAAGGAAGGCCTGGGCGCGACGCTGAAGGGCGTCGACGCCGTGCTCGTACCGGGCGGCTTCGGCAAGCGCGGCGTGGAGGGCATGATGAAGGCGATCCAGCACGCGAGGGAGAACAAGATTCCGTACCTCGGCATTTGCCTGGGCATGCAGCTTGCGGTGATCGAGTACTCGCGCAACGTCGTCGGCCTCGGCGGAGCCAATTCGACCGAGTTCGACCGCGACACGCCGCATCCGGTGATCGCGCTGGTGACCGAGTGGCAGGACCGAGACGGCCGCATCGAGCGGCGCGACGAGAGGTCCGACCTCGGCGGCACGATGCGGCTGGGAGCGCAGGGCGCCAACCTTGACGCCGGGAGCCTGGCGCGCAAGATCTACGGCTCGGACGTGATCAACGAGCGTCACCGGCATCGCTACGAGGCGAACAACCAGTACATGCAGAGGCTGAAGGACAAGGGCCTGCGGGTTTCGGGGCTGACGCAACGCGAGCAGCTGTGCGAAATGATCGAGCTGCCCTCGCATCCCTGGTTCATCGGCTGCCAGTTCCATCCGGAATTCACCTCGACGCCGCGCGCGGGGCATCCGCTCTTCACGGCCTTCGTCGAAGCTGCACTCCAATACCAGGCGAGCAAGACCAAGACCGCGATCGCAGCATGAAGCTTTGCGGCTTTCAGGCCGGCCTCGACAACCCACTGTTTCTGATCGCCGGCCCCTGTGTCGTCGAATCGAAGCAGATGGCTCTGGACACGGCCGCGTCCCTCAAGGAAATCGCCGTCGAGCTCGGCATCCCGTTCATCTACAAATCCTCGTACGACAAGGCCAACCGCAGCTCGGGAAAATCGTTCCGCGGGCTCGGGATGGCGAAGGGGCTGGAGATCCTCGACGAAGTGAAGAAGAAGATCGGGGTTCCCGTGCTGACCGACGTTCACGAAAAAGAAGACGTGCCCGAGGTCGCCGCTGTGGTCGATGTCCTGCAAACGCCGGCTTTCCTGTGCCGCCAGACCGATTTCATCCAGGCGGTCGCGGCCGCCGGCAAACCGGTGAACATCAAGAAAGGCCAGTTCCTCTCGCCGGGTGAGATGAGGAACGTGGTTGAGAAGGCGCGCGAGGCGAGCGGCAAGGACAACATCCTGGTGTGCGAACGCGGCGCCTCGTTCGGCTACAACAACCTTGTCTCCGACATGCGGTCTCTCGCGATCATGCGCGAGACAGGCTGCCCGGTTGTCTTCGACGCGACGCATTCGGTTCAGCTCCCGGGTGGGCAGGGCACGGCGTCGGGCGGTCAGAGGGAGTTCGTCCCGGTGCTCGCGCGCGCGGCGGTGGCGACGGGCATCGCCGGCGTTTTCATGGAGACCCATCCGGATCCCGAGCACGCCCCTTCGGACGGCCCCAACGCCTGGCCGCTCGACCGCATGATGGACTTGCTCAGAACCCTTAAGGACCTCGACGCGCTGGTGAAGAAGCACGGCCTGGCGGAGCAGAGGCTCGGCAAGCACAAGAAGGGAAATAAATGAGTTCGATCGTCGACGTCGTCGCGAGAGAAATCCTCGATTCGCGGGGCAATCCTACCGTGGAGGCCGACGTGCTGATCGAGTCGGGTGTCATGGGTCGCGCGGCGGTGCCCTCGGGAGCTTCCACCGGGGCTCGCGAAGCGCTCGAGCTGCGGGACAAGGACAAGAGCCGCTACGGCGGCAAAGGGGTGTTGAAGGCGGTCGAAAACGTCAACACCGAGGTCTCCGAGGCGATCATGGGGCTGGACGCCCAGGAGCAGAGCTTCATCGACAAGACCCTCATCGAGCTGGATGGCACGGAGAACAAATCCCGGCTGGGTGCGAACGCCATCCTCGCGGTATCTATGGCGGTGGCCAAGGCGGCCGCCGAGGAGTCCGGACTGCCCTTGTACCGTTATTTCGGCGGGTCGGGCGGAATGCAGATGCCGGTCCCGATGATGAACGTGATCAACGGCGGGGCCCACGCGGACAACAATCTGGACATTCAGGAATTCATGATCGTGCCGCTCGGTGCTGCGAGCTTCCGCGAGGCCCTGCGCTGCGGAGCCGAGGTGTTTCACGCGCTCAAGGGGTTGCTCGAGAGCCGGCGTCTGTCGACTGCGGTCGGCGACGAGGGCGGGTTTGCGCCCAACCTGCCCTCCAACGAGTCTGCGGTACAACTCGCGCTGGAAGCGATCGAGAAGGCCGGCTACCACCCCGGCACCCATGTGGCGCTCGCCCTTGATTGCGCGAGCTCGGAGTTCTATCAGGACGGCAAGTACGTGATCGATTCGAAAAAACGGAAGCTCGAATCCTCGGAGTTCGGAGACCTTCTCGCATCGTGGGCCGGCAAATACCCGATCATCAGCATCGAAGACGGCATGGCCGAGTCGGACTGGGACGGCTGGCGAACGCTGACGGACAGGCTGGGCAAGAAGGTGCAGCTGGTCGGCGACGATGTGTTCGTCACCAACACCAAGATCCTGCACGAGGGAATACAGCTCGGCATCGCCAACTCCATCCTGGTGAAGGTCAATCAGATCGGAACGCTTACCGAGACGTTTGCGGCGATCGAAATGGCCAAGCGCTCGGGCTACACCGCGGTGATCTCCCACCGCTCCGGGGAGACCGAGGACACGACTATCGCCGACATTGCGGTCGGGATGAACGCGCTGCAGATCAAGACTGGCTCGCTATCCCGCTCGGACCGCGTCGCAAAGTACAACCAGCTCCTTCGCATCGAGGAGGATCTGGGCGAGACGGTAGGCTACCCGGGACGGAGCGCGTTCTATCAACTCCGATGAGAATTCTCACCTACACTCTCGCTGCATTTATCCTCCTTCTGCAATACCCATTGTGGTTCGGCAAGGGTGGATGGCTGCGCGTGTGGGGCCTGGAGCGCCAGGTGCAGGAACAGAAGCAGGCCAACGCCGCGCTGGCTCAGCGGAACGGTGCCCTCGACGCGGAGGTGCGCGATCTGAAGCAGGGCTACGAGGCGATCGAGGAGCGCGCGCGCTATGAGCTCGGACTGATCAAGCAGGATGAGGTCTTTTTCCAGGTCGTGCCGCCGACGCCCAACGGCGGGATCTCGCGCCCGGACGGGTCGAGACGGTAGAGCGGTCAGTCTATAATCCGACCCATCCATGAAACTCAGCCGGGAGCAGATCCAGCGCTTTGAGCAAGACGGATTTCTTTTCTTTCCGAGCCTCTTCCGACCCGAGGAAGTGAAGGTGCTCACCGACGAGGTTCCGCGGCTCTACGCCCAGCGTCGGCCGGAGAACGTCCGCGAAAAGGGCGGCGACGCCGTACGGACGAATTTCGCGGCGCACTTGTACAGCCTCCCTTTCGCCAAGCTCGCGCGTCACCCGCGCATGGTCGAGCCGATCGTCCAGATCTTCGGCGAGGACGTGTACATGCACCAGTTCAAGATCAACGGCAAGATGGCGTTCGACGGTGACGTATGGCAGTGGCACCAGGACTACGGCACCTGGAAGAACGACGACTGGATGCCCGAAGCCCGCGCCATGAACATCGCGATATTCCTCGACGAGGTCACCGAATTCAACGGACCTCTGATGTTCATCCCGGGAAGCCACGCGCGCGGCGTGCTAGACGCCCGGCACGATACTTCCACGACCAGCTATCCCCTGTGGACGATCGACCACCGCACGATCGCGAAGCTCGTGGAGCGCGGCAGCATAGTCGCGCCGAAGGGGCCGGCCGGCTCGATGATCTTGTTCCACTCATGCCTGGTCCACGCTTCGACATCGAATCTTTCTCCCTGGAACCGTGTGAGCGTGTACTTGAGCCTGTGCGCGGTGTCGAACCATATCCGGCGCTTCAAACGTCCCGAGTACATCGCGCATCGGGACTTCGCCCCCATTCAGTGTCTGCCGGACGATTGCCTGCTGAAGGATTATCCGGTTCCGCTCCCCTGGAAAGACGGTACGCCCGCCGAAGCGCTTCAGCCTTCCGTCGCGGCGTAGTCCGTGAACCTGCACGCTAAACTGCAGGAGCGCGAAGCGCAGGGGAGACCACTGCGCGTCGGGGTCATCGGGGCGGGCAAATTCGCGGCGATGTATCTCGCGCAGACGCCCCGCACCCCGGGCGTGCACGTTGCCGGCATCGCCGACCTCTCGCCCGCGGGGGTGCGTACCAACCTCGCCCGCGTGGGATGGAGGCCGGAGAGCTGGGCTGCCGCGTCTCTGGACGCTGCGCTGAAGGAGCGGCGCACGCATGTGTCGGACGACTGGGAAGCGCTGGTCTCCCATCCTCACATCGACATCGTGATCGAGGCGACCGGGAATCCGGTGGCGGCCGTCAGGCATGCGCTTGCGGCTTTTCGTAACCGCAAGCACGTCATCATGGTCACCGTGGAGGCCGACGCAGTCTGCGGTCCGCTGCTTGCCCGAAGAGCGCGCGACGCCGGAGTGGTGTACAGCCTCGCGTATGGTGATCAGCCGGCGATCATCTGCGATCTGGTCGATTGGGCGCGCGCCGCCGGTTTTCCCGTCGTCGCCGCAGGGCGTGGCCACAAGTGGCTTCCTCATTTCGCGCAATCGACGCCCGAGACAGTGTGGCAGCACTACGGGTTGACGCCGGAGCAGGCGCGTATCGGCGGCCTGAATCCGAAAATGTTCAACTCGTTCCTGGACGGCTCGAAACCCGCGATCGAATGCACCGCGGTATGCAATGCGACCGGGCTGACGCCGGCCCCGGAAGGCCTGACGTACCCGAGCGCGTCGATCGACGGGCTTCCCGGCCTCATGCGGCCGCGATCGGAGGGAGGGTGCCTGCACCACAAGGGCCAGGTCGAGGTGGTGTCCTCGTTGGAGCGCGACGGAGGGGCGATCGCCTACGACATTCGCTTCGGCGTTTGGGTAGTATTCGAGGGAGAATCGGACTATATCCGCCGCTGCTTCACGGAATATGGTGTTCGCACCGACCCCTCCGGCCGCTATGCGTGCATGTACAAGCGTTGGCATCTTATCGGCCTGGAAGTCGGAGTTTCCGTGGCCTCCGTGGGGGTGAGGGGGGAGGCCACTGGCTGCCCGACCGGCTTTCGCGCAGACGCCGTGGCAAGCGCCAAGCGTGACCTCGTGGC
The DNA here is from genome assembly GCA_035702665.1 of Burkholderiales bacterium. Classification (GTDB taxonomy): domain Bacteria; phylum Pseudomonadota; class Gammaproteobacteria; order Burkholderiales; family SG8-39; genus VBDM01. Next base: position 21,868 of record DASSQD010000069.1, read on the forward strand.
AGGGGAATTGCTTGACGGTGAAGGGGGTTACACGGTGGTCGGGAGGCTGATGCCGGCGCCTGATTCGCTCCGCCTGGGGGCCCTGCCCCTGGGCCTTGCGCACCAAGCTAGGCTGGTGAATCCCGTGAGGGCCGGCGCGCCGGTGCTATGGAGCGACGTGGCAATCGACGCATCCAGCGACGCCGTCAGGTTACGGCGCGAAATGGAGGTCGCGTTCGCGGCACCGCGGAAAAATCCCGCGCATGACAGCGTGGTATGACGGAAACATAACGATTTGGAATTCCTCGCCATTTCGAAGCAAATATAGTGTAATGCGAAGTTCGGGGAGGGGAGCTGGCCGGAGGTCGCCGGCTCCAGTTCCGGGGCAGGGAAATCATGAAAACCACCACATCCAGACCGCTGACGCTTGTCCACGATTCGGTCGAGGCCAAACTTGCGCCTCTAAAGATCCTGGTCATTGACGACCAGTCGACCGGGCGCATCGTCCTCAGCGAGATCATGCGGGGCTTGGACGCGAGTCTCGAGGTCACCACGTTCGCCGATCCGCTCGAGGCCATCGAGTTCGCGCGCAGGCATCCGGTGGACATGGTGCTCACCGACTACAAGATGCCCAGCCTGGACGGAATCGAGGTGATCCGCCGGCTGCGCCGCATTTTCGGCTATGAAGACGTTCCCATCGTCTGTATCACGGTCGTCAACGATCGCGAGGTCAGGTATCGTGCCCTGGAAGCCGGAGCGACCGATTTCCTCATTCGGCCCATCGATCGGCTGGAATGCGGCGCGCGCTGCCGCAATCTCCTGAGCCTGCGCCGCCACGAGATCCTGAAGAAGAACCGCACCCGTATTCTCGAGCAGAAGATCGACGAGGCGACCCGCGAGTTGCGCCGGCGCGAAGTCGAGACCTTGTTCCGGCTCGCCAAGGCGGCCGAGCAGCGCGACAAGGTGACCGGGATGCACTTGGTGCGCATGGCCAAGTATTCGGCTCTCATCGCCAAGGGCGTAGGTCTGTCGGCGGCCGAGCAGGACGCGATCGAGCTCGCAGCGCCGATGCACGACATCGGCAAAATCGGGATTCCCGACCGCATCCTCCAGAATCCGGGTAGGCTCGACGGTCACGATCTGCGGGTCATGCAATCGCACGCGCGCATCGGCTATGACATGCTCAAGGACAGCTCGTCGGGCTATCTGCAAATGGCCGCCGTGATCGCGCTCGGTCATCACGAGAAGTACGACGGCAGCGGCTATCCGACCGGTCTCAGAGGCGAGCATATCCCGCTGGAGGCGCGAATCGTCGCGATCGCGGATGTCTATGATGCCCTGACCTCGGTGCGCCCCTACAAGCCGGCGTGGCCGGTCGAGGAGGCGCTCGCGTACATGGACGAGCACGCCGGTCGCCACTTCGATCCGAAGCTCGTCGAGATTCTCGCGCGCGAACGCGAGGAGGTTCTTTCCATCGGCGAGCGATTCGCCGACCAGGTCGAATAGCCGGGAACCGGCCCATGGCGGAATCGCTCTTCGCGCGTCTGCGGAGCCGCTTCATCAGCCAGAGTGACACCGAACTCGAGCAGGCGAAGCTGCGCCTGGGCGTCGGGCTGGTGCTCTTCCTCTACCTGCTGCCGCACGTTCTGGACGAGCGTGGGCCGAACTTGCTGCTTTTCACGGCGATGGCCTGCTACCTCGCGCTGTGCGTGACGGTCTTCGCCTGGATCTACGCCTCGCCCGCGGCTTCTGCAGCGCGTCGCGTCTTCGCAGCGTTCGTGGACATCGGCTCGACGTCGGCGTTCATGTATTACCTGGGCGAATCCGGGGCGGTCCTGTACACCTTCTACCTGTTGATCATGTTCGGCCACGGCTTCCGCTACGGAAAGCCCTATCTGTACAACGCCCTGGGACTGAGTCTCCTCGGCTTCGGACTGGTCCTCTATTACAGTGCGTATTGGATCGAGAATCGCACGCTGGGGCTCGGTCTTCTCCTCGGCATGATCCTGCTGGCGCTGTGGGTGGGAAAGATGGTGACCCAGTTGTTCGATTCGCTGCGGCGGGAGGAGGCCGCGAACCAGGCGAAACGCAGATTCCTGTCGACCGTCAGCCACGAGATGCGCACGCCGCTGAACGCGATCATCGGCATGAACGATCTGCTGCGCGACACGCCCCTGAATGCGGAGCAGACGGAGATGGTCAAGGCGATGCACGAGGCATCGCACTCCATGTTGAAGCTGATCGAGGACGTCCTAGACATCTCGAAGATCGAGGCCGGCAAGGTCAACATCGAGGAGACCGACTTCGATCTTCACAGCCTCATCAACGGCACCGCGGTGGTGCTCGGTCCGCAAGCCGAGATCCGCGGCTTGCAGTTTCGGGCGCACGTGATGCCGGAGGTCCCGCATGCCTTACGAGGCGATCCCTACCATCTGCGCCAGGTGCTCTACAACCTGATCGGCAACGGCATCAAGTTCACCCAAGCGGGCAGTGTCACGCTTACGGTCTCGAGCCTGGGTGAGAGCGAGCACGCGGTCCGCCTGAGATTCGCCATCGAAGACACGGGCATCGGCATCGCCCCCGACGCGCAGGACCGGATCTTCGAGAGCTTTACGCAGGCGGACGAATCGACCACGCGCCGCTACGGCGGCACTGGACTCGGAACCACGATCTCGAAGCAGCTGGTCGAGATGATGGGCGGCCAGATAGGATTGCAGAGCACGTTGGGCAAGGGCAGCACGTTCTGGTTCGAGCTTCAGCTCAAGAAGCAGGTCGTGGGTCAGGTTCCGGAGGCCACCTTCCGGCTGAACGACATTCGCATCATGCTCCTTGGCTTCGCCGAAACCGAGTTGCGGGTACTGGAGCACGACCTCGCGACTTGGGGAGCGCGTACCGGGCGCGAGGCGGGACTGGAGGCGGCCGGGGCGCGGCTCGCTGAAGCGCAGTCGCTCGGGCATCCCTACCACCTCGTCCTGGTTCGCGAAGCCGAGGAAATCGATCCGGCACGGATCGTCGCCCGGCTGCAGAGCGTGCGGGGACAGAAGCATCCGCCGCTCGTGCTCTGCACGCGCGGAGTGTCCCCCGATCGCAGCAGCGAAGCCCTGGCCGGCGGCTTCGTGGCGGTGCTCGAGATGCCGTTCAAGAAGCGGCTCCTGTTCAACGTCATCCACTCCGCCACGGCCATTCAGGAGAGCCAGGAAGGCGTCATCTCGCTCAGCGACTACTACGCTGCGCGCGACGCCAACAAGCGCCGCTACCAGATACTGGTGGCGGAGGACAATGCGGTCAATCAGCGCGTCATCCTGGGGATACTCGAGCGCGCCGGGCACCGCGTCAAGGTCGTGGGGGACGGGGAGCAGGCATTGGATGTGCTGGAGAACGAACGCTTCGATGTGGTCATCATGGATCTGAACATGCCGGAGCTCGGCGGACTGGACGCCGCCCGGGCCTACCGCTTCATGGATCCGGAGGCCGTGCACGTTCCTATCATCATGCTGTCCGCGGACGTCACGGCGGAGGCGCGAAAGGAATGCGAGGAAGCCGGGATCGACGCGTTCCTGTCCAAGCCGGTGGAGGCTCGCCGGCTGCTCGACACCATCGCCAGCCTGATCGCCAAGCGCGCAAGCGATCGGGAGGCCGCGGCCGACAGCGCCGGGGAAGTCGAGGCGATGGTCGTGAACCCGGCGGCGTTGACCGAGCTCGAGCTGATCGGTTCCGGCAGCACCTTCATGCCGGAGCTGGTCAACGGATTCATCCAGGACGGCGAGGCGCTGCTCAGGCAGATGGAAGCGGCTATCGCCGCGAAGCAGTACGACACGCTCAAGGACCTGGTGCACGCGATGAAGGGCTCGGCAGTGACCCTGGGCGCCGATCAGCTGTGCAAGACCTGCGTTGGAATCAACGCGCAGACGAGCGCCGAGTTGGAGGCGAACGGACCCAGGGTGCTGAAGCTCGTACGCGAGCATTTCCTGCAGGCGCGCACTTCGCTCCTGGAGTATCTCAAGCAAAGCCAAAGCGCGGCGCGCTAGCGCGCGCAAGGCCCGTCAGTTAATGATCGATCCAGCGCTGCGCGACCAGGTAATCCGCCGCCTCCTTGCCGCGTCCGATGCCAAAGTCGCCGCTAAGGACGTCGCCGACGCGACCTCGCTCCGCGACGACCTCGACATCAGCTCCTTGATTCTCATCACCCTGGCCTCCGAGTTGGAGGACGCCTTGCGCATCGACTTCGAGGACGAGGAGCTCAGTCGCATCCGGACGATAGGCGATCTGTTCGAGGCGATCGAGAACAGCCAGCGGCGGTCACGGTCGGCGTAACGCGGTTCGAATCGATGGCATCTCGGCGCGTGGCGATCACCGGAGTGGGCATGATTTCGTGCCTCGGGCACGAATACGCCCAGGTCGTGAACGCCCTGCAAAGGGGCGCGAGCGGCGTCCGCGCCATGCCGGAATGGGGACGCCTGGGCCTGAAGAGCTTGGTGGCGGGCGCGATCTCGGATGTCGACTCAAAGCTGGAACGCACGCCGATTCCCAAGAAGCTGCTTCCCGTGATGTCGGAAGCGTCCAAGTACTGCTGCATTGCGTCCCTGGACGCGGTCAGGGACTCCGGCCTTTCCGAATCCGACGTTCAATCCGACCGGACCGCGTGCATCGTCGGCACGGGAATCGGAAGCGTCGAGTCGATCTACGCTGGAGGGCGGCACGTGTATTCCGGCGAGATCGGCAAGGTCAGCCCCTTCGTCGTCCTGAGGGGCATGGCGAGCTCGTCGAGCGCGGCGGTCGCGAACCTGCTCAAGGTCCACGGACGCAGCTACTCGATCAGTTCGGCGTGCTCGACTTCCTCCCACAGCATCGGTACGGCGTACGAGCTCATCCGCCACGGTCTCGTCGACCGCGCCGTGGCGGGCGGGGGAGAGGAAGTGCACCCGCTCATCAGCGCGGGCTTCCAGGCGCTGCGGTTCGCCCTGTCATCCAAGTACAACGACGAACCGCAGCGGGCGTCGCGCCCGTACGATCGCGACCGCGACGGGTTCGTTATAGGCGGCGGCGCAGGGATCGTCGTTCTGGAAGCGCTGGATCTCGCTCTTGCCAGAGGCGCGCGTCCGCGCGCCGAGATCATCGGATTCGGCACCAGCTCGGACGGCTTCGACATGGTGATGCCGGAGCCGACGGGCACTCACGCCGCGAAATGCATGTTGAACGCCATCCAGGACGGCGGTATCGGTCCGGGGGAAGTCGGCGCCGTCAAGACCCACGGTACGTCGACGACGAAGGGCGACCTCGCAGAAGTGATCGCGATGAAAGCGGTGTTCGACGGACGGCTGCCCCCGTTCTCGTCGACAAAATCCATGACCGGCCATCCGCTGGGGGCGGCCGGCGCGCTCGAGACGATTTTCTGCGTGGCCATGCTGGAGAACGGATTCATCGCGCCGTCGATCAACATCGAAAACCTCGATCCCGACTTTGAGGGACTGCCTATCGTGAGCGCGGCCAGAGGGGTCGAGTTGAACACTATTCTTTCGAACAGTTTCGGCTTCGGCGGGACCAACGCCAGCCTTCTGCTGAAGGCGTTTCCAGGTTGAGGTGCGAACTCGCAGGGCCGGGCCCGGATCCGACCATGGGAGAAAGTGCTGCCGGGGCGCATCTGAACGCACCGGTCAAGACGGACCAGATCCGCCCCGGCAGGCCGCGGAATCGCGGCGAAGGCCGGTCCCCCTCGACGATCGGTCGGGGGACCGGCTCAAGGTCGTGCTTAGGCCATTGCGAAGCGAAGCTCGCCCGCCCGTTCGTCGAGAGCAGGGCTTTCGGTGCGCCGGATTTGCGAGCGCCCGAGGCGGCTCATCAGCTTAAGGTCCTTCTCCTCGACACGCAGCGCCGCGTCAACCCAGACGTTGGCGATGTTGCGCAGCTCGTCGTAGGTGATTGGGTTGAGGTGTCGCCGGCATTCGAGCATCGCCTGCACGCCGTTGCGCCGCCGCTCGTTGTTGCGGATGTAAGACCGCACCGCGGACTCTCCGTCGCCGTCTTCGGCGATGACGTCCACGACGCCCATCTCGTGGAGCTGGGCGGCCGAGTAGACGCGCCCGGACAGGATCATCTCCTCGGCGCGCTTCGTCCCGACGCGCCGCGCGAGCAGGCTGTAGGCGCCGTTGCCGGGAAACAGGTTGAAGAGGATTTCCGGCAGCCCCATCTGCGAGCGGCGCTCGGCGATGATCACGCTCGAGGCGAGCGCGGTTTCAAAGCCGCCGCCCAGTGCTTCTCCCTGCACCAGCGAAATCGTAGTGATAGGGCTGTTGTAGTTGCAGAGCCTGGGGTACATGTTGTCCACGCACAGCTTGGCGTAACGCGCAAGAGTGTCGCGATCTCCCGACCTGATGAGCTGCACCAGGCTCGAGAGATTTCCGCCGAGACTGAAAATGCCTTCGACCCTGGACGCGCCCACGTAGTAGTGGATCTGGCGCAATTCCCCCTGGTGCAGCACGCGGCCTCCCGAGGACTCGATCGCGCTGTCGTGGGCGCGCAGCTCTTCGAGCATGGCCAGGTTGAAGCACGGCGCGCCGAGAGGCTTCATGTACGTCCAGGTGGCCGCGAGCTCGGGATCGAAGCGGACCTCGATCTGCCGGTATTGCCTTTGAAACATCCCCTCTATAGCTCCAAAATCGACCGGTGCGTTCATCGTTTTCCCTTTCGTTGGTGTGTTGAAGATACTGATTGTGGAAGAAAAGCTGTTTTGCGCAGACTATACTCCCAATCGAATGCTGACAAGGGAGGCGTATTCCATTGTCCTATTCCACTGTCATGGCGACCGGCGCACAGCCATAGCCCCGGTGAACGCGTGAAAATTTGGCACCCCGTCAGGGCGGGGCGGGTCCCGCTCGAGGGCGATGCAGAGACGTTCGCACGATGACGAACCTGAAGACGCGCGCCCGCATACTCGCCCTCGTCGTCCTCGCGGCGCTGCCAGCACTGGTTCTGACCGTCTACAGCGCGCTCGAGCGTCGTGAGACGGAAGAAAGGCAGGCACGCGCCGAGCTCGTGCGCCTGGTAAGGCTGGCTGCGATGCAGCAATGGCAGGTCGTGGAGAGCGCCCGGCAGATGATGGCCGCATCGCTGCCTATCCTCGTCACGCTGGTGGACGACGGGCGGCGCTGCACGGAGTACTTCGGGAACTTGCTCGCGCAGAACCGTGACAACTATCACGCGATGGGCCTGTTCGATGCGAGCGGCAACCTGCTCTGCAACGCGAAGACTTGGCGGGCAAAGGTGTACAGCGGCGACCGTCTCTACTTCAGGCTGGCCAAGGAAACGGGTCGATTCGCCGTCGGCGAATATCAGATCGGTCGCGTGACGGGCCAAGCGGGGATCAATTTCGGCTACCCGGTCAAGGACGCCGGCAGCAAGGTCCGCGCCGTAGCCTTCGCCGGGCTCGACCTCAAGGACCTCGCGCGAATGGCCGAGGCGACGCCGCTGCCGCCCGACGGCATCCTGAGCGTGATCGACGTGAAGGGGACGATCCTCTCGCGCAAGCCCGCCCTGAACGAGCGCATCGGCGAGAAGCTGTGGAATCCCCAGGTGATCGAGTCGATACTCGCCGGGAGCGAGGGCGTGCTCGAAGTCAAGGGCGAGGACGGCGTCAACTGGCTGCTCGCCCACCAGGTCATCTATAAGAACCCCGACGGCGCCTTTCCGCTGCGAGTCCTGATCACGGTGCCGCTGAGCCAGGTTTTCGCCGAGGCGAATCGGGCGCTGGTTCGCGACCTGCTCGGGATCTTGCTGGCTACTCTGTTCCTTCTCGTCGCCGCCTGGTTCGGCGCCGAGCTGTTCATGCTGCGGAAGTTCAGGGCCCTGCTCGGCGCGGCAGAACGCATGCGCGGCGGCGACCTGAATGCGCGCACCGGCATCGAGTACGGAAAGGAAGAGCTCGGCCAGCTCGCGCACGCCTTCGACGACATGGCGGGAGCACTCCAGCTGCGCGAGCAGAGGCTTCAGGAGCAGGCGATATCGGACCCGCTCACCGGTCTGTACAACCGCCGCTACCTCAACGAGTTCCTCCCGCGCGAACTGGCGCGGTCGGGCCGCAACAAGACGCCTGTCGCGGTGATACTGCTCGACTTGGACAGGTTCAAAGGGGTGAACGATTCGTTCGGGCACGAGGCGGGCGACCTCGTCCTGAGCGCCGTCGCGAACCTGCTGAAAGGGAAAGTACGGGGCAGCGACATCGCCTGCCGCTACGGCGGCGAGGAATTCGCCCTGGTGCTGCCCGAGACCGGCCTCGAGCCGGCAGCGAGACGCGCCGAGGACATACGCGTCGCCATCTCCGCGCTCGATCTCAAGTATGCGGGAAGATACTTCGGCAGGATGACGGCGTCGATCGGGATCGCTCTGTTCCCGGATCACTCGCGGGACGCCGACGGCCTGTTGCGCGTCGCCGACATCGCGCTCTATGCCGCCAAAGGCGCAGGCCGCGACCGGGTTGTCGTAGCACACGGGGCCGGGTCCGATGCTGCAGAGCGAGTCGATTCAGGCTCGGCCGGCGCGCGACGATGAAGAAGTGGCTCCCCGACCAGGGCTCGAACCTGGGACCTGCGGATTAACAGTCCGTCGCTCTACCAGCTGAGCTATCGGGGATTGGGGTTCCGACCGAGCGGCGGGTCGGAGCATCGGGAGGCGCGTATTCTAATTCTCGCGCAGGGGGCCGGTCAACGCGAGTAGCGCGGGCGTCGCTCGCAGTTCGTATAATTGGTCTCCGAGACTCGCGCGCCAGAGGAGTATCCCTTGTTTCAGCTGACCCGATGGACCGTTGCCGCCTTCGCCGCGACGTTCTTCGCTCCCGCCTTGTGCATCGCGCAGGACGGCGACTGGCCGAACCGCACGATCCAGATCGTCGTTCCGTATACGCCGGGCACCGGCGGCGACATCCTTGCGCGGGTCTTCGGTCCCAAGCTCGCAGAACGCTGGAAGGTGGCCGTGGTCGTCGACAACCGGGCCGGAGCCTCGGGCAACATCGGGACCGATTTCGTGGCCAAGGCCGCGCCCGACGGCTATACGTTGCTCTGCACCGCGACGTCCTTCGGCACCAATCCTGCGGTGAACCGGAACCTGCCGTTCGATCCGGTCAAGAGCTTTGTCCCGGTGATACAGCTTGCGAGCAGCTCGGTCTCGGTGATCGTCACCCCGAGCCTGCCCGCCAGATCGATGCGCGAGTTTCTCGAGCTGGCGCGCCGCGAGCCGGGGAAGCTCTACTACGCGTCTCCGGGCAACGGTGGTCCCCAGCATCTCGCCATGGAGCTGCTAAAGCAGGAGGCGCATATCAATCTCGTTCACGTGCCCTACAAGGGCTCGGGAGGCGCGTTGACCGATCTGGTCGGCGGTCACGTGCAGGCGATGATTGTGTCGCTGCAGACGGCCGCCCCCTATGTCCAGAGCGGGAAGCTGCGTATGCTGGCCGTGATGAGCGGCGAACGGCCGGAGGCTTTCCCCGACGTTCCGACGCTCAAGGAGCTCGGCTTGGGCGACCTTGAAGTCGATACTTGGTACGGGGTCTTCGCTCCTGCCGGAACGAACGCGGCCGTCGTCGCGAAGGTGAATGCGGAATTGAACGCCTTGCTCAAGCAGCCCGAGGTTCGCTCCTTCCTCGCGAAGCAGGGGATGAGCCCCGTCGGCGGAAGCTCCGAGCGCTTCGCCGAGCTGGTGCGCAAGGAGCTGGCGCGGTGGTCGCGCGTGGTCGCGGCCGCCGGGATCAAGGCCGACTAGGAACTCGCGAGGGGAACCGATGGACCCGATTGAAGATCTCGTCGCGGCAAACCGGATTCTCGCCGAGCACGGCGTCATCGACGCCTACGGCCACGTGAGCGTGCGCTCGGCGAGCGACCCGAAACGCTACCTGCTGTCCCGCTCGATCGCGCCCGAGCTGGTGACGCGCGGCGACATCATCGAATACGACCTGGACAGCAACGCGATCGACGCCCGGGGGCGAGAGTCGGTGCGCGAGCGGTTCATCCACGGCGAGATCTACAAGGCGCGACCCGACGTGAACGCGGTCGTCCACAATCATTCTCCGTCGGTCGTGCCCTTCAGCGTCACAACGGTCCCCATGCGGCCGCTGTTCCACATGGCTGCCTTCGTCGGCGACGGCGTCCCGAATTTCGAGATCCGCGACGCCGAGAAGGGCACCGATCTCCTGGTGAAGACCCCGTACCTGGGCCAGGCCCTGGCGAAGACGCTCGGCAAGAGCCCGGCGGCGCTCATGCGCGGGCACGGCTCGGTGACCGTCGGCGAGACCCTTCCCCGCGCGGTAGGGCGCAGCATCTATCTCGAGCAGAGCGCCCGCATGCAGCTGCAGGCGCTCGCGATCGCGGGGCCCGGAGGCAGGATCGTCTATCTCGACGACAGCGAAGTCCGCGCTTCGGTCCCCGGGCAGGACTACAACCGTGCCTGGCCGATGTGGCGGGCCAAGGCGCTCGCCGGCCTCAAGTGATCTTCCAGCGCCTTGCCGACGGCCTCGCCGCCCTGCGCGGCGCGGGCCTCATGCGGCATCGCTTGGTCCGTGAAAGCGCGCAGGGGCCGCGCGTCCGCGTGGGCGGGCGCGAATATCTCGCCTTCTGCAGCAACGACTATCTCGGCCTCGCGAACCATCCGCGCGTCGTGGAGGCGGCGGTCGATGCGGTCTTGCGCCACGGGGTCGGCCAAGGCGCCTCGCATCTGCTCGGTGGTCACAGCGCTCTGCACGAGCGGCTCGAGTCGGCGCTCGCGGAATTCGTGCAGATGCCGCGAGCGCTGCTCTTCTCCAGCGGATACCAGGCGAACATCGGCGCCGTCACGGCTCTCGCGGGTCCTGAGGACGCGGTGTTCTCGGATGCGCTCAACCACGCTTCGCTGATCGACGGCGTGCGCTTGTCGCGTGCCCGGGTCGTGCGCTATCCCCACCGCGACGTCGCGTTCCTCGAGGAGGCGCTCGCCTCGTCCGCGGGCGGGACCAAGCTGATCGTCACCGATGCCGTGTTCAGCATGGACGGGGATATCGCGCCCATTCCGGCGCTGCTCGATCTGTGCGAGCGCCACGACGCGCTGCTGCTCGTCGACGATGCGCACGGCTTCGGAGTGCTGGGTCCCGAGGGGCGCGGCTCGCTGGCCCACTTCGCGGTGCGCTCGCCGCGTGTCGCCTACGTCGGGACCCTGGGCAAGGCGGCGGGTGTGTCGGGCGCGTTCGTCGCCGGCGCCGCCGACATCGTGGAGACCGTGCTGCAGCGGGCGCGAACCTACGTCTACACCACGGCCTCGCCGGCGATGCTCGCCGCCGCGGTCGAGGCGAGCCTGCAGCTGATCCGCAAGGAGGAATGGCGGCGCGAACGCCTGCGGGCTCTCACCGCGTCGCTGAAGCAGGCACTTCGGGACAGCGACGCCGCACCGACTCCCTCCGAAACCCCGATCCAGCCCCTAATCCTGGGAACGAACGCCAGGGCGCTGGGCGCGAGCGCGGTGCTGCGCGAGCGCGGCATCCTCGTGCCGGCGATTCGCCCGCCGACGGTGCCCGAGGGCACGGCGCGCCTCCGGATCTCGCTGTCCGCGGCGCACAGCGAGCAGGATGTTGCGGACCTCGTGGCCGCCTTGCGCGAGGCGTGCCCGAGCGGCGCCGAGGCGCACGCCTAGATCGGGCGACGTGGGTCAGGGCTTCTTCGTTACCGGAACCGACACCGGCGTCGGCAAGACGCTGGTCAGCTGCGCGCTGCTGCGCGCGTTCACCGTCAGCGGAAGATCGACGGTCGGCATGAAGCCCGTCGCCGCGGGAAGCGAGGGCGGGCGCTGGCCGGACGTGGACGCGCTGGTCTCGGCGAGCTCGGTCCGCGCTCCGGCGAAGCTGGTCAACCCCTACGCCTTCGAGCCGGCGCTTGCGCCCCACATCGCCGCGGAGCTCGTTGGCGCGAGGATCGAAATCGATGTGATCGCGCGAGCGTACCGCGAGCTGGCCCGATACGCGGAGGTGGCGATCGTCGAAGGGGTGGGGGGGTTTCTCGTCCCGTTGAACACGCATGACACCACCGCCGATCTGGCGAGGCGCCTCCGCTTGCCGGTCGTGCTGGTCGTCGGCATGCGGCTCGGCTGCCTCAACCACGCGCTCCTCACGAGGGCGCAGATTGACGCCTGCGGCCTGCGCTGCGCGGGCTGGGTCGCCAACGGCATTGCTTCCGATATGCCGCAGCTCGACGCGAACATCCACGCCCTCGAGGACAGGCTCGACTGTCCGCTTCTCGGCTCCGTGCCGTTTCAGCGCCGTCCCGAGCCCGAAGGCGTTTCGCATCTGCTGCGCCTGGAGAACCTGATCGAGGCGACGGCGTGAGCGCGAACGCCAAGCTCGCCGAACGCAGCCTGCGCGCGGTGTGGCACCCTTGCACCCAGATGAAGCACCACGAGGCGTTCCCGCCGGTTCCGATCAGCCGCGCGCAGGGCGTCTGGCTGTTCGACGCCGACGGCCGTCGCATTCTCGATGCGATCAGCTCGTGGTGGGTGAACCTGCTCGGGCACGGTCACCCGCGCGTCAACGCGGCGCTGGGCGCACAGATCGATTCGCTCGATCACATCATGCTCGCCGGACTCACCCACGAGCCCGTTGTTGCGCTCGCCGAGCGCCTGGCACGGCTCGCCCCGCGCGGCCTGGGCCACTGCTGCTTCGGGTCCGACGGGGCATCCGCGATCGAGATGGCGCTGAAGATGAGCCATCAGTACTGGAGGAACGTCGGCAAGCCGGAGAAGGCGGAGTTCGTGGCCCTCGTAAACGGTTACCATGGGGAGACGCTCGGCGCGCTGTCGGTGACCGACATCCCGCTGTTCCGCGAGAGCTACGCGCCCCTGCTCCAGAGGAGCGCGAGGGTCCCGTCGCCCGACTGGAGGCTGGCCCGGCATGCCGAGAGTCCGAGTGACTACGCTGCCCGCTGTTCCCTCGCGCTCGAGGCGCATCTCGAGAGCCATGCGCGCCGTACCGCGGCGCTCGTCGTCGAGCCGCTGGTGCAATGCGCCGGCGGCATGGCGATGCACGACCCGGAGTATCTGCGGCGAGCGCGGGCGATCTGCGACCGCTTCGAGGTCCTCCTCATCGCCGACGAGATCGCCGTAGGCTTCGGGCGCACGGGAACCCTCTTCGCCTGCGAGCAGGCGGGGATCGCTCCCGACCTGCTGTGCCTGTCCAAGGGGATCACGGGGGGCTACCTGCCGCTTTCGGTCGTGATGGCGACCGATCGGATCTACGCGGCCTTCTACGACGACCGCCTCGAGCGCGGATTCCTGCATTCGCACTCCTACAGCGGCAACCCGCTCGCCTGCCGCGCCGCGCTCGCGGTGCTCGACATCATCGAGGACGAGCGGATCCTGGAGAGCAATCGGGATACCGCGGCTTACGTCAACCGGCGCGCCGCGCCGATCCGTTCGCATCCCTGCGTGGAGCATTTCCGCAACACCGGGATGATCTGGGCGTTCGACGCGAAGGGCGCCGGGCCGGGGTTCGCCAAGGACTTTTCGCGGCGGGCCCTCGAGGCGGGGGTGCTGCTCAGGCCGATCGGCTCCACCGTATACTGGATGCCGCCCTACGGCATCGGGACGGCCGAAGTCGACTTCCTACTCGACGCCGTCGCGCGACTTCTCGAATCGACATGACGCTCACGTTCCGCGACAGCCCGTTCCGGCTCGCCCAGACCTTCCCTCCGGCGGGCGATCAGCCCGAGGCCATCGACCGGCTGGTCGAGGGCATTCGGGACGGGCTCTCGTACCAGACACTGCTCGGCGTCACCGGATCGGGAAAGACCTTCACCATGGCGAACGTCATCGCGCGGCTCGGGCGCCCGGCGCTGATCCTCGCGCCGAACAAGACCCTCGCGGCACAGCTCTACGCCGAGATGCGCGAATTCTTTCCCGAGAACGCGATCGAGTACTTCGTCTCGTACTACGACTACTACCAGCCCGAGGCCTACGTGCCCTCGCGCGACCTTTACATCGAGAAGGATTCGAGCATCAACGAGCACATCGAGCAGATGCGCCTGTCGGCAACCAAATCCCTGCTCGAGCGCGAGGACGCGGTGATCGTCGCCACCGTCTCCTGCATCTACGGCATCGGCGATCCGGTCGACTACCACGGCATGATCCTCCACGTCCGAGAGAAGGAGGAGCTGTCGCAGCGCGACATCATCGCGCGGCTGGTCGCAATGCAGTACGAGCGGAACGAGCTCGAGTTCAAGCGCGGGGCGTTTCGCGTGCGCGGCGACGTGCTCGACGTGTTTCCCGCGGAGCATTCCGAGACGGCCCTGCGGATTGCGCTCGACGGCGACGAGGTCGAGAGCCTGACGCTGTTCGATCCGCTCACCGGCCACGCCAGCCAGCGTGTTCCGCGCTTCACCGTCTACCCCTCGAGCCACTACGTGACGCCGCGCGCGACGACGCTGCGGGCGATAGAGGCGATCAAGGTCGAGCTCGCGCAGCGCATCGACTACTTCCAGAAGGCGGGCAAGCTCCTGGAGGCGCAGCGGATCGAGCAGCGCACGCGCTTCGATCTGGAGATGCTCAACGAGCTGGGCTTCTGCAAGGGGATCGAGAACTACTCGCGGCACCTGTCGGGCAGGAAGGAAGGGGAGCCTCCGCCGACGCTGATCGACTACCTTCCCCCGAACGCGCTCATGTTCATCGACGAGTCGCACGTCACGATCGGCCAGCTCGGCGGCATGTACCGCGGGGACCGCTCGCGCAAGGAGAACCTCGTCGCCTACGGCTTCCGCTTGCCGTCGGCCCTCGACAACCGCCCGCTCAAGTTCGAGGAATTCGAGCGCGTGATGCGCCAGACGGTGTTCGTGTCGGCGACGCCCGCGGAGTACGAGCGCGAGCGCTCGGGCCAGGTCGTCGAGCAGGTGGTGAGACCGACGGGTCTGGTCGACCCGGCGCTCGAGGTGCGTCCGGCGGCGACCCAGGTCGACGACCTGCTCGGCGAGATCCGGCTGCGCGTCGAGCGGCGGGAGCGGGTGCTGGTGACGACGCTCACCAAGCGCATGGCCGAGGAGCTCACCGACTATCTCGGCGAGCACGGCGTCAAGGTGCGCTATCTGCACTCGGAGGTCGAGACTGTCGAGCGCGTCGAGATCATCCGGGACCTGCGCCTGGGAGAGTTCGACGTGCTGGTCGGCATCAACCTCCTGCGCGAGGGCCTCGACCTGCCCGAGGTGTCGCTGGTCACCATCCTCGACGCCGACAAGGAAGGCTTCCTCCGCTCCGAGCGCTCGCTCATCCAGACGATAGGCCGCGCCGCCCGCCACCTGAACGGGATGGCGATTCTCTACGCCGACAGGGTCACCGATTCGATGAAGCGGGCGATCGAGGAGACCGACCGGCGCCGCGCCAAGCAGATCGAATTCAACGCGAAACGTGGCATCACTCCGATCGGCATCTCCAAGCAGGTGCGCGACATGATCGAGGGCGCGCGCGAGATCGAGGACCTCGGGATGCAACTGAAGGCCGCTCAGGAGCAGGCGCGCTACGAGTCGATGTCCGAGAAACAGCTCGCGCGCGAGATCAAGAAACTCGAGAAGCAGATGCTCGAGCACGCGCGCAATCTCGAGTTCGAGAAGGCCGCCGAGGCGCGCGACCGCCTGGCCGAGCTCCGGCGCGGTTTCTTCGGCGCTTCGCCCGAGGACGAAGAGCCGGCAAGCGCTCCGGGCTAGGCGAGCAACCGACCCGGTCCGTCGCCTCCCACGACCACCGGTCCGCCGCTCAGCCAGGGACCGTCTTGAAGCTGCAGCTGAATCGAATAGCAGGCCAGGGTCCCAGCGGAAACCGTCCCGCGAGGGCCGATCGCGCTTCCCACGACCGAGAAGGGCTGGCTGCCAACGCACGCCTCGAGCGTCCAGAAGGCGATAGCGCCGGGCGGCGCCCCGCCTGCAACGCCCGTGATTCCCGTGGCCCATTGCGAGGTCCACGCCTGCGCCCGCCGCCACGATTGCGGCGCGTTCGCGGACAGGGAGCGCACGACGCGGGCCCAAGCCGCCTTGTAGGCGATCGAAAGCTCCAGCGCGTAGCGGGCGCCGAGCGGCATGTCGCCTTCGATCCGGCGCAGCGCCGTCCCGGTCCCCAGATCCGGCGCGAGCCGCGCCAGCACTTCCTCGGCCCCGTCGAGGCGTGCGGAGGCCTCTACAGCGGCGAGCACCTGCGACGTCCGCGTCGCCTCGATTGGAATCGAGCCGAGCGCCCGCGCAGCGATGTCGGCCGCGCGCTGGGCGAGCCGGATCTCCGTCTCGTCCGCGGGTTGCCGCACCGAGGCGAAAAGGGCGCTCGCGTCGGTCAGGACCCGGCGCCCTGAGTCCAGCAAGGGCTCGGCGACTGGCCATGGCAGGGTATCAAGCTCCAGGACGCCGATGCGCGGCGCGCCCGGGAGACGCCCGACGAGATCCGCGGCCTCCCGGCCGAGGTTCGACACCGACCGCACTTCGCCCACGTGGCTGACGCTGCGGATCCAACCGTGCATCCGCTTGGAGAACGCCGCAAGCAGCGTGGGCGCGCCGGTCGGCAGAACGGCGAGCAACCCCTCGTTCCAGTACGGGACGAAATGCGTGAGCCAAGCCACGGCGCTCGGCCGCGCGAAAGATGTATACAGCAGCATTGCGCCCAGGTCCTCCTCGCGCATCCTTGCCTGCAGGGCTGCAAGGCGCGATTCCAGCACCGACACCGGAACCTCGTCGCGCGACCAGCTGATCAGTCCGCGCCGCACGGCTTCATCCGGCCGCAACGGAAAACAGCCGCCTCGGGGTCCGGGTCAGGACCTCGCATCCCTCGTTCGTAACCCGGACAGAATCGCCGTGGACGAAGTAGCCGACCTCGGGGTGATAGGTATTTGGATGCACGATGAGCGTCATCCCCGCCTCGAGAACCAGGCCGACATCCTCGAGCAACGCCGGCCGCCCGTCCACGTACAGCCCGAGACCATGGCCGCGGACGCGCGTGTACTCCGATGTCACGTACTCGCCCAGCCCGTGGCGGCGAAAGACCTCGTTTTGGGCGCGCGCCACCTCGCCGGCAGTCGCCCCCGGGCGCACCGCGGCGATTCCGGCGGCCAGCGCTTCGTCGTATACAGAGAAGGCACGCCGTTGCGGCTCGCTCGGCGTCCCGATGACCAGCGTGCGGCAGATCTGCGCGTAGTAGCCGTCGACGCACGGCGTCAGCTCGGTCGTCACCAGATCGCCGGGCGCGAGGCGCCTCTCGGTCGGCGGATGCATGCCGCGGACCTCCCGGCCGCCGGACCCGAGGATCTGGAAATTCTCCGGACAGCCTCGCGAGCGGAAGAACGCCTCGACGTCCGCGACCAGGGCGTACTCGGGGCGGCCGACTCTCGCCGCGTCGCAAAAGACCGCATAGCCCTCGTCCGCGAGAGCCGCGGCGCGCCGGAACGCGGCGATCTCCAGAGGCGACTTGCGGAGCATCAGCCGGTCGAGCAGGGCGGTTGCGGCGGCCATGGTCGAGCGCAGGGGACCGGTCGCAAGCCGCTGCGGGACGGCAGCGAGCGGCGCGAGCGCCACGCACTCGCCGTCGAGCGAGCGTAGCGCGGCCTCGGCCTCTTCGGTGGGCGAAGTCGACCAGGTCACCTGCAGGTCGCCCTGTTCGGCGCGGAAGCGCGCTGCCTCCGCCGGGAACTCCGCGATGACCCGCGTCGGCCCCTCGCGCCGCACGAAAGCGAACACCTGGCCCTCGACGGGAGTGAGGTCGACCGCGAAGCGCAGATAGTCGCTGCGCCAGGGGTTGCCAGCGACGACGAGCAGGTTGATCCCCTCCGCTGCCATCGCCGCGGCGAGACGCGCGCGCCGTTCCGCGCGAAGGCGCTCCGGCATAGCATTCACTCCGCCTTGATCCCGCCCCTCTCGACGATGGACTTGTAGCGCGCCGACTCCGACTTGAGGAACGTCGCGGTCTCGGCCGGCGGAAGCCCGATCGGGACATGGCCAAGCTCGCCGATGCGCTTGCGTACGGCGCCGTCCGCGAGGACCGTGCGGAAATCGGCGGCGAGGCGCTCGACGATGCGCGGATTCGTGCCGTGCGGTGCGGCGAGCGCCCACCAGTTCCCGCCGACCAGTTGCGGGAAGCCGGCTTCGACCGTGGTCGGAACGTCGGGCAGCTCGGCCAAGCGCTCGCGCGCCATCACCGCGAGCACCCGCAGCTTGCCGGCTCTCACCGGGCCGATGATCCCGGTCCAGGTGGGGAAGGCCATCTGAATGTCGCCGGCGAGCAGCCCCTGCACCATGGGCGGCGTTCCTTTGTACGGCACGTAGACCACGGCGTTTCCGGCCTGCTGCGAGAACGCGGCGCCGGTGAGGTGGGCGGGGGAACCCGAGCCGGGCGAACCGTAGTTGTATTTTCCGGGACTCGCGCGCACGTAGCGCGCGAGCTCCCCGAGCGAGCGGGCGGGGACATCGGCTCCGACCACCGCGAGCAGCGGCGCGTCGGCGAGCAGCGAGATCGGGTCGAGCGCGGCGAGCGGGTCGAAGCCCAGATTCGGGAACATGTGCTGGATAACCGCGAACACCGCCGTCGGCCCGAGCAGCAGGGTGTAGCCGTCCGGCGCGGCGCGCACGACCTCGCCCATGCCGATGGCGCCGTCGGCGCCCGGCTTGCTCTCGACGACGAAGCGCTGCCCCAGTTCCGCCTCGACTCCGGGCGCCATCGTGCGGAAGATCGCTTCGGCAACGCTGCCCGCGGCGAACGGAATCACGACGCGTACCGGCCGGGTGGGCCAGTCTTGCGAAACGCCAATCGACGGAGCGAGCGCCGCGGCGGCGATCGCCAGGATGTGTCTCAGGCTCATGTCCCCTCGCAGCCGTTATAGTTGTCCTTCGCGATTCTATAAGGTTGGAATGAACGATGCGCAACAACCGGCTCCGCGTTCTCTTCGTGTGCACCGGCAACATCTGCCGCTCGCCCACCGCGGAGGGCGTATTCCGCAAGCTCATCGCCGACGCGGGGATGTCGGAAGCGATCGTCGCGGATTCGGCCGGCACGCATGCCTACCACGTCGGCGAGCCGCCCGATCCTCGCGCACAAAGCGCGGCCGCGCGCCGGGGGTACGACCTGACCGGCCTGCGCGCGCGCAAAGTCGAACGCGCGGATTTCGAGCGCTTCGACCTGATCGTCGCGATGGATCTCGAGCATTTCGAGATCCTCTCGCGCATCGCCGACCCCGCATCCTCCCGCAAATTGAGGATGATGATGTCCTTCGGGAAGCGCTTCAGGGAGAAGGACGTGCCCGATCCGTATTACGGCGGCCCGCAGGATTTCGAGCGAGTGCTCGACATGCTGGAGGACGCGGCGCGCGGCCTGCTCGACGTCCTGCGCAGGCCGGCGCGGCAGTAGCGGCTAGGGCTTCGACTCCGGCGGAGGGGTCGTTCCCACCTGGACCAGCGGTTCGTTGATGTCGGGCGGGGGCGGACGCCGTTCGCGCTTCGCCGGAACGAACTCGGCGTCCGGCGGAAGCTCGATGGGGCCCGATGTGCGCGTCTGAACCATCTCCAGGCCGCTGTCACGCAGCGCGCGCTCGATCTCGGCGGGATCCGGCTCGCGCAGCTCCGGCGGTTCACGCCTCGCGGGAGCAGGTGCAGCCGATGGCGCGTGCGTCTCGACCGGTACCTGCACCGGCTCGTGCGCCGCAACGGGTGCCTGCACCGGCTCCTGCGTCGCAGCTTCGAGCGAACGCAGCTCGTCGGGCGTAGGTGCGACCGGAGAACGAGAGTCGGGACGAGGTTGCCGTTGACGCTGCTCGTCGTTGCGATTGGACGAGCCCTGACCCGGGATGTCTCGGCGCTCGCCTCGATCTCCGCGGTCCCGGCCGCCGCGGCGTCTGCGCCGGCCTCCATGCTCGCCTTCCCTGCGCTCGTTGCCCTGCTGTGGCGGACGTTCGGGTTGGCCCTGCTGTTCGTGAGGGCGCTCCTGGCGTTGCGGCTGGCGGTCGCCGTGCTGCTGGTCCCGCTGCTGCCGGTCTCCCCGGTCCTGTCGCTGGGGACGATCGCCGCGGCCTTCGCGCCGATCTCCCCCCCGCTGCTCGCCGCGGCCCTCGCCGCGCTGGCGGAAGCGATCGCGATCTCCACGATCGCGATCTCCACGATCACGACGAGGTTCTTGCCGCTCGGGGCGCGTCTCGCGCCGCGGGGGCTGGGCCGGCGCGGCTTGCGCCTGCGCTCGGGGTGGGGCTTCGCCAGCGAGCCAGCTGAAGAATTTGCCGAGGAATCCCTGCTGCGGCGCGCCGGCCGGCCGCGGCTCGGCGCGCACCGCCTGCGACTCGGGCCGCAGGGGCTGCAGGGCCGGCGCTCCCATGGGCGCGGGCCGCTCCGGGATGACACCCCGCACAGCTGGTTGCAGTCGCGGCGGACGCGCGTCCTCGGACGCCTGCTCCTTCGCCTGTTCCTCCGCGGGCGCGCTCACCATGTTGTAGCTGGCGGGTAGGGCGTCGGACTGATTCAGATCGTCGTGACGAAGGCGATCGACCTTGTAGTTCGGCGTTTCCAGGTGCGTGTTCGGGATCAGCACGACGTTCACCTTGAGGCGCGCCTCGATCGAATGGATGTCGGCTCGCTTCTCGTTCAGCAGGAAAGTTGCGACGTCCACCGGGACCTGGGCGTGCACGGCGGCGCTGTTTTCCTTCATCGCCTCCTCCTGGATGATGCGCAGGATGTGCAGAGCCGTGGATTCGGTGCCGCGAATGTGCCCGGTACCGTTGCATCGCGGGCAGGTGATGTTGCTGCCCTCGCCGAGCGAGGGCCGCAGCCGCTGGCGCGACAGCTCCATCAGGCCGAAGCGCGAGATCTTGCCCATCTGGACGCGCGCGCGGTCGTAGCGCAGCGCATCGCGCAGCCGGTTCTCGACTTCGCGCTGGTTGCGCTGGTTCTCCATATCGATGAAGTCGATGACGATCAGGCCGCCCAGGTCGCGCAGCCGCAGCTGGCGCGCGATCTCTTCGGCGGCCTCGAGATTGGTGTTGAACGCCGTCTGCTCGATGTCGTGCCCGCGCGTGGCGCGCGCCGAGTTGACGTCGATGGATACCAGCGCCTCGGTGTGGTCGATCACGACCGCGCCGCCCGCGGGCAGCGAGACCTGGCGCGAATACGCCGTCTCGATCTGGTGCTCGATCTGGAAACGCGAGAACAGCGGTACGTCGTCGTGATAGCGTTTCACGCGCCCGACGTTGTCGGGCATGACGTTGCTCATGAAGGCCAGCGTCTGCTCGTAGATCGGGTCGGTATCGATCAGGATTTCGCCGATGTCGGGCTGGAAGTAGTCGCGCACCGCGCGGATCACGAGGCTGCCTTCCTGGTAGATCAGGAAGGGCGCGGGGTTGAGCAGCTTGCCGTCGGGATCGCGCGCGGGCTGGGTCGCCTCGACGATCTTTCCCCAGAGCTTGAGGAGATAGCTGAGGTCCCACTGCAGCTCTTCGTAGGAGCGCCCGATGCCGGCGGTGCGGCCGATAAGGCTCATCCCCGGGGGCGTTTCCAGCTTGTCCATGATCTCGCGCAGCTCGTCGCGGTCCTCGCCCTCGACACGGCGCGAGACGCCGCCGCCGCGCGGATTGTTCGGCATGAGCACGAGGTAGCGGCCCGCGAGGCTGATGAAGGTCGTGAGGGCAGCGCCCTTGTTGCCGCGCTCGTCCTTCTCGACCTGGACGATCAGCTCGTCGCCTTCGGAGATCGCGTCCTGGATGCGGGCGCGTCCGACGTCGATCCCGGGCTTGAAGTACTGGCGGGCGACTTCCTTGAACGGAAGGAACCCGTGGCGCTCGGTGCCGTAGTCGACGAACGCGGCTTCGAGGCTGGGCTCTACGCGGGTGATGACACCCTTGTAGATATTGCTCTTCCGCTGCTCTTTTGCGGCCGATTCAATGTCGAGGTCTATCAGTTTCTGGCCATCGACAATCGCGACACGGAGTTCTTCGGCCTGTGTCGCATTAAAAAGCATGCGCTTCATTCGTTTTTCTCCCGCGCGCACGGGCAGGACAAACCAAGGCCTGTTGTGAAGGCTAGCTTCGCATCGGTGATCGCTGGATCATGGAACGCGTTGTTGGTCTGTCGTCCCGGACTCTGCATTGCAGAACCCGTGGAATCTGCCGATATGCTGTCGGCGCGCTGTTCTATTACTATCTAGTTAATTTTCACTGGTTGGATAACCAACCGCCTTTGCGGCTTCGGGTTCCTGCGCGGAGCGATGGACCTTGCGCCATCGGCGGCATTGGAACCGGGGACAGGGTAGCCAGTCTTGTCTGGGGGCGAGAAAATCCGCACCTTCGCATGTACAAGCAGCCGTCCCGCAACGGAAGCAGCGCGCAGATCATAAACAAAATGAAGGATTTAAGCAACGTCGCTTCGGTCGAGGTCGATTCCGCAAGCGAAGGCCAGCGCGTTGACAACTTCCTGATGCGCGTATGCAAGGGCGTGCCGCGCAGCCATATCTATAGGGTCCTGCGCACCGGGGAGGTGAGGGTCAACAGCCGGCGGGTCGACGCGACCTACAGGCTGCGGCCGGGCGACAGGGTGCGCATTCCGCCGCTGCGCAGGGCCGATCGGCCCGCCAAGGCGGCACCGCCCGTTTCGTCGCTGCCCCCGGTCGTCCACGAGGACGATGCGTTGCTTGTCGTCGACAAGCCTGCCGGGCTCGCAGTCCACGGCGGGAGCGGAGTCAGCTTCGGCGTGATCGAGCAGTTCCGCGCGGCGAGGCCCGAGCTGAAATTCCTGGAGCTTGTGCATCGTCTCGACCGGGACACGTCGGGCCTGCTCATCCTGGCCAAGAAGCGCTCGGCGCTCACGGCGCTCCACGCGGCGCTCCGCGAGGGGAGGATGCACAAGCGCTATCTCGCGCTGGTCCTGGGGAAATGGCGGGAAGAGGAGCGCCGCATCGACCTGCCGTTGCGGAAGTACGTGACGAAATCGGGGGAACGCCGGGTGAGCGTGCACCGCGAAGGGCGCGAGTCGCAGACGCTGTTTCGCCGCGAGCGATCGCTGCGCGACTTCACCCTGCTTTCGGCGGACCTCCTTACCGGGCGCACTCACCAGATCCGCGTCCACCTCGCCCACCTCGGCTTTCCGGTCGCAGGCGACGAGAAGTACGGCGATTTCGAGCGCAACCGCGCGCTCGCGAAGCAGGGCCTGCCGCGTCTGTTCCTCCACGCCTCCGACCTGGAATTCCTGCATCCGGCAAGCGGGGAGCCGATAAGGCTCCATTCGCCGCTGCCGGCGCCTCTCCTGCGCTTTCTGGACACCCTCGAGGCGTGATGCGCTACGCGCTGCTGGTATTCGACTGGGACGGCACGCTGATCGACTCGGCCGCAGCGATTGTCCACAGCATCCAGTCGGCTTGCCGCGACCTCGGACTGCCCGTGCCCGACGACGCGCGCGCCAGCCATGTGATCGGTCTCGGGCTGCAGGACGCGCTCGCCTACGCCGTGCCGGGGCTCCCCGAGGCGGACTACGGCAGAATGGTCGAGCGTTACCGCCTGCATTTCCTCGCCCGGGACGCGGCGATCCCGCTGTTCCCGGGCGCGGCAGCTTTGCTTTCGGCGCTTCGCGATAGCGGACATGTTCTCGCCGTCGCCACCGGAAAGAGCCGCAAGGGCCTCGCGCGGGCGCTGGACAATACCGGCCTGCGGCCGCTGTTCGCCGCGTCGCGCTGCGCCGACGAGTGCTCACCCAAGCCGGCACCCGACATGCTGCTCGAGCTGATGAACGAGCTCGGCACCAGCGAAGCGAACACGCTCATGATCGGCGATACGGTGCACGACCTGCAGATGGCGGCGCGCGCCGGCGTGCCCGCCGTCGCGGTGAGCTACGGCGCGCACGCCAGGGCCGATCTCGAGGCGCTGGCGCCGCTTGCCTGCGTCGACAGCATCGAGGAGCTGACCCTATGGCTGCGGCGGAACGCGTGATCTGCGCGAGCGCCGACCTCGCCGACGGCGGGGATGGCGTACGCTTCGAGGTCGACGTCGACGGGAAACCCGAGCCGGCATTCGCCGTGCGCTACGCCGGGCGTGTCTATGCGTACCTCAACCGTTGTGCGCACATGCCCATGGAGCTGGACTGGAAGGCCGGCAAGTTCTTTGATGCTTGGGGCCTGCATTTGATATGCTCGACGCACGGCGCCACTTACGCGCCGGACACGGGCCGATGCGTTCGCGGGCCCTGCTTCGAGGAAGGGCTCGTATCCATTCCCGTCGAGGAGCGCGACGGCCGGGTCTTCGTGAAAGGCAATCCTTATGGCCGAGGCTGACTGGGAAAGAGGACTGATAGAGAAACTGGCGGGTGCCGCCCTCAAGGAGCAGCGGCGCGCCCGCCGCTGGGGCATATTCTTCAAGCTCCTCACCTTCGCCTATCTCACGGTGATCATTCTGCTGGTGCTCGATTGGCGCGCGCCGGATTCGCTCGCCGGGGGCAGGCACACGGCGCTGGTGGACGTGGTCGGCGTGATCGACGCGAGGGGCGACTCGAGCGCCGACCGCGTGACCGAGGCGCTGCAGAGCGCGTTCAAGAACAAGAACACGGCGGGCGTGATCCTGCGCATCAACTCGCCCGGCGGCAGCCCGGTCCAGGCGGGGATCATCTACGACGAGATTCGCAGGCTGCGCGGGCTCTATCCGAACATTCCGATGTATGCGGTCGTCGAGGACATCTGCGCCTCGGGCGGCTACTACATCGCCTCGGCGGCGGACAAGATCTACGTCGACAAGGCGAGCATCATCGGGTCGATCGGCGTGATCATGGACGGCTGGGGCTTCACCGGAACCATGGAAAAGCTCGGCGTCGAGCGCCGCGCGCTGGTGTCTGGCGAGAACAAGGCGTTTCTCGACCCGTTCGCGCCGGTGGACGAGAAGCAGAAGCGTCACGCCCAGTCGATGCTGGACGACATCCACAAGCAGTTCATCGACGTCGTCAGGAAGGGACGCGGCAAGCGGCTGAAGGAAACGCCGGATGTCTTCTCGGGCCTGATGTGGACCGGGGACCGCAGCATCGAACTCGGCCTCGCCGACGGCTTCGGCAGCGTGGATTACGTGGCGCGCGAGGTGATCAAGGCCGAGGACGTCCTCGATTTCACGAGGAAGCAGGACTTCACCGAGCGCTTCGCGAGGCGCTTCGGCGCAACCTTGGCCGGAGCCCTGTCGAAGGTGCTGTCGCAGCAGGGGGCGCCGAGCCTGCGTTAGCCGCGCGACAGCACCAGGAAGACCGTCGGCCGACCCTTGAGCCTGGGCGCGTCGCGGCGCCAGGCCGCCGCCGGCCGTGTTTTTACCATTTCCGATTCCAGGGTCAGGTCGGCGGCGACGCACACGAGCGTGTCGTCGCGCAGGGCGCGGAGCATCGCGGCGAGCGTCGCGTCGTTACGGTAGGGCGTCTCGATGAATATCTGGGTCTGGTCCAGGCGGGCCGACTGGCGCTCGAGGTCTTTCAGGGTTGCGGCGAGGTCGTGCGGCTTCACCGGCAGATAACCGTGAAAGACGAAGCGCTGCCCCTCCAGGCCCGACGCGGCGAGGGCGAGCATCAGCGAGGAGGGGCCGCTCAGCGGGACGACGCGCACGCCCTTGTCGTGCGCCATCTTCACCAGCGCCGCCCCGGGATCCGCGACCGCGGGCAGGCCGGCTTCGGAGAGCAGGCCGGCGTCGCGGCCGTCGAGCACGGGCGCGAGCAGCAGCGCGATCTCGCCGGCGGGCGTGTTGTGGTCGAGGCGTTCGATACGCACTTCCTGCAGCGCGCGCGGGAGTCCGATCCGCTTCAGGAGGGCGCGGGCCGACTTGGGGTGCTCGGCGATGAAGTAGTCGAGGGTTCGCGCCCGGTCGAGCGCGCCCGCGGGAATGACGGCTTCGGCCGCGGTCTCGCCCAGAGTATTCGGCAGCAGGTAGAGCGCTCCCGGGTCAGACGACATCGAATCCCTGCGCGCGCAGCAGGTCGACGAGGGCGATCAGCGGCAGGCCGATAAGCGCGGTCGGATCCTCGCTCTCCATCTTCGCGATGAGCGCGATGCCCAAGCCCTCCGACTTGGCGCTGCCGGCGCAATCATACGGTTCTTCCCTCGTGAGATAGCGCTCGATCGTTGCGTCGTCCATCGTGCGGAAGGTCACACGGCAACGCACGACCCGCGCTTCCGTCGCCCCGGTACGAGTGTTGTGGACGCACACCGCGGTGTGAAAGAGCGCTTCACGGCCGGACAGAGCGCGCAGCTGGCGAGCGGCATTCTCGCGGGTCACGGGCTTGCCGAAGATCTCGCCGTCGCACACGGCGACTTGGTCGCTGCCGATGACGAGGCTGTCGGGGAAGTTGGCGGAGACGGCCGTCGCTTTTAATTCGGCGAGGCGGCAGGCCATGACCTCGGGCGCTTCGGCGGGCCGGCGCTCCTCGGGCACCTGCGGACTCGCGACGGAGAACGAGACGCCGAGCCGCTCGAGCAGCGCGCGACGGTAAGGCGAGGTGGATGCTAGGACGAGCCGGGTTATCGCCCTTTGCATTGCTCGGCGACGAGTTTTTCCTGCCGGGCGACGGCGTCGGCGGTCTCGGCTTGCACGCGACCGTCCCTCTGCCGATTCTCCAGCAGGCGGGTGAGGAGTTCCTTCTGCGTCTCGCATTGATCCGACGGCCTAGCCTCCACGGTCTTTTCCTCCTTGACCGGCGCCGAACTCGCACCGCTTGCCGGAGGGCTTGCTATCGCCGGGGCTGCGTTCGAGCTCGTCTTGGGGGGCGCTGCTGCGGGAGAGCCAAGTCTGTCCGGGACCTCGCTCGCCTTCGCGCCTTGGGGAGGTCGCTCCCCGTAATGCGTGACGCCCCGCTCATCGACCCATTTGTACACTTGAGCGGATACGGGCAGGGCGAACGCCCCAAGAAGCAGAAAGTGCAGTAACGCCCTGAACAATCTGAAGTTTCTTTTGACACTCACGGGCAAACATAATATCATGCGCGCTCTATGTCGCAAGCGGAGGTGATCGATGGCCTCCAGTTCGCCCGTGCCGCCCTAGAGCGGCGAGGCGTCGTGGGCATGGAGCGGTTGCCGCGCCTTGCGCAGTTGCAGTGCTCGACCGAAGGGCTGCAGTACCACTTGCGCGGGGGAAGGGTGGATAACGGCAAGCCGTGTTTGCGGCTTTCTGTAAGAGGATCGGTCAAAGCGCTGTGCCAGCGCTGCCTCGATCCGGTCCAGATTCCCATTGCGATTGACGCCGAGCTGCAGCTCGCGGAGAACGTGCGCGAGATCTCGGAAGCCGACGACGAGATCGATCGCGTGCTTGCGTCCCGGAACATGGACGTTGCCGGGCTCGTCGAGGACGAGGTGATCCTCGAGTTGCCCATGGCTGCGCGGCATGAAGAGTGTTTATCGTACGGCAACTCGAATTGAAGGAGTCTCACATGGCAGTCCAGCAGAACAAGAAATCTCCCTCCAAGCGCGGCATGCACCGCGCCCATGACTTCCTGACCAACCCGCCGCTCGCGGTCGAGCCGACCACGGGCGAGGTGCACCTGCGCCACCACATCAGCCCGAGCGGCTATTATCGCGGCAAGAAAGTCGTCAAGACCAAGGGCGAGTAAGCTCGACCGGCAGGCGCGCTGCGCCTCCGCGCATGAAGACCACCGTAGCCATAGATTGCATGGGCGGCGATCACGGCCCGCACGTCACGGTGCCGGCGGCGCTCAATTTCCTCAAGTCCAGTCCCGACGTGGACATCGTGCTGGTGGGATTGCGCGACGCCGTCGAAGCCGAGCTCAAGGCGCGCGGCGCGAAAGCCGGCACGCGCCTGCGGGTTCGCCACGCGAGCGAGGTCGTCGCCATGGATGAATCTCCCGCGCTCGCGCTGCGCAGCAAGAAGGACTCCTCGATCCGCGTCGCGGTCGACCTCGTCAAGAGCGGCGAGGCGCACGCCTGCGTCAGCGCGGGCAATACCGGCGCGTTGATGGCGATTTCGCGCTTCGTGCTCAAGACGCTGCCTGGCATCGACCGTCCAGCGATCATCTCTGCTCTGCCCAATCTTCGGGGAAGCACCTACGTGCTCGACCTCGGCGCGAACGTCGATTGCGCGCCCGAGCACCTGCTTCAGTTCGCCATCATGGGGGCGACGCTGGTCCAGGCGGTCGAACACAAGGAGCGACCCAGCGTCGGCCTGCTCAACATCGGCGAGGAGGACATCAAGGGCAACGAAGTGGTGAAGCGGGCGGGCGAGCTGCTGCGCGACAGCGGGCTCAACTTCATCGGCAATATCGAGGGAGACGGCATCTACAAGGGCGAAGCCGACGTGGTCGTGTGCGACGGCTTCGTCGGCAACGTCATGCTCAAGGCGTCCGAGGGCATCGCGCAGATGGTGCGCAGCTTCCTCCGCGAGGAGTTCATGCGCAGCCCGCTCACGAAGCTCGCAGGCGTCGTGGTGATGCCGGTGCTGTTCGCATTTCGCAAGCGCCTCGATCCGCGGCGCTTCAACGGAGCGACGCTCCTGGGGTTGCGGGGGATCGTGGTGAAGAGCCACGGTTCGGCCGACGTGCTCGGATTCGGCCGCGCGATCGAGCGCGCCGCGGAGGAAGTGCGGAACGAGGTTCTGCATCGGCTGATGCTCCGCTTTGGATCGCCCGAGACGGCCGAGGCGGCGAGCTCGTGATCTGGTCGCGCATCGTCGGAACGGGAAGCTATCTGCCGCCCAAGGTCGTCACCAACGACGACCTCGCCGCGCGCATGGACACCTCCGACGAGTGGATCCGCACGCGCACCGGCATCCGGCAGCGTCATATAGCCGACCCTTCGCAAGCGTCGAGCGACCTCGCCACCGAGGCGAGCCGCGCGGCGCTCGCCGCTGCCGGCGTTCCCGTCGGGGAGATCGACCTCATCATCGTCGCCACCGCGACGCCCGACTACATCTTTCCGAGCACGGCCTGTCTCGTCCAGGCGAAGCTCGGCGCCGCGGGCTGCGCGGCGTTCGACATCCAGGCCGTGTGCAGCGGCTTCGTCTACGCGCTCGTCATCGCCGACAAGCTCGTCCGTTCAGGGCAGCATCGCTGCGCGCTCGTGATCGGCAGCGAGGTGTATTCGCGCATTCTCGACTGGAACGACCGCGGCACGGCGGTGCTGTTCGGCGACGGCGCGGGCGCCGTCGTCCTGAAGGCGGATGCGAAGCCCGGAATACTCGGAAGCGTGCTGCACGCCGACGGCTCCTACGCGAACATCCTTTCCGTGCCGGGCAACGTGTGCGGCGGCAAGATCGTGGGATCGCCGTTCCTGCAGATGGACGGACAGGCGGTCTTCAAGTTCGCCGTGAAGGTTCTCGACGAGGCGGCCCGTGAGACGCTGGCGCTGTGCGGGCTTACCGTGGCGGATGTCGACTGGCTCATTCCGCACCAGGCCAACGTGCGCATCCTGGAGGCGACCGCGAAGAGGCTCGGCCTGGACCGCTCCAAGCTCGTCGTCACGGTGGACCGGCACGCCAACACTTCGGCCGCATCGGTGCCGCTCGCGCTGGACCTGGCGATTCGGGACGGACGCATCAAGCCGGGACACAGGGTGATGCTCCAGGGCGTCGGCGGGGGATTCACCTGGGGCGCCGCGCTGGTGGAGATGTGATGAAGCTCGCGATGGTTTTTCCCGGGCAAGGATCGCAATCGGTGGGCATGCTCGCCGGCTACGGCGACGCGCCCGCGATCCGCGAAACGCTCGCCGAGGCGTCGGACATCCTGAGGCAGGACGTCGGCAAGCTCATGGCCGAAGGTCCAGCCGAAGATCTCAACAGCACCGTCAACACCCAGCCTGTAATGGTGATTGCGGGCATCTGCGCGTGGCGGCTGTGGCGCGAGCTCGGCGGCGCGGAGCCCGCGATGGCCGCGGGTCACAGCCTCGGCGAGTACACCGCACTGGTCGCGGCGGGCGCGATCTCGTTCTCCGACGCGCTGCCCCTGGTGCGCCTGCGCGCGCAGGCGATGCAGGAGGCGGTTCCGCACGGCGTGGGGGCGATGGCGGCCATCCTGGGACTGAAAGACGATGACGTGCGTGCCGCATGCGATGATTCTGCTCTGGGGCAGATTTGCGAACCGGTGAACTGGAACGCTCCCGCCCAGGTAGTCATCGCGGGGCACGCCGACGCGGTAAGGCGTGCGATGGACGCCTCAAAGGCTCTCGGCGCGAAGCGGGCGATCCCGCTTCCGGTAAGCGCACCGTTTCACTCATCACTCATGAAGCCGGCTGCGGCACAGCTGCGGGAGGCTCTCTCCAAGATAACCGTCAAGCCTCCGCGCATTCCCGTCATACACAATGTCGATGCGAAGAGCCGCACCGATCCGGAGAGCATACGAGAGGCCCTGGTGACCCAGGCGGATCACCCCGTGCTCTGGGTGGAATGCGTGAAAGAGATGGCGGCGAGGGGCGCAACCCACGTGTTCGAGTGCGGGCCCGGAAAGGTGCTCGCGCCGCTCACCAAGCGCATCGCCGACGGGCTCGCCGGCCTCGCGCTCTCGGACCGAGCGAGCGTGGAGTCGGGCGTGCAACTCTCCAAGGGGGCGTGATGGATCTTCAAGGCCAGCGCGCTCTGGTGACCGGCGCCTCGCGCGGGATCGGCAAGGCCGTCGCGCTGATGCTGGGCGGACGCGGCGCGACCGTGGTCGGCTCCGCGACCAGCGCGGCGGGCGCGCAGTCGATCACCGACTATCTTCGCGCGGCGGGGGCGCAGGGCCGAGGCGTCCAGCTCGACGTCAGGGTCGAGGCGAACGTGGAGTCGGTAGTGGCCGAGTTCGAAAAGGAGTACGGCGCAGTGTCGATCCTCGTCAACAACGCCGGCATCACGCAGGACAACCTCGCGATGCGCATGAAGGAAGCCGAGTGGGACGCGGTGATCGATACCAACCTGAAGTCGGTGTTTCGCCTGAGCAAGGCCGTGCTGCGCGGCATGCTCAAGGCGCGCGCGGGAAGGATCATCAACATCACGTCGGTGGTCGGTTCGAGCGGCAACGCCGGCCAGATCAACTACGCCGCGGCGAAGGCCGGCATCGGCGGGATGACGCGCTCGCTGGCCCGCGAGATCGGCAGCCGCGGCGTCACGGTCAACTGCGTCGCGCCGGGTTTCATCGACACGGACATGACGCGGGCCCTGTCGGACGAGCAGCGGGCGGCGCTGCTGCTGCAGATTCCACTCGGCCGCCTCGGAAATCCGGAGGACGTGGCGGCGGTCGTGGCCTTCCTCGCCTCGCCCCAGGCCGCCTACATCACGGGCGCGACGCTGCATGTCAACGGCGGCATGTACATGGGTTGAAAAATGACAATGCGATTCTGCTACAATGCGCACCTTCGAATTTCGAGCGCATCCAACAAGGGGGAAGGAGCCCGCAATGGAAAACGTTGAACAGCGCGTGAAGAAAATCGTCGCGGAACAGCTCGGCGTCAACGAGGCGGAGATCAAGAACGAATCCTCGTTTGTCGATGACCTCGGTGCGGATTCCCTCGACACGGTGGAGCTGGTGATGGCCCTCGAGGAGGAGTTCGAGACCGAGATTCCGGACGAGGAGGCCGAGAAGATCACGACGGTCCAGCAGGCCATCGCGTACGTTTCCGCGCACTCCAAGAAGACCTGATTTTTCGCACGGCCGGAGTCCATTTGAGCCGCCGTCGTGTCGTCGTCACCGGATTAGGAATCATCTGCCCGATCGGCAACACCGTTGCCGAAGCCTGGTCGAACATACTCGCCGGCAAGTCCGGAATAGCGCGCATCGCCGCGTTCGATCCGAGTTCCGTCTCCAGCCAGATCGCCGGCGAAGTGAAGAACTTCGACGTGAGCGCCTATCTCACGCCGAAGGAAGCGCGCCGCATGGACCGCTTCATCCACTTCGGTATCGCCGCGGGCACACAGGCGCTGAAAGATTCGGGACTCGAGGTCACGGAAGCCAGCGCTCCGCGCATCGGCGTGAACATCGGCTCTGGAATCGGCGGGTTGCCGGGCATCGAGGAAACGCACAACGACCTGCTCAAGGGCGGCCCGCGCAAGATCTCACCGTTCTTCATCCCGAGCACCATCATCAACATGATCTCGGGGAACTTCTCGATCATGCACGGCTTGAAGGGGCCCAACCTCGCCATGGTCACGGCGTGCACGACCTCGGCGCACTGCATCGGCGAGTCTGGGCGCCTGATCGAGTACGGCGATTGCGACGTGATGGTCGCCGGGGGCGCCGAGGCGGCGATCACCGAGCTCACCGTCGGCGGGTTCTCGTCCGCGCGGGCGCTCTCGACGCGGAACGACGATCCCGCGACCGCGAGCCGGCCCTGGGACAGGGACCGCGACGGCTTCGTCCTGGCTGAGGGCGCGGGCGTGCTCGTCCTCGAAGAGCTCGAGCACGCGAAGAAGCGCGGCGCCAAGATCTACGCGGAGCTCGCGGGTTACGGAATGAGCGGCGACGCCTACCACATGACCGCGCCCCAGGAGAGCGGCGAGGGCGCGGCGCGCTGCATGGAAAACGCGCTGCGCAACGCCGGCCTCAATCGCGAGGACATCGATTACATCAACGCCCACGGGACTTCGACACCGCTCGGGGATATCGCCGAGACCGTAGCGGTCAAGCGCTGCTTCGGGGAACGCGCGAAGAAGCTCGCCGTGAGCTCGACCAAGTCGATGACCGGGCATCTGCTCGGCGCGGCCGGAGGGGTCGAGGCCCTCTTCTCGGTGCTCGCCATACGCGATCAGGTCGCCCCGCCCACGGCCAACCTGGTCAACCAGGATCCCGCGTGCGACCTCGACTACGTGCCGAATTCCGCGCGCTCCATGCCCGTGCGGACGGCCCTGTCGAACTCGTTCGGGTTCGGCGGCACCAACGGAACCCTGATCTTCAGGCGCGTCTGATTTCGGGGACGGTGGCCCGTGCCGGCTGCACCCCCGCTGCGCCTGGATGTGAGACCCTCGCGCCGCCTCGTTGCGGCCCTCGCGGTAGTCCACGGCCTGGCGCTCGCTGCGGCGTGGATCGGGTTGGGAGGATGGGGGCGTTATCCGGCCGGCGCGCTCGTCCTCGTTTCGCTGGGAGCGGCCGTCGCCCGGGCGCTTCTGCGGATTCCGGATCAGGCGATATCCCTGGAATTGCACGAGGATGGACGCGCTTCCTGGAGAAACAGGGCGGGAATTTGGCACGAAGGGAAGCTCGGCCGGAGTCAATTCGTCTCGGCGATGGTCGCGCTCGTCGAGCTGGAAGCCGCGCGAGGTCGAAGGAAAAGGGTCGTTCTGATGCCCGATTCGGTCTCTCCGGAGGATTTTCGGCGTCTCCGGGTATGGCTGCGGTGGCGGCGAGACCCGCCCCGGCCGGATTCGGAATAACCTTACGGGAAACTGAACTATCGCCTCACGGGCCGGTCTGTAGCAGCACAGGCGCCGAGGCCACGAAATCACTACGGTATACTGGCCGCCGCCTGTGGACAACTTCGAACAGAAGCGCAGCACCGCTTCGTCAGGGATGGCGGCGGATGGATGAGAGGGAACTCGACCGACAGCTGGTCGAGCGGGCCCAGCGAGGCGACAAGCATGCTTTCGAGCTGCTGGTGTCGAAGTACCAACGCAAACTGGCGCGGCTGTTGTCCCGGTTCATCCGGGACCCGGTCGAAGTAGAGGACGTGGCACAGGAAGCATTCATCAAGGCGTATCGGGCGCTCCCTTCGTTCCGGGGAGACAGCGCCTTCTATACGTGGCTCTACCGCATCGGCATCAATACCGCGAAGAACTACCTGGTCGCGATGGGCAGGCGCGCCCCGACCACGACCGAGTTCGACAGCGAGGACGCCGAAGGCTTCGAGGACGGCGAGCAGCTGCGCGACATCAATACCCCCGAGAGCATGATGATGTCGGCGGAGATCGCCCGCACCGTCAACGATACCCTGGAGCACCTGCCCGAGGAGCTGCGCAGCGCCATCACGCTGCGCGAGCTCGAAGGGCTGAGCTACGAGGACATCGCGGCGATCATGAATTGCCCGATCGGAACCGTCCGGTCGAGGATATTCCGCGCGCGCGAAGCGATCGCGGAGCGGCTCCGGCCATTGCTCGATACGCGCAAGGACAAGAGGTGGTAGCCATGAAAGAGAAGCTCTCAGCGATCATCGACGGCGAATTCGAGGACGAAATCCACGTGCACATCACGCGCCTTCGCTCGGACCCCGAGCTTCGCGCCGCCTGGGACACGTATCATCTGATCGGCGACGCGTTGCGAGGTCACATGTGCCGGGAGATCGCGCCCCGGGTAGTCTCCCGCTTGCGCGAGGAGCCGACGGTCCTCGCTCCGCGGCCTCGGGCCGGGAGCACGGCCCGGCGCATCGGGTGGTACGGGATGTACGCCGCCGCGAGCGCGGCCGCGGTGGCGGTCGTGGCGTGGACCGCGTTCCCGGGTTGGCACACCGATCCTCAGCTCGCCGCCGGCGCGGTCGCGACCACGGCGGAGATTCCGGCCGAGAGCGTGGCGATCACCCTGCCCGCAGCGGAGGTCGAGGACTACCTGCTCGCGCACCAGCCTTATTCCCACGTGAGCGCCATGCAGGGCGTCGCGCCCTACGTGCGCAGCGTCTCCGAAGAACGCGTGGCGGCGTCGAAATGACGGCGGACCTGGCGTTGCGGATGTGGCATCCGGTCAAGGTATTGCCGTTCCTGCTGCCGATGTCGGCGGCGATCGCCCAGACCGACATCTCGGGCCTGCAGTGGCTCCAGCGCATTTACGCCGCATCCGAGAAGCTCAGCTACACCGGCACCTTCGTCTACCAGCAAGGCCAGCGTAGCGAGACCTCGAGCATCGTCCACGTCGCCGACTCCGCCGGCCCGCGCGAGCGGCTCGAGACGCTCAACGGGGTTCCACGCGAAATCGTGCGCACCGGCGATGAGGTCGTCTGCTATCTCCCGGCGAGCAACACGCTGAAAATCGACAAGCAACCGGGCCGCCGGCCGTTCCCGGCGATCCTGTCCGAGCAGCTGAAGGATGTCTCGGACAACTACACGATCAAGAAAGGCAATGTCGAGCGAGTCGTGGGATACGAGTGCCAAGTGCTCGCCCTGGAGCCGAACGACCGCATGCGATACGGGCACCGCCTCTGGGCGGACCTCAAGACCGGCATGCTGCTCCAGGCGAAGACCTACAACGAGAAGCACGAGATGCTGGAGCAGTTCTTCTTCACCCAGATCAAGATCGGCGCCGTCGACCGCGACCAGCTCAGGCCGCGCTACTCCCGCAAGAGCCGGGAGTGGCACATCGAGGACTCGGGCGCGACGAGCGCGAATCTTGCCGAGTCGGGATGGACGCTGCGCTCGAGGCCGCCGGGGTTCCGCACCGTGGCGGAACTGATCCGCACGGTCGGGGCCACGGGGGGCGTCGGGCACATCGTTCTCTCCGACGGGCTCGCGGCGATCTCCGTGTTCATCGAGCCGGCGTCCGGCAAGCGGCCCGCGCCGCAGGCCGGGCTCGTGCGTGAGGGAGCGATCAACGTCTATACGCGTCCGCTGGGCAACTACTGGGTCACGGTAGTCGGCGAGGCGCCGGCGGAGAGCGTAAAATACGTCGCTAACGCGGTGGAGTACCACAAGTAGAGCCAGGTCCGGCGCTTCCGCCCGCGGAACAACCGAGGATTTCGCGATGGCGAGAGTACTGCTGGTTTGGCTCCTCCTGTGGGTGCCTTGTGCACTGCACGCACAGGGTCGAGAGCTTCCCGATTTCACGGAGCTCGCGGAGAAGCAGGGTCCCACCGTCGTCAACATCAGCACCACCCAGACGCGCGAGCGCCGCGCCTCGCCCCAGGTTCCGAACCTGGACGAGGACGACCCGCTGTACGACTTCTTCCGCCGCTTCGTCCCGCGGCCGCCCGGCCCGGGCGGGCAGGGACCGCGCGACTTCGAGACCCGCTCGCTCGGCTCGGGCTTCATCATCAGCGCCGACGGCTACGTTCTCACCAACGCGCACGTCGTCGACGCCGCCGACGAGATCACCGTGTCGCTGACGGACAAGCGCGAGTTCAAGGCGCGCGTCATCGGCGCCGACAAGCGCACCGATCTCGCGCTGTTGAAGATCGACGCGACGGGCTTGCCTGCCGTGCGCATGGGCGACCCGACCCGCCTCAAGGTCGGCGAATGGGTCGTGGCGATCGGCTCGCCCTTCGGCTTCGCGAGCACCGTGACCGCGGGCATCGTGAGCGCCAAGGGACGCAGCCTTCCCCAGGAGAATTTCGTACCGTTCATCCAGACCGACGTCGCCATCAACCCGGGCAATTCCGGAGGCCCGCTGTTCAACATGCGCGGCGAGGTCGTCGGGATCAACTCCCAGATCTACAGCCGCACCGGCGGCTTCATGGGCCTGTCGTTCGCCATCCCCATCGACGTCGCGATGGAGGTGCAGGGACAGTTGCGGCAGTTCGGCCGCGTGAGCCGCGGGAGGATCGGGGTGGTGATCCAGGAAGTCTCGAAAGAGCTGGCGGAGTCGTTCGGGCTGTCCAAGCCCGCCGGCGCTCTGGTCAACGCGGTGGAGAAGGGCGGACCCGCGGAGAAGGCCGGCGTCGAGGCGGGCGACATCATCATGAAGTTCGACAGCAAGCCGGTGGCCAGCTCGAACGAGCTGCCGCGCATCGTCGGCGGCACGAAGCCGGGAAGCAAGGCGAGCATCGAGCTGTGGCGCAAGGGCGCAACGCGTGAGGTCACGGTCACCGTCGGCGAGCTGCCCGAGGAAAAGGTCGCGACCCGCAGCGAGCGCAAGGGCAAGCCGCCCGAGATCGCCGCCAACCGCCTCGGATTCGTGGTGACCGACCTCAGCGCCGAGCAGAAGCGCGACCTCAAGGTCGGGGGCGGGGTGGTCGTGGAGGAGGTCCGCAACAACCGGCGCGCCGACGTGCGCACGGGCGACGTGATCACCGCGGTCACCAGCCGGGGGCAGACCACGGATGTGAAATCGACCGAGCAGTTCAACAAGGTGCTCGCCCAGCTGGATCCGGGCATGACGCTCACGCTTCACGTGCGACGGGGAGAGAGCAACCTGTTCGTCACGGTGAAGGGCGAAGTGGCGCCCGGGTAGCCCATATCTCGCTTCGATACGCTAGAATTCAAGGTCTTGCAGCAGGCAGCGAAGGTGCCGAGCGGCACCTTTTTTTGTAGGCCGGGATGCAGCACATCCGCAATTTTTCGATCATCGCGCACATCGACCACGGCAAGTCGACGCTCGCCGACCGCTTCATCCAGCGCTGCGGCGGGCTGAGCGACCGCGAGATGTCCGAACAGGTCCTCGACACGATGGATCTGGAGCGCGAGCGCGGCATCACCATCAAGGCGCAGACCGCCGCCCTGCGATACGCCGCGAGCGACGGCCGCACCTACAACCTCAACCTCATCGACACGCCCGGTCACGTCGATTTCTCCTACGAGGTGTCGCGGTCGCTGGCCGCGTGCGAGGGCGCGCTGCTGGTGGTCGACGCGAGCCAGGGCGTGGAGGCGCAGACGGTGGCGAACTGCTACACCGCGATCGAGCAGGGCGTCGAGGTCGTCCCCGTGCTCAACAAGATCGATCTTCCCTCGGCCAACCCGGAGCGCGCCATCCAGGAGATCGAGGACGTCATCGGCATCGCGGCCAAGGACGCGGTCCGGGCGAGCGCCAAGACCGGCGAAGGGGTCGACGACATCCTCGAGGCCGTCATCCGCCGTATACCGGCGCCGAAGGGCGATCCGGAAGCGCCGCTCAAGGCGCTGATCATCGATTCGTGGTTCGACAACTACGTCGGCGTGATCATGCTCGTGCGCTTGGTCGACGGCGTTATCCGCCCGAAGGACAAGCTGCTGCTCATGTCGACGCAGGCGATCCACCTGTGCGAGCAGGTCGGCGTGTTCACACCCAAGTCGCAAAGCCGCGACCTGCTGTCGGCCGGCGAGGTGGGATTCGTCACGGCCGGGGTGAGGGAACTCCAGCACGCGCGCGTCGGCGACACCATCACCACGGCGAACCGGCCCGCGGCGGCGCCGCTGCCGGGATTCAAGGAGATCAAGCCGCAGGTGTTCGCCGGGCTCTATCCGGTGGAAGCGAGCGAATACGAATCCCTCCGCGACGCACTGGAGAAGCTCAAGCTGAACGACGCGTCGCTGCACTACGAGCCGGAAACCTCACAGGCCCTCGGCTTCGGATTCCGCTGCGGCTTTCTGGGCCTGCTGCACATGGACATCGTGCAGGAGCGCCTCGAGCGCGAATACGACATGGCGCTGGTGACCACCGCGCCCACCGTCGTGTACGAGATTCAGCTGCGCGACGGTACCGTCGCGCGCATCGAGAACCCGGCGAAGATGCCCGACCCTTCCAGGATCGAGGAGATCCGCGAGCCGATCATCGAAACGATCATTTTCGTGCCGCAGGAGTACGTTGGGGCGATTATCACGCTGTGCACGCAGAAGCGCGGAGTTCAGAAGAACATGCAATATCACGGACGCCAGGTGATGCTGACCTACGAGATGCCGCTCAACGAAGTGGTGATGGATTTCTTCGACAAACTCAAGTCCGCAAGCAGGGGCTATGCGTCGCTCGACTACGAGTTCAAGGAGTACCGGGCCGCGGACATGGTGAAGCTCGACATTCTCATCAACGGGGACCGCGTCGACGCCTTGTCGCTCATGGTGCACCGGGAGAACGCGACCTACCGCGGCCGCGATCTGGTCTCGCGGATGCGCGAGCTGATTCCCCGGCAGATGTTCGACGTGGCGGTGCAGGCGGCGATAGGCTCGCACATCATCGCGCGGGAAACCGTCAAGGCGCTGCGCAAGAACGTGCTGGCGAAGTGCTACGGCGGCGACGTGAGCCGCAAGAGAAAATTGCTGGAAAAGCAGAAGGCAGGGAAGAAACGCATGAAACAGGTCGGTACGGTCGAAATACCCCAAGAGGCGTTTCTCGCCATACTGCAGGTGGAAAGCAAATGAATTTCGCGCTGATACTATTCGTGCTGCTGGTGGTCACCGGCGCCTTCGCCCTGGCCGACGCGGTGTATTTCAGGAAGCAGCGTCGCAAGGACGACAAGGAGCCGTGGTGGATCGAATACCCGAAGAGCTTCTTCCCGGTCATTCTCATCGTGTTCCTGCTGCGCTCGTTCCTGGTCGAGCCCTTCAAGATCCCGACCGGGTCGATGGTGCCCACGCTGCTGGTCGGCGACTTCATCCTGGTCAGCAAGTTCGCGTACGGCATCCGGCTTCCGCTGATCAACAGGAAGATCGTCGCCATCGGCGAACCCCACCGGGGGGACGTCATGGTATTCCGCTACCCGGTGGACCCTTCGGTCGACTACATCAAGCGGGTCGTCGGCCTGCCCGGAGACAAGGTCTCGTACGAGAACAAGGTGCTCTCGATCAACGGCGTCGTGCAGCCGCGCAAGCAGGTGTCCGACTACCTCAACCGCGAGCGCGTCCACTACTCGGCGCGGTTCGAGGAAGCGCTAAGCGGGGTCCAGCACGCCATCATCCAGGAAAGCGACGCGTCGGCCGCGGTCCCCTTCAGCCAGCCGTTTCCGTACCGGGAGAATTGCAACTACAATGCCGAGGGCGTAACGTGCACCGTGCCTCCGGGACACTATTTCGTCATGGGCGACAACCGCGACAATTCGGCCGACAGCCGGGTGTGGGGGTTCGTTCCGGACGAGAACATCGTGGGAAAGGCGTTCTTCATATGGTTCAATTTCAGCGACCTGGGCCGCGTCGGGAGATTTCAGTGAGAGGGCTTTCCATGAAGAATCAGCGGGGTCTTACCCTGATCGGCATGATCGTCGCCTGCATCGTGATCGTCGTCGTCGCCGTCGGCGGCCTCAAGATCGCGCCCGCCTACATCGAGTACTTCACGATCAAGAAGGCGATCGTCGCGATCGCGCAGAACAACCGGGGCGGCACGGTTCAGGACGTGCGCCGCGCGTTCGAGCTGCGCCAGGCCATCGACAACATCGAGGCGATCAGCCCGAAGGACCTGGACGTCACCAAGGAAGGCAACGAGGTCGTCATCTCGTTCGCCTATCCGAAGCGCATCCCCCTGTTCGCAAACGTCAACGTCGTGATCGACTTTGCCGCGAGCAGCAACCAATGACCTCGCGGCCCGCCTCGCGCCTACGCTGAACGACCTCGCAACGGAGTCCGTGAGCCAGGAGCGCCTCCAGCAGCGCGTCGGATACCGATTTTCCCGGCCCGAGCTGCTGGCCCAGGCTCTCACCCACCGCAGCCACGGCGCGCCCCACAACGAGCGCCTGGAGTTCCTCGGCGACAGCGTTCTCAACTGCCTCGTGGCGGCGGAACTGTTCGAGCGCTTCCGCGACCAGTCCGAAGGGGATCTGTCGCGCCTCCGCGCCCGCCTGGTGCGCCAGGAGGCCCTGCACCAGCTGGCGCAGGATCTCGCGCTGGGAGAGCAGCTGCGCCTCGGGGAGGGCGAGCTGAAAAGCGGGGGATCCGCGCGTCCCTCGATCCTCGCCGATGCGTTCGAAGCGCTGGTCGGCGCGATTTTCCTCGACGGCGGCTTCGCCGCGGCCCGCGAGGCGGTGCGGCGGCTGTACGAGCCGCTGCTGGCGGGGCTCGATCCGCACGACCCCGGCAAGGACCCGAAGACGCTGCTCCAGGAGCTGCTCCAGGCGAGGCGCATCGCCCTCCCGCAGTACACCGTGCTCACGACCCGCGGCGCGGCGCACAACCAGAATTTCGAGGTGGAGTGCGCGATTCCCCAGTTGTCGGTGCGTACGACGGGCAGCGGCAGCAGCCGCCGGACCGCCGAACAGGAAGCGGCCATGCGCGCGTTCGAGCAGATCCGCGGCTGAAGGTCGCGCGCGATGGAGCAGGTGCCGTTTCGCTGCGGTGCGATCGCCCTGATCGGGCGGCCCAACGTGGGCAAGTCCACCCTCCAGAACGCCTTGCTCGGCCAGAAACTCAGCATCACGTCGCGCAAACCGCAGACCACCCGGCTCTCGCTGCGCGGCATCCTCACCACCGAGACCGCGCAGTTCATCCTGGTCGACACGCCCGGATTCCAGACCCGGCACCGGGGCGGGCTCAACCGGGCCATGAATCGCTCGGTGCGTTCGGTGCTGGAGAGCGTCGACGTGGTGGCGCTGGTGGTGGAGGCCGGGCGCTTCGCCGCGGAAGACCGCGCGGTGCTGAAGCTCGCGCCGCCCGCGCATGCGCTCTTCCTGGTGGTCAACAAGATCGACGCGGTGGAGCCGTCGCAGCTGCCGCCTTTCCTGCAGCGGGCCGCGGCCGCAGCGGAGTTCGACGAGGTCGTCCCGGTGAGCGCGCGGCGCCGCAGAGGACTGGCCGAGCTGCTGCGCACGCTGGAGCGCTACCTGCCCGAGCAGCCGGCGATCTACGCGGCGGACGAGATCACCGACCGGAACGAGCGCTTTCTCGCGGCGGAATTGGTGCGCGAGAAGCTGTTCCGCCATCTCGGCGAGGAGCTTCCCTACCGCGCCCACGTCGAGATCGAGCGCTTCGAGGAGCAGCGCGGCGTGCGGCGCATCCATGCTTCCGTCGTCGTGGAGAAGGAGGGGCACAAGGCGATCGTCATCGGGGCGGGCGGGAGCAAGCTGAAGACCATCGCCTCCGAGGCGCGTCAGGACATGGAGAAGCTGTTCGGCGGCAAGGTCTACCTGGAGGTCTGGGTGCGGGTGCGCGGCGGCTGGACCGACGACGAAGCCGCGCTGAGGCGCATGGGCTATGACTGAGCGCTCGAGACAGGAGAGCCGCGAGGCCTTCATCCTGCACAGCTATCCCTACCGGGAGACGAGCCTGCTGCTCGACGTTTTCGCTAAAGGCTTCGGGCGCGTGTCGATGGTGGCCCGCGCGGCGCGCAGCCCGCGCTCGGCGCTGCGCGGAGTGCTCCTCGGCTTCCAGCCGCTCGCGCTGTCGTGGTTCGGCAGGGGAGAGGTCCGGACCCTGGCGCGCGCCGAATGGATCGGCGGAGCTCCGAGGCTGCGGGGCGAGGCGTTGATGTGCGGCTTCTACGTGAACGAGCTGCTGCTGCGCCTGCTGCCGCGCGAAGATCCCCACGACGCGCTGTTCACTCGCTATCGGGACGCGCTCCTGCAGCTCGCCTCTCCCGGAGACTCCGCCTCCGCGCTGCGCTCGTTCGAGCGGGCGCTGCTGAGGGAGCTGGGCTATGCGATGTCGCTCGAGCGCGACAGCGCGAGCGGCGGTGCGATCGATCCGGCCAAGAACTACCGCTACGATCCCGAGCGCGGGCCGGTCGAGGCCAACGGCGCCGCCTCCGACGCCGTGGTGTCGGGCCGGACGCTGCTCGACATGGCGCGCGACGACTACGCGGATCCGCAGACGCAGCAGCAGGCCAAGCTCCTGATGCGCGCGCTCCTCAGCCATCGCCTGGACTATCAGCCGCTGAAGAGCCGCCGCATATTCCGGGATCTCCTGGGGCTCTGACGCCCATGGCGACGCTCCTCAGCGCGAACATCAACAAGGTCGCCCTGCTGCGCAACACGCGCACGATCGGCATTCCCGACGTCGTCCGCGCGGCGCGCATCGCCCTGGACGCCGGCGCGCACGGCATCACGGTCCATCCGCGCCCCGACGGGCGCCATGTGCGCGCGCACGACGTGCGGAATCTCGCGAGCGTGGTGCGGGAGCACCCGGGCGCGGAGTTCAACATCGAGGGCAATCCTTTCCACGGCCTGCTCGAGTTCGTGCGCGAGGTGCGGCCGGCGCAGTGCACGCTCGTTCCCGACGAGACCGGCGCGTTCACGTCCGACCACGGCTGGGACCTGGCCAGGGATGCGCGCAAGCTCGAACCGGTGCTGGCCGAGCTCAAGGGCCTCAAGGTGCGCGTGAGCCTCTTTATGGATCCGGTCCCGGACGCGATGGCCGCTGCCGCAGGGCTGGGCGCCGACCGCGTGGAGCTGTACACGGAACCGTACGCGCGGGCGTTCGCCGGCGCGGATCGCGGCGCGGTGCTCGCGCGCTATGCCGGGGCGGCGCGCGCGGCCCAGGCGCAGGGCTTGGGCGTCAACGCGGGCCACGATCTGAACCTCGACAACCTGGCGCCTTTCCTCCGGGTGGTTCCCGGGGTGCTGGAAGTCTCGATCGGGCACGCTCTCATCGCGGACGCGCTGGAGCTCGGTCTCGCGGAGGCCGTGAGCCGCTATCTCGACGCCATCCGGCAGGGCGCATGATTCTCGGCATCGGCACCGATCTGTGCGAGGTGAGCCGCGTCGAGCGCGCGCTCGAGCGCTTCGGCGAGCGCTTCGCCGCGAGGATCCTGGTGGCGTCCGAGCTCGAGGTGTTCCGCAGGCGCAAGATGCGCGCGGGCTATCTCGCCAAGCGCTTCGCGGCGAAGGAGGCGTTCTCCAAAGCGCTGGGGGTAGGCATCCGCTACCCGGTCAACTGGCACAACGTGTGGGTCGTCAACGAGCGCTCCGGAAAGCCCGTGTTCCGGTTCTCCGAGGCGCTGGGCGCGCTTCTCGAGCGCCGCGGCGTCGAAAGCGTCCACCTTTCTCTGACCGACGAGATCGGGATGGCGTGCGCCTTCGTGGTCATCGAGGGCGCGCGCCGCAAGGGACGATCGAAGGAATGAAAGCCGGCGCGGTGATGCTCGACGTCGCCGGCCTCGAGCTCGGCGCCGAGGACCGGGAGCGCCTGCGCCACCCGTCGACGGGCGGCGTGATCCTTTTCGCGCGCAACTTCGAGTCGCCCCGGCAGCTGCTCGCGCTTACGAAGGCGATCAGGGGGGAGCGGCCGGAGCTGCTGATCGCCGTCGACCACGAGGGCGGGAGGGTGCAGCGCTTCAAGGAAGGCTTTACGCGCATTCCGCCGATGCGCCTGCTCGGCGAGCGCTGGGAGGTGGACGCGGGCGCGGCGAGGGCGCTGGCGGAATCGGTCGGCTACGTGATCGCGGTCGAGCTGCGCGGTCACGGCGTCGATTTCAGCTTCGCGCCGGTCCTCGACGTCGATTTCGGGTCGAGCGGCGTGATCGGGGACCGCGCGTTCTCCGACGAGCCCACGGTGATCGCCGCGCTCGCCGCCGCGTTCGCGGCGGGCCTCGCCGCCGGGGGCGCCGCTTCGGTCGGCAAGCATTTTCCCGGCCACGGCTACGCCGAAGCCGATTCGCACATCGCAGTCCCCGTCGACGAGCGCGGCTTCGACGACATCGACGCGACCGATCTGCACCCCTACCGCGAGCTGATCGCGCGCGGGCTCGGCGGCGTGATGCCGGCGCACGTGATCTATCCCCGCGTGGACGACCGCCCGGCCGGCTACTCACGGATCTGGCTGCAGGACATCCTGCGCGGTCACCTCGGGTTCGACGGAATGATCTTCAGCGACGACCTGTCGATGGAGGGCGCGCGCGTCGCGGGCGGACCGGCGGAACGGGCGCTCGCCGCGATCGAGGCGGGCTGCGACATGGTGCTGCTGTGCAACGCGCCCGAGGCCGTCCCCGGGGTCCTCGAGGCGCTGAAAGGCCGCTCCCCCGACCCCAGGCGCCTCGCGCTCATGCGCGGGCGCGGCTCGACCGCGCCGGAAGGACGCTACGCGGAGGCGGTCGCGGCCGTGCGTGGCGCGGTGGCCTGAGGCACACTAGAGCCGATGGCACACGAGCATCATCACCACGACCATGACCATCACGGCCATGATCACGGCCACCATCACCACGCGCCGCGCGACTTCGGCGTCGCCTTCGCGATAGGCATCGGCCTCAATTTCATTTTCGTCGTGGTCGAAGCGGTGTACGGCGTGCTCGCGCACTCGATGGCGCTGCTCGCCGACGCGGGGCACAATCTCTCCGACGTGCTCGCGCTCGCGCTCGCGTGGGGCGCGAGCCGGCTCGCGCGCCGGGAGCCCTCCGCGCGCTTCACCTACGGGCTGCGCAGCACCTCGATCCTGGCGGCGCTGGTCAACGCCGCGCTGCTGTTCCTGGTCACCGGCGGCA
Organism: Burkholderiales bacterium; assembly: GCA_035702665.1. Lineage (GTDB taxonomy): Bacteria > Pseudomonadota > Gammaproteobacteria > Burkholderiales > SG8-39 > VBDM01. Next base: position 66,708 of record DASSQD010000069.1, read on the forward strand.
TCGCCTGGGAGTCGATGCAGCGTCTCGTCGAGCCGGAGCCGGTCGCGAGCAAGACCGTGATCTGGGTCGCTCTCCTCGGGATCGTCGTGAACGCGACGAGCGCCGTCCCGTTCGCGAAGAGCGGCGGCGACCTCAATGTCCGTGCCGCCTTCCTGCACCTCGCGGCCGACGCTGCGGTCTCGCTCGGCGTCGTGGTCGCGGCGCTCGTGACCCTTTCGACCGGCTGGCTGTGGCTCGACCCGGTGATGGGGCTCGCGATCGCGCTGGTCATCATCGTCGGCACCTGGGGGCTGCTCAAGGACTCGGTGACCTTGGCCCTCAACGCCGTGCCCGCGCACATCGATCCGGACAAGGTGCGGGCTTACCTCGCGACGCTGTCAGGCGTCTCGGAAGTCCACGACCTGCACATCTGGGCCATGAGCACCACCGAGACCGCGCTCACCGTGCACCTCGTCATGCCCAAGGGACACCCGGGCGACGCCTTCACCGCGGAAATCTGCAAGGAGCTGCGCGAGCGCCACCACGTGCACCACGCGACCGTGCAGATCGAGACCGGCGCGCAGCCCTGCGAGCTCGCGCCGGATCACGTGGTGTAGTAGTTGAATACATACGGAAATTCCGCGCACGAGGCGCCTATCCTGTGATAGTAAGCACGAAACCGAGCTGCAACATGCAAGTTACACGGCAAGAGACAGAGTCAACGACTTGAATTCTTTGCCAGATCAGATTTCAGTCGGGGGCTAGCGTCTAGATAGAGGACATTTCGGAAGTTCACTATACGTTAGGCTGCGACAAATGCCCCGTCCTCCGAAACGCTTTCTGATATCAATGCTTCTCGGGTTTGGGTCGGCGATTATCTTGATTGTGGTCACGTTCTTTAGTGCTCTAGAGTTTCGCGATTTCGCAGCATTCGTTTGGGCTCCGGGCGAGTTTCTTGTTCGCAGCTCTAACGCCATTTGTCCACCGTTCGGGGTCGAGTGTTTCCTCGGCTCGCGCCGGCAAGGTGCGCATCACCTTTGGCTCTTGATTTGCTTGCTTATTTCTTGGGGCTTCATGCTGTCGGTCGTCTGGTGGTGCGGTCTCAGCCTAACCGCGCGTTCGAGAGCGGACGCGCTGTGAAGCGGCGCGTCCTTGCGTCGTGTTTCCCGCGGCGCGCCGCTCAACGCGAACGTTAGGGCGCCAATGCGAATTGCCACGTCAGTCATGCTGTGTTCGCTTGCAAGTTTGCTCGCCTGCCAATCCACGACGACGGAAGCACCTTTCGCATCGCCTCCTTCGATTGCGTTGCCACCAGAGGGTGAGTCTTTGCTGTATCTCTTTCGACCCACGCTCGACCGGGTCGGCAAGTCCGAGAAACCAACTCTTACCGTCGATGACCAACTGGTTGGCGCGGTAAGCCACTCAACCTACACGTTCGTCTCGCTCAAACCAGGACGCCACCGCTTGAAGTTGATTCCGGGGCCAGGCGAGTCGTCCGGGTGGAACACCGAGGTCGGGTTTGAAGTTACGTCGGGTGAGACCTATTTCGTTGCCATCTGGAATCAAGATCAACGAGATACCCGACGTGCGATCCTGCCCATACCAGTCCCGGGGTCGCTGTACTTCGTTTCCATCGGCGGCCCATTCGGTCCGGAACCGAGGGTTCGGTTTGAGCCAGTTGATAGAGACGTCGGAGTTACCGCGCTTGTTGGCCTACGCTTCTTTGAGGCGCAGGCCAGTCACTTGACCGCGCAGCCATGACCACACCTCTCAAGTGCCGCGCTAACATTTCGCTGCATCCGACGGTCTTGTCGCCCCTGCGCGGTGCCAAGACCGCGGCTGAGTTCGGCCGTTAGAGGGCATGTGCGCAGCTTGCTTATTACGGTCGTCGTAGCGTTGGCCGCAGCTTGCTCACCATCTGAGTATGGTTTGAGCAGTAAGGATCCGGTGCATATGGCGATGCTGACAACTCAGATGCGAGATGCGGGGATCCCGTTCCGGACAAGTGCAGATGGAATGCTTTTGTACAAGCCTGAATACCGCGCGCAAGTAGAAGCAATCGATTCACGGCTGAATCGCCCTTATGTGGACGCCATCTTCGAGCGCGACGACTACGCCAAGATTTATTTGGCTCAGCTCCTCGCGATGAATCGTAGCTACCACCTTTACACCACAGCCGGGAAGCAAGCCGTGCGATGGTGGCCTGAAAGCCCTGACGAGCCAATAATACTCAATGACCAAGTGGCGGTCGCTTGGCAGAAAGCTCAACCGACTGTCGTCGCCAAACCATGCGATCGGCAAGCGAAGCCCTCTAACCGCGCACCCCAACCGGACGCGCGCACAAGCGCTTCGCCGTGCAGGGGTTATCGGCCGCGCCCCGGTGAGCGCGAACGTTAGGCCTCAGATGACGCGACAAAGCAAACGTCAACGCTGGATTGGGCCGCCCTACCGACCAATAGCGATCAACGAGGAGTTGCGATGATGACCAATTCACAAACCCCCGCGTGGGCAACCGCAGCCGTGCTCATAGGACGCTTTGTTTTCGCCGCAGTTTTCCTCATGGCACTGATATTCAAGGTGATGGATATCGATGGCACGGCGGCTTATATCGCGGCGGCCGGCTTCCCTGTTCCGAAGGTTCTTGCCTGGTTGGCGGCGCTGTTCGAGCTGGCGCTGACCGGTTGCCTCCTGACCGGAGCTTTCTTCGCTGAAGCCGCATTGCTTGCGGCGGCTTACGTGCTCTTCCTCGCTTTTGCGTTTCACGGTCCGTCGCATTGGAGCGGAAGTCAGACGGAGTTCGGCTTCTTCGTCGATCACTTCACGTTCATAGCGGGCCTTCTGTTTGCGGCCGTGCATGGACCCGGTACACGGCTGGCGATCACTCTCCGCTTCCTCAGGACGCCCGCGAAAACGTGAACAACTCCACGTTAGCTGACCACCAGGTAGTTCCGCTCCGAGCTTAGGTCAGCCATCGTGTCCAAGGTTCGCGTTCTCAGCTTCGCAGTTTCGGTCGACGGCTTCGGCGCCGGTCCGCTCCAGGACATGCAGAACCCGATCGGGGTGCGCGGCATGGAGCTCATGGAATGGTTCTTCCACACCCGCGCGTGGCGAAGCATGCACGGCCAATCGGACGGGGAGACGGGCGTCGACAACGGCATGGCCGAGCGCGGCTTTGCCGGCATCGGGGCGTGGGTCCTCGGGCGCAACATGTTCGGGCCGGTGCGCGGCCCCTGGCCGGACGAATCCTGGCGCGGCTGGTGGGGCGAGGAGCCGCCGTATCACGTGCCGGTCTTCGTGCTGACCCGCCATCGCCGCGCGCCGCTCCGGATGGCCGGGGGCACGGAGTTCCGTTTCGTGACGGAAGGGATCGAGGCGGCGCTTGCGCAGGCGAAGGAAGCGGCCGGCGTCGGGGACGTGCGCATCGGCGGCGGCGTCGCGACGGTCCGCCAGTATCTTCAGGCGCGGCTGATCGACGAGCTGCATCTCGCGATCCGGCCGGTCCTCATGGGCGCGGGCGAACGCCTGTGGGAGGGGCTGGACCTCGCGTCGCTGGGATACGAATGCTCCGAGGCGGTCGCCGGGGAGCGCGCCTATCACGTGTTCCTGAGGCGCCGCTAGCCGGAGCTACCAGGGAATCGGCTTCAGGGCCCGGAAGAATCCGCCCGTCGGACCGTCGTCGGGCAGGGTGGCCGCCCACACGATCGTCTTCACGCCTTCCTCGGGCTCGAGCTTCGCCTGCGGCCCGCCCATGTCGGTCTTCACCCATCCGGGGCACACCGAGTTGACGAGCACGCCCGTGCCGCCCAGCTCCGCGGAAAAAATGCGCGTCAGCGCGTTGAGCGCCGTCTTCGAGATACGGTAGGCGGGATAGCCGCCGCCCATGTCGTTGAGCTGCCCGAGTCCGGAGGAGACGTTGACGATGCGTCCGTAGCGGCGCTCGCGCATGCCCGGCGCGAGCGCCTGGATGACGCGATAGGCACCGAGCACATTCGTCTCGAAGGTCTCGCGAAGCAGGTCCGGCGGGATGTCGAGCGCGCTTTCGCTCAGGAGGCCCGCGGCGAGCGGGTTCTCGTCGCTCTCGAGCATCACGCCCGCGTTGTTGACGAGCGCATCGATCGCGCCGATCTCCTCCAGCCGCGCGCAGCTCGCGTCGCTCGCGACGTCGAGCTCGACAGGACGGACGTCGAGCTTCTCGCCGCGGAGGAGTTTCGCGGCGGCTTCGGCATTGCGGAGGTCTCGCGAGGCGAGAAGGACGCGGTAGCCGGCGCGCGCCAGCTGGCGCGAGGTCTCGAGACCCAGGCCGCGGTTCGCTCCGGTGACGAGCGCGGTGCGCGCGGCCATCAGGCGCGCTCGATGTACGCGCCGTCGTCGGTGTTGATCTTGATCTTCTCGCCGGTGCCGATGAAGGGCGGCACCTGGACGACGAGCCCGGTCTCGGTCTTCGCGGGCTTGAACGACGTGGTGACGGTCGCGTTCTTGATCTCCGGGTCGGTCTCGGTGACGGTGAGCACGACCGAGGGAGGGAGCTCCAGGCCGATCGGCTTCTCGTTGTAGAAGGTCACTTTCACGTCGGTGTTGGGCAGGAGGTAGCCGCTCTGTCCCTCGAGCATGTCTTCCGAGAGCGTGAGCTGCTCGTAGTTCTCCTTGTCCATGAACACGAAGCCGGTGCCGTCGTGGTAGAGGTACTGCATCTCGCGCGGCTCGACGAAGGCGCGCTCGACCTTGTCCTCCGTGCGGATGCGCTGGTTGGTCTTCGTGCCGCTGTCGATGTCCTTCATCTCGACCTGCATGAAGGCGCCGCCGCGTCCGCCGACGTGCACGTGATAGCATTTGATGACGCGCCAGATCCGCTTTTCCCACTCGATGAGGTGGCCGATGCGGATATCGACTGCCAGGATCTTAGCCATGGTTGTTCGCAACAAAAGGGCGGCATTTTATAACACCGGCGCAGCGAAGTCATCGATGTTCGATCCCGGCTGCCGCGATTGTCCGCGCCTCGCGGACCACCTCGATCGAGTGCGCAGGGACCATCCCGGCTACCATGCCCGGCCGGTCGCGCCTTTCGGGCCCGCGCGCGCGGAGCTTCTCGTCGTCGGCCTCGCGCCCGGCTTGCACGGGGCGAACCGCACCGGCCGGCCGTTCACCGGGGATCACGCCGGCATTCTCCTGTACCAGGTTCTCCACCGTCGGGGATTCGCGAACCACGAGGGCTCGGCCGAGCCGGACGACGGCCTCGAGCTGAAGGGATGCCGCGTCACCAACGCGGTGAAATGCCTGCCGCCGCAGAACAAGCCGCAGCCCGACGAAGTCAGGCGCTGCAACCGTTACCTCGCGGCGGAGATCGCCGCCGTGGGGCCCCGGGCGATTCTCGCCCTGGGCGCGATCGCCCACCGCGCGGTGCTGATGGCGCTGGGCCTGGCGCCGGGCCAATGGCGCTTCGCGCACCATGCCGTCCACGAGCTGCCGTCGCTGCGGCTTTTCGATAGCTACCACTGCAGCCGCTATAATACCCAGACCAAGCGGCTCACCGCCGCCATGTTCGAGGCGGTGATCCGCGACATCGCGACCTTTCTCCGCGGCAGTCGATGATTCTCCAACGCAAGGCGCTCCCTCCGCAGGGACGCGCGGGCGCAACGCCCGTCGTGCCCTTCGACCCGCGGGCGCTGCTCGCTTCGCTCCCGGGGCTGCCGGGTGTGTATCGCATGTTCGGGGCAGAAGGCGAGCCGCTCTACGTCGGCAAGGCCGGAGACCTGAAGAAGCGAGTCTCCTCCTACTTCCAGAAATCCGACCACGGTCCGCGCATAGAGATGATGCTCAGCCAGGTGACCGGCGTGGAGATCACCGTGACGCGCTCGGAAGCCGAGGCGTTGATCCTCGAGAACAACCTGATCAAGTCGCTCGCGCCCCGCTACAACATCCTTTTCCGCGACGACAAGTCCTACCCCTATCTCATGGTGAGCGGGGAGGAGTTTCCGCGCCTCGGCTTCCATCGCGGGCCGATGGACAAGGCGCACCGCTACTTCGGCCCGTTTCCGCACGCGGGGGCCGTGCGCGAGAGCATTCAGCTGCTGCAGCGCGTGTTCCGCCTGCGCACCTGCGAGAACTCGGTGTTCCAGAACCGCTCGCGGCCGTGCCTGCTCTATCAGATCAGGCGCTGCACCGCGCCCTGCGTCGGCCAGATCTCTCCCTCGGCGTACGCCGAGGACGTCAAGGGCGCGCAGCTCTATCTCGAGGGCCGCAGCGACGCCGCCCTCAAGCGCCTCGAGGAGAGGATGCAGCGCGCCTCCGACGAGCGGCGCTACGAAGAAGCCGCCGTCTACCGCGATCAGATCCAGTCGCTCGTGAAGGTCAGCCAGCGCCAGTACGCCGATACGGGCGACGACGTCGACGTCGACGTGATCGCCGTCGTCATGGACGAGGGCCTCGTCTGCGTCAACCTGATGATGGTGCGCGGCGGCCTGCAGCTCGGCGATCGCAGCCTCTTCCCGCAGAACGCCGAGGAGCGCGACGCCGGGGAGGTGCTTTCGGCGTTCATCGCGCAGCACTATCTCGAGCGGCCGGTTCCGCCGCTCATCGTCGCGAGCGAGGAGATCGATGCGCAGGAGCTCGAGGCGACGCTGACCGAGCACGCCAAGCGGGGCGTGCGCATCGTGACGCGTCCGACGGCCGAGCGCCGCGCCTGGCTCGAGATGGCGCGGGAGAACGCGCTCCAGGCGCTCAAGGCGCGGCTCGCCGAGCGGAGCACGCAAGGAAGCCGCCTCGCAGCGCTGCGCGAAGCGCTGGGCCTGCCCGACACCGCGCAGCGCATCGAATGCTTCGACATCAGCCACACCATGGGCGAGGCGACGGTCGCCGCCTGCGTGGTGTACGATCGAAGCGACATGCGCCGGGGCGAATACCGCCGCTACAACATCGAGGGGTTGACGCCCGGAGACGACTACGCGGCGCTCAACCAGGCCCTCGCGCGCCGCTACGGCCGGATCGCGAGCGGGGAGGGCGTGGCCCCGGACGCGATCTTCATCGACGGCGGCAAGGGGCAGGTCGGCGCCGCGTGGGAAGCGCTGGCCGAAGTGGGACTCTCCGATATCACGCTCGTCGGCATCGCCAAGGGAGCCGAGCGCAAGCCCGGGCTCGAGGAGCTGTGGATCGGCGAGCGCGCGGTGAGGCTCGCGCCCGATCATCCCGGGCTGCACCTGATCCAGCACATCCGCGACGAGGCGCACCGCTTCGCGATCGCCGGACACCGCGCGCGGCGCTCCAAGCGCCGCACGACATCCTCGCTCGAGGGCATTGCAGGGGTGGGCGCCAAGCGCCGCAGGCAGCTCCTGACCCGGTTCGGCGGGCTCAAGGGGGTCATGGGAGCGAGCGTGGAGGACCTGACCCAGGTCGAGGGCATCAGCCGCAAGCTGGCGGAGAAGATCTACCGGGAGCTCCATGCCGCTTAACGTTCCCAACCTGCTGACGTGGCTGCGCATCATCATGATTCCGCTCGTGATCGGGGTGTTCTACGCGCCGCCGTCGTGGCTCTCGGCGTGGCAGCAGAACCTGATCGCGACGGTGCTGTTCATCGGCGCCGCGATCACCGACTGGCTGGACGGTTATCTCGCGCGGCGGCTGAACCAGCAATCGGCCTTCGGCGCCTTTCTCGATCCGGTGGCCGACAAGCTCATGATCGCCGCCGCGCTCATCGTGCTCGTCCAGCTCCAGCGCGCCGACGCCATCATCGCCGTCGTCATCATCGGCCGGGAGATCGCGATCTCGGCGATGCGCGAATGGATGGCGAAGATCGGCCAGTCGAAGAGCGTAGCGGTAAATTTCCTGGGGAAGGTCAAGACCATATCGCAGATGATCGCGGTGCCGATGCTGCTGTACCACGACCCGATCGGCCCGCTCGACACGCAGCGCATCGGCACCTGGCTGATCTACCTCGCCGCGATCCTCACGCTGGTATCGATGTTCAATTATCTGCAGCGGGCGCTCGCGCCGCGGCCGCCGTGGGACCGCCGGCGTATTGACCGGAGGGGGACAGCTCCTTAAAATTCGCTTTAATTCCGCGGGAATAGCTCAGTTGGTAGAGCGCAACCTTGCCAAGGTTGAGGTCGCGAGTTCGAGACTCGTTTCCCGCTCCAGGATTTCCGGAACAGCTCGCGTCGCTGTTCCTGTTCAAGGCACACGGCGGGATGGCAGAGTGGTCATGCAGCGGCCTGCAAAGCCGTGGACGCCGGTTCGATTCCGACTCCCGCCTCCAAAACCATCACTGCGATCCGGCCCGGGTGGTGAAACTGGTAGACACAAGGGACTTAAAATCCCTAGGCCGCAAGGCCATGCAGGTTCGACCCCTGCCCCGGGCACCAGCGCAAGGCCTGGATCGTTTGTGCTAGATTTGCCGTGCCGTTCGCCACGAAGAGGTGCTCGATGATCAACCGCCGCAGTTTTTCCTTCGAACCGGTGCTCATGCGTACGACCGCGAACGAGATCGAGAGGCTGAGTCCGTACGCGATCGACCTGGCGCGGCGCTGGGTGAAGGAATGGCCGGAGAAGGCGCGCCAGCTCGAGGCTTCGGGGAAGCTGATCAACGCGCTGAAGGTGCACGCCGAGGACGAATCGCTGCGGCAATGGCGCACGCAAATCCGCAGCCTCAAGCTGGGCGAACTCGGCAGCGGTGCACGCGCTCGAGTGGACTGCCCGAGCCCGCCCGCGCCGTAGTCGCGGACGTTCCAAGTGATCGAGAATCCGGTCGACTTCATCCTGAACGTCGCCGCGGGAGCGGTTGCGCTCTTCTGCCTCTTCGACGGGGTGCGGCGGCTGGGCGCCCACGGCATCCATCGGAGAGCCGTGCTGCTCGTGCTGGTGTCGGGTGTCGCGTGCGCGCTCTACGGGTTCTTTGCGTACCAGCGGTACGCCGATCTGAAAGGGATCGTCGCCGAGAGTCAGGCGAAAGTCGGCGCTCCCGCCAAGGCCGCATGGACCCGGGTCGCTTCGCCGGAGAAGCGGGAGATGCTCAGCCAGGGGCTCGCGCGCCGGAATTTCAGGGCGTCGGGAACGCTGGGGCCTTACGTCGATCGCAACGGCGAGACCAGGACGTTCGCTCCGACGCAGGAGGATCTGCTCGCGCGCGACCGCGTCGTCGCCAGCAACTTGCGCGCCGAATTCGCCGCGCGCTCGAGCCTCGCCGAGGCGCTGTTGTGGCTGATCGCCGGCATCGTCGCCGTGGTTCTCGGCCTCGCGATGTCGCTCGACAATCCGCCGGCGGCGCAGAGCGCTGCGGGCGAGACCCGGGAAAGCGCTTGAAACGGCAGCCGCTCGCGCAGATAGTGCCTTGACGCCATACGGGCGTTCGAGGACACTGCGAGCGTGATCGTTTTCGAGCTCGTCTGCAGGCATCGCCACCGCTTCGAGGGCTGGTTCGCCTCGGCGGAAGACTTCGACGGTCAGAAGCGCCGCGGGCTGCTGTCGTGCCCGGTGTGCTCCGACTCCGAGATCGAGAAGCTGCTGACCGCGAAGATCGGCCGTCCCGAGAGCGAGGCGCCGGCGGCCGTGCAGCCGCCCGCGGCGAAGCCTGCGCCGGCGCGAAACGTGCAGGAGATGATCGACGCGATCCTGCTCAACACCGAGAACGTCGGCAAGGATTTTCCCTCCGAGGCGCGGCGCATCCACCGCAAGGAAGCGCGCGAGCGCAGCATCCGCGGAGTCGCGACCGGAGAGGAGACGCGCGATCTCCTCGAGGAGGGCATCGCCGTGATGCCGCTTCCCATCCCGCCCCGCGAAGACTGGCACTGATCAGACCGGCTGCCTCTGCTTGCGCAGCTCCGGCATGCAGCGCCGGATCCACTGCGAAGTGATCTTCTCCTGCAGCGAGTTCTGCTTGAGGCGCTCCGACAGCGCGCCGAAATCGACGCTGTCCAGGTCCTGGTCCTGGTTGAAGCACGAGAATACGTAGGTCTTCTTGCCCGTTCGCGGATCGCGGTGCGGCTGCAGGCACTGCGCGCAGATTTCCTTCAGCATGCACTGCATCGGCGAGTTGATCGATCCGATGGCGAAGTGCTCCGGCTTGAGATGGTCCTTCAGCGCGTCGTGCCGCGCGCGCGCGACGGCCGCCATCATCCGGTCCGATCCGATCGCGATCAGCCGGCCGGCATCCTGCATGCGGATCGGCTGCGGCCCGAGGCTCCCGCGGGCGTAGGCGTCCATGGCCTGCACGATGTTCCCCACGAAGGTGCGATCCTGCGGGCGGGCCGGCTCGAACCCGGGCTCCTCGTCGCAGCACCACACGACGGCGTCCGCGGCGGCCTCGATTTCCGCGACCTTGTAGCGGTCCGCGACCTTCTTGTAGCCGGCGAAGTAGAGCACCGTCGACCCCCGCTCGCGAAACGCGGCGCCGATCGAGAAGAGCACGGCGTTGCCCAGTCCTCCTCCGGCGAGGATCACCGTTTCGCCGGAGGCGATGTGCGTGGGGCTGCCCGTCGGGCCCATGAGGATCACCGGCTCGCCGGCTTTCAGCATCGCGCACAGGTCGGAGGAGCCGCCCATCTCGAGCACAATGGTCGAGACGAGGCCGCGCTCGCGGTCGACCCAGGCGCCCGTCATCGCGAGGCCCTCCATCTGCAGCCGGGTCGACTGCCCGGCGGCGCCGACGACCGGAGAGAGCGTCTCGAAGTTCTGCAGGCGGTAGAACTGCCCCGGACGGAAGTTGCGTGCGGCGAGCGGCGCCCTGACGACGACCTCGACGATCGTCGGCGTGAGCCGCTCGACCCTGTGGACGGCGGCGAGCAGCTGAGCGCCGAGCGAGTCGAAGAATTCCCCGGGCGCCTGAGACGACTGCGGTGGCCTTCTCGCCAGCGCTCGCGAAATGACCGGGTAGCCCTGGCGCGCCGAGCCCAGCGCTTTCACGACGTTGCCGAAGTAGGAGGGATGCAGGTCGCCGAAGAAGCTCACGAAGCGGCCGTCGGCGAGGCGCGACAGGAGCACGTCGGCGCGCTCGGGCTTGGAGATCGCGCGCTGCGGCTTGATCGGTCGGCCTTCCTCGTCGCAGGCCTGGAAGTACTTCCCGTCGAGCGAGAAGCCCGCGTGCTCGCGGGAGAGCACGGTGTTCGGCTGGGTTCCCGCGGCGACGAACACGGTGTGCGCGGGGAGCCAGTGCTCCGCCGACTCGAGGCCGCTCGGGCGCGTGAAGCGGATGCCGCGCACCGCGCCGTAGTTGTCGACATCGACGGCGACCGGCGTGAGATTCTCCGAGAAGCCGATGCCTTCCTCGAGCGCCTTCTCGACCTCCTCGTGGTTGAGGGTATACGACGGGCTGTCGATGAGGCGCCGGCGGTAGGCGATGGTGACGCCGCCCCAGTGCCGCAGCAGCTCGATGACGCGCGCCGGCCGGCCTTCGCGCTCGGCCGCCGAGCGCTCGCTCCTCACCGCGCGGGCGTGCGCGAGAAACTCCTCGGCGATCTCGCGCTCCTGATCGTCCCACTTCGCGCGCACCGCGTCCTCGCCGCTCTCGGCGGCGAGCGCCTCGAAGCGCGTCAGGAATTTCTCGATCTGCACCAGGTAGTAGGCGAGCGACTCGGTCGCCGTGTCGATCGCGGTCAGGCCGCCGCCGACCACCACCACGGGAAGGCGCAGCTGCATGTTGGCAATCGAGTCCGCCTTGGCGGCTCCGGTGAGCTGCAGCGCCATGAGGAAGTCCGAGGCCGCGCGCACGCCGCGCGCGAGGCCGTTGGGGATGTCGAGCACCGTGGGCTTGCCCGCGCCCATGCACAGCGCGACGTGATCGAAGCCGAGCGCGAGCGCGTCGTCGAGCGTCACGGTGCCGCCGAAGCGCACGCCGCCGTACATCGCGAACTCGGCGCGCCGCTCGAGCAGGAGGCGCACGAGCTTCAGGAAATTCTTGTCCCAGCGCACCGTGATGCCGTACTCGGCGACGCCGCCGAACCCCGCCATGACGCGGTCGTCGAGCGATTCGTACAGCGTTCGCACGTCGCGCACGGGCTCGAAGGGGATCCGCCTTCCGTCGAGGGAGACCCCGGACAGCTGCGGCGGCAGGGGCTCGATCTTCAGCCCGTCGATGCCGGCGACCGCGTGGCCGTCGTTCATGAGGTGGTGGGCGAGAGTGAAGCCGGCCGGCCCCATGCCGGCGACCAGCACCTTGCAGCCCGTGGAGGGCAAAGGCAGGGGCCGGCGGAAATTCAGCGGGTTCCAGCGCGTGAGCAGAGAGTAGATCTCGAAGCCCCAGGGCAGCTCGAGGACGTCCTTCAGCGTGCGCGTCTCGATCTGCGGAATGTTGACCGGCTCCTGCTTCTGGTAGATGCAGGCCTTCATGCAGTCGTTGCAGATGCGGTGCCCGGTCGCCGCCACGGTCGGGTTGTCGATGACGATCACGGCCAGCGCGGAGAGCGCCTGGCCCTGCGCCTTGAGCGTGTGGAACTCGGAGATCTTCTCCTCGAGCGGGCAGCCCGCGAGCGTCACGCCGAAGGGGCTCTTCTTGAACACGACCGGGTGAGACGCCTCGGGCGACGGCTTCTCCTTCAGGCCCTTGGAGCAGGAATCCTTGCCCTGGGTATGGCACCAGATGCAGTAGTTCGCCTGGTCGAGCGCGCCGACGAGGTCGGCGCCGGGGTCGGTCAGCGCGAATCCCCGCCTGCGGCGGATGTGCTCGGGCCTGATCGTGTAGGTGACGACGCCGTCGTGCTCGCTCCTTTGCGCGTGCACCAGCAGGTTCTGCGGGTCGATCCTGGCCGGCAGCTTGAAGAGGACGCCTGCCCGCACGCGCTCGCGCCCGGCTTCGGTGTGCACTGCCCAGGCCGCGTATTTCATCGCCGTGTCGAGCTCGGCCGCGTGGCTGACTTCGTCGGCGAGCCAGTGGGACACTTTTTTCGCGAACTCGAGCTCGTCGAAACCGTCCCCGAGCAATCGCTTCAGCTGCGCCTCGAGCGCCGGGCCGTCGAGCTTCGCCGCTTCATCGGGCCTGACCTTGTTCGCGGCGCGGCGCTGCACGAACTGGCGCTTGATCGCGTGCAGCGGGGCGAGGTCGTGATGGCGCGCGGCGAGCGCGCGGAATTCCGCCTGGATGCCGAACAGCTCGGCGAGGAAATCGTCCAGGTGCGGCGCGATCTCGAGGATCAGCGCCGATTCGGCCTTGGCGTCGAGTCCAGAGGGGTTTGCGCGCGCCGCGCGGAGGCGGGATTGCAGCGTGCCGGCGCAGGACGCGTCGGCCGCCTCCAGGCGGGCGAGGAAAGCGGCGTCGAGCTTGACGTGTCCGTCGCGGCGATAGAGCTCGGCAAAGGAGAGGCCGAAGCCAAGCTTTAGCATCCGGTGCGGAGCATCAGCGCTCCAGGTGCTGCAGCTTGTCCTTGACGTCTTTCCACTGGTCGGCGTCCTCGGGCCCGGGCTTGGCGTCCGTGATCACCGGCCAGATCTTCGCCAGTTCGGCGTTCAGCGCGGTGAACTTCTTCTGGTCCTGGGGCAGGTCTTCCTCGGGCATGATCGCGTTGACCGGGCACTCGGGGATGCACACCGCGCAGTCGATGCACTCGTCGGGGTCGATCACGAGCATGTTGGGCCCCTCGTGGAAGCAGTCGACCGGGCACACATCGACGCAGTCGGTGTACTTGCACTTGATGCAGCTCTCGGACACCACGTGGGTCATTTCTGCTTTCCTTTGCCTATGGAGGCGCCTCGGGGGCGCCTCGAACGAGGGCAAAATTATAAGGCCATCGTCGGAGGGTTAAAAGCGCAAATCCCTGAATAAGCTAATGCACTCTGGTTCATGCGGAGCCTCCATTGAGCTAGAATCCGGTTCCGCCGCAAGCGGCAAGGAACTTCGGCGGCCGGGCGCCGGTCTGTATCGTGCAGCGCGATTGGAGAGTCAGCGTGATCAGGGTGGAGAATCTCAGCAGGTCTTTCGGTCCCAAGCGTGCGGTCGACGGCGTCTCGTTCGAGGTGGGCAAGGGGGAGGTGCTCGGCTTTCTCGGCCCGAACGGCGCGGGCAAGTCGACCACCATGCGCATGATCACCGGCTTCATCCCGCCGAGCGCGGGCAGCGTTTCGGTGTGCGGTCTCGACGTCCAGGAGAATCCCATCGAGGTGAAGCGCCGCATCGGTTACCTCCCCGAGGCCGCGCCGTCGTACACCGACATGTCGGTCCTGTCCTTCCTCAAGTTCTCCGCCGAGATGCGCGGGCTCGAGGGCGAGTCCCGGCGAGGCGCGATACGGCGGGTGGTCGAGCTCTGCCACCTCGAGAGCGTGCTCGGCCAGACCATCGATACGCTCTCCAAGGGCTTCCGGCACCGCACCTGCCTCGCGCAGGCTCTGATCCACGACCCCGAAGTGCTGATCCTGGACGAGCCCACCGACGGGCTCGACCCGAACCAGAAGCACGAGGTGCGCACGCTCATCCGCCGGATGGGCGAGAACAAGGCGATCGTGTTCTCGACCCACATCCTCGAGGAGGTCGAGGCGGCGTGCACCCGGGCGATCATCATCGACCGCGGGCGCATCGTCGCAGACGGCACGCCGCGGGAGCTCGCCGCGCGCGCCTCCACCGGAAAACTGGAAGACTTCTTCCGCTCGATCACGCGCTCGGACGTTCACGTGGAGGCGCCGGCATGAGGGGACATTGGGCGGCGATCCGCACCATCGCCAGGCGCGAGCTTGCGGCGTACTTCGAGTCGCCGGTCGCGTACGTCTTCCTGGTGATCTTTCTCCTGCTCTCCGGATTCTTCACCTTCACCTTCGGCGGTTTCTTCGAGCGCGGCGAGGCCTCGCTCGCGGCCTTCTTCAACTGGCTCCCCTGGCTGTTTCTCTTCCTCGTGCCGGCGGCGGGGATGCGCCTGTGGTCCGAGGAGCGCCGCCTCGGGACGATCGAGCTGCTGCTCACCATGCCGGTCGCCGCCTGGCAGGCCATCGTCGGCAAGTTCCTCGCTTCATGGCTGTTCCTGGTCGTGGCGCTGGCGCTGACCTTCCCGATGATCATTACGGTCAACTGGCTGGGCGATCCCGACAACGGCGTGATCGTGAGCGGCTACGTTGGCGCCGCGCTGCTCGCCGGCGCCTACCTCGCGATCAGCTGCATGACCTCCGCGTTCACCCGCAACCAAGTGATCGCCTTTATCCTCGCGGTGGTGCTGTGCCTGCTCCTGATCCTCGTGGGATTCCAGCCGCTCACCGACCTGCTGGCGCGCTGGGCGAGTCCGTGGGTGGTCGAGGCGGTGACCAAGTTCTCGGTGCTCACCTACTACGACGGCTTCCAGAAGGGCGTGGTCGATTCGCGCGGGCTGCTCTACTTCGGCTCGATCATGGCCTACGCCCTGTTCGTGACCGGGGTCGTGATCCGCAACCACCGAACGGGCTGAGCGGACATGGACAAGAGGACGGAGCAGTTTCTCTACTCGGGCGGCGGGCTCATCGCCGTCTTCGCGATCCTCGTGCTGCTCAACCTCGTGCTCGGCGCGCCGCGGGCGCGACTCGACCTCACCCAGGGCAAGCTGTATACGCTCTCCGACGGCACGCGCTCGGTCCTCGGCAAGCTCGAGGGCCCGGTCAAGATCCGCCTGTATTTCAGCCAGGGCGCCGAGGTGCCGCTGCCGGTCAAGGCCTACGGGCGCCGGGTGGAGGACATGCTCGCCGAGTTCAGCCAGGCGGGCCACGGCAAGGTGAGAGTGGAAAAGCTCGATCCCGAGCCCGATTCCGAGGCCGAGGATTCCGCGGCGCTCGAGGGCGTCGAGCCCCAGGTCTCCGCCGGGGGGGACAAGTTCTATCTCGGCGCATCGGTCAGCTACGCCGACCAGAAGATCGCGCTTTCGGCGCTCGCGCCCGATCGCGAGCCGCTGCTCGAGTACGATCTGACGCGCGCGATCGCGCGCGCGACGACGGCGGCCAAGCCCGTGGTCGGCGTGATGAGCGCGCTCCCGGTTTTCGGCATGCCTCCCAGCCAGTTCACCGGCGGCCAGCCGATGGAGCCGCAGGTGTTCATCACCGAGCTGCGTCGCGACTACACCGTCAAGCGCGTGAGCCTCGACGCGGACCGGATCGACGACGACGTCAAGGTGCTGGTGGTGATCCACCCGCGCGGCATCAGCGACAAGACCCAGTACGCGCTCGACCAGTTCGTGCTGCGCGGCGGAAAGCTGATCGCCTTCCTCGACCCGAACGCCTATTTCGACCAGATGGGGAGCATGGGGATGGGGGGCGGCGGCACGCCGTCCTCGCTCGACAAGCTGCTCAAGGCCTGGGGCCTCGCGTTCGACTCGGGCAAGGTGGTGCTCGACATGCGCTACCTGACCGGGGCGGGGACGCGGACGCTTCCGACCCTGCTCTCGCTCAACGACGCCGCCTTCGCGCCGGACGACATCGCCACGGCACGCCTCGGATCGCTGTTGATGCCGTTCGCCGGCGCGTTCACCGGCAAGCCGGCCGCGGGCCTCAACGAGACCGTGCTGATACGGACCTCCGCGTACTCGCAGCTCGTCGATTCGTTCGCGGCGACGGCGCAGGGCGAGGCGGCGGTGAAGAGCTTCCAGCCGTCGAACACCGAATACGCGCTCGCCGTCCGCCTGACGGGCAGGTTCAAGACCGCGTTCCCGGACGGGAAGCCGAAGGCCGACGACAAGGGCAAGGCTGCGCCCCCGAAGACGCCCGAGGCCAAGCCCGAGCCTGCGGCGCTCAAGGAGTCGGCCGCCGACAACTCCGTGGTGCTGGTCGGAGACAGCGACTTCATCAACGACGGTGCCGCAGTGCAGATCCAGGAGATCTTCGGCCAGAGGATCGTGATCCCGCGCAACGGCAACATCGCCTTTGCGCAGGCGCTGGTCGACCAGTTCGCGGGCGACCCGGACCTCATCAAGCTGCGCAGCCGCGCGAGCGCCGCGCGGCCCTTCGTCAGGATCCGCGACATGGAGGCCAGGGCGCAGCAGGCGTATCTCGGCAAGATCAAGGAACTCGAGGCGAGCCTCGGCCAGACGCAGGAAAAGCTGAGCGCGCTTCAGAAGGGGCGGGGCGCCAACGCCGGGGCGATACTCACCTCCGAGCAGCAGAACGAGCTGGAGAATTTCCGGCGCAAGGCGGCGGAGACGCGCCTCGCGCTGAAGGAAGTGCGCCGCGAGCTGCGCGCCGAAAGCGAGGCGCTGCAGTTCTGGACGAAGGTAGCCAACATCGCTCTGATGCCCCTGCTGGTGGCGATCGCCGGCATCGCCTTCGCCCTCGTGCGCCGGCGCCGGACACCCGTGCTGTGAGCCGCAAGCAATTTCTCGTCATCCTCGCCGTGCTCGCGGTCCTCGCCGCGGCGGCCGCGGGCGTGACGCTGTCGGACCGCTTGGCCTGGATCGGCGAGGACTCGCGCGCGGGCCAGAAGGCGATCGGCGGCCTCAAGATCGGCGATGTCGCCGAGATCGCGATCCGGGATTCTTCGGGGGAGGTGCACCTCGTGCGCGGCAAGGCCGGCTGGAGCGTGCGCGAGCGCGCCGGCTTCCCCGCCGACACCGACCGTGTCGCCGGAGTCCTGGTCAAGCTGGCGGAGACGAAAGTGGTGCAGAGCGAGCCCTTGATCGAGAGCCAGCGAGTGCGGCTCGACCTGGCGGAGCCCAAGGACAAGGCGGAAGGCGCGGGAACGGTGGTCGAGCTCAAGGACGCGAAGGGCGGCGCGCTCGGGCGGCTGCTCCTGGGCAAGAAGATCATGAAGGGCTCGGCGATGGCGTCCGTGGGGCGCCCGGAAGCGGACGCGAGCGGCCGCTACGTGATCGCGAGCGCTGAGCCCGCGAACGTGCTCGCCGTCGGCGACCCGCTGCTCGAGGTCGGGGCGAAGCCGCAGGATTGGCTGGTGAAGGACCTGCTGCGCGTCGAGGGTTCGAAGACGATCTCCTCTTCCAAGGACGGCAAGCCGCGCTGGACGGTGACGCGCGACGCGGAGTCGGCCGACTGGAAGTTCGTCGGCTCCAAGCAGAAGCCCGATCTGCAGAAGGCCACGGACCTGGCGAGCTCGCTCGGCTGGGTGAACCTGGTCGACGTGGTCGCCGATCCGGCCAAGACGGACACCGGCCTCGATCACCCCATCCGCATCCAGTCGCAGACCTTCGACGGCCTGAAGTACACGCTCGATATCGGCAGGCCGGTCGACACGAACTACTACCTGAGGATCGCCGTCGCCGGAGAGCCTCCGGCGAAGCGCGCGCCGGCGAAGAACGAGAAGGCCGAGGACAAGGCGAAGAACGACAAGGAATTCGAGGAGCGCCGGAAGAAGCTGCTCGAGAAAGTCCAGGGCGAGAAGAAGCTCGAGGCCTGGACCTACGTCGTCTCGAAGACGACCGTAGACCCGCTGCTGCGCGATCGCCAGCAGCTCATGCCGGAGAAGAAGAAGCCCGCCAAGAAGACCTAGGGAGGTCTCATGCAGATCAAAGGCAGCACATTCATCGTCACCGGCGGCGCGTCGGGCCTCGGCGAAGGCACCGTGCGCATGCTCGTCGGGGCCGGCGCGAGCGTCGTCATCGCGGACGTCCAGGGCGACAAGGGCGAAGCCCTCGCGAAGGAGCTCGGCGCCAAGGTGCGCTACGCCAAGTGCGACGTCACCAGCGAGCCCGACGGACAGGCGGCGGTCGACGCTGCGCTGAAGAGCTTCGGCGGCCTTCAGGGCCTGGTGAACTGCGCCGGCGTCGCCATCGCCGAGCGCACGGTGAAGAAGGAAGGGCCGCACGGGCTCGCCTCGTTCGCGCGCGTCGTCGGCATCAACCTGATCGGCACCTTCAACATGATCCGGCTCGCGGCGGTGGCGATGGCGAAGGGGCAGCCGAACGCCGCCGGCGAGCGCGGCGTCGTCGTCAACACGGCGTCGGTCGCGGCCTACGACGGGCAGATCGGGCAGGCGGCGTACTCGGCGTCGAAGGGCGGGGTGGTGGGCATGACCCTGCCGATCGCCCGCGACCTGTCGCGCGACGCCATCCGCGTCTGCACCATCGCTCCCGGGATCTTCGAGACGCCGATGCTCCTGGGCATGCCCAAGGACGTGCAGGACGCGCTCGCAAAGCAGGTTCCCTTCCCCCCGCGCCTGGGGAAGCCTTCGGACTACGCGCAGCTCGTGAGGAGCATCGTCGAGAACGAGATGCTGAACGGCGAGGTGATCCGCCTGGACGGCGCCATCCGCATGGCGCCGAAATGAGTCAGTTATTTCTTCTGCGGCCTCATCTGTTCCCGGAATAGCTTCGAGCGCTGAACGTAGCTCTCGGCGATCTTCAGCAGCCCGTCCTTCTCCTCCGGCGTCAGCTCGCGGATGACCTTGGCGGGCGAGCCGAGCACCAGCACGCCCTCGGGAATGTTCTTGCCTTCGGTGACCAAAGCGCCGGCGCCGATGAGGCTGCCGCGCCCGATGACGGCGTGGTTCATCACGACCGCGTCGATCCCGACGAGCGCGCCGTCGCCGACGGTGCAGCCGTGCAGCATCGCCTTGTGACCGACCGAGACGTTCTTCCCGAGCGTGAGCGGAATGCCGGGGTCCGCGTGCAGCACCGCGCCGTCCTGGACGTTGCTGCGCTCCCCGATGGTGATGATGTCGTTGTCGCCGCGCGCGACGACGTTGAACCACAGGCTCGCCCGATCGTGGATCACGACCGAGCCGACGACCGTTGCGTTGTCGGCGATGAAACAATCGCCGTTGAGGACGACCTTGCGCTCGCCGAGGGAATAGACCGCCATGCCCGGTTCCTTTTCGAGCGGGGATCATAGCAGAGCCGCCTGATATCATCGGCCGGATGAAGCCGAGCGAATCGATTTTCGTCCCGGTGCGCGGGCTGCGCTACCACTGCCGCGTCTGGGGAGAACCGGGCGCGCCCGCGCTGTTCATGCTGCACGGCTGGATGGACGTGTCGGCGTCGTTCCAGTTCCTCGTGGACGCGATGCGCGGCGCGTGGCGCGTGGTCGCGCCGGACTGGCGCGGCTTCGGGCTCACCGAGTGGACGAAGGGCGGCAGCTACTGGTTTCCCGACTATTTCGCGGATCTCGACGCGCTGCTCGATCGTTTCAGCCGGAACGCTCCCGCGACGCTCGTCGGCCACAGCATGGGCGGCAACGTCGCCGGGATGTACGCGGGGGTGCGGCCAGAGCGCGTCGCGCGGCTGGTGAGTCTCGAGGGCTTCGGCCTCGCCGGCGCCGGAGCCGAGAAGGCGCCGGAGCGTTACGCGCGCTGGCTGAAGGAGCTGTCGGAGGATGCGCCGGGCTTTCGCGATTACGATTCCTTCGACGCGCTCGCCGAGCGCCTGCGCGGCAACAATCCACGCTTGACGCGCGAGCGCGCGCTCTTTCTCGCGCGGCATTGGGGCCTCGCGAAGCCCGACGGGCGCGTCGCGCTCGCCAGCGACCCCGCCCACAAGCTCGTCAATCCGGTGCTGTATCGCATCGAGGAGGCCGCCGCCTGCTGGGACAAGGTTGCGGCGCCCGTGCTCTGGGTGAGCGGATCCGAGACGGCGATACCCAAGCAGCTCAAGCTCTCGGACAGCGACCTCGCGGCGCGCAAGGCGCGCTTCCGGCATCTGACCGAGCGCGTGATCCCGGGTGCGGGCCACATGCTCCATCACGACCAGCCCGAACGTCTCGCCGAAGTGATCGAGGAGTTTCTCCGGTAAGATGCGGCCTTGAACGCCGACCTTCATTGCCATTCCACGGAGTCCGACGGCCTGCTTTCCCCGAGGGAAGTCGTCGCGCGCGCCGCGGCGAACGGGGTCGAGCTCATCTCCCTCACCGATCACGACGCGACCTCCGGTCTCGAGGAGGCCCGTACCGAAGCGAAGCGGCGCGGCTTGCGCTTCGTCGACGGCGTGGAGATCTCCGCGACCTGGCACGGGGCAACGGTCCACATCGTCGGCCTGCGCGTCGACCCGCAGTCCGCTCCCTTGCGTCAGGGCCTCGAATCGATCAGACGTGGCCGCGCAGCCCGCGCGCAGAAGATCGCCGCGGGCCTCTCGGCCGCGGGCATCCCCGGCAGCCTCGAGGGCGCGCAGCGCTACGCCGACAATCCCGACCTCCTGAGCCGCGCGCACTTCGCGCGCTTTCTGGTCGAGGCCGGGCGCGCTGCAGACGTCAAGAACGTTTTTCAACGCTATCTCGTGAAGGACAGGCCGGGCTGGGTGCCGCACCAATGGGCGTCGCTGCAGGAAGCCGTAGGCTGGATACGCGCCGCCGGCGGCATCGCCGTCGTCGCGCATCCCGGGCGCTACAAGTACGAAAGGCCCGAGCTGCGGCAATTCCTCTCGGAGTTCAGGGATTGCGGCGGCGCCGCCATCGAGATCGTCACCGGCGCCCACATGCCGGAGCAGTACCACGAGTTCGCGAAAAGCGCGCGCGAATTCGGATTTCTCGCCTCGCGCGGCTCCGACTATCACGGCAAGGGGGAAAGCCGCGCCGATCTCGGCATGCTGCCGCCGCTGCCCGACGACCTGAAGCCGGTGTGGCACGACTGGTAGAACGCGCAGGGCGAGGCAGACCGCTCTGATAAAATAATGGCCGGCCATGGATTTCAGTGAGATCAGCAGGATGATTGCGGTTTTCGCTCTGCCGGTCATCTTCGCAATCACGCTCCACGAGGCCGCGCACGGCTACGTCGCCCGCCATTTCGGCGACCCGACCGCTTTCAAGCTCGGGCGGATCAGCCTGAATCCGGCACGTCATATCGATTTGGTCGGCACCATTTTTCTCCCGGTGGTCATGCTGTTCGTATCCGGCGGGAGAATCATGTTCGGCTGGGCGAAGCCCGTGCCGGTCAATTTTCACGCGCTCCGGCATCCCAAGCGCGACATGCTCTGGGTAGCGCTCGCCGGCCCCGCGGCAAACCTGGCGATGGCTCTGGCGTGGGGCGCCGCTGCAAAGATCGGAGCGCTGTCGGGACTCAAGCCGAGCGATTTCCTGCTTCAGGTGCCCATCGCTGGTATCGAGGTGAACCTAGTCTTCATGGCGCTGAATCTGTTGCCCATTCTTCCTCTCGACGGCGGGCGGATCGTGGTTTCATTGCTGCCCGCTCCCCTCGCACGGAGCTTTTCGAGACTCGAGCCGTTCGGGCTGCCGATTCTCCTTGGGCTCGTCGCCGTCGGCATGTACGGATACAACATTCTTGGCGTATTCCTCGATCCGATAATGTTCGCATCGAAGTCGGCTATCGCCGCGATCTTTCACCTGTACCCAACCTAAATGTACGAAGACCGCGTGGTCTCCGGAATGCGCCCGACGGGCGCCCTGCACCTTGGGCATTTCCACGGAGCGCTCAAGAACTGGGTGAAGCTGCAGAGCGAGCATCCCAGCCTGTATTTCGTCGCCGACTGGCATGCGCTCACGACGCACTACGAGACGCCCGACGTGATCGAGGACAGCGTCTGGGACATGGTGATCGACTGGCTCGCGGCCGGCATCGACCCCGCGCAGGCGACGCTGTTCATCCAGTCGCGCGTCCCCGAGCACGCCGAGCTGCATACGCTGCTGTCGATGATCACGCCGCTCGGCTGGCTGGAGCGCGTGCCGAGCTACAAGGACCAGCAGGAAAAGCTCAGCGACCGCGACCTGGCCACCTTCGGTTTCCTCGGCTACCCGCTGCTGCAGGCGGCCGACGTGCTGATATACCGCGCCAAGTACGTCCCGGTCGGCGAGGACCAGGTGCCGCACATCGAACTGATGCGCGAGGTCGCGCGGCGCTTCAATCACGTCTACGGCCGCGAGGCCGGGTTCGAGGACAAGGCCAAGGCCGCCGCGAAGAAGCTGGGGAGCCGCAAGGCGAGGGTGCTGATGGAGCTTCGCACCAAGTACCAGGAGCACGGCGATGCCGAAGCGCTCGCCGCTGCGCGGGCGATGCTGGAGAACCAGGGCAATCTCTCGGTGGCCGACCGCGAGCGCCTGTTCGGGTTTCTCGAGGGCGCGGGGCGCATGATCCTGGTGGAGCCCGAGGCGCTGCTGACCGAGTCGTCCAAGCTGCCGGGGACGGACGGGCAGAAGATGTCGAAGTCCTACAACAACACCATCTCGCTCCGCGAGGACGCCGAGTCGGTGAGGAAGAAGATCCGCACCATGCCCACCGATCCCGCGCGGGTGAAGCGCAACGATCCGGGCGACCCGGAGAAGTGCCCGGTGTGGCAGTTCCACCTCGTCTACAGCGACGACAAGACCCGGCAATGGGCGAACCACGGCTGCCGCACCGCCGGCATCGGCTGCCTGGAGTGCAAGCAGCCGGTGATCGACGCGGTGCTGGCGGAGCAGGCGCCGATGCGGGAGCGCGCCCAGAAGTACCTGGACGATCCGACCCTGGTACGCAACATCGTGGCCGACGGCTGCGAAAAGGCGCGCAAGCTCGCGCGCGAGACCATGCGCGACGTCCGCGAAGCGATGGGGCTCGCCTACACGTGATCGAGCC
This sequence comes from Burkholderiales bacterium, assembly GCA_035702665.1. Taxonomy (GTDB): domain Bacteria; phylum Pseudomonadota; class Gammaproteobacteria; order Burkholderiales; family SG8-39; genus VBDM01. The sequence goes on from DASSQD010000069.1 coordinate 90,052, forward strand.
GGGACAGACCGCCGCCGCGGCGCCGCTCGCGAAGGTGCGCGGGGAACCGCTGACCGAGCTCCCGCAGGACCTGTACATTCCGCCCGACGCCCTCGAGGTCTACTTCGAGGCCTTCGAAGGCCCGCTCGACCTGCTGCTCTACCTCATCCGGCGGGCGAACATCGACGTGCTCGACATTCCGATGGCGAGGCTGACCGAGCAATACATGGAGTACGTGGAGGTGATGCGCACCCGCAACCTCGAGCTCGCCGCCGAGTACCTCGTCATGGCCGCGATGCTGATGGAGATCAAGTCGCGCATGCTGCTGCCGCGGCCGGCGATGCCGAACGTCGAGGAAGACCCGCGGGCCGAGCTGGTCCGGCGCCTGCTCGAATACGAGAAGATGAAGCTCGCGGGCCAGAAGCTCGACGCCCTGCCTCAGCTCGGTCGCGATCTCCTTCCGGTCGAGGTGTGGATCGAGCAGACGCTCGCGCAGCGCCTCCCGGACGTGAACGTGGTCGACCTGCAGGAAGCATGGCGCGCGCTCCTGGTGCGTGCGAAAATGACGCAGCACCATCGCGTCACCCGGGAGGAGCTGTCTGTGCGCGAGCACATGAGCCTCATCCTGCGCAGACTGCGCGGTCGCGGCTTCGCCGAGTTCGGCGAGCTGTTCGATCCGGCGCGGGGCTTGGCGGTGCTGATCGTCAATTTTCTCGCGGTGCTGGAGCTGACCAGGGAAGGTCTTCTTGAAGTGACGCAAGTCGAGTCGTTCGCACCCATCTACGTGAAGCTGGCCCATGCTGAGTCCGAGTGAGATCAAGGTCGTCCTCGAGGCCGCGCTGCTCGCCGCGCAGGAGCCGCTTCCGGTTTCCGAGCTGAGGAAGATGTTCGACGACGAAGTCGACTCGGACACGCTGCGGCTGCTGCTCGAGGAGCTGCGCGCGGCTTGGACCGACCGCGGCGTAGAGCTCGTCGTCACGGCCAGCGGCTGGCGCTTCCAGACCAAGGCATCGCTTCAGAAGTTCCTCGAGCGCATCCAGCCCGACCGGGCGCCGCGCTACTCGCGCGCTGTGCTCGAGACCCTCGCCATCATCGCCTACCGGCAGCCAGTGACGCGCGGAGACATCGAGAGCGTCCGCGGCGTGTCGGTTTCCACCGAAGTGATCCGGCGACTGGAGGAGCGCGGCTGGGTCGAGGTGATCGGGCACAAGGAGGTGCCCGGGCGGCCGGCGCTTTATGCGACCACCAAGACCTTCCTCGACGATCTCGGCCTGCGCTCGCTCGAAGAGCTGCCGCCGCTGGAAGAAATCGCCAAATCGCTTGACCTCACGCAAATCCCCGCACCCGCACCGCAGCCGGCGCCCGGCCCATCCGCAGAGACCCGCGCTGAGACGCCCGCCGAGGCGGCCCAGACCAGCCCCGTCTAGCCCGGGTCCGGCGGAGCGGCTGCACAAGGTCCTCGCGCGCTCCGGCCTCGGCTCGCGCCGCGAAATGGAGGCCGCGATCGCCTCGGGCCGCATCACGGTGAACGGCGCGCGCGCGACCCTCGGGCAGAGGGTCACCCCGGCGGACCGGGTACTCTTCGACGGGCGGGCGGTCCGTCTGCGCTCCGGGGAAAAGGCGCCGCGCGTCCTGATCTACCACAAGCCGGCGGGCGAGCTCGTAACCCGGGACGACCCCACGGGCCGGCCGACGGTGTTCCGAAATCTACCGTCGCTTCGCGGGGGGCAGTGGATCGCCGTGGGCCGGCTCGACTTCAATACCGGCGGGCTGCTGCTGTTCACCGACTCGGGGGAACTGGCGAACCGCCTCATGCATCCGAGCAGCGATATCGAACGCGAGTACGCCGTGCGCGTGCGCGGCGAACTCTCCCGCGAGCAACTCGGCAAGCTCACCCGGGGCGTCGCTCTCGAGGACGGGCCGGCCAGGTTCGACCGCATCTCGCCCGGCGGAGGGACGGGCTCGAACCGCTGGTACCAAGTTGTCCTGCGCGAAGGCCGCAACCGCGAAGTGAGGCGCATCTTCGAGTCGCTCGGCGTCACCGTGAGTCGCCTGATACGGGTCCGCTTCGGACCGTTCATGCTGCCGTCCTATCTTCGCCGGGGACGCTGGAAGAACCTGGATCCCGAGGAGGTCGCGGGGCTGCTCGCGCTGCTCTAAGCCCGACTTTTCGTTGTTCCTGCCGGCCTTTCTTGTTATACTTCCGCAGTTTTCGCGATGGGCTTTCGAGCCCATTTTTTATTTATGCCCAGGGGTTTCTCATGGCCGTGAGCGCGCTCGAGCCCTTGGTGGAGCGCACGGTCCGCGGGTTGGGATACGAGCTTTCAGATTTCGAATTAGTAAACAATGGCAGGATGTTACGAGTGTTTATTGAGAGATCACATGAACCGATGTCGGGACGGGGCCAGGGCGGAGTGACGGTCGCCGATTGCGAGATCGTGAGCCGGCAGCTGCAACGGGTCTTCGAGGTCGAGGGCATCGCCTACGACCGCCTGGAGGTGTCCTCGCCGGGCCTGGACCGCAGGCTGAGGAAGGCCGCGGACTTCGCGCGCTTCACCGGTCACGAGGCGCAGGTGCGCCTGCGCCGCCCGCTCAACGGGCGGCGCAATTTTACCGGGATCGTTCGTTCCGTCGACGGCGAACGCGTGGAATTCGAATTCGAAGGAGACCGGATGGCATTCGATCTGACCGAGCTTGACCGCGCGCGACTGGTGCCGAAGCCATGATGCCGGAGGGATACATGAGCCGGGAACTCCTGCTGCAAGCCGACGCGCTGGCCCGGGAGAAGAACGTCCACAAGGACGTGGTGTTCGGAGCGCTCGAGATGGCGATCGCTTCGGCGACCAAGAAGCGCTTCAGCGAGGACGTCGATGTGCGCGTCGCGGTCGACCGCAACACTGGCGAATTCGAATCCTTCAGGCGCTGGCAGGTGGTGGCCGACGGGACCGTGGAGAACCCCGCCCAGCAGATCGCGCTCGCCGAGGCGCAGAAGCAGGACGCCGAGCTCCAGCTCGGCGATTTCATCGAAGAGGCGCTCGAGCCGATCGATTTCGGCCGCATCGGCGCGCAGACCGCGAAGCAGGTCATCCTGCAGCGCATCCGCGACGCGGAGCGCGAGCAGCTGCTGAACGACTTCCTGGCGCGCGGCGAAAAGCTCATCAACGGCGCGATTAAGCGCATCGAGCGCGGCAACGCCATCATCGAGGTCGGGCGCGTCGAGGCCGTTCTGCCGCGCGACCAGATGATCCCCAAGGAGAACCTGCGCGTCGGCGACCGCGTGCGCGCTTTCGTCATGCGCATCGACCGCAACGTGCGCGGGCCGCAGCTGGTGCTGTCGCGCACCGCGCCCGAGTTCATCATGGAGCTGTTCCGCCTCGAGGTCCCCGAGATCGAAGAAGGGCTGCTCGAGATCAAGTCGGCCGCGCGCGACCCGGGGATCCGGGCGAAGATCGCGGTGCACTCGCGCGACAAACGCATCGACCCGATCGGCACCTGCGTGGGCATGCGCGGCGCGCGGGTGCAGGCCGTGACGCAGGAGCTCGCGGGCGAGCGGGTCGACATCGTGCTGTGGTCGGAAGACCCGGCGCAGCTCGTGATCGGCGCGCTGTCTCCTGCGGAGGTTTCCTCGATCCTCGTCGACGAGGACAAGCACGCGATGGACGTCGTGGTCGACGAGGAGAATCTCGCCATCGCGATCGGCCGCAGCGGGCAGAACGTGCGTCTGGCGTCCGAGCTGACCGGCTGGGCGATCAACCTGATGACCGAAGCCGAGTCGCAGAAGAAGAACGAGGAGGAAGCTTCCTCGGCGAGGAAGCTCTTCATGGAGCGCCTGGACGTGGACGAGGAAGTGGCGAACACGCTCATCCAGGAGGGCTTTTCTACGCTCGAGGAAGTGGCCTACGTGCCAATCAACGAAATGATGGAGATCGAGGGATTCGACGAGGCCACGGTGAACGAGCTGCGCAACCGCGCGCGCGACGCCCTGCTGGTGCAGGCGATCGCCAGCGAGGAGCAGGCCGAGAACCTCGATCCGGCGCTGCTCGGTCTGGAAGGCATGGACAAGGACCTCGCGGCCAAGCTCGCCACCTCCGGGGTGAAGACGCGCGACGACCTCGCCGATCTCGCCCTCGACGATTTGGTGGAGCTCACTGCGATCGACGCCGAGCGCGCGAAGAACCTGATCATGAAGGCGCGCGAGCATTGGTTCACCCAGGGATAGAACGGACCTCATGGCACAGACGAGCGTTGCACAATTCGCCGGCGAGCTGAAGGTCCCGCCTGCGCAGCTGCTCGAGCAGCTGCGCGCCGCCGGCGTGCACAAGCGCGTCGCGGAGGACGTGCTCTCGGAGCAGGACAAGACCAAGCTCCTCGATTACCTGCGACGCTCGCACGGCTCGTCCGAGCCCAAGAACAAGATCACGCTCACGCGCAAGCAGACCTCCGAGATCATCAAGAAATCGGATTCGAGCGGCAAGGCGCGCACCATCCAGGTGGAGGTCAAGAAGAAGCGCATTTTCGTCAAGCGCGAGTCCGACCACGGCGCGCCGGAAACACCGGCCTCGCCGGTCGCGGCGATCGACGCGCGCGAAACGGAGCTGCGCGAGCAGGAGCGGCTCCGTCAGGAAGAGCTGGCGACGCGCCAGGCCGCAGAGCTCGCCGAGAAGCAGGAGCGCGAGCGCAAGCAGGCGCGCGAGACGGAGCAGAAGCCCGTCGAGGCCAAGGCGCCGGCCGCCGCCGACACGACCCTGCACAAGCCCAAGGTCGCTCCCGGAACGGAGAAGAAGGGCGCGAAGAAGGCGAAGGAGATCAAGGTCTGGCAGGACGAGGGCGTCAAGCGCCGCACGATCAAGACCCGCGGCGACGTCCAAGGCGCATCCGGCTGGCACACCCCCAAGGGCGGCGCCAGGCACAGGGCAGGGGGCGCGACGGCGGAGAGCGTCCCGCAGTTCACCGCGCCGGCGGAGCCGTTGGTGCGCGAGATCATGGTGCCCGAGACCATCACCGTGGGCGACCTCGCGCACAAGATGTCCATCAAGGCGGCGGAGGTGATCAAGACCCTGATGAAGATGGGCAGCATGGTCACCATCAATCAGGTGCTCGACCAGGACACCGCGATGATCGTGGTCACCGAGATGGGCCACTCCGCCAAGGCGGCCAAGCTCGACGATCCCGAGTCGCTGCTCGCGGAGGCGCCGGCCGAGCATCACGAGGCGGAACTCAAGCCGCGTGCGCCGGTGGTGACGGTGATGGGCCACGTCGACCACGGCAAGACGTCGCTGCTCGACTACATCCGTACCACCAAGGTCGCCGCCGGCGAGGCCGGCGGCATTACCCAGCACATCGGCGCCTACCACGTGACCACGCCGCGCGGAGTGGTCACGTTTCTCGACACGCCGGGCCACGAGGCCTTCACCGCTATGCGCGCGCGCGGGGCCCAGGTCACCGATATCGTCGTCCTGGTCGTGGCCGCCGACGACGGCGTGATGCCCCAGACGATCGAGGCCATCCACCACGCCAAGGCGGCCGAGGTTCCGATCGTGGTCGCGATCAACAAGATCGACAAGCACGAGGCCAATCCGGACAAGGTCAAGCAGGAGCTGGTGGCACAGTCGGTCGTGCCGGAGGAATACGGCGGCGATTCGCCCTTCGTTCCCGTGTCCGCGAAGACGGGCAAGGGCATCGACGACCTGCTGGAGCAGGTGCTGCTCCAGGCCGACGTGCTCGAGCTCAAGGCGCCTGTCGACGCCCCGGCCAAGGGGATCGTCATCGAGGCGCGGCTCGACAAGGGTCGTGGTCCGGTCGCGACCGTGCTGGTGCAGTCCGGGACTCTCAGACGCGGCGACGTCCTGCTCGCCGGAAGCTCCTTCGGCCGCGTGCGCGCCATGCTCGACGAGAACGGCGGCACGGTTGTCGAGGCGGGCCCGTCGATCCCGGTGGAGATCCAGGGGCTGTCGGACGTGCCCGGCGCCGGCGAGGACGTCATGGTGCTCGGCGACGAGCGCAAGGCGCGCGAGATTGCGCTGTTCCGCCAGGGCAAGTTCCGCGACGTGAAGCTCGCGAAGAAGCAGGCCGCGAAGCTCGAGAATCTGTTCGAGCAGATGGGCGAGGGCGAAGCGCGCATGCTGCCGCTGCTCATCAAGGCCGACGTGCAGGGCTCGCAGGAGGCGCTGGTGCACGCCCTCTCCGGACTGTCGACCGACGAGGTCAAGGTCAACGTGGTCCACGCCGCCGTCGGCGCGATCACCGAGTCGGACGTCAACCTGGCGCTCGCGTCCAAGGCCGTGATCATCGGCTTCAACACGCGCGCCGACGCGGCAGCGCGAAAGGCCGCCGAGGCCTCCGGGGTCGACGTGCGCTACTACAACATCATCTACGAGGCCGTCGACGAGGTGAAGGCGGCGATGTCCGGGATGCTCGCCCCCGAGAAGAAGGAGAGCGTGCTCGGACTGGTCGAGGTGCGCCAGGTATTCAAGATCTCCAAGGTCGGCGCGGTGGCGGGATGCTACGTGCTCGAAGGCCTGGTGCGGCGCAACGCCTCGGTGCGCGTGCTGCGCGACAACGTGGTCATCCATACCGGCGAGATCGACTCGCTCAAGCGCTTCAAGGACGATGTGCGGGAAGTGAAGAACGGGTTCGAGTGCGGCATGTCGCTCAAGAGCTTCAACGACCTCAAGGTCGGCGACCAGTTCGAGATCTACGAAGTCCAGGAAGTCGCCCGCACGCTCTAGGGCGACCGGCCAGGCCCGCGCGGGCGCTCCCATGGCGAATTCACAAAGGCTGCGCCGCGTCGCCGACCAGATCCAGCGCGAGCTGTCGGGCCTCCTGCGGTCCGAGCTCAAAGACCCGCGCGTCGGCATGATCACCCTGACCGGCGTCGAAGTCTCCCCCGACCTGGCCCACGCCAAGGTCTTCTTCACCACGCTCGGCGACGCCGAAGCTCTGGCGCGCAGCGAGGCCGGTCTCAAGCGCGCAGCGGGATTCCTGCGCGCGGAGCTGGGCCACCGGCTGAAGCTGCGCGTCACTCCCGAGATACGCTTCGTGCACGACGGCTCGGTGGAGCGCGGCGTGCGCCTGTCCAAGCTGATCGACGACGCGGTCGCCGGAAGGAAGGACGGCTAGAGGGAATCGTGGCCGACGCGGTCAACGGCGTTCTGCTCCTCGACAAGCCGTCCGGCCCCAGCTCGAACGTAGTGCTCCAGAGAGCAAAGCGCCTGCTCGGCGCGGCGCGCGCCGGCCACACGGGAACGCTGGACCCCCTGGCGAGCGGCCTGCTCGTCATCGCCCTGGGGGAGGCCACCAAGTTCGCAGGCGGCCTGCTCGAGGCGGACAAAGCCTATCGCGCGGCGGTGAAGATCGGAATACGCACCGCGACAGGCGACGCCGAAGGCGCCATTCTGTCGCGCTCGGATGTCGCCGTCTCCGAGAACGCGCTGCGCAAGGCGCTCGAACGCTTCCGCGGCGAGATCGACCAGGTGCCGCCCATGTACGCGGCGCTCAAGCACGAGGGCCGTCCCCTGTACGTTTATGCCCGGCGAGGCGAGAGCGTGGAGCGCTCGCCCAGGCGCGTCGCGATCCGGCGCCTGGACCTCGAGAGGTTCGAGGGCGAGACTGTCGGCCTCCGCGTGGAGTGCAGCAAGGGCACCTACATCCGCACGCTCGCCGAGGATATCGGCGAGGCCCTGGGTTGCGGCGCGCACCTGGCGGCCCTCAGGCGCCTCGCGGTGGGACCTTTCTCGGTGGAGCAGTCGGTCACGCTCGAGGACCTCGATAGCCTTTCGCCCGCCCGGAGGCGCGAGCGGCTGCTGCCGCCGCAGGCCTTGCTGGACTCGTGGCCGCGTCTGCTGCTCGACGCGGACCTCGTGGCGAGGTTCAGGCAGGGACAGGCGGTTCCGGCGAGCGCGGCGGACGGCGACATCGCGGTTTTCGCGGGAAACGGCGCCTTTGTCGGCGCGGGCGAAGTCTCCGGCGGAACGCTGAAGCCGAAGCGTCTGCTGGCTCGGTCCTGAGCCCTTCCCGGGTGGAAAATGCTTGTGAAAGGTGCTGATTCCAAGCTAAAATGTCGCCCTTTCGCGAAGAGACAATCAGAGCAGATATGTCGGTGAGCGTTGCGCAGAAGCAGCAGATCGTCCAGCAATACCAGCGCGCCACGGGCGACACGGGTTCTCCCGAAGTCCAGATCGCCCTGCTCACGGCCCGGATCAACGGGCTGACCGACCACTTCAAGCAGCACGTCAAGGACCATCATTCGCGTCGCGGGCTGCTGAAGCTCGTCAGCCAGCGCCGGAAGATGCTCGATTACCTCAAGCGGAAGGACAACGGAAAGTATCACCAGCTGATCGAGCAACTTGGCCTGCGCAAGTGATTTCCTCGGCGCCCCTTGCATCCCGATGGGCGCCCTGAGCTCCACCACCGGTCCGGCGTTCCTCACCGGTACCGTCTCAATCAAAATGACCCGGGCCGCTGCCCGGGCTCACTAACGGATAGATACGATCATGGCGCTAGCTCCCATCAAGAAAACCTTTACCTACGGCGCGCACCAGGTGACGCTCGAAACGGGCGAGATCGCGCGCCAGGCCCACGGCGCCGTGGTCGTGAACATGGACGACACCGTGGTGCTGTGCACCGTGGTGGGGGCCAAGCAGGCGAAGGCGGGCCAGGACTTCCTGCCGCTCACCTGCGACTACGTCGAGAAGACCTACGCCGCCGGCAAGATCCCCGGCGGCTTCTTCAAGCGCGAAGGCAGGCCGTCCGAGAAGGAGACGCTGACCTCACGGCTGATCGACCGTCCCATCCGTCCTCTCTTTCCGGACGGGTTCTACAACGAGGTACAGGTGGTCGCGCAGGTGCTGTCCTGCAACCCCGAGGTCGACCCCGACATCCCGGCGATGATCGGCGTGTCCGCGGCGCTCACGCTGTCCGGCGTCCCGTTCAACGGGCCGATCGGCGCGGCGCGCGTAGGCTATATCAACGGCGACTACGTGCTCAACCCGACGGCGTCGCAGCTGAAGGATAGCCGGCTCAACCTCGTGGTCGCCGGCACGCAGCACGCGGTGCTCATGGTCGAATCCGAAGCCGGCGAGCTGCCCGAGGACGTCATGCTGGGATCGGTGGTGTTCGGCCACCAGCAGATGCAGGCCGCGATCCAGGCGATCTACGAGCTGGCCGACCAGGCCGCCAAGCCCGCGTGGGGCTGGAAGCCCGCGGAGAAGGATCAGGCGCTGGTCGAGCGCATCCGCGAGATGTCGGAAGCCGACCTGCGCGCGGCGTTCAAGATCAGGCAGAAGCAGGCGCGGTCGGAGGCGATCGACGCCGTCTGGAAGCGCGTGTTCGAGGCGATCGGCGTCGGTAGCGAAGGCGGCCCCGAAGCGAACGTCGTGAAGGACATCTGCTTCGCGCTCGAGTCGAAGATCGTGCGCAACCAGATCCTCGACGGCGAGGCGCGGATAGACGGCCGCAACACCAGCACCGTGCGGCCGATCACGGTGCGCGTCGGCGTGCTGCCGCGCACCCACGGGTCGGCGCTGTTCACCCGCGGCGAGACCCAGGCGCTCGTCGTGGCAACGCTCGGCACCGGCCGGGACGAGCAGATCATCGACGCCCTCATGGGCGAGTACAAGGAGCGCTTCATGCTCCACTACAACATGCCGCCCTACGCGACCGGCGAGACGGGCCGCATGGGCTCGCCCAAGCGCCGCGAGATCGGCCACGGGCGCCTCGCCAAGCGCGCGCTGGTCGCGATGCTGCCGAGCCCGGAGGAGTTCGCGTACTCGATGCGCGTCGTGTCGGAGATCACCGAATCGAACGGCTCCTCGTCGATGGCGTCGGTCTGCGGCGGCAGCCTCGCGCTCATGGACGCGGGCGTGCCGATGAAATCGCACGTCGCCGGCATCGCGATGGGCCTGATCAAGGAAGGCAAGCGCTTCGCCGTGCTCACCGACATCCTCGGCGACGAGGACCACCTCGGTGACATGGACTTCAAGGTTGCGGGAACCGAGCGCGGCATCACCGCGCTGCAGATGGACATCAAGATCGAGGGGATCACCAAGGAGATCATGCAGGTGGCGCTCGCCCAGGCGCGCGACGGCCGGCTGCATATCCTCGAGATCATGAAGCAGGCGCTCGAGGGCTCGCGCGCCGAGATCTCGAGCTTCGCGCCGCGCATCATCAAGATCAAGATCAACCCCGAGAAGATCCGCGACGTCATCGGCAAGGGCGGCGTGGTCATCCGCGCGCTCCAGGAGGAAACCGGGACGACGATCGAGATCGCCGACGACGGCACGGTCTCCATCGCCTGCGTTTCCTCCGAGGGCGGGCAGGCGGCGAAGAAGCGGATCGAGGACATCACGGCGGACGTCGAGGTCGGCCGCGTCTACGACGGCACCGTGCTGAAGCTGCTCGACTTCGGCGCGATCGTTCAGCTGCTTCCAGGCAAGGACGGCCTGCTGCACATCTCGCAGATCGCCAACGAGCGGGTGAACAACGTGTCCGACTATCTCAAGGAAGGGCAGCAGGTGAAGGTCAAGGTGCTTGAAGCCGACGAGAAGGGGCGCGTGCGCCTGAGCATGAAGGCGGTGAAGGAAGCGGCCGCCGCAACGCAGCACTAGGCCGGAGCGGCCCTACCTCCCGCTCTGCTTCTCGCGCTGCTCGTCGAGCGTCTTGCAGTCGATGCACAGGGTCGCGGTGGGCCGCGCCTCCAGGCGCTTAAGACCGATCTCGATCCCGCAGTTCTCGCAGTAGCCGTAGTCGTTCTTGTCGATACGCAAAAGGGTCTCGTCGATCTTCTTGATGAGCTTGCGCTCGCGGTCGCGGTTGCGCAGCTCCAGCGAGATGTCCGACTCCTGGCTGGCGCGGTCACTGGGGTCGGCGAACACGGTTGCGTCGTCCTGCATCTCGTGTACGGTCCTGTCGATGTCCTTCGACAGCTCCACTTTCAGCGCGGACAGCATGTTCCTGAAATGCGCGCGCTGGGTGGCGTTCATGTATTCCTCGCCTTTTCTTGGACTGTAGGGCGGGAACGTCTTGGACAACAGTTCCAAAATCGCCGACTCCGTGTTGCTCTCCCGAGAAATCATTTGACACCGGAAATCCCAAACCCGCAAGCTGTTTTGCCCCGCGATTCGAGGTTCGCGAAGCGTTGACCCCGGTCAATCCGGAGGCGTAATATGCGACACCCGCGGGGTGTAGCGCAGCCTGGTAGCGCGCTTGCTTTGGGAGCAAGATGTCGGGAGTTCAAATCTCTCCACCCCGACCAGATTATTGCGACCCTCGGACTCAGCGAGGGCGGCAGCACGATGCCTCACCCGTGCCCGTAGCTCAACCTGGATAGAGCACCAGCCTTCTAAGCTGGGGGTTGTGGGTTCGAGTCCCGCCGGGCGCGCCAGTTTCTCCAGCGTTTCGAAAGGAAACCTTGATGATCGAAGTGTATACGTGGCCGACGCCGAACGGGCACAAGATCCACATCATGCTCGAGGAGATTGGGCTCGAGCACGAGATCAGGCCGGTGAACATCCGGACCGGCGAGCAGTTCAGGCCCGATTTCCTGAGGATCAGCCCGAACAACAAGATCCCTGCGATCGTCGACCGCGAGGGGCCGGACGGAAAACCGATATCGCTGTTCGAGTCGGGGGCAATCCTCGTCTACCTCGCGGGCAAGAGCGGCAAGCTCCTTCCACGCGACGACCGCGGCAAGTACATCGCGCTGCAATGGGTCATGTTCCAGATGGGATCGATCGGGCCGATGATGGGCCAGTCCGGGCATTTCCGCAGCAACGCCGTGCCCGAGAAGATCGACTATGCGATCAAGCGCTACTCCAACGAGGTGAAGCGCCTGCACGGCGTGATGGAGAAGCGGCTGTCGGAGGCCGCGTATTTCGCCGGGTCCGAGTATTCGATCGCCGATATCGCCATATTTCCGTGGCTCCGCGCGAGCGAGCGGAACGGCATCGACTGGGCGGAGTTCCCGACGGTGAAGAGCTGGTTCGATCGCGTGCACGCCCGCCCGGCCGTCCAGCGCGCGCTGAAGGTGCTCGCGGAGGTGCAGACGACCCCCGCCGGCCAGTACGACGCCAAGGCGCGCGAGATCCTTTTCGGGGCGACGCAGTACCAGAAGCGCTAGAAGGCGGGACCGGGTGACCCTGCGCGACCGACCGCTCCACGCCGCCGCAGCGCTGCTGCTCGTCCTCGCGCTCGTCGAGATCGGCAGGCTGCACCTGCTCGAGGGGATCGATGGCCGGGTGTCGGACTTCCTCGTGCGCCGGCACGCCGGCGGGCTGTCGCCCGACCCGGACATCGTCATCGTCGACATCGACGAGCCGAGCCTCGCGCGGATGCAGGACGCCGCGGGCAAATTTCCCTGGCCAAGGTCGGTGTACGCGGAACTCGTTCAGGGAGTCGAGCGCCAGAAGCCGCGCGCGATCGTCTTCGATATCCTGTTCGCCGACCAGGACACGCGCGATCCCGAATTCGACCGGGCGTTCAACCGGGCGCTCAAAGGGCTCACGAATGTCTACTTCTCCGCGCAGCGTCTCGACGCCTCGGGCGACGCGGGCGGAGTTCCCCTCGCGCAGGTCGCCGAGACGCTCGGGCTGGCGCGTACCGAGTCTGCGCAGCCCGACGCGCGCATCCAGTTCCTTCCGCCGCAGGTTCTCGACGAAGAGCATTGGCGGCGCTCGGGCCTCATCAACTTTCTTCCCGATGGCGACGGCGTCGGCAGGCGCTACTGGATCGCCATGCCCGCCTACGGCTGGCGGCTGCCGTCGTTGCCGGCGCGGGTCGCCCGCGGGCTGGGGTATGCGGTACCGGATGCCGAGTCGATTGTTCTCAACTGGCGCGGAGCAGAGCGCTCTTTCCTGCATATCTCGTTCGCCGACCTCTACGAAGACTTCGGCCGCAAAAAGCGGTCGCGTCCTTCGGACGAGCTGAAGGACAAGATCATTGTCGTCGGCGCCACGGCTGCGGGCCTGGGAGACCTGCGAGTTACCCCGATCTCGAACACCTATCCCGGTACCGAGATCCTCGCCACCGCGATCGACAATCTGAAGAACGGGCGCGCGATGCAGCCTGCGCCCGGCTACGCGCCAATGGCTCTCGCCACGATGCTCCTCGCACTCGTTTTCGCCGCGTTCCGGCTGGGCCGCAACGCCGTCGAGACGGGTGTGGGCCTGGCGGTCGTTTCGGCGGTGCTGCTGGGCGTGGAGTACGCCGCCCTGAACGCGAACCGCCTCCTGCCCGTTGCCATTCCGCTGCTTTTCGCGTGGACGCTCTACCTCTTCAACGCGATGGTCGCCTACCTGCGGGAAAAGCGCGCGCGCGAGCAAGCGGTCCGCTTGTTCTCGCGCTTTCTCAATCCGAACGTCGTGCGGCAGATCGTCGACCAGGGCGAAACCATCGAGTCGCTGTCGGGCAAGACCCGGCAGATGTCGATCCTGTTCTCGGATATCCGCGGCTTCACCACGCTGTCGGAGACCCGTCCGCCGCAGGAGATCGTCGCTCTGCTGAACCGCTACTTCTCGCGCCAGGTTGCGGTCGTCTTCCGCCACGGCGGGACGCTGGACAAGTTCATCGGCGACTGCATCATGGCCTTCTGGGGCGCGCCGCTCGAGGATTCGCGCCACGCGGAGCACGCGGTCGCCGCGGCGCTGGAGATGGAGCAGGTGCTGCTCGCGTTCAAGAAGGAGCTCGGCGAGGACGGCCGGGAGTTTGACGTGGGCATCGGGATCCACTCGGGCGCGGCGGTGGTCGGGTTCATCGGCGCGGAGCAGAAGCTGGACTACACGGCGATCGGAGACGCCGTGAATCTCGCAAGTCGTATCGAAGGCCTGACCAAGGACGCGCACAGCCGCATCCTGGTGTCCCGCGAGACCATGATGGCGTGCAATAATGCGTTCGCGTTCAGTTCGCGGGGGTCCTACAAGGTGAAAGGCCGAACGCAGGAAGTGGAGCTGTTCGAGCCCAAAGCGGTGCCGGCGTGAGGGCCGCGCTCGCCGCGCTGGTGCTCGCCGCCTGGCTCGCCCCGGCGGCCGCCCAGGAAACCGGATTCGCCGTTCGCGACACCGGAGTGAAGAAGGAACCGTTCAGCGACGCGCAGACGGTCGGCACGCTGGCGGAGAAGGCGCAGGTCAAGGTGCTCGCGCGCCAGGGCGGCTGGATGCAGGTCGAGGCGGGAACGCTCTCGGGCTGGGTGCGCATGCTCTCGATCCGCATGAACTCGGGACAATCGAGCTTCGCCTCGGGCCTGAGGTCGCTTTTCACCGTCGCCCGCACGGGGTCGTCGGGCCAGACCGTTACCACCGGAGTGCGCGGGCTGGACAAGGAGGACATCCAGAACGCCAAGCCCAATCCGGCCGAGCTCAAGAAGATGGCCGGCTACGCCGTCGGCCAGAGCGACGCCGAGCGTTTCGCCGCGGAGAATCCGCAGCTGAAGAATCAGAAGATCGACTACCTCCCGGTGCCGAAATGACGCGCATTCTTGCCGCGGTCGTGCTGGTCGCGCTGGGCGCCTTCCCCGGCAGCGCGCCGGCGCAGTTCAACCTGAACCTCAACCGCCTCATCGACACCGGGAAGAACCTTCGCGACGCGTTCAAGGACGTGGACGAGAAGCAGGAGGCCGAGATCGGCGCGGAATACGCCGCCGTGCTGGTCGGCGCGAGCCCGCTCCTCGACAACCCCGGCGTGGCGCGCTACGTGAACCGCGTCGGGCGCTGGCTGTCGTTGCACTCGGAGCGCCCCGGCCTGAATTGGCAGTTCGGGGTGCTCGACACCGAGACCGTCAACGCGTTCTCCACGCCCGGGGGCTACGTGCTGATCAGCAAAGGGCTCCTCGCGAGGCTAAAGAACGAGGCGGAGCTCGCGGGCGTGCTGTCCCACGAGATCGCCCACGTCGTCAAGAAGCACCACCTCGCGGCCTTGCGGAAGAGCAAGGGAATGGAGGCGGGCAGCAATCTGCTGTCGATGTACCTCGAGCAAGGCGGCCAGCGCAGCGCCGCCGCCAAGGAACGCCTGGTCGGAGGCATGAAAGAGGTCATGCTGCGCGGCCTGGACAAGGACGACGAGTTCGAGGCCGATCGCATGGGCGTGGTGATCGCCGCGCGCTCGGGCTACGACCCCTTCGGCCTTCCTTCCGTCGTGCAGATGCTCCAGGGTCTCAACCCCAAGGACTCCGCGCTCGCCCTGATGTTCGAGACGCACCCCGACCCGGGCAGCCGGCTCGACGCGCTCGACCGGGCCATGGGCACGCGCCTGGACAAGTTCGCCTCGCAGCCGCAGGCGGCCGAGCGCTACGCGAGCGCGATTCAGGCGAAGTGATCAGGCGGAGGCGCGCTTGCCGCGCGAGCCCGCCTTGCGCCACGCCGCGGGCGGAGCGCCGAACTCGCGCTTGAAAGCGCGGTTGAAGGCCGCCTCGGATTCGTAGCCGACCTCGCTCGCGACGGCGCCGACCCCGCGGCGGTCGGAGTGCAGCATCTGCGCCGCGAGCTGCAGCCGCCAGCGCGTCAGATACTGCATGGGCGCCTGGCCCAGCAGGTCGGTGAAGCGCTGCGCCAGCGCGGAGCGGGACAGCGCAACCTCCTTTGCGAGCAGGTCGACCGTCCAGGGATCGGCGGGCCGGCCGTGCAGCAGCGTCAGCGCGCGGCCGACGTAGCGATCGCGCAGACCCGCGAGCCAGCCGGTCTGCTCCGGCGGAAGGCCTTCGATGTAGTTGCGCAGCGCCTCGACGAACATCAGCTCGGATAGCTTCGCGAGCATGACGCCGCTGCCGGCGCGCGGAGAAGCCTCCTCGGCCAGCGTCAGCTTGATCGAGCTGGCGAGCCACGCGGCCGCCTCGTCGTGGTCCACGCGCACGCGCAGCAGGCGGGGCAGGTTCTCGAGCAGCGGCTGCGCCAGGCGCTTGTCGCAGGATAGAAAGCCGCACACGATGCGCGTAGGCTCGCCGCCGCCGCCGAGGCGTGCCCGCGAGATCTGCCCGGCCGCGGCGGGGACGTAGAACTCGTTGATCGGCACCGGCGCAAGGCCCGGCGCGCTGCCCATCACATGAAAGTCCTTGTGCGGGAGGACGATCAGGTCTCCGGACTGGAAGTGCACCGCCTCGCCGTCAGGGAGCTTCGCAAAGCAGCTCCCCTGCATGAGCAGATGGAAGAAGATGAAATGCTCGCTCTTGGGCAGCACGCTCGACGCGGCGCCTTCGTCTGCGGATATGCACCACGGCGCAGAGAAATCGGCGGCGAAGTAGACCGCCCCGGTCAGCTTGACGAGCCTGAGCATGTCGGAGAGCGTGTCCACGGGCCTAGCCTGGAGGATCCGTCCTTACAGCGCGGAGATATACCGCGCAATAGCGTTGCGCTCGCGCTCGGTCAGCATCTGCATGAACCTCGGCATGTCGAGGTTGTTGGTCCGCTTCTCGGTGGCGAAGGCGCGCATCGACGCGGCCAGGTATTCGTAGCTCAAGCCCGCGAGCCGCGGCGCGGGCATGCCGCCCTCGAAGTTCGGCTGGTGGCAGGGCTGGCACTGGGCGATGCCTTTCGGCGGCGAGGGCGGCTTTGAGGCCGCCTGCCGTGCCGGCCACGTCTTGGCCGCGAAGGAGGCCGCGATCTTGCGGAGGTCACCCTCGTCTAGGGCCTTAGCGATGGGCGCCATGATCACGCTCACGCGCTCGCCGCTGCGGAAGTCGCGCAGCTGCTTCATGATATAGCTCTGCTGCTGGCCCCAGATGACCGGCACGGTCTTCGGGTCGGCAGGCGTCCCCTTGTCGCCGTGGCACGCCGCACAGGTCTGCGCCTTCGCCTCGATCTCGTCCGCGGCATGAGCCGGGACGGCGGCCAGAAGGCCCATTCCGAAAATCGCCGAAGCAACGCGTGTGAGCATGACTTCCCCCTTTCCCGTTTGGCGGCGAAGCGTATCATAGGCGAGTCGCGCCCCACTTTCATAAGGTAAGGAGAGCCCTATGCAAGGCAAGCTGGTGTTGACACTTTCCGCCGTCGCCGCGATGTTCCTCCCGCCGGCGATCGGAACCGTCCGGGCTCAAGGCGACGCGGCGCTTACCGGCGTCGTCAGTTCCGAAGCCGAAGGCAAGATGGAGGGCGTCGTCGTCACCGCCCGCCGGGCCAAATCGATCGTCCAGGTCAGCGTCACCACCGACTCGGAAGGCCGCTACAGCTTCCCGCGGAACCGCCTGGAGCCGGGCGAGTACACGCTCAGCGTCCGCGCGGTCGGCTACGACATCGCTTCCCCGGCGAGGGCGGCCGTGAACGGGAAGTCCGCTTCCGCCGACATCCGGCTGAAGAAGACCGCGAATCTGGCCGGGCAGCTCACGAACGCCGAATGGATGATGAGCTTCCCCGGCACCGAGGATCAGAAAGCCGGGCTGCTCAATTGCGTCGGCTGCCACACGCTCGAGCGCGTCGCGCGCTCGACGCACGACTCCGACGAATGGACCCATGTGATCAGCCGCATGATGGGCTACGGCGCCGTGAGCCAGCCGATCAAGCCGCAACGCATGCTGGATGCCGCTCGCGCGGGCAAGCCCGAGCAATACCGGAAGCTCGCCGACTATCTCGCGACCATCAACCTCTCCGCGACCGACCGCTGGCAATACGAGCTGAAGACGCTGCCGCGTCCCAAGGGCCGTGACACGCGCGCCATCGTCACCGAGTACGACATGGTGCGGCCGACGATCGAGCCGCACGACGTGCTCGTCGACAAGGAAGGCAAGGTCTGGTACACGGACTTCGGCGAGATGCACATCGGCAAGTTCGACCCGAAGTCGCTCAAGCTCGTCGAATACCCAATCAGGAAGTTCAAGGACAAGGCGCCGGAAGGGCTCCTCAGCATCGAGTTCGATCGCGAAGGCAAGATCTGGTTCGACACCATGTACCAGGGTTCGCTCGGCGCGCTCGATCCGAAGACCGGCAAGATCGCCTACTACCCGGTGCCGAAGGAATGGAACGACGACACCGTGCAGCTGAACTTCACCGGCCTGCGCCACGACGTCGACGGCAAGGTCTGGACCAAGAGCGTCGGCACGCAGCACATCTTCCGTCTCGATCTCAAGACCGGCAAATGGGAGCGTTTCCACCCGACCGACTTCCTGCCCGAGGGCGCGCCGAAGCGCGCCACCATCTACCAGGTCATCTCGGACTCGCAGAACAACCTGTGGATGGCCGAATTCGTCGCGGGACATCTCGGCAAGATCGACGCCAAGACGACGAAGGTGACATGGTGGCCGCTGCCCACGCCGAACGCCCGCGCCCGCCGCATGCAGATCGACGACCAGGACCGCATCACGGTGACCGAGTACCGCGGCAACAAGGTGGCGGTGTTCGACACCAAGACGGAGAAGTTCACGGAGTACGATCTGCCGCCGCGCACCTATCCGTACCGCGCGAACTGGGACAAGAACGGCGAGGTCTGGGCGTCGACCATGCACACCGACCGGGTCGTGCGCCTCGATCCCAAGACCGGCAACGCGGTGCAGTACCTGATGCCGTCCGACACCAACATGCGAACCGTGTTCGTCGACAACTCGACGACGCCGGTGACGTTCTGGGTCGGCAGCAACCACGACCACCGCATCGTGAGAGTAGAACCGCTCGACTGATTTGCGCCGTGGGCTCCGCGTTCAAGACCGTCAATTGCACGTGTGACGTCTGCGTGGCCATGTGCGAGGAAAAGCCTTGCCATGGCACGCCTGAGGAAATACAGCGTCTGGTCGATGGCGGCCACAGCGGTCGGCTCGCTTTGTACTTCTGCCAGAACTACGCTCTGAAGCCGAAGCTGGAGTATGTGGAATACCTTGCGCCATCCCCCGTGTTCGAGCAGCGCGGGTGCACCTTCCTCAAGGACAAGCGCTGCGAATTGCACGCCTCCGGTATGAAGCCCCTGGAAGGGCGCGTCGTCTGGCACGGCAAGACCAATATGAAGCGATTCCCCATTCCCAAGGGCTACACCCTGCGCGAGTACATCGCCTCGCTGTGGGCCAATGAATCCGCGCAGCGGCTGGTGGACTCGTGGAAGCGCTCGCATCTGACGAGCAATGAGTACGACGCGGTGAAGGCGGGAATGCTGCGCAGAGCCTTGGCTTTTCCCAAGTCGGCTGCGTGCTACCGGTGATGGGGTGGCCGATGGGATTCGAACCCACGACAACCGGAATCACAATCCGGGACTCTACCAGCTGAGCTACGGCCACCGTAGGGGCCGGATTATAGCGCAGGGCGTCTAGAGTTTCGACAGGACGTCGCGGAACTTCGCCTCGACCTTGGCGCGCAGCTCGGGGGTCGCGCGGGCTACCGGCGGAAAATCCTTGAGCATCTCGAACGGCCTGCAGGCGTCGATCACCGCGCGCGAGTTCCAGGTCGTGCCGCGCGGGATGCGCGGGTCCAGGGGCCCGCTCCACATCTTGCGCACGATGTCAATGTCCTCGGCGGGGTCGCAGCGCGTGCACATCGCCCACAGCACCTCGAACAGGTTCGCGGGATCGATGTCGTCGTCGACGACCACGACGAAGCGCCCGAGATAGGACCCCGACTGGCAGCTCGCCGCGGCCATCGCGGCCTGCTTCGAGTGCCCGGCGTAGGCCTGCTTGATCGCGATGACGTTGAACATGCGCGCGCCGCCCGCCTCGTGACACCACACGCCTTTCACCCCGCTCACGCCGGCGCGCTCGACCTCGTCCCAGATCATGCCCGCCTTCATCACGCACTTGCTGTAGGAGAAATCCGACGGCGGCCGCATCGGCGTCGCCATGGTGAGGATGGGATCGTTGCGGTGGTAGACGCGCTGCACGCGGATCACCGGCTGCTCGCTCTGGCCGCCCGCGTAGTAGCCGGTGAACTCGCCGAACGGTCCTTCGGGAGCGGTCTCGCCCGGGCGCATCTCTCCCTCCAGCACGATCTCGGCGTGCGCCGGCATGGGCAGTCCGTGGAGCTGGCTCTCGATCACGTCGAAGGGCATGCCCCGATGGCCGCCGGCGTAGTCGTACTCGGACAGCCCGAAGCGCAGCTCGTTGCCGCCCGCCAGGAACAGCATCGGGTCGTGCCCGCAGGAAACGAGGACCGGACAGGGCTTGCCCTGCTTGAAGTATTTTTCACGGATCTGGCGGCCATGCTTGCCCGGCGACATCCACACGCCGACGCGCCGGGCGTCGTGCACCATCACCCTGTAGGTGCCGCAGTTGACCCAGTTCCCTTCCGGGTCGCGCATGATCACGAGGTCGTCGGTGCCGAGATAGCGGCCGCCGTCGTGCTCGTGCAGGAGCGGCGCCGGAAACTTGAGTACGTCGATGTCCTTGCCCGCCAGCACGTTCTCCAGCACCGGGCCGTCCTTGACGACGCGCGGCGGGATCGGCTTGTGCGACTTCATGCGGTCGCGATAGGCGCGCACCACGTCGAGCGGATGCGACGGCGGCGCAAAGCCGAGCACGATGGCGAGGCGCTTCGCCGAATTGGTCGCGCCCGAGACTGCGCGAAAGCCTTTCGGGTAGCCGGGGATGTCCTCGAACAGGATCGCGGGCGGTGTCTCCTGCCGGTAGACGATCTCGGCGAGCGTGCCCATCTCGAGCTTCCAGTCGGCGCCCTTGATGCGCTGGAGCTCACCCGCGCGCTCGATGCGCTCAATCGCTTCGCGCAGGTCCGAATGGGGGCTCTGGTACTCGTTCCAGATCGGGGCAGCGAGCGGCTTATTCAGTAGACGCCCCTGAAGCTGTCCTGACCCGGCTGGTAG